>NC_014829.1:0-668810 GCF_000177235.2 Evansella cellulosilytica DSM 2522 | reverse complement strand
GTATTCGAAATATACAGCCATCCCTTTTTTCGGTGCAACATAAAAATTCAGCTTTGGAAAGTATGTTTCTCCACCAGCTTCTACATCATTTAAGTACATCACAAGTGTACTAATTCTTGGGTTATTGACTTTACTATTACCTGACGAAAAATAATCGTAGTGTGCCTTATACTCCTGCCCAATTGCATAATTTAAAATTTGGATTCCCTCTCCGTGGTCTACTGGAATTTTCATAATTTGTGAAACTCTTTTTTCGACTGTCGACACAACATCATTTTCTGCATCATCGAAGAACATGCTACTACTCGTTCTCAAGTCATGAACACTTTTATTACTAATTTTAGATCGCTCAATTCTATCCTTTGACAAGCTTATGAGTTGATCACACTCTTCTTCGCTTAACACATTACCGAGAAGGACGATTAGTGGCTCTTTAATTCTGGCAATAATGTCAATTTTTCGATCGTCTGTGATTATTTTATTCCCTACATGATCAAAAATTGTCGGTTCTTTCACAGGTAATTCATTCATTGGAAGGTTTTTCGCATCCATTGTCAACTTTCATCAACCTCTATTCGTTGTAATATTCAAAAAACTTAAAGGCTTCGTTTCTTTGAAAGCATTAATCCTTCTTTATCTAGCGAGAGTAGAACAAGTATCCTTTCTTCCTCTCTGTGGATGGATCCTTCCCCCTTGCATTCATCAACTTGTAAAAATGATATTTAGAATATATTACACCGTTAAACATAAATATTCTAGCTTTTTTTACGGTCACACGTATTACATATCCTTCTCTTTCTTTTCTATAGGAATCAAAATCTCAAAATGGGGATCGTCTAAATCCCTATCGAGTGGATACTTTTCATGTTTAATTGGTAAGTTTTCAAATGGAACTGTTTCGTCTCGATATGGTTCATAATTACTTTCCTTTAAATATTGAGCGATATCGTCATATGTTTTTCCGATATTTCCGCCTTTTTTATGATTCGTAACTAAGTATGTCATTTCTGGAATATCGATTTCTATCATTCCATCTGGTACTTCTTGCTCTCTCGTAACCTCATAAGCTGAATAATGGGTAAATCCGTCTTGTCTAGTGTGATAGGATAGCCCTAACTGAACAACGGGGGCAACGATATGACTTAATTCTTCCCGCCGATCGCCAGCCTCTTGAATTACCTCTTTTAACCCACTTATTTCAGACCAAGACCCTTCCCACTTTAATCCTATTGCACGGTAAGCAGGTATCTTCACGACTTTATATTTTTCCATTGTTTAACTCTCCTTTATAAAATTTTCATATAAGGCAAAACACGAATCGAACGTATATTCTCATGTTAATTTATTACTTTTCTAATAGCAAGTGTATATATAGTAAGATGACTTAAATAGGAGATTTGGCGGAGGAATTATGGCTATAAATAATCATTACACGGGAAGATAGACATAGTTTTAGACTTAAGAAAACACAAAAACGGGAGGACACTGGATAAGTGAAAGAACACCACTTTTTCAGTGCCTTTTATTTGTGTTGCAATGGCTACGTTCGTCGCGCGCCTTATAGGATAAACCCACTCCTATCAGGCTTTTAAAAGATTGCGACGGCTACGCACATTGCTTGGGGACACTGGAAAAGTGAAAGAACACCACTTTTTCAGTGCCCTCCAAATACGGTTCTTTTTCTTTATCAATCAAAAGATGAAGAACCGCTTCATGCTATGTATGAATAATTATTTTTTCCTTACTGTGCTTTTTGTTCTTCTTCAGGCATAAACCAATAAGAATTCATTCCGGACAATTGTGTGAGTGCTCCATTTGGCATTTGGCGTGCTGCATTGAAAACATTTAAATAATCCCCGACCCCAAATAATAAGCTTAATGTTGCAAATGAAAATAATATATTTTCTATTGCGCCTCCTACAGGAAGAACTATCCACACTACTAATGGAATAAAACCAAATACTATATTAGGTAATAGACTCAGGAAAATAAATCTCCCTTTTGATATGGGAGCCGTACATACGACAAATGCCGCCATCGCTTTTGGACTTACCCATAACTCTACCTCTTTACCTTTTGGAAATAGCATTGCGTGCAGCATTTCATGAGGCAATATCATTAAAAAGGCTAAAAGAAATCCCCAAAGATTAAAGACCGTAAAAGTAACTTCTCCTCCCGCTATTACAAATTTAAGAAAAACTGCAATAGCAATGAGTATTAAAACAGGTATAACAAATAATGAAGCGATTATGTTTAATTGCACCAAATTATCAGGTTCCTTAAATTTCACCGCTCGTTCAGGTAAATCTCCTTTCGGAAGTTGGTCAACACTTTTATAAATTCCTTTCCATACTAGGTTCATACACTTCTCCTCTTTTCATTTGTGTATAAGTCAATTCATATCTAATTTTACAACATATAAGAAAAAACGTTAATAGCAGCTTTATCAAGCTGTTACTAACGTTTTTTTCTTTAAACCGTAAATTCTCCCTCTGTTTTAAATCTAGCATTCCGTGCTTCCTTAGTTTTTACCACTAATATTTAAGGCACCTTCTCACATGTACAACGTGCTCTATTATTCTTCATTATCCTTATTGTTAGCTAACGAGATCCTTGTCTTATATAAGGATGAGCGTGCTGTCATGTAAAGGAAAAGGTCATTTTCTTGCTGGTTACTAAATAGGATACACGCTGGCCTTTCAGGCACTTTTAACTCTTTTAGTATTTCCCCGTCTTTATTAAAGACATATATTTCTCCGTCTGGAACATAAATGTTCCCTTTTATGTCAGTAGCGACGTTAAATTCGCCCTTTTCTATCAATATTCTAGGGTTAGTCAAAAGTCCGTTAGCTGTTACATCATATTTTACGGTGCGTTTATAATATTCATCTACTCCATAAAAATGCTTTTCTGGATATGCTTCAAGTAAAGAGCATGCCCTCATTAAATCATATGTTACAGGTATGATTGTCACGCCGTCCTCAGCTACATAACACTCTTGCGGCTCTTCCACAGTTGCGGTTAGGAAGTCACCACTATCCCTCCAGCGGTTTGCAGGGTATAAGGCCTTTTTCACAGTTTCTACAGAAGCTAGTGGCCTCGTCTCTAACACTTGCATGCTTTCTTCTGGTTTATTAGGGTCAATAGAGTATACTTTTATTGTTGAGCCGGTATTATACCAGAAGCTATAGGAGGATCCTTTAGCATCCTCTGTTTTCGAATAAACTTCAGGCTTTCCATTTATCGTTGCACCTTTTGATGGGAAATACTCCACAACAACAAGAAGACGATCTTCTTCATCACATGCAATCGACCTAGGGCGGTGATGAATATCTGTTACCAAGCTTAAACATTCTTCTTTAGCAGACCACTTATATATCCGCTTCAAGCGCGAATCAACAAAGAATAAATTCCCTTTACTATCCTGACACATCGCATCAACAAACTCAAAACCACCTGCTAGCTTCTCAAAGGAGTCATGTCTTTCTGATATCCTATTTTTATTCGTTTTATTTTGTTTTCCACTCAAGAATAGTCTACTAATTTGCCAAGGTCGAACTTCTGTGCTTGTATTCACATCAAACAATACATTGTCCATCGTGTACTTCACTTGAGTAAAATTATGCACATTTAAAAGTTCTAAACTTTCGCAGTCCCACGTTTTCATCGCATATGGATATGGAGTATCTAGCCAAATCGTCCTAAAGAAATATAAATTTGCGAAAGTGATATTCTTACAATTTTGTAATTCAAGCGGCAAGCAATTTGTACTTTCAGCTGCTTCCTCTTCAAATTGTAAAGCTAGTGCCTGCCAATTTTCTACATCCTTAAACTTCACTTCATTCCGCACGTGATGCTCTACGGACATTGCATAAATATATCCAGGCGTATCGGTATGAGAAACATACAATCCTGCCGAAGCGTATGGGCTTGCTGTCCAAATATCCTTGAATACACCGCCTCCACCATTAGTTACCCAAAGACTCCAATATTGTGAGTCCCATCTGAGGTCGGGGTTATAATCAGCTGTACGGCTGTCATTGTATAAAGGCACATAAGATAAGTCCTTGCTCATCGCTCCATGACCGCCCATAAATTTCACATCATTCATATAGGACTCTGCTCCAGCCATCCATTTACAACCGACAGCTCGCGTATTTCTCGCTCCAGTATCCAAACCAATTCCGAATACGATATTTGCTCCGCCTTTTGGTGCCTCAAGTAATGGTTTTGGTGCTCCAAAGCCACTAAAGCTTTCTGTATTGTCTTTCACGATTATTTGGGTAGAGATAGGGTTTAAGCCAATGAGTACTGTATCCTCTCTTAACGTGATCGTATCATTTACGACATAACAGCCTTGCGGGAGATAAATGGTCCGATACGTATCTATCGCTTTTTGGATTGCCTCCGTATCGTTACATTCTCCGTCACCAATAGCCCCTAGTGTCTTAATATTTACCCACGTGCTCATTGGCGGTAACGATGGGATATTAGATTGTATGTTTAATGAAAAATGGTCTAATTCTTTGAAATCGTATATCGTTTGTATATCCGCTGCTGCATCTATATCTTCCATACAAACACCATGAGTCAATGTCCTTACTTTGTAATCTGTGATTCGCCCTTCCACTTTTTTCTCACTTTCTCGAAATTGTGCAAACATTGCCACCCTACTGCACGATACGTTGCGTACATTAACTTGGGTAAATGAATTATGCTCATTACTGATTACTAATGCAGGCCCACTAATGTTTTCAAATCGACTATCTTCAATATATAATTTCTCATAAAAACCTTCCGTCGTTTCAATGACTGTCGGTGTATTCTTGGCAACCATCCGTGTAATCGTTAATCCTGCTTCCTTGGATTGAATAGCAGCTTTACGCTGTCCTTCAAAATATGTATCTACCATCATAAACGGCCATGCTGGTGAAGTTTTTGTCGTATAAATACCATAATCACCACCAAAAAATCGTACATCTTCAATTTCATTTCCAACATCAAAAATACCTGCCTTACCATCTCCGATATGAATGTCTACATGCGCAATAAAAGAATGCTGGGCAAAATGTGTTCTAAGTGCAACAGCTGAGGGATTCCCCTTGCTTATTTTAATATCAATATTGGACAGTGCACTATAAAAAGTGCCCGCATTTGCATCCTTTACCTCTTCACCTTCTTTTGGAACAGTGTCAGTGAACCAAAACATATAATTTGCTCGCCCTTTATCGCTCGGCACCTCCTCTTGGAAGCCTGGAGTATTCTCACCGAGAATGAATGTAGGTCGTTTCTTACCATAACCTATTAAACGTACCGCTTTCGGAATATATATTGTCTCACTTATGCGATAAATTCCTTCTGGAACAAAAACAATTCCAAAATTAAACGTATCCTTTACTTGATTAATTGCCGCTTGAATTGCTGACGTATCATCAGCTTGGCCATCTCCTTTCACCTCAAAGTTTTCACTTGTAAGGTATACGGCTTGATCATCTTCTAATCGGTCTTGATAAAAAGAATAGCTATGTACTATATCAGTTTTAGACATGGTCGTTCCTCCTTTTCGACATGACAATTTTGATGCTTATGATTTTTACCATGGAAGGCTATTATTTTGTAAGTGCTTTTTCCAAAGTGATTTTAGCTGTTCCACTTTAGTTTCGTCCATCATACCTTGGCTTGCTGAAACATTTTCATTTAACTGTATGATATTTTTTGCTCCTGGAATAATGGTTGATACCTCCTCATGAGCAAGGATAAATTGGAGTGCGCTTTGTGTCAGACTTTGGCTCGGATCTACGATTTTCTTTATCTCCTTAAGCATGTTTGTTCTTCTTTCAATAATATCTTTGCTCCACCTTCTTCTTATATCAGTAAAGGTGCTATTTGATCCATATTTACCAGAGAGCCATCCAGAGTCTAACGGCACCTTAATAATGAGACCAATCCCATTTTCCTTTGCAGCTTTAAACGCTTCACTCGTCTCTTGGTGAAAAATATTGAACATGACTTCCATCACTTGACTGTTTGTCGTTTCGATTACTTGAAACATCTCTTTGCTCGAATCTACAGAGGCACCGTAAGATAGTATCTTCCCTTCCCTTTTTAACTTCTCAAGCACCTCAAAATGATGACTACCTCCATTTAAGTATTCAAACGGTGGATTATGTAAAAGAAGTGTATCCAGATAATCTGTTTGGAGTCTTTTTAAACTTTTATGAACAGAGTTTTCTATTTCATGAGGATCAAAATTAATGCTGCCATCATCTTGATGACCGAATTTACTACTAATGATTACCTCATTCCGTTTACCTTTTAATGCTTTTCCGAGTATTTCTTCGCTCTTTCCTAAACCATAATTTGGCGCGGTATCGAAAAAGTTACACCCTAGGCTTAATGCATGGTGTACAAGTTCGATGCCCTCCTTTTCAGACATGACATCCCAATCTTTCGCATTCCCTAGCTGCCAAGAACCTAGTCCAATTTCAGAAATTGTCTTGCCAGTGCTTCCGAGTACCCGTTGTTTCATTCTGTATTGATTCTCCCTTCTTTTTTCTTTTGCAACCAAATACAGTATTTCATAGTGAAGGTCTTTCCATTTCATCCGAAGCGCTTTCGGTTTATGAGGAAAGCGCTCTCACTATATAGAGTTCCATACATATTATAAAAATCCTACTATAAATTTTAATACTTTAATAACTAATATGATTTATCCTTATTTGGCAAACGAGATCCGTCCCCATTAGCTGTAGTCAATTTTTTTTCTTAATTTTAAATTTTCTATTGCTATTTTTAATAGATGTTGATAATCTTAAGGGGCGTTAAAATGGAAAGCTAATATTCGACATAACAGGTCTTTCCTAGCAGATAATTTTGACCACTCCTTTCTTAGGAAGTCTAGGCCATGCGGACAGCCGGGTCAAATGCCGATTGGCAACTAGTTTGCCTTATTGATTGAGTTAGAAGCTCAAATTTTATAAGTTGGTTACTTTACAACCAGTGCTTACGCACATCAACTTGTGAAACGGTCAATAAGAGTACTAAAAGTAATTAACTGCTGTATAGACTCTGATCCAACAATGGTATATTGAATATTAAAGAGCTTTCTATCATAAACTAACATAGTTTTTATGGTAGTAATGATGACTATTGTCATGTAATTTAAGCTCTATTAATATGACTAATATATCTATAACAAGTGTTGTGCGCAAATGCGTTTACACTTGTTTTTTTGTTGGGAAAAGAATGAAGGGGTTTTGCAATAATATCCTAAGTAGTTTCAATCACGCTAGTTAGGTTGTTAAGTAATACCTCTTAGAAAATCTAATTGTAAGGAGAGATATGAATGGGAAAAGCACTTATTATTGGTTGTGGTGGCGTAGCAACAGTTGCGATCCACAAATGCGTTCAAAACAGTGAGGTTTTCGAGGAGATTTGTATTGCAAGTCGTACGAAATCAAAATGTGATGACCTAAAAGCGAAACTAGACGGTGGAAAAACAAAAATTACAACGGCACAGGTAGATGCGAATAATGTAGACGAGTTAATTGCATTAATCGAAGAAGTGAAGCCTGATGTTGTGATGAACTTAGCTTTACCTTATCAAGATTTAACAATTATGGATGCGTGCTTAGCAACGAAAACAAATTATTTAGATACTGCTAATTACGAGCCAGAAGATACAGCGAAGTTTGAATACAAATGGCAGTGGGATTATCGCGAACGCTTCGAAAAAGCTGGGATTACAGCTCTTCTAGGTTCAGGCTTTGATCCAGGTGTTACTGGCGTATTCTCTGCCTATGCGTTAAAACATCATTTTGATGAGATTGAATATATAGATATTCTCGATTGTAATGCGGGCGATCACGGCTATCCTTTTGCAACAAACTTCAATCCTGAAATCAACATTCGCGAAGTATCTGCCAATGGACGTTACTGGGAAAATGGTGAATGGATTGAAACAAAGCCTATGGAAATTAAGCGTACGTACAACTTCCCTGAAGTCGGCGAAAAGGATATGTATCTTCTGTATCATGAAGAGCTTGAATCTTTAGCAGTAAATATTCCTGGTATCAAGAGAATTCGTTTCTTTATGACATTCGGTGAGAGCTACCTCACACATTTAAAGTGTCTCGAAAATGTTGGCTTAACATCTATCGAGCCAATTGAGTATGAAGGAAAAGAAATCATTCCACTTCAATTTTTAAAAGCGTTACTTCCTGATCCAGCTTCATTAGGTCCACGTACGAAAGGGAAAACGAACATCGGTTGTATTTTTAAAGGGAAAAAGGACGGAAAAGACAAAACGTATTATGTCTATAATGTATGCGACCATGAGGCATGCTTCCAAGAGGTTGGCTCTCAAGCAGTTTCTTATACGACTGGTGTACCAGCAATGATCGGTGCAATGATGCTCATGAATGGCACTTGGAATAAACCTGGCGTATACAACATT
This sequence comes from Evansella cellulosilytica DSM 2522, assembly GCF_000177235.2. Classification (NCBI taxonomy): domain Bacteria; kingdom Bacillati; phylum Bacillota; class Bacilli; order Caryophanales; family Bacillaceae; genus Evansella; species Evansella cellulosilytica. Next base: position 660,355 of record NC_014829.1, on the reverse strand, counting down.
GAAGAATTCGATCCAGATCCATTCATGGAAGCACTAAATAAATGGGGCCTACCTTGGCAAGAAAGTTTTGATCCAGAGCTTGTTGATGCAGAGCCTATTAAAGAGCCGGAGTATAGTAAATAAATGCGTTTTGAGGAATTACCGACACCGTGTTATGTAGTAGACGAAGCACTAGTGGAAAAAAACTTAAAGATACTAAATGGTGTTATGGCACGAACTGGCTGTAAAATTGTGTTAGCACAAAAAGCATTCTCCATGACTGCTATGTATCCGTTAATCGGAGAATATTTAAATGGCACTACTGCTAGTGGTCTATTTGAAGCTCGTCTCGGGCATGAAGAAATGGGCAAAGAAAATCATGTCTTTGCCCCTGCCTATCGGGATGATGAAATAGATGAGATCATCTCCATCTGTGACCATATTATTTTTAATTCTTTTTCACAGTTAGACAAGTTTAAAGATAAAGCACTTCAAGCTGGAAAAAAAGTAGGCTTACGCATTAACCCTGAATGTTCAACACAAGTCGGTCATGAAATATATGACCCTTGTGCTTCTGGTTCCCGCTTTGGTGTAACTAAGAAGCATTTTCGTCCCGATTTACTTGATGGCGTATCAGGGCTACACTTTCACACGCTTTGTCAGCAAAACTCTGACGACTTAGAAACTACACTTCACGCAGTCGAAGAAAAATTTGGGGAGTGGCTACCACAAATGGAATGGATCAACTTTGGTGGCGGTCACCACATTACGAGAGAAGATTATGATATTCCATTACTAGAAAAATGTATAAAAAGAATGCAAGAAAATTACGGTTTATCCGTATACCTTGAACCAGGAGAAGCAGTAGCACTTGATGCTGGTTACATGATTACTACCGTGCTTGATACACATCAAAATGGAATGGATATTGCTATTTTAGACACTTCCGCATCGTGTCACATGCCAGACGTGTTAGAAATGCCGTACCGACCTCCTCTATTTAATTCAGGAGAGACTGGGGAAAAACCGTTCACATATCGTCTTGGTGGGCAGACATGTCTTGCAGGAGACGTGATAGGTGATTATTCTTTTGATAAGCCTTTACAAAGTGGCGACCGATTAGTCTTTGGAGATATGGCTATTTATTCAATGGTCAAAAATACTACTTTTAACGGTATGCCGCTTCCAGCTATTGCAATTAAAGCGAAAGACGGCGATTGTCACATCGTCCAACAATTTGGCTATCAAGATTTTAAAATGCGATTAGGCTAATGACATTATATTATTTGTATTGCAATAGCTTCGCTCGTCGCTCGCCTGATAGGAGAAACACACTCCTATCAGGCTTTTAAACGATTGCGACGGCTACGCACATTGCTTAGGGCAGTGAAAAAGTGAAAGAACACCACTTTTTCACTGCCCTTCTAAAAAGGTTCATTTTACCTTTAAGTCCCTTCTTTACATTTAAAAATCTTTTTCCAAAATAAATGTGTTCCCGCTCTCCTCAACCTCTAATTCAGACTCACCCTGAGAATGAATATGAAATGTAAGTTGATCGGTTTGTCCGGAAAACTCTCCTCTTTCTAAATCATAATTGTTTATACTAAAAGTCAGGATACTGCTCTCTTCATCATAATTCCACTCTCCAAAAAAATTAACATTTAAGTCTGGTGTCCTTATCATATAGTATCCGTCCCCTCTATCAGGAATATAAATGGCACGATATTCGTCATGATCAAGATTCATGTAGCTCCATGTTCCGATGAGCGTCTCATAAGAACTGTCACGTGCAATTTCTCCATCACTATTTACTATAGATTCATCACTCTCTTTTTCACTAGTTGGTCTATCTTGTCGTATTTCTCCTTCTTGAACGTAAAGGAAACTATTAAGTGATTCTTTATCCATCATAAGTAATTCCCCATCTACAAACGATTGGATTTCCATTATCATATTAGGTCTTGGTGGTTCTATAGATTCTCCATCCTCGAAATACTCATCGTTACTAATCACTAATTCCTGTACTAAGTAGTTGTAGTACCATGTCCCTTTCATTGCATTACTATCATCTGGGTACGCATCATTTGGATAGCCTTCATACGAACCATCACTATGTAAAATAATAGAGACATTAAATGATTCATCATCATAATAAAAGCCCCATTTACCAACTAACTCACTACCGTCTTTCGATATATTATTTATTACACTTTCTATATCCATTCCAGCAAGTCTATCTAAACTCATCATATCATCAGTCGTAATTGTTCCATCTCCCATAGGGATAGGTTCCTTTAAAGAAAGTAATAGAAAAGCATAGTTCCAATGGTCCTGGCCATCCTTCAAGGTAGTATTAGTTGTTTCTTCAAGGCTCTCATCACGATTTCTTAGCATATCCATATATAAGCCAAACCCTTCTTCAAACAAATTCATGCCTTTTACATAATAAGATTGCACTTCAGCAAATTCCTCTGGAGCCGCTAGTTCCTTATATTTTTCTACAACCGATAAAAGGACATCTATTTGTTGCTGATTTTGCTCGACATACGTATTAGATGAATAGTCATGGGAAATAACAACCCATTCCTCAAGTTCCTTCTGCATTTTTTGCTGCAGCTCACCTATTGTTTCGACATACTCCTCCTTAGATAATTGCTCAAATTCTTGTTCTTCATTTTCTATAACCTCATCAATTTCATCTTGACTCTCCGTTTCTTCAGCACTACATCCTATTGTAAAAATACAAGTAATAAGTAAGTACACAAATAATTTTTTCAACTCTGTCTCTCTCCCATTTTTTGGTTTATTTATTCCAACTTATTATAGCAAGGTGGCTTCAGTTGGTCGTGGGTGAAAAGTCATAGGGGAATCGCTCTAATTTACAACTCATTTTTTTCTATTGTCATAAAAAAAAACGACTAAAGAGCACCGCAATAGCTACACTTTAATCGTTCTCACTTTTTATTCATTTTTTTCACACTTACTCCCCTCCACCTATGCCGTCAAAGCTACTAGCGTCATGAGAGCCATCATATTGCTCCGATCCTTTTACGTTTTTTTCCGATGTCTTGTCGTTTTGCTTAAAGTCTAAAAATTTGAGAAAGCCATACGCCTCATTCGGTTTTTCACCTGATCTTGTGTTCAAAAAAGTAATGATTGTTAGACCAAAAAGAAAAGCTGCGAATTTAACGAGTATCCCTCCTTTTAAAAGCTCTTATTATGTTATATTCCATGTCTGATCCTAATATGAAAGTTGTTTTTATAAGGGGTTGACTCAAAAGGTCGATTTTTTAAGTTTTGAGTCAACCCTATAAGCAATGTGCGTAGCCACCGTAATCCGTTAAAGACCACATAAGTGGTTTTTTATATTGGTCGCGCGGTGAGTGGCGCCATTGCCAAAACTTTTAATCGCTTTTGGGACAACCTCTTAGAAGCGGTGAAGAAATAGTGCCACATGTCTTTAAATTAGTAGTGAGCGCTCTTCTCGCTACTGCGCGTGACATCATTTCCACCGCCAAATTTATACTATCTTACCTTTTTAGTCTTTTCTTTAAAGCTGCGGAATTTTGCCGTAGCTCTTAAAGTACTAGTGAGTGCTCTTCGGTTAACACTGAAATGAAAAAGTAGAGAGCAATTTTTTTCAACTCCTAAAATTTAAATGGCAATGACTCCGTTCGTTGCACGACTACTAGGAGAAACCCACTCGTAGTAACCTTCCAAAAGATTGCGAGGACTAATCTCATTGCTTTGAGGAGTGGAAAAAGTTGTTTTATACTTTTTCAGTGCCCTCAAATACCGTCCTTTACCAGTGCGCTCTGCTCTTCTCTAGTACGTACAGCGGAGAAATTCCACAGCCTAGTTTATACTTTCATCTTGAACAAAAAAAGGTCTCTAGCATAATTATCTACTAGATGCATAGAGTTTAATAGATTAAGTCTATTAATGGATGAGGTGTTTACTATTAAAGTTCATAGTTTAAAAATCGGCCTAACAATAATGGTAATTAGTGCAGTACTATATGCAGCAACACTTATCACAGCCTCCATCTACTCAATAGTGCTCATTGATATTGGTAGCTGGAATTCCGAGTTTGGGCTTTATGGTTCTGCACTGCGAGAAGTTGGGACACTCCCTCTTACGCTAGCTATCTCATTTGCAGTAGTCGGTGTCTACTTCATTATTATTGGAATCACATATAAAGAAACGAAGTAGTAATGTAATAATGGTTGGATAATCAATCTCGTAGAGCTTTTTATTCTAGTCATCAAGGCTATTCGATACTGACCGTGGTGTAAGCTTGGGGACACACGGGTAGCATAGCTTCTCTATGATGACCTTCAGTGTTTGTTTTTTTCACTGACGGGCAGCATTGCGCTTGTATGATTACCTTTAGAAATAGTGTGAGCGTTTTTCGGGTAGCATAGCTATTCTATGATGACTGAAATCATATGTTTTTTTCACTGACGGGCAGCATTGCGCTTGTATGATTACCTTTAGATGTAATGTCATCGTTTTTCTCCAATTTGGTTTATTTTGTCCTCATCGGAGGTATAAAAACTTTAACTCTATCCTCTTAGTTTCCACTAAAACAAAAATTTAATATGTAAAATTTCCCACATTATGCTTATAATATCTATGCTGACGTGTAAAATAAAAGGATAAGCTATTGAAAGGATAAGTGATATGATTTCAGAAATGCAATTAGTTTTTCTCATATTAGCAATTACTACAATATGCTTTTTAGTGCCACGATTTAGGGCTGACCTTGTTGCAGCAATTGCCCTACTTTCTTTACTGCTAACTGGACTTATTACAGTTCCAGAAGCATTTGCTGGGTTTTCCAATACTGTCGTAATTATGGTAGCCGCATTATTTATCGTTGGTGAAGGGGTTTTTCAAAGTGGACTAGCACAAAAGGCTGGTAATTTACTCATTAAAACGACGAAAAATAGTGAGTGGAAATTAACGGTGTTTATGCTCATATTAGTCGCCGTTCTGAGTGGATTTATTAGTAATACTGGAACAGTAGCAATTCTTCTTCCAGTTGTCGTTAGCTTGTGCAGGCAAATGCAGCTTCACCCTGGTAAGCTATTAATACCTTTAGCTTTTGCCAGTAGTATGGGGGGAGCTTTAACACTAATCGGTACAGCTCCTAACTTAATCGCAAGCGAAAGTTTACAGGATGCTGGGTACGGTGCGCTTAACTTTTTCACATTTACGCCTATTGGGCTTATCATGCTTTTAGTAGGTATCATTTACTTATGGTTTGTTGGACGCAAAATGCTCGATAAGCCAATCGATAAAAGAGCAGGAGAGTCCGAGAAGTTTAATGCTGGTGAACTTGTTGATCAATATGGTCTTACAGATCATATTTTTTCAGTCAAAATACCTGAAGGAAATGAGTTAATTGGTAAATCAATTAAAGAACTCCGATTACCAAGTACTTACAGTTTAATGATGTTAGAAGTAATAAAAAAAGAATCAAAATCTTTCAAACGCCTTACAGGAAGTAGACAAGCTCACCCTATATCCGTTGAACCTACTTATGTCATCGAAGCTGACGACATATTTGTTGTTTATGGAGAAGGAGAAGCGGTTGAAAGGTTAATGTCTGATACTGGTGCACTTCCTGTGAAAAACGCGACACATAAAATTGAAGAATCTCATCTCGCTGAAGTTATTCTAACACCACAATCGCGATTAATTAATAAAACGATAAGAGAAGTTAACTTTAGAGAAAAGTATGGATTGACCGTATTGGCAATGAAGCATCAGTTTGAAGATGCCAGAAGGTTTTCGGATGAAGAAACGTTATTATATGGAGATGCTATCCTTGTTCATGGTAATTGGAAAGAAATCAACCTTTTATCTGCCGAAAAAAATGACACTGTCGTTTTAAAGTCTGCTGCAGAAGATACGGAGCTTACAAATCAAACGCATAAAAGCTGGATTGCAGGATTTATTTTGTTAGGAATGTTACTGGCAATGGTTTTTGAATGGGTACCTGCAGTTGTTGCTATTGTTGTTGCTGCTGTACTCATGGTATTAACCGACTGTGTACGCCAAACTGATCAAGCTTATCAATCAATTAACTGGCAAACGGTTATTTTGATCGCCTGTATGCTCCCGATGGCCACCGCTTTAGAAAACACAGGTGGAGTTACCTTCATATCAGAAGGGCTCATAGGAAGTCTCGGTGTCATCGGACCACTAGCTGTACTAGCTGGACTATACGCAATCACTTCTTTATTCAGTCAATTTATTAGTAATACTGCCACAGCTGTTTTGCTATTCCCTGTAGCTATCTTAACTGCGGAGCAAATGGGCGTTAGCCCTATACCTATGGTGATGGCAGTTGCGTTTTCATCAAGCATGGCATTTGCAACACCAGTTGCGACACCACCAAATGCAATGGTTATGGCAGCAGGAAAATATACCTTCCTTGACTTTATTAAAGTAGGTATTCCACTTCAAATACTAATTGCATTAGTCGCTATACTACTGCTTCCAATGTTTTTTCCATTTTAAGTGTATAGATTGTAGAATGGTTGAGTTGTAATCTCTCGTCCACTCTTGCCATGCCTAGGCATAGAGAGTTTGGCACGAAGATCGTATACCATAATGTTGAAAGGCTAGTTTTGCTCTTTTTAAGCAAAATAGCCTTTTTTATCGGTTTATGCTTTTATGTTTCTTATGCTATGTGGTTTGAGCAACTCTCTATCAGCAACTACTAAAGGGGCAACTGCAACAACATTTTTTAATCAGTAAAAAAGACAAGGGGCTGATAAAGCTCACTCCTTGTCCCGTAGAATATATTTATTTTTTACTTAAAAGCATTTGCTTAATTTCTTGAATATCTTCTTTTAACTCACGGTTTTCCTTATAAAGGCGCTCCATTTGTTCTTCACGAACCTCTTCGTCCTCTTGACCTAAATAGTTCAATATTACCGCAACCACAAGGTTCAAGATAACAAGTGCTCCAATGATGATGAATGATACAAAGTAAAACCATGCCCATGGAACTTCGTTAATAATTGGCCTTGCCACTTGACTTGCCCATGATTCAAAAGTTACTACCTGCATTAATGTGAATAAGGATGTATGAAAGCTTCCGAAGAACTCGTAATCTAATACATCACTAAAAAAAGTTGTCCCGATAATTGCATATATAGTAAATATGAGCATACATAGTCCTAAAACGCCTGTTAAAGCAGGAATTGATTTCATAAGTGCATCTATGATTTTTCTAAGTGCAGGAATTGCCGGAATCATCCTAATTAGACGTAACACTCTAATTAGTCTCAACACACTTACGAATGGCGTTGCATAAAACGCAATACTTGCTACGACTATACTAAAATCGAAAATATTCCAACCATCCGAGAAATAACGCTTTGTACCAAGTCCAAATAGCTTTAAAACCATTTCAAGTACAAAAATCCAGACTATAATTTGATCAAAAATTAGAAGTAAATCGTTTCCCCTAGCATAAGTTTCCACAATAATAATTAATCCATTTAATAAGATTATACCGATGATTAACATTTGGAAGTGCTTATGTTCTACCATTTTACCTACGTTCGTTCTAAGTGTGCCTAAAACCCCCATTGTATCAACCCACATTTCTCCTTCAAAGTGTTAAGTGATCATGTCCCTAAAGATCTATTATAGTGCGTAACTTGTTACATGTCACCATATGAGTATTGATGAAATTATTGGTAGTTCATATTCAATAAAAAAAGACTTAAAACTAGATTCGCATAGCTAGTTTTAAATCTTTTTTTGTAGCCAAAATTTTTGCCGTCTTCATCTTAAGGATCTGTGGGTGATCTCCTCGCTACAAAGAGTGTTTAATTTTCAACGACTAAGGCTTATAGTCTTATTTTCTAAGAAGTAACGCCCTTTAACAGGGCGTTTTTAACGCTAGTTACATTAATTGCATCGTTGTAATACACGTATTATCGCCTTCAAAAGTAGAAAATTCAGATTCAACAGTTTTCCCATCAAATGTAATGATGGAGTGATACGTTTTGTCTCTCGGAAGCCAAAGATCAATAAATCCATTTTCAAGAGAAGTTACCGCTTCATCCAAAATAACGTTCCCTTCCTCATCCTCAATGTATATGTCAAATTCAGCATTTGCAAGTTCACCTTGGCATCCAGTTAAGCTGTGAATTGCACATGGGTGAGTTTCTGTAACATAAGGTGCAATCGAAACAAAAAATTCATCGGCCGGCAGATCATAAATGGTTTCTTTTTGATCGCTATCCGTTACGATCAATTCATGAGAAGTAATCGATGCTACCTCATTTCCCCCTACGTTTCCAGTGCTGTAATCATGAACTAACTCCTTTATGTTAGACGCCTCACCTTCCGTAGTACTTTCACCATTATTAAGTGAAAAATAAGACACTAATCCAACCACAATTATCCCTATAAATACAAAGTAAAAATTCCTTTTCATGACTTTTCCTCCAATCATCTATTAACCTCTATTTTAAACTGTTATTAATGTTTAGTTCAGAGAATATGTCTATTATACATGCTATTAAGCATATTACTTTTTTCAATTTACAACAATTTAATGAAGAAAGTATGAAGAATCACTCGTTTTTCCTAAAAAAAGTTTGGTAATGTCGAGGCAACTGATAAAGTTGGTCTGTACTTTCCTGGTGGTAATTTTTACATCTTTTTTTTCTAAAAAAGACATGTTATACTAATCTAGCGATGAGCTAATTTGCGTAAGACGAGATTGACTCGCCTTAATCGGCAAGCACAATGTGGAGTGTTGTCTCTCGCCGCAAATATGTCAAAAAAGACGTCCTATTGGGCGTCTTTTTTTATGCGCGAATCAAATATTGTCACGTAAAGAACTCAAGATTCTAGCTAGCTAAACGAAGGTGGTCCATATGAGGACATTGACACATGAAAATACAAAATAAGGTGCATCATACATCCGCTATGACACACAACATCGCTAGAGATACAATATAAGATGCGTCATACGAGTGCTATGACACGCCAAATAAATAGAATCTTAAAATATGGTGTATCATACATCCGCTATGACACACGACTTAGCTAAAGATTCAATATAAGATGCGTCATACGAGTACTATGACACGCCAAATAAATAGAATCTTAAAATAAGGTGTATCATACATCCGCTATGACACACAACATTGCTAAATATTCCATTCAAGATGTATCATACGAGCACTATGCAACGTGAAATAGATAGAATTTCAAAATAAGGTGCATCATACATCCGCTATGACACACAACATCGCTAGAGATACAATATAAAATGCGTCATACGAGTGCTATGACACGCCAAATAAATAGAATCTTAAAATAAGGTGTATCATACATCCGCTATGACACACGACTTAGCTAAAGATTCAATATAAAATGCGTCATACGAGTGCTATGACACGCCAAATAAATAGAATCTTAAAATAAGGTGCATCATACATCCGCTATGATACACAACATCGCTAAATATTCAATATAAGATGCGTCATACAATCCAATGTAACACGAGAATAATACTCAAATAATTCATGCATCTTACATAACGAGACAAGCCGTTTCATTATTGCTATAATACGGATGAGAATTTAGGCGTTCAATTACAATTCTAAGGAGGATACATATGAGAAAGATGAAGCTCGGAAGTAGTTCGTTAGAGGTGCCAGTTATTTCTGTTGGCTGCATGCGTATTAATTCACTTGAAAAACCTGCGGCAGAACGCTTTGTACAAACAGCGATAGAGCATGGTGCAAACTTTTTTGATCACGCCGATATATATGGTGGTGGTAGCTGTGAGGAGATCTTTGCCGATGCTGTTAGTATGAGCGACGATGTCCGTGAAAAAATGATACTGCAATCAAAATGTGGTATTCGTGACGGCATGTTTGATTTTTCAAAAGAACACATCTTACACTCTGTTGATGGCATTTTAAAACGCCTTAATACAGATTACTTAGACATTCTTCTTCTTCACCGTCCAGACACTTTAGTGGAGCCAGAAGAAGTTGCTGAAGCGTTTGATCAGCTTGAAAGTGCTGGAAAAGTACGTCATTTCGGTGTGTCAAATCAAAATCCGATGCAAATAGAGCTGTTGAAAAAATATGTAAAACAACCTATCGTAGCAAATCAGCTACAATTGAGTATTACAAACACTACAATGATGGATAGTGGCTTTAATGTAAATATGGAAAATGATGCAGCAGTGAATCGTGATGGCAGTATATTAGATTATTGCAGACTACACGATATTACAATTCAACCATGGTCTCCCTTCCAATATGGCTTCTTTGAAGGTGTGTTCTTAAATAACGAGAAGTTCCCGGAGCTGAATCAAAAAATTAATGAGATTGCTGTGAAGTATGAGGTAAGCAATACAACAATTGCCATCGCTTGGATATTACGTCATCCTGCAAAAATGCAGCCTGTCATTGGAACGACGAACGAGGAGCGTCTAAAGGATTGTATTAAAGCGAGTGAAATAAACTTGACTCGTGAGGAATGGTATAGCATTTATCGTGCTGCAGGAAACGTACTTCCTTAAGATAAAAAATGGTTGACTCAACAGTTGATTTTATCTTTTGAGTCAACCTCAATCAATGAGCGGATCACCCGTAGTCACTACTTTAGGATTTTTTTAGCTCACAGAAAAGGAATTTTTCTTGAATTATCTACTGTTCTGAGACAGCACGCATCTTTATACTTTTGAAGTAACCTTGTGCAGACGTAGCATAGCAAGAAAACCTAACACTGGGCCAGGGACTAAAAGTAAAAATGCGTACTGCCAGCCTACTATTGCCTCCAAAACTGGGACTAGTAATATGACGATCATCGTAATTGCAAATCCAACTGCTAATTGAAAGGTAAGCACAGATCCTACAAAACGTTGATCTGCGTGTTCTGTAATGAGCGCAGAGAACTGTGCAGAATCCGCAATAATACTTATCCCCCAAATGATCCCTAGGATGACGATGATCCAAATTGACTTACCGTAAAAAAAGCCTATTAATAGCGCAATACTCCCTGATGTTGCTAGAGACCAGAGAGTTAAGCGTTCTCTTCCGAATTTGTCAGCAATCATCCCACCAAACCATGCACCGAAAAAACCTGCAGCAATTACGATAAAAGTTAAAAACGAAGCAAGTGACGAAGGATTTTCAACACCACTTGTTTGCAAGCTATTTAATAAAAATAATCCGAACCATGCCCACATTGCGTAAAGCTCCCACATATGTCCAAAGTAACCGTAGTTTGCTAGACGAACGGGCGTGTGACGAAGCGCTCGTGGAATTGCTGCCGGATCAAACGGCGCTTTGGGCAATGGGTATGGACCGTTATTAACAGTAAAAACAACGAGTAATCCTGCTAATATAGAAGCAAGTCCTGAAACCATTAACACAATCTCCCATGAGCCTACTGAGAAGCCTCTGAATAAATGTGGACTTGCAGAACCGAGTGTAAGTGCGCCCACAACGAATCCTAGAGCCATTCCTCTTCGAACCTTAAACCATGTCGCCATTAGCTTCAGCCCTGGACCATATACTCCCGCTAACGCAACACCTGTTAGAAAACGAAATATAAGGGCGCTCGCATAGCTACTAGAGAATAATGCTGTTGCGATGGTAGCAAACCCTGCTACTAGTGCTGCTCCAAAAAACATTCGAGACAAATCTAAGCGGTCTGGTAAGTTCAAAAAGGCAGAAAGGAGTGAACCAACAACAAAGCCGGCTTGGACCATAATCGTAACTAAGCTTCCTTGTGTGCTCGTTAAAGACCATAGCTCAGTAAGCTCAGGTAAAACTGCCGTCATAGAAAACCATGTTGTCATTGTCCAAACCATAGCAACAGACAACAATAATAATTTTTTTATATGTCTGTAGCTATTTTCAGAAGAACTGTTGATAGTGTTTTGTGACATAGGCATACCCTTCACTTTACATTTGATATAAAAATAAGTTCATTTACTGTTTGCAGTATTCCATAATCATAACTAAAAAAAGAACTATATGCACTAAATAGGACTGACAAAGGTAAATAACGGCGGCCACTGAAGAAGTACAGGGTTACTTTTTCAGTGACCATAAATTCAATATCGTCCTTTTTCAGTGCACGCTGACATAACTTTTTTAAGAATAGCCTTACTAACGATGTAATAATGTAGCCATATTCATGTTTATATAGGACAAGGATTTGGTAATATAAAGGAAAGAATGTATTATCCTAATTAAAAGGAATGGAGGAATACATATGGAATTGGCTATTTCACTTTATCTACGATTTAAAGAGCATCGGCTTATTGAACTGGCTGCACAGTGCTCCTATTATTTATTGCTTTCTATTTTTCCATTTCTTATATTTATTTTAACGTTATTTTCATTTTTGCCTCTTACTTTAGAATTCGATATTAACGTTATTCAAGATGTTGTCCCTGCAGAGATTTTTCAATTTATTGAAGGTCAATGGACACGTATTACTTCACAGCATAATACAGGGTTACTATCCTTCAGTATTATTTTTACCATCTGGACTGCTTCATTAGCATTAAATACAATATTAAGATTACTAAATAGGGCTTATCATGTAACAGAAGAAAGAAAAATGTTAAAGGGTAGGCTCATCTCCATTTTTTTAACAATAGGAATGTTTGCCGTCGTATTAGTTGCGTTAGGTTTACAAGTTATTGGAGCAACACTAAAAGATGTACTTCCCTTTGACTTTAATATATTTAAATTTAATTTACTTCGATGGGGAATAAGCTCATTAGTGTTGTTCATTGTCTTTATGCTCCTTTATTTAGTGGGACCTAATATTCGCTTAAAGCTGCGTGATGTGTACATCGGGGCAATTTTTGCAACGCTCGGTTGGTTATTAACAACTTCCATGTTTACATTTTATCTTGATAATTTCGCAAACTATACAGCAACGTATGGCACAATTGGTGCAGTTATCGCACTTATGGTTTGGTTTCACTTATCATCAGTTATCATCCTTCTCGGTGGTGAGATAAATGCTGAGCTGAAAGAAAAAGGTTAGCCTAGCACTACAAATATACTTAGAGGGAGACAAAAAGGTTGGTTTTTTACCTATTGAGTCTCCCATATGCAATGTGCGGAACCCAGCAGTCACTAAAATGCCCACAATTATCGTTGCTCTTATAGTTAACGCGCGTGTAGCCATTGCCAGGAATTTTTACTAGCTTATGGGACACCGACTATACCTAGGCATAAAACTAATCAAGTAGAACAAGGTTCATTGCCTAGTCCGAATATAGCCTTTCGTACATATGTTGTAGAGAAAATGATGACTTATGTCCAATCGGAACATCGAAAGGAGTTTTTGACATATGTATGGAACTGGATTTCAAAGGCAAGTGCCTGGTGCTGGAATTAGTCCACTTGGTGCAGGTCTTTTAGGAGCAGGTTTAGGTTATTTAGGGGGAGCAATGACAACTCCAGGAGGATTTGGTGGTTTCGGCGCACCTGCAGCACCTGGAGCAGTTGGTGGTTTTGGTGCTCCTGCAACACCTGGAGCATTTGGTCCTGGTGTACACGGAGGATTTGCACCACAGCATGGAGTACCCCATGCTGGCACTGGATTCGGTCACCCTGGTTGGGGACATCCAGGACCAGTACCTGGAGTACGCCCTAGACCGTTTTTCTTCTAAACGTGATGACTAGAGGATGTTTCTAACCATTCCTTTTTACCTATTAGGAGCAGAAGCCTAGATTTCTGCTCCTTTTTTTATTTTTTTATAAACGGAAACTGTGACTGCTCAGACAATGATAAAATAAATTCTTTTAATAGATTTTTAGTAGCATGAAGGTCATTTATGTCTATTACTTCTACTGGAGAATGAGCGTATCTAGAAGGTATCGATAAAACCCCAGTTGGAATGCCCCTATTTGTTAAACTCATTGCTCCACCATCTGTTCCAATACCGGGAAAAACTTCAAGCTGATACGGAATTTGTTTTTCCTCCGCCAAATCGATTAAATACTCTTTCACAGTTGGATGAGAAATCAAACTCATATCAAGCACTTTAATTCCTGTACCCGCTCCCAGTGCTAGCGTTTGATCCATCGTCTCTTCCGGTGTGTCACTGACAGCCGTTGTGTCAATAGCTATCCCAACATCAGCATCAACTTGGCGAGTTGCAACCTGTGCACCTCTTAAGCCAACTTCCTCTTGAACGGTAAATATAGCTGATACCTCACCTGAAAAACTTTTCCCTTCTAGCTCTTGCAATGTTTTAATAATGACCGCACAGCCTGCTCTATCATCAAATCCTTTCCCCACGAAACGACCAGTCGAATCATCTCCAAGGTAATCTATACTCGGTAGCCATGTAATAGGTGCACCGACCGTAACGCCTAACCTTTTGGCGTCTTCAACATTTTTAGCACCAATATCAATATATAGCTGACGATGATTGCGAACCTTAGTAGCATCATCAAATTTTGCGTAATGTGCCGAAATACTACCTATCACTCCAGTCAAATAACTAGATTTTGTACGTACCTGTACTTTTTGTGTAAGTAAAATACGGTCATCATGTCCACCTAGCTTTTCAAAGCGAATCAACCCATTTTTCTCAATCTTTTTAACGATAAAACCAATTTCATCCATATGCGCCGTCATGATCACCTTTGGACCAGGTTTACTCCCTTTTTTTGTACCAATAACATTTCCTAATGGATCAATAGTCACCTCGTCAACGAAAGGTTGTATCGTATCTCTTATCCATTCACTTACTGGTTGCTCGTATCCGCATGGCCCATGTAAAGCCGTTAACTGCTCTAGTAATTTTTGCACTTCACTTACTCCTCTCTCTTACCATCACTTTTGCTTTATTATACAATTTTTATTTAGATAGGCGAAACGAATTTACTTACTACTTCAATATTTTTCAATTAAAATATAACTTTTTATACGCAACAATGCGTTTTTGTCATTATCACTTTTTTATTTATGATTAGCTCTCTTTCTAATACAATAAAAGGGATTTTTTACAAATATTTGATACAATAGAGACAAGTAGTCCACTACATAAAATTTTTGTAGTAAATAAAATCATTAAAACACAATCCATTATTGAAAGCCTTTATAGGAGGAGTACTATGAATAGAATGCAGGTTGTTTCCATCGTTCTTTTAGTGATTGTTTTAATAGCCGTTGCAGCTTATAGTTTTCTAGGTAATGAGGATCGTAACGACGTACATGTTAGCGATAAGAATGAGGATGTAGAAGAAATCATCATATCTGAACCCGCAGAGGAAGAAGTTATCGTAGGTAATGTTCCTACTAAGGAAGAGGTTGAAGAAGAGTTTCCGTTAAATCTTCCCGAGCATGCTGTGCAAAATTTCATTCATTGGATGTCTCATCAAAAGGTTGCAGCTGATCAAAAATGGGGTAAAATGCTCATTACCGACGAACGAATTACTAGAATAATAGAGGTGATTGAAGCGAACAACTATGATCACGAAGATGTTTATACAAGTATTTTAACTCGTTGGCAGGTTGGTGACTTTAGCCAGGCTGTTGAAGATCATAATACTATTTGGAGGCTTCAAAACGGAACGATTGGTGAAGCAACAAGACTGTTGACGCCTGAGGAAGAAAGACAATATATTGAGAAAAACTTTGAATAGTATTAAGTGCACTTCTTGCTACTACGCGTGGTATAATTTACAACGCCTAAGTTGAAGTCATGCCTGACGTAACCTGGTGTGTCAGGCATGAGCTTGCTCATTATAACACTAACATCGACTTTAAATAGTGATAAACCCCATCCTCATCACAAGTAAATTGCGTTACGTCCTGGGCTTTTTCTTTTATTTCGCTTGGCGCATTTTTCATCGCGACAGCATAACTAACGAAATCGAACATTGGTAGGTCATTGTTACTGTCACCCATAGCTATTGTATCCTCTTCAGTTAATTGAAAGTGTTTTAGCATTTGTTTAATTCCAGTTGCCTTATTTACATTTGCTACCATAAGCTCTACGTTATGTTTAGAGGAAATTGACGTACTAAAATCCACCTGCTTTTTTAATTCTTCAAGTACTTCTTTCCAACGATTAATATGATCTTTTGATCTAGAAAAAAAATAAAATTTAGAGAACTTCTCCCCTTCAACTTGATCCTTCCAAGCAATTTCACTTTTAACTGCTTGCTTACGAGAAGACCATTCATTAATCCCTACACTATGTGGCTTTGGTTCTCTAATCTCATTTACAACATAGACTTTATCTTGTTTTAAAGTAATACGATCTGCTTCATATGGGAAGAGCTCATAATACATCTTGTTTTCTCTTGCCTTTTCAATAATCAGTTCTACAAGTTCACGAGATAAAGAATGCTCAAATACAGCTTCATCACCAACATACCCGGCCATTCCGTTAGAGGTAATATAAGCGTCCACTTCAAATCCATCAGGAATAACACCTGGTATTTCATTTAATGCTCGCCCTGTTGCAACAAAAACATATATCCCACTCTTACGAATCTCGTCTATGATCTCCTTCGTTCGGATAGTAACTTTATTATCATGATTAAGTATTGTTCCATCCATATCTAAAAAAATTGCTTTTGGTTTAAAATCCATGAAATTCCTCCTGATGAATACATTCCAAAAAATAATATATACTACTTTTCTTTAATATATCTCCACTTTGTTTTTCTAGTATCTTTATCTTTACTAGTTATTCCTTTAATAAATCCAATTTCCTCTATGTCTCGTAAAAGTTGGTGTACTTCCACTATTTTCAGTTTACTATTGAAAACATTTTGTGCTAATTCCTCCGTTGTTAATGGTTTTTCACTCCCCCGAATACTCACTAAAAGCTTCACTCGCTTTTTTTGTCTCGCATTCTCTTTATATTTTCCCGTAAAAATATTCTTTAGTGGATCTTTTATCATCACACCAAGTATCATCCCAAAAACGACCAATATCAAATCATATAATATCAAGCTCACTTCATTCACCTCAGCAGTAAAGGTACCATATATTTATTACTAATGCACATCATCACCATGATAATAAACATTACCAATTTATAAATAATTTATATTTCGTTTTCGACAAAAAGGAAAGAATAACGACAGTACCTCTGATTCCTTTAACACATCTACCTGTGATAAAGTTGTATATGTGGTTATTTTTCTACTATATATAGTATTTTGTTTATATTATTAGTCGGTTAATCACAACGACTAGAAACGGAGAGATAAAACATGCTAGTACTACCAATTAATAAAATTACCAGTAGTCAAACTGTTAAAAGTAGTGGTGCACATATTCTATATATGTATAATGAATACAAAAAATATGTCCAAAATTTAGTTAGTTTTATTCATGAAGGACTTATAGAAAATGAGATTATTCTCATTGTTGAATACAAAAATACCATTAACCTCTCAAAAAAGGAATTAGAAAAAAAGGGATTAACAAACGCTCAAATAGAAAATATAAAATGGGTGTTTGCTAATGAATTTTACATAAATGAGAATCAATTTGATGCTAACGGAGCTGGAAAAAAATTAATTCATTTACTACAACCCTTTATTGATCAAGGGTATAACATTCGCACGTGGGGACAAGTACCTATAATCAACCAAGATGCAATACTTGACCAATTAAATGGGTATGAGTGTCATTGTGATGACTTTACGAGCAAGAGAAAAACAAAGTCTGTCTGTGCCTATAACGCCATTACAACCCCATCATTTATGCAAAATGTTCTTTTAAAAACACATACATATTTTATGACTGATGACGATTACAACCTTTCTCCTTTTTATAATCGGAAACATAGTAAAACCGCTTCCGTCGAAGAAGTGGACCGATTACGTCGAATGGAAGAACAAAATAAAGATTTATTAGATAGAAATACCCATTTAATCTTTGAAAATAATTTAGTGAAATTAAATAATGAAGTAATTAAGCAAAACGAATCGAAGCTTCGAACCGTTATAAACGAATTACCTATTCCAATCATCATTAGAAATAATAAATATATTATTTTTTATAACTCAGAAGCAGAAGCACAGTTCTCCATTGACAATCAACATGTAGTGGCGGAAAATCTTTTATCCTCCTTTTTTGAAAATTATGCAAGAAATATTAAACATCAACATGAAGTACAAGAACAAATGTTTATATTAAAAAACGAGAAGAAAAAATATTACCTCGTTAAGTCTATCAATATTTCCTTCGAAGGTGAACCTGCAGTACTACATTCATTTGTTGATGTTACGAAAGAAAAGGAAAATGAAAACTTAATGATTAGATCTGAAAAAATGAACATTGCTGGTGAATTGGCCGCTAGTATTGCTCATGAATTACGAAATCCACTAACTGCTATTAAAGGTTTTTTCAAAATGTTAAGAGACACAGAGAAATATAAAGAGAGGTATTTTCAAATTATTGAAGATGAGCTTTCACGAATCGAGCAAATCTCTAGTGAATTACTAACGTTAGCAAAGCCCCATACTGAGAAGCGTCAAGATCAAAATATCGTCAATCTTATTGAAGAAGTGAAATTTTTACTGAGCTCTCAATCTAACATGAAGTGTATAGAAGTGATACTTGAAGTAAGCAGTAATGAATTATACGTAAATTGTGAGGTTACTAAGATTAAGCAGGTGTTTATCAATTTAGTGAAAAATGCTATAGAGGCGATGCAAGAGGGCGGAAATATTAAAATAAAAGTAGAGAGAATAGGTAACATTATTCAAGCGAAAGTGATAGATCACGGAAGTGGTATCCCAGAAGAGCTATTAAGTAAAATTGGTGAACCTTTTTATACTACAAAAGAAAAAGGAACTGGAATTGGGTTAATGGTTTGCTATCAAATTATTGAAAGTCATGGTGGTACCATTCATTTTGATAGTAAAGTCAACATTGGAACAACGTTTACAATCACACTACCTGCATTAGTTAAGAGCCTATCAACACAATCACAATAGCTTACTGTGTAAGCATCTTTCAAGAAGTTCCATTATCGTTTATGTTAAAATATCTGTAAATCAGATTGTAAGGAGAGCTACTTAACAATGGATAAGATTGATGTGATCGCTCGGAGAATCTTAGGTTGGAAGCAAAATAGCCTTCATAAATGGTATAACCACGAAGAAGGACTTTTTATCGAAAACTTTAATCCTTATGAAAATATGGAGCATGCGATGCTTATTGTTTCAAGACTAGAACGGTTTGGCTTTCATTATACAAAACAATCCGAAACGGAAGCTTGCTTTAGTAATGCATATGTAAAAGAGTGTTCGTCTGGTGATACACTTGCTCTTGCCATTACTAACGCAGCCTACTCATTAGCAGAGGTGAATACTATCTCAAGTGAATGGCTTTAAGAGGTGGGAGAGACTTTAAAAGTACCATCTACGCAATGATCGATAATATTGTTTATAAAAATAAAAAAGACTTAAAACTAGCTTTATGAAGCCTAGTTTTAAGTCTTTTTCCTATTTTCTAAATTTCACTAGATCCATATTCAGTTCCTTCGTCTCTGTATATACTTTCTTATATAATTGGAACAGTTCTTCATACTGCTTCACATTCTCTTCAATAGGCAAGAATTCCTTATCTACCTTTAAGAATGTATCGGCACATTCCTTCATGGATGAAAACCAGCCACATCCATATGCTGCTAGCATAGCAGCTCCCATTCCTGGTCCTTGTTCGCTTGCATGCTTCACAATTTTTGCATTAAAAATATCTGCTTGCATTTGAAGCCATACTTCATTTTTTGCACCTCCGCCAATAGAAACGACGGTATCTATTCTTTTACCCTGATTTCTAAAGATTTCTACTGATTCATTTAAAGAGAAAGTAATTCCTTCAAGCACCGCTCGAACAAAATCCTTTCGTTCATGGGCACTATCTATTCCAATAAAGCTAGCACGTATTGTTGAATCTACATGTGGCGTTCGTTCACCAACAAGGTAAGGTGTAAATAATAGTCCGTTTGCACCTGGAGGGATTGTATCGACTTCAGCTAGTAACTCATTGAAGTCCTCCTCTTTTGCAAATACTTCTTTAAACCAGCTTAGACTATGTCCTGCTGAGAGCGTCACTCCCATCGTATAATATGCATCAGGTGCACCATGATTAAAATAGTGGACAGTGCCTTTGAAATCCTTATCATCACTATCCTCATATGATAGAACAACTCCTGAAGTTCCAATACTAGCGAGTGTGCTTCCTTCCTCAAGAATACCAGCACCTATTGCACCACAAGCATTGTCCGCACCACCTGCAAAAACGCGTGTATGTGGAGAAAGGCCTGTCTTTTCCGCAACATCAGATGAAATCGTACCTACCTGTTCATGAGAGCCTACTAGCGGTGGACAGAAATCATTAGATAAACCAAATATATTTAGAATTTCATTACTCCATTTTTTTGTAGATACATTAAATAGCAATGTTCCTGCTGCATCTGAATAGTCCATATGAAGCTGTCCAGTAAGCTTAAGCCGGACATAATCTTTCGGTAAAACAAATGTTTTCACTTTAGTAAATATTTCTGGCTCATTTTTTTTCACCCATAATATTTTCGGTAATGTAAACCCTTCTAGTGCTGGATTTTTCGTTAGCTGTAGAAGCTTTTCTTCGCCAACTGCTTCATATATTTCTTCACATTCAGCCGTCGTACGTGTATCGTTCCATAATATTGCATTACGTAAAGGCTCCTCATTTTCATCAAGCAAAACAAGACCATGCATTTGACCAGAGAAGCTTATTCCTTCAATGTCATTCTTGTTTCCACCAAAATCATTTAATAGATCCGATATGCCATTAATCGTGTTCGTTAACCAATCATCGGGCCTTTGCTCACTATAACCGGTTTTCTCATGAATGAGGGCATATTCTTTTGAAATTTCATTTACAACTTCACCACTTTGATTCACAAGTATGATCTTCACTGCACTTGTACCTAAGTCTACTCCAATTACATATTTCATCCTTATTCCCTCCCCGTTCATCATTTCTTTAAAACTTATATTAGTGCTTCTGAAAGCATTGATACATTGCACTTCCTCACACCACTTTGTCTATCTATTAAACAAAGTGTGTTAATTATGATATATATCCCTTATACTAGAAAATGATATATTTTTTAATAGGAGGCACATCGATGAGTCGCGTACTTTATAGCATGATGGAATGGATTACACGCTTTGCATATATTAATTTACTCTGGATCTTTTTTACGTTAGTAGGTGGCTTTCTTCTAGGCTTATTCCCTTCAACTGTCGCCATGTTTGCTGTTGTTCGGCAGTGGTTAAGAGGAAGTACTGATTTGCCTGTTTTTAAATCATTCTGGCAGTACTACAAGAAAGAGTTCTTAAAGAGCAACCTGCTTGGGATCTTTATTTATCTCATTTCAATTATATTCATATTTAATGTATTTTTCCTTCATGCTAATATTGGAGAATTATTAACATGGACTTCAGCACCGTTGCTAGCTGGCTTACTTTTATTCATAATGATTTTCATCTATACGTTCCCAATCTATGTTCATTATGATTTAAAGGTATTTCAAATCTTTAAAAATGCATTTTTGACTTTACTTGTCACACCAATTCATATGTTTTGTATTCTCATTTCCCTTATTGCCTTTTATATTATCGTTACTGTTGTTCCAGCATTGGGAATCATTTTTGGCGCTAGCTTTTATAGTTTTATTGCAATGTGGTTTTCATTACATGCTTTTGAAAAGATTCGTCAAAAACAAAAGGCGTAAATCCCCACCCGTCTTTTCACGAAGAAGGGTGGTTCTTTTACCCTTTCACCGCACTTGAAGAAATTCCTTCAACAATTTTATTACTAAAGAATAAGAATGCAACGATAATTGGTAGCACACTAATGACGAGTGTAGCACCTATGGCTCCCCAATCTGTCATGTACTGACCAACAAAATTATTAATTCCCACTGTCAATGTTCTATAACGGTCTGAACTAATAAATGTATTAACGAATACGAATTCATTCCAATTGTAAATCATATTAATGATCGCCGTTGTCGCAAGCACTGGTGATGTAATCGGTAAAATGATTCTAAAGAATAGTTTGTGCAGAGATGCGCCATCAATAATTGCCGCTTCTTCAATTTCTTTAGGAATAGTATAGTAAAAGCCAAGTAAAATCATCATCGTGATTGGTAAGTTATATGCTGTATACGTAATGACAATAGATAAAGGATTATCGATTAACCCTACTCCTAAAAACATACTAAATAACGGAATTAAGGCAGAATGAATTGGGATCATCAAACCTACCATAAATAATCCTAAAACTAGTTTATTTAACTTCCAAGACATTCGAGTAATAACAAAAACAGCCATACTTGCAAATAGCAATGTTAAGAAGATCGATACGCCTGTAATCCAAATACTGTTCCAAAAGTAGTTACCTATTCCACCTTCCCAAACAGTTAAATAGTTTTGCCATTTAATTTGTTCAGGAAGTGCAAATGGTGAACCTGCGAATATTTCTCTATTATCCTTTAAGGAGAAAAGGAATAACCATACGATAGGGAAAATTTGAAATAATGCTACAAAACCTAAACATACATAAAGGAATATATATCCTATACGCCCCATTAAGTTAACCTCCCTTTAATATTGAATCTCATCTTTGTCAGCTGTCAGCTTGCGGATAATAATCGTAACAATCAATGTTATAAGAAGTAACATGAAACCTACTGCACTTCCGTAACCAAAGTTGTAATTTCCAAATGCAAGCTTATACATGTAGGAGGCCATTACTTCACTAGCTCCATTTGGGCCACCACCAGTCATGACATAAATTAAATCGAAATATTTAAGGGATCCTACTATCGCGAGTACTATCGTCACTTTTACGATCCCCATAATTAATGGCAATTTAATTTTGTAAGCTATTTGGATCGGTGACGCTCCGTCAATACGAGCCGCCTCCATAATTGACTCTGGAATTCCTTTTAAGGCAGCATAATAAATCAAAATGTAAAAACCTGCATATTGCCACAAAATCGGTATGAAAATGGAATATAGAACAATGTTTGTATCAGCAAGCCATAGTGGTGGATTTTGTACTCCTAAATATCCTAGAATCGTATTTAACATTCCATTTGAAGGGTTATATATTTTAATCCACAATTGCGCAATAGCTACTGATGATAAAAGCATCGGGATCAAATATATTTTTCGTAGAAGATTAGCACCTTTAATCTTAGAAGCTAGTATCATAGAAACTGCCAAATAGATAGCGAGACTTAGCGTTGAAAAAAGAGCTAATAGAAATGAATGAGTCGCACTTTGCCAAAACTTATCGTCTTGAATGACCCTCAAATAGTTTTCTAAACCGATGAACTCCATTGCGCCAATGCCATCCCACTTCATCAGCCCATAATATCCAGTCAAGATTAATGGGATAAAAATAAGAACACTAACTAAAAATAACGCTGGAAAAACATATAAAGTAATAAACCACTTATTCGACATTACTTTGTTCATGCTACTCAACCCCATATTAAGAGAATGGAAAAGGAGAATCCGTAAAGGATTCATCCTTTTCGAAGATTACGTTGATGATTCGCTTTTCTTCAACATCAATTATTCAGCTGAAAGAGCTTCTTCGTGCTGCTTAGCAAACTCTTCAGGTGTAATAGACAATCCAAAAAGTGCTTGAATTAAATCTAAGTGAGTATCAGCTACCGATGCACTCATTTGTACGTCAGCATAAAGAGTTAAGTTTGTAGCATCTTCTAAATCTTGTAATACTTCTACATACATATCAGGTAAATCAAGTCCCTCACCGTCAACAATAGTGGCTGGAATAACCCCAGCTTCACTAACAGATCTTTCGCCCCACTCTCTTACAAAGTAAGCTGCGAATTCTTTTGCTTCATCTTTAACGTCAGAGTCTTCCGCTACGAATAGACCAACACCCGGTCCACCGACAAAGCTATTTCTATCTCCTGAACCATCAACTGTAGGGAACTTAAAGTATCCTACGTTGTCTCTAAACTCCTGTGGTACATCTTCATTTGTTGTATAGTTTGGTAGGTCCCAAGTTGCAATCATATACATTGCAGCCTGGTCATTCATGAACATACTTTTCGCTTCTTCATCAGCCAATCCATTGAAACCGCTTGCAAAAGAGTCAGCTTCCACCATTTCCTGTACTTTAGCTGCCGCTTCAACTAATGCAGGGTCTTCAAAAGAACCAGATCGATCAATTGCATTTGTTAGTACATCACTTCCACCGATTCTATCAGCAAAATACATGTACCACATTGATCCAGTCCAACGATCTCTATTTCCTAGTGCGATCGGTTCTACATTGTTTTCATTTAACGTTGCTATTACTTGCTCAAGCTCGTCGTAAGTAGAAGGAGCTTCTAAACCGTACTCACCAAAAATTGCTTTATTATAATAAACATAAACTGTGTTTAATTCTAAAGGTAGTCCATATGTGTTTCCGTCTTTTTCATAAGCTTCTAGCGTACCTGCAACAAACTCATCTCTTAATCCGTCTTCAAGTAAGTCGTCTAACGGTGTGAACTTATTTCCATCAACAAATGGATCTAAGTATCCTGCTGCCCAAGTCATACCGACATCAGGTAGTTCATTCGTTGCAGATAAAACAGTAATTTGGTCTTTATACTGTTCATTACTTAATACTGACAAATCAATCGTCACATTATTTTCTGCTTCGTAATCTGCAATAATTTCATTTACGATACGATGATGTTCTGCAGAACTTCCTTGTGGCCATAAATGCATAAAACTAATAGTCTTTGAATCTCCTGAATCTCCACTAGCTCCGTTTGAATCCCCTTCTGTACTAGAGTCGTCAGAACACCCAGCAATAACTACTGCACTTGCCATTAGCGCAACCAAAGATGTAATCGCTTTCTTCTTAAACATAATGAAACCCCCTTTATTTTTTGGAAAAGTTAGACATTGCTAACTTCAAAATTAGAATATCATGTAAAACATTGTTTGTCTAGTGGATAAACTAAGTGTATAATAAAAATATGAGTTGCATTACTGGTACAAAAGGAAGCGCTTGCATTATTTTTTTCTTTTAATCTACAATGTATGGATATTTTCTTTTTACTTTGTTACTCTATGTAAAACTAGAAAGAAAGAGTGGCGGCGCAAACGATGAAAATGACAGAAACGTTCAATCAACATGTAGTAAAAAGGCGGAACAAGTCCCTAATCCTACACTCTATTAAGGAATTATCACCTGTTTCACGAGCTGACCTCGCTAGTAAAACAGGACTTAATAAAGGGACAGTCTCTTCCCTTGTCAACGAATTGCTTGAAGAACAACTAATCCTAGAATCAGGTCCTGGCGTCTCAAGCGGTGGTAGAAGACCAGTGATGCTTTTATTCAACCAATCAGCTGGGTATTCGATTGGGATTGACATTGGGGTCAATTACATTTTAGCTACACTAACTGACCTACAGGGAAGTATATGTAATGAAAAGCTAGTGAAGGTGAAAAAATTAACCTTCTCAGAAACAACTAGCATGCTTTTTCAAGTCATTGATGAATTGATTGAGAGCATGCCTAGTAGCGCGTATGGCGTAGTTGGCATAGGGGTTGGAGTTCCAGGTACTGTTAGCACCTCTGGTAAAATCTTACTTGCTCCAAATTTAAAGTGGAAGGATATTGACTTGAAGGGTGTAATAGAAGAAAAGTATAAAGTACCTGTGCAAATTGAAAACGAAGCAAATGCGGGTGCATATGGTGAGAAGAAATTTGGTGCAGGAAAAGAGTTTCATAACATCGTCTATATTAGTGGAGGAATCGGGATTGGTGTAGGTCTCATCCTTAACGGAAAGCTGTTTAAGGGCCATAATGGGCTTTCTGGTGAGCTCGGTCATATGACTATTAATATAGATGGACCAGAATGCAACTGTGGTAACAAAGGCTGTTGGGAGCTATATGCTTCTGAACAAGCACTGATCAAAATGGCCGATGAAAGTCGTATTTTCGATGATGGTGATGTAACTTTGGAACAACTCGTTAAGCTTGCAGAAGAAGGTAATGAAAAGACGATTGCTATTATTGAAAAACTTGCAGATTATCTTGTCGTAGGTATGAACAATATTATCAACACATTTAATCCTGAACAAATTATTATCGGTAACCGATTAGCAGCACTACAACATTGGCTTGAAGAGAAACTAAAGAATCAACTGAGTAAACAAGTAATGACAGCTCATCAAAAAGATTTAGAACTTCATTTTTCATTATTAGAAAAGCGCTCTGCAGCTTTAGGTGTTTCTGCCTTCTCTACTGAGAAATTTTTAGCGACAAACATAGCAGAAGGATAACATAAAAAATAATTAGAGGTGATTACTAATGGCAAAGATTCAAAATCCCATTTTAACAGGCTTTAATCCAGATCCAAGTATTTGTCGTGCAGGAGAAGATTATTATATTGCTGTTTCTACATTTGAATGGTTTCCTGGCGTAGGTATTTATCACTCTAAGGATTTAAAAAATTGGCGTCTCGTTTCAAGACCTTTAAATCGCCTAAGTCAATTAAATATGATGGGTAACCCTGACTCAGGCGGAATTTGGGCTCCAGCACTATCGTACAGTGACGGGAAATTCTGGCTTATTTATACAGATGTAAAGGTTACTGAAGGGCAATGGAAGGATAGTCATAACTACCTTGTCACTTGTGATACGATTGACGGTGAGTGGTCAGAACCAATTTATATGAATTCCTCTGGCTTTGATCCATCCTTGTTCCATAACGATGATGGAAAAAAATATTTTGTGAATATGGTTTGGGACCATCGCGTTTCCCACCACAATTTTTACGGTATTGTTCTTCAAGAGTACAGCGTGGAGGAAAAAAAGCTTATAGGAAAAAAAGAAGTTATATTTACTGGCACAGATATAAAACTAACTGAAGCGCCTCACTTATATAAAGTAAATGGATATTATTACTTGCTTACAGCTGAAGGTGGTACAAAATATGACCACCAAGCGACAATCGCGCGTTCTAAAGACCTATGGGGGCCATATGAAGTACACCCAGAGAACCCGCTAATTACATCATTTCCATACCCAAGAAATCCGTTACAAAAAGCAGGTCACGCGTCTATTGTAGAAACACATACGAACGAATGGTTTCTTGTCCATTTAACTGGGCGCCCTTTACCTAAAGAAGGTCATGCCCTTCTCGATCCACGAGGTTACTGTCCACTCGGAAGGGAAACAGCTATTCAACGTTTAGAGTGGAAAGATGATTGGCCATATGTTGTGGGCGGTAATCAACCAGCAGCCGAAATTGAGGGACCAGCAATTGATGAAGTAACTTGGGAGAAGGATGTTCCTGAAAAAGATGATTTCGATGGAGAAAACTTAAATCTCCACTTCCAAACATTACGTATTCCTCTTGGAGAAGAAATCGTATCACTTAAAGATAAACCTGGCCATTTAAGAATACATGGTAGGGAATCATTAACATCTAAATTTACACAAGCATATGTAGCAAGACGCTGGCAGCACTTTAATTTCACCGCTGAAACGAAGGTAGCCTTTCAGCCTGAAACATTCCAACAAGCAGCAGGTCTAGTAAACTATTACAATACTCAAAACTGGACAGCACTTCAAGTAACATGGCATGAGGAAAAAGGTAGAATTCTTGATTTAACGACATGTGACAACTTTACATTTGACCAACCATTGAAAGGTAAAGAAATTGTTGTTCCTGACCATACGGAGTATGTATATATGAGAGTCGATGTTACTACAAACACGTATCGCTATTCCTATTCCTTTGACGGAAATGAATGGGTGGAGATTGATATAGACTTTTATTCATACAAACTATCAGATGACTACATCCAAGGTGGCGGATTCTTTACTGGCGCATTTGTTGGTATGCAATGTCAAGACACTTCAGGAGCTAGCTTACCTGCTGACTTTGACTACTTTGTGTATAAGGAAAAATAATGTTGACTCAAATGGAGCTTTTTACCTTTTGATGACAATGTGCAGTATCGCTGAAATCACAATTAAAGAGGTTGACACAAAAGGTCGATTTTTTACCTTTTGTGTCAACCTCTAAGCATCGCGTGTAGGGATGCCAAGACTTTCTATAACTTAAGCATCTATCTTTGTTAAGATAATGAGCTTAAGTTTTTTCTTATTCTACTAAAAAACGAAAAACCGTTTCCGTGCGATACTCCTCATCCTTATTTAACACGATAGTCGGAAAGTGTTCATGGTGTACTGCATCTGGATGATGCTGTGTTTCAAGACAAACACCTATATGTTTTTTCGATGTTACACCTCTCATGTTTAAGTCGTCTGACATCCAATTTGAAGTATATAGAACGACAGCAGGCTCATCTGTTTCGACTATTAGCTTTCTCCCGCTCTCATTATCAACTAAACATATTTCTTCATTATGGTTTTCACTCAAAATAAATGGATGATCGTACCCTCCACCAACGAGCGTAATTTGTGGATGCTCTGAGTCAACACCGTCTTTAAATTGTTTCCCTTCTCTAAAATCAAAAGGGGTATTAGCTACATCTAACAACTTCCCAGTAGGTATCGCCCCATCACCCAATTGAACAAATTGGTCACTTTTGAGTGTTAACTCATGTGACAAAATATCATTTTTCACATTACCACTTAAATTAAAATAAGAATGATTCGTTAAATTCACGAGTGTCTTTTTGTCTGTTGTTGCATAATAAGAAATAACTAGTTCATTTTTGTTATTTAAGCTATACGTTATTTTTACTTTTAAATTACCTGGAAAACCCGCTGCTCCATCTGGACTTTCGTGAGTAAATGTCACCTTGACTTCTTCTGGCCCTTCTTCTGTAGATGCCTTCCAAACAACCTTGTCAAATCCTGCATTACCGTTGTCTCCACCATGTAGGTTATTTTCACCATCATTTTTCAATAGGTGATACGTATTGCCGTCTAATTCAAATTGTGCACCAGCAATCCGTCCAGCGACTCGTCCGACTGCGGATCCAAAAAACGGGGATGACGTAATATATTCATCTAAAGAATCAAACCCTAAAACAACATTTTCTACTGTACCACTTTTATCTGGAACATTGATTTCCGTAATGATACAACCATAATTAATACAAGTTACTTCCATTCCATTATCATTCTTTAATAAAAAAGAAGTAACTGTTTCTCCCTCTAATTTTCCATATAACTGCTCTGTTATTTTCATTGTTACCTCCCTGGCTTTATTCAAATTCTATATACATTTATTTTAATGCTTCTTTCATCGTATTCACAACGTTTTCAACTGTAAATCCATACTCTTGTAATATTTCGTTTGCTGGTGCAGATGCACCAAATTGATCAATCGAGATGACTTTCCCTTCGTTTCCTACATATTCCTTCCAACCGAGAGAAGACCCCATTTCAATAGCTACTCTTGCTTTTACATTTGGAGGAAGCACTTTATTTTTATATGCAGTATTTTGTTTTTCAAATAAATCCCAACTAGGCATGCTGACGACAGACACATTGACACCTTCTTCCTCCAATTTTCTTTGCGCTGCTACTGCTAACTGTACTTCTGAACCGGTTGCGATTAAAACTCCTTCAGTATTACCTTTTGCTTCAGAAATAATATACGCCCCTCTTTTCACACCATCATACGCTTCTTCAACTGATTTTGTATGTGTCATTAAATCTTGTCTACTTAATACGAGCAGCGTTGGTCTATTCGTACTTTCAAGTGCAAGCTTCCATGCAGCAACAGACTCATTTCCATCAGCAGGGCGAATAACAGTGATACCTGGCATCGCGCGGAAGGATGCAAGCTGTTCAACAGGCTCATGCGTCGGACCATCTTCCCCAACAGCAACGCTATCGTGAGTAAAGACGTAGGTTACTGGCAACTTCATTAATGCAGACAACCTCACTGCCGGTCGCAAATAGTCAGAAAAGACAAAGAAGGTTGCTCCAAAAGGTTTAACTCCACCGTGCAATGCCATACCATTTATCATTGCAGCCATTGCAAACTCTCGTACACCGAACCACACATTGCGACCGCTATAATCTTGACTAGAAAAATTAGCTTCGCCCTTTAGCATCGTTTTATTTGATGATGCAAGATCGGCTGAGCCACCAATAATAGCAGGAATATTTGCTGCAAATGCATTTATTGCCTCACCACTAGACGAACGAGTAGCTACTTTATCCCCTTCTTTATATGAAGGTAACTGATTATCCCAGCCAACGGGTAATTTCCCATTTATCGCTTCTGTTAATTTAATTCCTAACTCCGGAAAGCGCTGTTCATAACGGGCTACGAGTTGATTCCAGCTTTCCTCTAACTCTTTTCCATTTTCTATTACTTTAGCAAATAGTTGTGCAACCTCACTTGGCACATAAAACTCTTCGTGATGCGTCCAATCATAACTTTCCTTTGTAAGCTTCACCTCATCCTTTCCAAGAGGCGCACCGTGAGAGGCTGATTTGCCCGCTTTATTTGGAGAACCATATCCTATCGTCGTTTTTACTTCTATTATTGATGGACGTTCATCTTCCTTAGCATGCTGAATTGCTTTATTTATCTCATGAAGATTATTTCCATCTTCGACTCTAATATAATGCCAGTTATATGCTTTAAAACGGTCTTCCACACTTTCTGAGAACGCTAAATGTAAGTCACCATCTAAGGAAATATCGTTTGAATCGTAAAGGACAATAAGTCGACCTAACTTTAAGTGACCGGCCAAGGAGGCTGCCTCTGCACTTACCCCCTCCATTAAGTCGCCATCTCCGCAAATACTATATGTATAATGATCAATAATATTAAAATCCTCTCTATTGAATTTAGCCGCTAAATGTCTCTCTGTCATTGCCATTCCTACCGCCATCGCAAACCCTTGTCCTAACGGCCCTGTTGTTGCATCAACACCAGAAGTGTGTCCATACTCTGGGTGCCCTGGGGTGTTACTTCCCCATTGTCGGAAATTTTTTAAATCATCCATTGTTACGTCATAACCTGATAAGTGAAGAAGGCTATATAATAGCATTGAGCCATGCCCTGCAGACAAAACAAAACGATCTCTATTAAACCAGCTTGGATTTTTAGGATTATGCTTCATTTGTTCTGCAAATAGAGCAAAGCCCATTGGTGCTGCTCCCATCGGCAATCCAGGGTGACCTGAATTCGCTTTTTCAATCCCATCGATTGAAAGTGTTCTAATTGTGTTAATCGCTTGCTGCTTTACTGTTAATTGTTCCGTTGACATTGTTACCACTCCTCTATTTTTTTTTGATATGATTCGTTGCTTTTGATTGTCTCTTCAATTAGGCTTGTCAGTTGTAAGGTTTTTAGCTAACGCTGTTTTCGCAAACATCTATCCCTTTTCTACTAAATCAAGATTCTTTAACACATATTTTTGATTTCATTTCAAAAAATGCACTGAAACAATTAAGTATTCAGTGCATTTTTGATGTTTATATAGTTATTATTTTTGAGCAAATGTTTCTAATAAATATTTGTTTATTGTTGCCTTTAACAACTCTTGTCTTCCAGACTTATTGTTAATTTCAGTTAAACTTAGCGCGTGCTTCTCTAATTTGTGGAAGTCTGTCTTGCCTTCAACAATATCTAGGCCTATTCCTTCTGTGTAGCTTTTGTAGCGATCAGCTACGAAGTCATCTAATACTTTATCCTCAATTAAGCGTTGTGCTACTTTTGTACCGATTGCAAAAGCATCCATACCAGCGATATGCGCGTGGAATAAGTCGTCTGTATCAAAAGAAGGTCGTCTTACCTTCGCATCGAAGTTTAAGCCTCCACTACCAAGTCCATCATTTTTCAATATTTCATACATTGCTAATGTTGTAGAATATAGATCAGTCGGGAACTCATCTGTATCCCATCCAAGTAATGTATCACCTTGGTTTGCATCAACAGAGCCTAACATACCATTTACGCGTGCTGTTCTTAGCTCGTGCTCGAAAGTATGGCCAGCTAAAGTTGCATGGTTTGCCTCAATATTAAATTTAAACGTATCTTGCAGATCATATTTTTGTAAAAACGCTAAGCCTGTTGCAACATCAAAATCATATTGGTGCTTTGTTGGCTCTTTTGGCTTTGGTTCAATTAAAAATTGTGCATCAAAACCAATTTCTTTCGCATAATCTTTTGCCATATGGAAAAAGCGTGCTAGATTATCTAGTTCAAGACCCATATCTGTATTTAGGAGCGTTTCATATCCTTCACGTCCACCCCAAAATACATAGTTTTCCGCACCAAGCTCTTTACCAACTTCTAAGCCTTTTTTTACTTTTGCAGCAGCATAAGCGAAGATGTCAGCGTTAGGTGCCGTTGCAGCACCGTGTAACCAACGCGGATGTGTAAACATATTAGCAGTATTCCAAAGCAACTTTACTTTGCTTGTTTTCAGATAGTCTTTTATCATTGCAACAATTTCATCAATGTTTTTCAGCGTCTCACTTAAAGAATCAGATTCAGGAGCAACATCAATATCATGGAAGCAGAAGAAAGGAACATCTAGCTTTTCAAAAAATTCAAACGATGCTTCTACACGTGCTTTTGCAAGGTCCATTCCAGATAAGTGGTTGTATGGTCTAACTGCTGTCCCAGCTCCGAATGGATCCGTTCCTTCCCCTGTAAATGTGTGCCAATAAGACACTGCAAAACGAAGAAGCTCTTCCATTGATTTTCCGTTAATTTTTTCTTCAGGATTATAATATTTATAAGCGAATGGATTGCTAGATTGAGAACCTTCAAACTTTACTTGCTGAACATTTTTAAAATAACTCATTACAATTCCCCCCACAATTAATTTTAGTAACCGTTTTCATGGTTGTATTATAACACTATCAACTTAGTTTGTCTATTGAACATACTAAGTTTTTGTTAATTTATTTTTTAAACTTCGATGTATTTTAGAGCCCTTCTATACGTACACGAATTGCGATGATACTGCGAGTCTCCTGCAATAGCAGAAGACTTCGCTATTATATGAACACGTAGAACACCTCATATGATTAAACGAGAAAACGAGCTAAATTATTGCACGTAATACGGTTTATATTAATGAGTTTGCACTTCAAAATAATTTGCAGCATTGTTATAGCTAATATTTTGAATCATCTCACCTAATAGTTTATAATCTCGTGGTGCTTCACCACTTTCAATCCATTTACCAACCATTTCACACAGTACCCTTCGGAAGTACTCATGGCGTGTATAGGATAAAAAGCTGCGGGAGTCGGTCAACATACCAATAAAAGTACTAAGCACCCCTGTATTAGCTAAGTCTGTCATCTGCCTTATCATGCCGTCTTTATGGTCGTTATACCACCAACCTGCTCCAAATTGGATTTTTCCTTTCATGCTAGCTGAATGGAAATTGCCACAAGCAGATGCAATAACTTCATTGTGATTTGGATTAAGAGAATAAATAATCATTTTTGGTAGTTCACTCGATTTTTCCAATCGGTTTAAAAATGCATTCAACGGTTTTGCCAAAAAGTAGTCATTGATTGAGTCAAATCCCGTATTGGCACCTATGCGTGCAAACATTTTTTCATTATTATCACGTAGTGGACCAATATGTAACTGCATTGCCCACCCTAAAGAATGGTATAACCTCCCTAAAAAAGAAAGTACATATGTTTTAAACTTATATTCTTCAAGCAAGGTTACCTTTTCACCTTGACGAGCGCTCGAAAAAATACTTTCGACTTCTTCCGTGCTGGCATCCTCATATGGTAAGGTTTCTAATCCATGGTCTGATATTCGGCACCCCATTTTATGAAAGTATTGAATCCTTGATTCTAGTGCTTGTAAAAAAGATTGAAAGCTATCAATACGAGTAGAAGTAACGGTGGATAGCTTATCAACATACTCATTGTAGCCTTGCTTCCTAATTTCGTATGCTTGATCTGGTCGAAATGTTGGAAGTACCTTCGTTTTAAAGCGTTCATTTTTCATAATGGCTTGATGATATATAAGATCATCTACTGGATCATCTGTTGTTCCAATCATCTTGACTTGAGATTGCTCGATTATTTTTTGTGCGGAAAGGGCTGCTGTTTGCAATAAGCTATTACAATGCTCCCAAACGATATCACAAGTATCTTCATTCAATAATAAATCTGTATGAAAATAACGTTTTAACTCCATGTGTGTCCATTGATATAGTGGATTTCCAATAATCTGTGGTACCGTTTTTGCCCAAGCTCGAAACTTTTCATAATCACTTGCATTTCCTGTAATGTATTTTTCCTCAACACCAAGTGCCCTCATCACTCTCCATTTATAATGGTCTCCATCTAACCAAATCTCTGTCATATTTCGAAACGTCTTGTTTTCTGCAATTTCTTTTGGACTTAAATGACAATGGTAATCGTAAATGGGCATTTTTTTTGCATAGTCGTGGTAGAGAATTTTTGCAGATTCACTCGTTAACAAATAATTTTCAGTAATAAATCCACCCATTCTTTTACACCCCCGGGTATGCCATGAAGCCACCATCTACTGGCACCGATATACCTGTTACAAATCGTGATGCCTGATCATCCACTAACCACAATAATGTCCCTAATAAATCCTCTGGTTTTCCAAATCGCTTCATCGGTGTGTTTTGTAAGATTTTTTTTGCTCTGTCCGTAAAGGATCCATCTTCATATGTTAGTAAGCTACGGTTTTGGTCGGTAAGAAAGAACCCTGGAGCAATCGCATTAACTCGAATATTAGCAGGGGCCATATGTACTGCTAGCCATTGTGTAAAATTATCAATGCCTGCTTTTGCAGCTCCATAGGCTGGAACCTTTGTCATC
Source organism: Evansella cellulosilytica DSM 2522 (assembly GCF_000177235.2). Taxonomy (NCBI): domain Bacteria; kingdom Bacillati; phylum Bacillota; class Bacilli; order Caryophanales; family Bacillaceae; genus Evansella; species Evansella cellulosilytica. The sequence goes on along the minus strand of NC_014829.1, from coordinate 625,504 downwards.
GGTGAAGGCGCAGCCATTGAGGATATATTAATAACCGAACCTCCATTTCCATCAACCATTCCCTTCGTGAAAACTTGCGTTGGAATGACCGTACCAATAATATTAAGCTGAAACACATGATTAAACCCCTCATAGCTTAAATCGAAAAATGAAGTTACATTTGGATTAACCGTATCATCTGATGCAAAAACTTCATTTGTTGTCGAGCCTTTCGGATGATTGCCACCGGCACCGTTAATCAATATATTACAAGTTCCAAACTCCTTTGAGACTGTTTTTTCTGCCTTCTTTACACTCTCTTCATCAACAACATCACAACGGATAGCAATGGCAGTGCCACCTGCTTTCCTTATAGTATCTGCGACTTTTTCTCCCTTTTCTAGTGTTCTATTTAGTATTGCGACCTTGACGCCATGTCTTGCAAGTTCCTTTGCCATTTCACTACATAGGACGCCTCCTCCTCCAGTAATAACGGCTACTTTTCCTTTTAAATTTTCATTCAGTGGAATCAAAAACTCCCCTCCAATCTTGAATTTATTCTGTTCAAGCTCTTAAGGTGTTATATAGAGAAAACTTGGCTATAAGACCAAGTTTTCCTTCTACCATTAATAGATTTTTCTATTTTTTTCGTCTTCGATCCCAGACTTTCTATAAAAATACGTATTAATAACATCTCTCCATTCCTTTGCATGCTCTATCTGATGTTGTAGTCGTTCTGATACCCCATTAAAGATAGAGGGGGATATTTTTGCTTCTAAAGAAAGCCAGCTCTTCTTTAGACCAATCGCTTCCTCCACGCCTTCGAAATGTGTATTATAAATATGTTGAATAACCGTATCTCCTGATTTTAATTGATGTGTGTACGGTACGTGATGAAAGAAAAGTAGCAGTTCGTCAGGACAATTATTTAGTGTTTCGTAAAGTTCTTTGTTTTCTTTGAAGTACTGGTTTGTAAAGCCTGTTCCTGTTGCTACTGTCCTGTCAACCCCAATTCCCTTACTATCAGCAAAATGATACGTTCCCCAAACAGAGTATTCATATCCATCTACATTCGGACCGTAATGATGACCCGGATTCACCATCCAGCCGACACCTAATGGTGAAGTGTACTTTTCGTATATATGCCAAGACTGAAGTAGCATATTCGAAACAACTTGGACAACTTGTTCATCGACTCCAAACGTTAACTTGGCCCATTCATCAGTAATCAGCTCAGCAGATAAGTCTGGATTCCAAGCCAATCGCGCATAGCCATACAAGTTCGCTTGTGCTAACGTATGCCCCGTCCAATTATCATCATTACCTACATTAGAAACAGCTGTTATCCCGCAGTGATCATACTTATATTGACTACCGTCAACAATCGATTTAATTGGTGTATTTACACCATTTGCATACGTATCAAAATCTAATATCTCTTTCCACTGTGGAACTAAGTAACACAAGTGTTTTTGTTGCCCCGTATACTCTTGTGTAATTTGTAATTCTAACATTTGATTTGTATTTGGCATTGCCCCAAATAACGGAGACACTGCCTCACGGACTTGGAAATCCATTGGACCATTCTTTATTTGTAAAACGACGTTTTTATGAAACTTACCATCTATTGGCTTAAAGTGATCGTAAGCTGCTCTCGCACGATCAGTAGAACGGTCACGCCAATCTTGCATACAATCGTAAACAAAACATCTCCAAAGCACGATCCCATCAAATGGCGCAAACGCGCCTGCAAGCATGTTCGCTCCGTCTGCGTGTGTCCGGTTATACGTAAACGGTCCTGGACGGTGCTCCGAATCCGCCTTTACTAAAACACCACCAAAATCTGGAATGAAGCGATAAATTTCCTTCGCCTTATCCTTCCACCATTGTCGTACTTCCTCGTTTAACGGATCGGCAGTGTCCATTCCACCAAGAGAAATAGGGGAAGCATAATTAATACTTAGAAAAGTTTTAATTCCGTACATTCTGAATATATTAGCTACCTTTGCAACAGTCGGTAGATACTCAGGCGTAATCAATTTCGTCTCTTGTTCATGTACATTTACATTATTGAAAGCAATTCCATTTATACCTACAGACGCTAATAATCTTGCATAATCTTTTACTCTTTCCCAATCTTTGGTGAATTGATTATTCTCAAAAAAAATAGAAACACCAGCATATCCACGTTCGATACTACCATCCATATTGTCCCATTCATTTAACATACGAAGGCTGTTTTTCGGTTGTTCAACAATATATATATGTTTCAAACTACATTGAGTTTGCATTAATCTTAGTAAATGGAAAACACCATATAGTACACCAATATCTGTTTTCCCGAAAATGATTAATCTATTATTCTTTATAGACTTTATAACGTAACCTTCATCCTCAATTTCTACTTGTACGTTTTCTTCCTTAGCAATACTTTCCTCTATCGTTAACAAAAGCGTAGCTCGTTGATCTTTTGTTTTTAGAACATGTAATGAATGATTTATCATAGAAGAAAGCCCCGCTTGCAGTTCATCTACTGCAGCTAGTATCGTAGCAGTATTTACACTGAAATGGAGGTGTTGCAAACAAGATTGATATTCTTCTAACACTTCTTGATTAGTAATTTGATTATATCGGAGCCACATTTTATATCCTCTGTCCATTAAATAGCCTCCAGTTTCCATCTGTTCAAATCGGATTACCAATTTTTTTATACTTGCATTAACCCTCTCATAATACGAAGCTTTATATCCCCTGTTAATGCTAAATTTAGAAAAATGCATAACGCCTGAAGCTAGAAAGCTCCCCCAAGGTGCAAAAAACTATTAATTATTACCTTATTAAAAACGAGTAATGTTCCAATAAGCACCCTTTGGTTTTCCTGCTTCATCAAATACGAACGGCCAATTGCGTCGTCCCTTCACAGGAAAGTCATTCAGCCATGTATATGCGTCACTTATCCCCCAAAATGTGACACTTGTTATAACCTGGCGATACTCCCTAAATAAGTTAAAAAATTGTTCGTATCGCTTTTCTTGTAACTCTAACATGGAAGCTGTAGGTTCAGTTACGTTTTTTCTTTTATCATTCCATTCAAATACAGATACATCCATCTCTGTCACTTGAATTTGCAAGCCTAGTGATGCATACCTTTCTATAGCAGCACGTATGTCGTCAATTTTTGGTTCTGCAATATTCCAATGCGCCTGCAGCCCGATCCCATGGATAGGTACATCCTTTTCTTTTAATGACTTGACTAAACGATAAATTTTTTCCCTCTTTTCAGGCGAAGATTCATTATAGTCGTTATAAAAAAGCGATGCGTCTGGGTCAACCAAATGTGCTTTTTCAAACGCCTTTGCAATAAAATCTTCCCCTACTATTTCAAGCCACTTCGATTTTCGTAAATACTCGGTCGCGTCATCAGAGATCGCTTCATTGACTACATCCCAGCTCTCTATTTTTCCTTTGTATCTACCAACAACAGCTAATATGTGCGCTTCCATCCTATTTAGAAGCATATCGCGATTCACTAATTTGCCATCTGGATGAGCAAACACCCAATCTGGTGTTTGATTATGCCAAACGAGTGTATGTCCGCGAACCTTCATCCCATTTGCTTCGGCAAACGAAATCATACGATCTGTTTCCTCAAAGGTGAATACCCCTTCTTCTCGTTGAAGATTTTCGAACTTCATTTCATTTTCAGCTGTTAAACTATTAAAATGCTTTTCTAGTAAATGCTTGTTAGATTCGATAGTGTACTTATTCACTGCTGCTCCAATATTAAAATAGTCCCTATAAACACCACAAAGAGAAGGTATTGTTTCTTCTAGCTTTTGCTTCATAGTAATTCCTCCAAACTGTTATCCTTTTACACCACCTAAAGTTAATCCTTTAACGAAGTACTTTTGTAAAAATGGATATACACAAATAATAGGAACACTTACTATTATTGTGATTGCAGCACGTACTGACGTTGGCGTTACTATTTCCTGCATTTGTCCAGGTGCATTGGCAAATGCGTCAGCAGCACTTCTTGTTGTCAGTGATGCATTTGAGCTCTGTAATACTTTCATCAGTTCGTATTGCAGGGTGCTTAAATGTTGCTGAGAAGAGTTATATAAAAACACATCAAACCACTGATTCCATTGGAAAACAGCAACAAATAGTGAGACGGTTGCAATTACCGGCAAACAAAGAGGTAAAGCAATTCTGAAAAATTGTGTAAACTCGCCTGCACCATCCATTCGAGCAGACTCAAATATTGTTTCTGGTAATCCTTCAATAAAAGAGCGCACGACAATTAAATTAAATACACCGATAAGTCCTGGTATAATGTAAATCCAGAAAGTGCCGATTAAGTGTAGCTCTCTCATCAATAGATAAGTCGGTATAAGTCCACCATTTAAATACATTGTTAATACAAATGCGATTGTGACAAATCTCCGTAATACGAAATATTGACGACTTATCGTATAGGCAACCATCGCTGTACAAAACACAGATGTGGCAGTTCCAATCACTGTTCGAAGCACAGAAATTAACCCAGCCTGTAGAAGCTCTGATTGACCGAAAACGTGTTTATAATTAAAGAAAGTAAATTCTCTCGGTAGCAAATAAATGCCTCCCCTTAATGAGTCGGTAGCATCATTTAAGGAAACCGCAAGTGTGTTGACCATCGGATAAAGCATCACTAAACAAAGTAAAAGTAAAAATACTGTATTTAGGGAATCAAATATTAAATCATCTGCTGAACGCCTTCTACCTGCTAATTTAGATAATTTCATGATGTTCCTCCTTTAGAACAATCTAGCTTCGCCCATTTTCTTCGCAATTGCATTTGCAGAGAAAAGGAAAATAAAGCTGACTATTGTTTTAAATATTCCGGCTGCCGTAGCTAAGGAGAAGTTCCCCATCGATATACCGTAACGCAATACGTAAATATCTAGATTTTCTGCAAAGTCTCTATTTTGTGGATTCATTAATAGATATTGCGCTTCAAAGCCTGATTCTAAAATATAACCAAGGTTCATAATTAATAGGATGATGATAACTGGCTTCATACCTGGCAAAGTAATATGCCATATACGCTGCAATCTTGATGCCCCGTCAATTTGTGCGGCCTCATACTGCTGCGTATCGATCATCGCTATAGCAGCTAAGTAAATAATAGAGTTCCACCCTACGTTTTTCCAAACATCAGCGGCACCGATAATACCCCAAAATATCTCTCCAATACCGAGCCATACGATCGGCTCACTAATAATTCGTAAATTAACTAAAACGATATTCACGATACCGTTTTCTAATGATAGTGCATAAGATACTAATCCTGCTGCTACTACCCAAGATAAAAAGTACGGCATATAACTGACTGTCTGTACAACTCTCTTAAACGTCATATTGCGTAGTTCATTTAACAATATGGCTAGTGTTATTGCAGTAATAAACCCTAGTACTAAGTTAATCAAGCTCATCGCAAGTGTATTTCTTAGTACTTCGTAAAATCTAGGTTCAGTAAATAAGAATATAAAGTGTTCAAAACCAGCCCACTCTTGTTCAAATACTGGTCTTGCAGGTCTAAAGTCTTGAAAGGCCATCGTCCAACCATATAAAGGTACATATCTAAAAACGAACAACCATAGCACAAATGGAATACTCATTAAAAGGAGTACTTTTTGTTCCTTGCATTTTTTTATAAAGTTTTTAAAGCCAGTCTTCTTTTTCCTCGGTATAGGACTTTTCGGCGTAACTGGCGTCGGTGTTGGCTGTAACACTGCTCTCCCTCCCTGTTGTAAAGCTTGCGGGTATTTTGAAACATTCAAAAACATGATTATTATAGTTTGTGTTCAAACTGTAGAACCTTTTTAAAAAAGGGAGCTATGACACCCCTCGTATTCGGTTTGTCACAGCCCCTCCTATACTTACTACCTTACTGATTTAATCACTAATCTTCGAGACGAGATTGAACGTATTCTTCAAAGAATGCCTCATATCCATCTACATCAAGACTACGGTAAGCTTCTACAAATGCTTCCCACTCTTCTTCAAATTCCTCTTCGTCGTCAGCTAACACAATTCTAGGATAGTGCCTTTTTAGAAGTTCATCTTGACGCTCCTCAAATATTTGCTCAGGTGATCCTTGTTCAATATTTGCACCCCAAGCTGGATACCAAGGTCTGTCATCAGGCGGAGCAAATAATTCAGAGAACATATTAATACCGTAAGCATCTAAATATTCTCTATCATCATCGTTATAGTCTGCAAGTGCCACTTCAGGCTGTCTTGCAGGCTCGACAGCATTTATTCCATCTGAGAAGGTTCCATTTAAACGAGGCCAATACCATTCGAAATGAGTCATACCGACTTCTTCTCTTTCATCTTGGTTTCTCGTTAAATCTAGCTGTTCTTGTGTACGATAAAATAATCCATCATCGTCGACAGAATAGTGTTCACCTTCAAAGCCCCACATAATAAGCTTTTGATTTTCTTCTTTAATCATGTTATCCCAGTATTGAATAATGCGCTCTGGACTTTCGGCATCTCTACTAATTCCAATACCACGGTTTGCTGTAAAGGATGGCGGATCTAAATATTGATCATACTCAACACCTTCAAATACAACAGGTAATGCCATAAATTCTCTATCCGGGTTCCCGGCATCTCTTAGTGCATTTCGTGCATCACCAAATTGCCAACCGTAGTCGAAGAATCCTAATACTCGACCAGATGATAATTTAGAAATGTACTCATCGTAGTTTGCTACAAATAGCTCCCTATCTAATAAACCTTTATGGTAAATTTCATTCATTTTCCAAAGGAAATCTTTTGCATATTCTGAATCAGCATATACAGATGCTTCATGCGTTTCCATGTCAATCATGACGCCACCATCATTTGGATAGCCAGCTAAGTGATTTGGAATATTCGAGAATGCAAAGAATCTCCAATCGTAAGTGAGACCAGTAAATGGTATTGTTGTCATCCCATCTATCTCTGGATTTTCAGCAGCATATCGTTCAATAACATCAAAGTACTCGTCTAATGTATTTATTTCCGGGAAACCATACTCCTTTAGGATTCCACGTTGAATCCAAAATGCGCCTTGGTCAATATTCGGGTTTGGCTTATATTCATTTATCGTCGCTCCAAATGGAATGTAGTATATATTTCCATCATCCATCGTGAACAAGTCAAGATAGTCACCATACGCTTCAAGTAGGTTCGGACCATGCTCTTCTAGAAGGTCATTTAACGGTATAAAAGCTTCGGCATCTAACAATACATCAATAGCCGAATCTGGAACAATCACATCTGGATAAGATCCACTTGCAACCATTACCCCAATTTTAGTATCAATATCCCCTACTAGATGCTCAATTTTAAAGTTAACACCAGTTTCCTCTTCAAAAATCTTCCCAATACGTGTTTCGTTCGTATCAATATCTCTACGTGAAACCCCTGCATTAAATAATGAGTACGTGATTGGCGTTTTATCAATTTCATCCGCATCATCATCGCCTGTCTCATCAACGTCTGAAGTATCTGGATCATTTGACGAAGCCTCATCATCACTAGAACAAGCAACAAAGGCTAAAAGCAGTAACAGTGACAATAAAATGAATAAATACCTTCTTTTAAACATTTGACAACCCCTCTCATCCTACTTTTTTTTGGCGCTTCCGTATGAAAGCACTTTCATTATAGCGCTTTCATTTGTATATTCAGACCAGTTAAACTATAGTTCACACTTTGAAAAATATAGATATTATGTATTAAGTGAGCATATTCGTAAACTAGAAGAGGGTGAACGAATAGCCACTTCTCCTTCGAACACCCTCTTTTGAGCTTGTACAATTATTTCAGCTAATCCTTTTGAAATGGTAGCTTCATTTCTACTATTGTCCCTTTATGTGATGCACTTTTTATGGAAAACTCGAAGTTATTTTTATAATAGAGTTTCAATCTGTAATAAACATTTTTAATACCAACACTATCTCCCATGCTATCCTCATCTTTTAGATTTTTTAAAATTTTTGCTAACTCTTCCTTTTCGATACCTACACCATCATCTTCAATTTTAAATACAAGTTGTTGATTAATATTTTTTATCACAATTTGTATCTTCCCTTTTTGTTTTTTCAACTCTATGCCATGCATACTTGCGTTTTCTACAAAAGGTAAAAAGATAAGGTTAGGAACAATACATTCATAAGCACTGTCTTCTATCTCTAGCTCATACTCTAATTTGTTACCAAAACGGTATTTTTGAATTTCCAGGAAACTTATAATTAAATCTACTTCTTCACGTACAGAAACCCAATCCTTCCCCCAAGTAAGAGAATTTCTAAAAATACTCGCCATATTTTGAATAATTTGAGCTGTTTCCTTCTCTTCTTTGATTACACTTCGCATACGAATGGTTTCTAAAGCATTAAAAAGAAAATGAGGATTGATTTGACTTTGTAATGCACTTAGCTGTGCTTGCTTTTCTCTTAATTGCGAATCCTTTTTTTCTAAGTTTGCAACATACACTTCATTAATAAGTTTATTAATCGTTTTCGACATTTTATTAAATTCTGTCATTACTTCCCCAATTTCATCTTTATCATCAGCAAACGCTATTAGATCAAACTTTTGCCTTTTCATCATTTTCATATGCTTCAATAGCCTAAGAAGACGCGTATGAATTGATTTTGAGATTAAGATAATAAGCAAGGTAGGTAAAATAATATTAATACTCGCTAATATAACGATAAACTGTCTTGAATTGTACAGCTCTTCTAATATTTCGTTTTCAGAGATTACCCCCACTATTTTCCAATCTTCAAAATAGTTGTGGGGTAAATTACGCTCTTCTAAAAAAATAGTATCCTCTGGCATGTTGACACTATCAAAACCTATTTGTTCTGTTTGCCATTGAATATTTTCATCAGTAGAAAATTCAATCTCATTATTTTCATTTAATAAGTAGATATTTCCTTGTAACGTCACGTTATGAAAGATTTGGTTAATTGTACTCGAATTAATATCTACCCGTATAATTTTTTCCTTCTCGTCTAGGTTTTTATAAAAATCATATTCCCTAAACACACTAAATCTATCGCTGTCCTCTAAAGGGTTTGTTCTAATTACAATTGGATGGTCTACCTCGTTAAGGTACGTATACCACTCTTCCTTTTTTGTCTCATCATTTATTGGACGAACACCGCCAGCATAAATGATATTTTCATTATCCGTATAAAAGGTTATCGACTGAATCGTATAATACATACTGCTATACCTATGAAAATTCCTTAAAAAGACGCCATATGCTTCAACATAGTCCAATGTAGATTCGTAGTCTGCTTCAAAATATTCATATAGACTATAGTCAACGTATAGACGTGAAGTAAGGCCAACAGCTTGATCTACAACATCTGTAAAGTCATTCGTTATTTGGTCTAAGACGAGCTCTACATCATGCATTTTCTGATTTTTTATATTATTGGACGTGACATTAAAAAATACGATATTAGTAATAACAATCGGTAAAAATACACAAAAGATATATAATAACAGCAGCTTATTTCTAAGTTTCATATTATTGAAATTATATTTGGAAGGTAGCATCGTCTTTTTCCTTCTTTTTATTTTTTTAGTAGTTCATTCCTATACTCTGTTGGCGTCATTTTACATTTTTTCTCGAATTGCGTAACAAAGTAGTCTGTACTACCAAAGCCGACATTTTCAGCAATTTCATAGACTAGCATATCCGTCTGACGTAATAGCTTCTTTGCTTCATCCATTCTTAGCTTTAAAACAAACTCTTTAAAATACATGCCAAAGGTTTTCTTAAACAGTTGTCCCATGTAAACTGGGTTCATATAAAATTGTCTCGCAATACTTTTCAAGCTTATGTTTTTGTGGTAATTACTTTCAACGTAAGCTTTTACTTTATATATATCTCCTTTCATATTTTCCTTCCTTAGCTCTTGGATCATATCTGTCCCTTCAATTATAAATTCACGGAATACTTTTTTTAGTTCATCTAACGTTAAATGATATTTTTCCCAATTCGTCATCGCTTCTATCGTAGACATGCTTTTCACGTTTCCATCCATACTATTAATTGTTTCTATAATTCCATGAACACAACGATTAATGGAGGTCCTTATCGCCCAAGGTGCAAACCTTCTTGACTGAAATTCGCTAAAAATTAGTGCGATTACTTTTTCTAGCTCGTTTATATTTTTTTCCTCCATTTGCTCTATCAGCTTGACATAAAGTGACTTATTTATATCGTTAAATGTTATTGGGATATTCATTACGTTCTCATAAGATATGACATCCTTGTCTTCCACTATATATTTATAGCTCCTTATTCTATTCGCTGTTTCGTATGAATGCTTGATGGAAAATAATTTCGATACTTTAGTTCCTATAAAAGCAGTTATCGGTTGATTGGCTTTTCTATTCACCTCTTTACTAATTCTTGAAACGAATTGGACAATATCATGATCAAATTCAATCAAATGGTGCGCGGCAATAAGTATGCCTATTGCATTTTCCTCATGTTCATAAATCGCTAGCGGTTGATTATTTTTTTCTATGTCCGATAACGCATCAACAATAATATTACTCAGACACTTCCTCTCCTTATCCGGAGTAACTTTATTTGGTGTGACATTATTCTTTTCAAAGATAACGTAATAAAAAAATTGACTTTGATCCATTTTTAACGCTCTAGACCACTTAGAAATTTCGCCTTCTTTTACCGCTTCATCAAACACATTGACTATTAACTGGCTTAAATATAGCTTATCTTTCGCTTTCCTAGCAGTCCTTTCCATTTCTAAGCGTCGATGTAGATCGGTTAAAATACCTTCAAACTCTTCCTTATCAATCGGCTTTAAAACAAAATCAACGACACCATACTTCACGGCCCTTTGAGCGTAGGAAAAATCATTATAACCGCTAATAATAATAAACTTCGTATCATGATCTAGGGTTTCTCGTACTTTTTTGATAAGCTCTAATCCGTCGACAATAGGCATTTTAATATCAGTAATTACAACGTCTGGGCTAATTTGTTTTATGACTTCAAACGCATCTTCACCATCATCCGCTTCTGAGACAACATCATAACCACACTTCTCCCATTCAATGAGACTTCTTAATCCTTTTCTAACAAAAACTTCGTCATCGACTAAAAGCACCTTATACATACGAACCACCTCTATTCTCATATTTTATAATTTATACATACTATTGAAAAATATGTAAAATATTAATCTATTATACACTATAAAGTAAACGCTTTCATTAACTTAAAGAAAAACAAAAAGAGTGAACTTCAAAAGATCTGTCCTTTTGAAGTCCCTCTTACACCGATTAAATCAACTAAATTTGTGATATAAGTAAAAATTTTCTTTCTAAATTAGTCTTTTTTTCCTTCTTCCTGACTACTTTATATGAAACAAATCATTACTCTCGTATAGTCACCTTATTTTTCCTTCTAAACACAATAAGAATTGTTGTTCCAAGCAGTAGTAACAACGAACCAAGCGCGATCATATTGTAATTATTCGTTGCTGTTCTAGGAAGCTCATCACCTTTACTTCCTTCTTCTGTTTCGTGTTGTCTTTCAGAGCCACCCTCTCCCCCTATTACTAGGCTATCCTCTTCTCCTGGGGTACTTGGTTTTCGTTCTTGATCACCTGGTTTTAATGGATCATCCACTGGTTTCTCTTGATCCGTTTCTGGCTCAAGAACGAATTGTAATTCACCGAACTGAGATGTGCTTTGATATGATTCACCTGTCGGATCATTCCATGTCACTACACTATTTCTTACTCCGTCTCCATTTTCATCGTTGTTTACTTGAATATCAAAGCCGATAACAGTACCTTCAACTGGTTCGATCGCTTCTAGCTTTATTGCTGCTTCTACAATATATCCTTCTTCCGTTATTGCTGTAGCACTTCTAAATGTATCGGACCCAAACCCATTAATGCTCACTTCATTCTCAAAGTTGACACGGAATTGTCCATCATCAAGCTGATAATAATTTGTTTTTTCATTATTTTGGTCAACGAAAATTTCTACTGAATCTTGCTCCCATTCATTATTACTTACATTGCTTAATTGACTATCTGTCACTTCAGCGAAAACATATAAATATTCATCGTCCCACAATGCTCTTACGCTAGCGGTAGAGCCACTCTCACCTTCAACCCAAGTATCCGTCTCGAAGACAGTAGCTATTTGCCAAATATCATCTAGTTCGCCATTGATTGTTGGTGTACCATAATAAGCAATTTCTGATTTAGGCTCCGGTATCGATGGTCTTTCTGGAGCAACATAATTATCATCAATGACAGTATAGTAAGCTTCTTTCGCCTTTAAATCCTGATCAAAAACAAATGGTGCATCGACACGGTTGGCGACTCCTCTGCCGTGTAGCCAAGTATGGTCGTCCGCTATTCCCCAAAAGACAACACTGCTCACTTGATCACTCACACCTCTTAACTGTTTGAAAAGCTCTCCGTACGCCATCGCCACTTCTTCGTGCTTAGATGCAGGTATGTCAGCATAACTGAAAAACGCTTCATTATTACCGGTGTAAATACTAATATCTAGCTCTGTAATTTGATTATCTAATCCAAGCTCAGTAAATCGTTCAATAGATGCTATGACAAGCTCTATCGAAGAGTTTATATTTAAATGTGTTTGATGCCCTATACCATCAATAGGAATTCCTTCGTTTTGCATCTCCTTGACCATCTCGTAAATGAATTCTCTTTTCTGCGGATTGTGTGTGTTGTAATCGTTGTAGTATAGCTTTGCATTTGGATGGACATCATCCCCAAGTGCTGCTAATGCTTCTGCAGTCGCTTCAAAAGCTTTATGAATGAACTCTGTACCCGTAATTAAATAATATTCACTTTTTCTGAAACCATCCTCTTCAGTAGGAACAATGACTTCGTTCACAACATCCCACGAATCAACACGATCTCCATACCTTCCAACTACAGCATGGACATGATCTTCTATTCTTTGAAGCAGCAACGCCTTATTTGCTTCTAGATTATCAGGGTCAGCTACTACACCATCAACAACCATTGGATCTCCATTAGCATCTAGAAACATCCAGCTTGGTGATTGACTATGCCATACGAGTGTATGAAAACGAACCTTTAATCCGTTTTCTTCAGCATAATCAAACATTGCATCTGCATTCACCCAGTTAAATTCACCCTCTGTTGGCTGTATTGACTCTGGCTTCATAATATTTTCTGCAACGAGCATGTTATAATGCTTTTCCAGCATTTTTCCGTGCTGACCAGCTGTATGGCGTGGTTCAACTGCTGCACCAATGTCAAAATGATCTGCAAATACGTCTTTTAACGGTGCTATATCTTCTAGCTCATCAGGAACCCTAACCTCTGCCTTAAAGTCATCTATATAAAACGATACGCCTGTCTCTTGATTTTCGTCATAAGGCTCTTCGACATAGAAATACAAATCGCTTACGTTTCCAGTTAATGTATATGTTCCTTGTAGCAATACCCATTCATCCGCTGTTACTTCAGTTGGGTTAATTACTGGTGGATAATAATTTGTAGAGCCAGAAATAGTTTCTGCTCGAGATATTTGTAAGCTCGTAGGCGTTTCCCCTGGTGCTAATTTCACCCATACGCTAATGTCGTACGTATGGCCTGCATACATATGATCGAGGAAATCGAGCTTCGCACTGTGAAAGGAGCCTTGACGATTAGATATTAGTAAGCTTCTTTCCCCATTTTTTGCTGTATCTGTCGTTACGGTCAATTCCTCTGGGCCTTCTCTCGGCTCCCACCCTTGAGTTGTACCATCCTCAAAATCCGTGAATGCAGCAACCCTTTCCTCAACGGGCACGTCAATGATGTCATCATCGCCCGTTTCTGTTGGCGGTGATATCATCGTAATTGTAATCGTATTAATATAAAAATCTTCGGTGTTACCTTCTATTTCAAAATAAAGAGTTAACTCTCCCTTTTCCTCAGTAATAGAATATTCACCCGATAACGCCACCCAGTTATCATGCGTCACTCTTTTGTTATCAATCCAATTGTAATTTGCATCCCCACCAATAGATTGATCAATCATTGCCATTACCAAATTCCCATCTTCTTCAGTAGTAGTTGCACGCTTCATGTGACCTGTTATTTCATACGTAGCACCAATTTCAAACAGCTCTCTCACATTCAGTGCGGGACTATGCCAATTTTCTGTTCTACCTTCAACGAAGATGCTGTGCTCTCCTGATTGCCCATTTCCCTGTACTACTTTCGGTGTTATCCCTCTACCAAACCAGCCTTGTGTCGTTCCATCCTCAAAATCAAATTCGGCTACAATCTCTGGAACGAAGCTATCATCTGCCGGAGAAATTTTCGTAATAGAAATAGAATCGATATAAAAGTTTTCCGTGTTGTTTTCTATTTCAAAATATAATACTAGGTCTTCTTTTTCATCTGTTATCGTGTATTCCCCTCTTAACTCTACCCAATCAGTCTGAGAGGTTTCTCTACTATTAATCCAGTTGTATTGCGCATCTTCTCCAACAGATTGATCAATCATTGCCATAACAAGCTTTTCTTCAGATGTTGCCTCAGCGCGTTTCATATAGCCAGCTATCTCATATGTAGCCCCAATTTCGAGCATTCCTTGTAAGTCTAACGCCGGACTATTCCACCCCTCAGTTCTTCCATCCACGAAAAGGCTATACTCTCCAGAATGTGCTTCGTTGTCCACGACTTCAAGATTTGCTTCTCTCCCAAACCACCCTTGCGTCGTTCCATCATCAAAGTGATATTCTGCAATAATCTCTCGTTCAAAGCTGCCAATTGCTTCTACAGAAGATTGTGCTGTCATTATTCCTGGTGGCAAAACTAACAAAATTACGAGTAACTGAATAAAAAATAGTTTTACATGCCTTCTTTTCATTGTATTACCTCCCATTTTAGTTTTACCTTACGCTCTGTTTTCACGATCTTTTCGAAAAAACAGTATGAAACAGTCTAAATATATAAAGCGCTTACATTTATAGAAACCCCATAATCTAAAGTTCTCACTTCGAAAACTATAGTACCTATGTAGTTTACTTTTATAAATGATAGATTTCGTTGAAAATTAGACGTAATAGGACTGTTTTCTTTTATTAAATTGCTGTTCTTCCTAATACATGTGGTGTAATTTCCCCCTGTTCATTTGTAAATAGTCAATAGCATTACACGGATCCCCTTCGTAGAAACAAAAATACCCACTATAAGAAATAGACTAATTCCTAGTCATTTCTTATAGTGGGCCCGCAGCAAGTGTATTGTACATAAGCCTCCTCTTGCTTTTTTACCATATCACTCGTGTTCTTCTTCTCGGCTTCTTATGAGTAATAGCACTCTTGGTATTTGTACTTGGACTTTGAGAGACATCATTTTTTTCGTTTTCTAACTTCTCTTTTTTCCTTTCTAATCTAGTAAATGCCATATGGGCACACCACATGACCATCATCCCAAGCATACTTGGACCGAAAAACGGAATTAAGCCAGGAATGTACGTAAAGAGCTGATACATTAGCAGTAGGCCGATTATTAAAGTAATCATGGCTAAAGGATTCACGAGACCAACAATGAAACTAGCCTTTAAGTATTGCATGAGCTTTAGCTCATAATGAACGTAAGTTGGGATGAGAAAAACAAGCGTAACGGTATATACAATGAGCCCAATATACCAACCTAAGCTTAAAATAGTATGCACTGGCCCTTCAATTGTTCCTAAATACATATAATTAAAAACAATGACATAAGCACCGAATGCAAATAGTAAACCTATTAGATTTATTCTTATAAATCCTTCTTTGTAGGCATTTAAAAATGTTTTAAATATAGCTATATCAGGTTCTCCCATTAACCACTTTCTCATAACGGTAAGCATTGCTAATGTCGCTGGTAAAAAGCCAAGTATTCCAAAACCTAATACCGTAAAACCAAGCCAAAGTAAGTTAACATACGCCATTTTCCATATCCAATCACAAGAACGATAAAATGGACTTGCCATCCAACTAACATTCATTCCTCTCACCCTTTATGTAATATAATTTTGTGTCACAAAAACTCAGCTAAAATTTGTTCTGCCAGTTCCTTATAATAACTCGATCTTACAACTGCTCCGATTAGTGGTGCTGGTAACTCCAATCCTAAATCAGTAATTAACGTAGAATCATTATCTAATGGGACAGCATATAAATGCGGATCACCTGTTTCATGATCATCTAATACAAATTCTTCTATTTCTGCTTCATCTCCAAAATTATTCCGTAATTCCTCTAATGGGTGTAGACCATATGGATCTAGCAAAACATGTCTTAATGATTCATCTATAATAAAAATATCTACATCTCTAGCAACAATCTCTAAAGTTAATTTCTCATGTGAGATAGGATATATTTGAACAATAATTTCAATATTGTCAGGGTCCTCATCAGCTCTACGAATAATGTCTTCAATATAAGGAATAAAGTTAGCTTCGTAGCTATTTGGTACTTCTGATAAAAACATTATTTGAAGCTTACCACTGCCATCACTTGCTTCAGAACCACAACCAGCTAACAGGAACAAAGATATAAGTACCATTATCATCGCTCGTATTTTCATTTTGTTACCCTCATTTCTTTGTAAACGCTTTCTTAAACTATACAAAACTCTCACTTATTAATAAAGAGAGTAAACTATATTTCTCACTGTAAAAAATTTAGGATTTTCTTTAGTTTTTAAAGTTTTTTCTATATTTTAAAGAGTTACTATACGTCATTAGTTTGTTAAAATGCTACAAAATGGGGGGATTTTATGAAAATAATTAATGATAAGGATAATCAGTATTTTAGTAATAACTGGAATTATTGTATTGGTACTGGGCGACTTGGCCTAGCTTTACAAAAAGAATATTGGGATCACTTAAAGCTTGTTCAGGAAAAAATTAGTTTCCAATTTATTAGAGGGCATGGCCTACTTCATGATGATATCGGTATTTACCGAGAGCTAAATCTCCCAGATGGTTCAACTAAGCCATTTTATAATTTCACGTATATTAACCGCATTTTTGATAGTTATTTACAATTAGGACTTAGGCCGTTTATTGAATTTGGATTTATGCCTCAAGCATTAGCATCTGGCGATCAAACTATTTTTGCTTGGGAAGGAAATGTCACTCCCCCAAACGACTATGACAAGTGGTATAACCTTATCCATGCTGTAGTGTCCCACTTCATTGATCGATATGGCTTGGAAGAAGTGAAGAAATGGCCGTTTGAGGTATGGAATGAACCTAATTTGGTCAACTTTTGGAAGGATGCGAATAAAGAAGAATATTTTAAACTGTATAAAATAACTGCATCTGCTGTAAAGGATGTTTGTCCTGACTTAAAGGTTGGTGGCCCTGCAATTTGTGGAGGGTCTGATGAATGGATTACAGATTTCCTTACCTTTTGTAAAAATGAAAACGTTCCAGTTGATTTTGTTTCTAGACATGCTTATACATCAGCTAAACCGCATAAGGTAACACCTGAGTATTACTATCAAGAATTGTTTGATTGTGATCATATGTTAGATGAACTAAAAGAGGTAAGAGAGTTAATTCATTCGTCACCTTTCCCTCATTTACCTTTTCATATTACAGAATACAATACATCCTATAGTCCTATTAATCCTGTCCACGACACTCCATTAAATGCTGCTTATTTAGCAAGAGTTTTAAGCGAAGCAGGGGATTACGTTGATTCCTTTTCCTATTGGACATTTAGCGATGTCTTTGAAGAAGCCGATGTACCTAAAGCGCAATTTCATGGTGGATTTGGCTTAGTAGCATTAAATGGCATACCAAAACCGACCTACCACCTGTTTAGCTTTTTCAATAAGCTAGGCGAAATAATACTTCATAGAGACACAGAATGTATTGTTACGAAGCGCGGGGATGACTCTATCACTATAGTTGTTTGGAATGTCGTGATGAAAAAAGGACATGACTTTAACAAAGATATGTCTATTGACCTACCATTTCCATATAAAGAAGCTTTTATTAAACGTCAAACAATAGATGAAAATCACGCAAATCCATGGAAGGTATGGAAGCAAATGGGGAGGCCTCGTTTTCCTAAACAAAATGAAATAGAAACGTTAATAGAGGTTGCAAAGCCCCAAATAAGAACAGAAAGAAAGCTTGTTATTGATGGTAGATTACCACTCACCATTACCCTTACTAAAAATGAAGTATCTTTCATTGAAATAAGCCGTGTGAAAGATGAGACGGAAACATATATCGAGCTAGACGATAGTTTAATACCTTCCTACTCAAAGGAATGGAGCTCATAAGGAGGATCATATCATGACAGTAAAAAACGGCGCTTTCAATACTGGAGATTACCGTAACATTTTTAAGGAAATTGGCTATGATAATTTAGAGATTAATAGAAAAATTGAAGATACTTGGGATAAACTGTTTGGAGATCATGAAGAAACAAAGATTTACTATGAGGTTGGCGAGGATCTTGCTTATATGCTTGATACTGGTAATATAGACGTCCGAACAGAAGGTATGTCTTATGGGATGATGATGGCTGTACAACTCAATAAAAAAGAAGTATTCGATCGTTTATGGAAGTGGACGGTAACTTACATGTTTATGACTGAAGGAGAGAATGCTGGGTATTTTGCGTGGTCTTGTCTCCCAGATGGATCGAGAAACTCGAATGGACCCGCACCGGACGGAGAAGAGTACTTCGCATTAGCTCTTCTGTTTGCTTCCCATTGTTGGGGAGATGGAGAAGAGCCATTTAACTATAGTCAACAAGCGAAATCTCTATTGCATACAGTCCTTCATAAAGGCGAGGGTGGTCACGGCTATCCGATGTGGAATCTAGAAAATAAACTAATTAAATTTATTCCAAATTGCGAGTTTAGCGATCCATCATACCATCTTCCCCATTTTTATGAGTTATTTAGTTTGTGGTCAAATCCAGAGGACCGTCCGTTTTGGAAAGAGGCTGCATCAGCAAGTAGGGAATATTTAAAAATAGCTTGCCATCCTGAAACTGGGTTGGCACCAGAATATGCATTCTACGATGGAAAGCCTAACCACATACGAGGTTTTGGTCACTTTTATAGTGACTCGTATCGTGTAGCAGCTAATATTGGTTTAGACTATGAGTGGTTCCGTGGTGATGAATGGGAAGTAGAAAATGCTAATCGAATACAAGCCTTTTTTGCAGATAAAAAACCGGCAGATTATCGCCGCTATACTGTAGATGGAAAGCCCTTCGAAGAAAAATCTCTCCATCCTGTTGGTTTACTAGCAACAAATGCAATGGCTTCGTTAGCTGCTGACGGAGAGTATGCTCACGACTGCGTGAAGCTTTTTTGGAATACGCCTGTTCGAACAGGCAAAAGGCGTTATTACGACAACTGCTTATATATGTTTAGTTTACTAGCTTTGAGTGGGAATTTTAAAATTTGGTTTCCTGAGTAAACTTAAGTAGGGTGGCTGCTGTGTTCTAGTTAAAGCTTTTGTACTTTTCCTAGGATAGGGCAGCCTTTGTTTTTGTTATGCTGATCGGAAGGTTGTGGGGGGGTGGGGGAGCTTGACTCTACAATCACGTGTAGTTTTTTTATGGGGTGGATTTCAAATGAGGTTTCATACTTTTGCACTGGGGTCTAATGGGCTTTTATACTTTGTTTTATATATCCCTTCAGCACGAGCCTATCTTGCTAACGGGACTTTAAAATACTCTTCATATCCCTTT
The DNA here is from genome assembly GCF_000177235.2 of Evansella cellulosilytica DSM 2522. Classification (NCBI taxonomy): domain Bacteria; kingdom Bacillati; phylum Bacillota; class Bacilli; order Caryophanales; family Bacillaceae; genus Evansella; species Evansella cellulosilytica. The sequence goes on along the minus strand of NC_014829.1, from coordinate 605,712 downwards.
AGCACTGAACTTGCCTTCTAATGGGCTTTTAAACTTTGTTTTATATCCCTTCAGCACGAGCCTATCTTGCTAACGGGACTTTAAAATGCTTTTCATATCCCTTTAGCACTGAACTGGCCTTCTAACGGGCTTTTAAAATCTATTCACCTACCTTCAACATTGACCAATCTCGCTAACTTTCTTTAGAAACAATTACATCTCATGCAATACATCACTTTCCTATCTTTATTACTTTTTAAGCAGTATACATCTGATCGTCCCCACGCTGTTACATCTATAATAATTCATAAACATTAACAAAATTTGTTACTTTTTTCTCTTTTTTTACGTAAATATATTTGAACACAAAACATCCAAATAACAAATCTAAAGGAGTAGTATTTTGATGGAACAACAGCAAACTTCTCTTAAACCTTTTATTAAACTAATACTTTCTACTAAAATTCCTAAGCTCGCATTTGGAATTGGATTAATAGGTAGTTTCATTACTACTATTGTAGGCTTGTCAATCCCACTTTTAACGAGAGAAATGGTAGACGGCTTTTCCATGGACGCTTTAAACATCTACCTCATTATTGCTATTATTTTAGTTTTTATTTTGCAAGCAATTACTGACGGAATATCTATGTATGCTTTAGCGTATGTAGGACAAAAAATTGTTGCTCGCTTACGTGAAAGGATGTGGTTTAAACTTTTGCGCTTACCTGTTAGTTACTTTGACAAAAACACTAGTGGACAAACCGTCAGTAGAGTTGTTAACGATACAGGCATTGTGAAGGATCTTATTTCCCAGCACTTCCCTCAATTTATTAGTGGAATTATCACCATTATTGGTGCTGTTATCATTTTGTTCATTATGGATTGGAAAATGACATTACTTATGTTCCTTGCGGTTCCTATTACCATCGCGTTTATGGTTCCACTTGGTATGAGAATGTCTAAAATTTCACGTGGACTACAAGATGAAACTGCTAATTTTACAGGAAACGTGCAGCAAACATTAAGTGAAATACGCTTAATGAAGGCATCAAACGCTGAACGAACAGAAGAAAAAAAAGGCATTGCAGGTATAAATAAGCTTTTTTCCTACGGGCTACGAGAAGGGAAAATATTTGCACTTATATCACCACTGATGTACCTCGTTGTCATGGTTGTTATCGTAATCATTATAGGATACGGTGGTATTCGAGTCGCCGATGGTACAATGACGACTGGTTCTTTAGTCGCTTTCTTACTTTACTTATTTCAGATTATTTTTCCAATTACATCCTTTACGATGTTTTTTACTCAATTACAAAAGGCAAAAGGGGCTACTGAACGGATTATCGACATACTTGAAGTTGACGAAGAAGCTGGTCAAGAAGGAATAGATATGGACATATCTAACAAAGCAATCTATGTGAAAAATGTTTCTTTTTCCTATAGTGAGGAAGAGCAGGTTATCAAAAATGTTTCCTTCGATGTGCAGCCAGGTACGCTGGTTGCGTTTGCTGGACCTAGTGGTGGAGGAAAAACGACGTTATTTGGCTTGTTAGAGCAATTTTATGAACCTACCACTGGTCAAATTTTTATCGGCGATACCCCTATCCAAGACATATCTATGTACTCTTGGCGAAACCAAATTGGCTATGTTTCACAAGATAGTCCGATGATGGTAGGAACTATCCGTGAGAACTTATGCTATGGCTTAGAGGATAGAGCAAATATTAATGATGAGAAGCTTTGGGAAGTTGCAAAGATGGCTTACGCAGATCAGTTTATAAAAGATTTTCCAAATGCCCTCAATACAGAAGTTGGTGAAAGAGGCGTTAAGCTTTCCGGTGGCCAACGACAACGAATTGCGATTGCACGTGCATTTTTAAGAGATCCAAAAATTTTGATGATGGATGAAGCCACAGCTAGTTTAGACAGCCAATCAGAAGGAATAGTACAACAGGCACTGTTCCGCCTCATGGAAGGACGAACTACATTTGTAATAGCCCACCGCTTATCTACAATTGTAAATGCAGACAAAATCATATTTATTGAGAACGGTGAAATCACTGGGGTTGGCACTCACGAAGAGCTCGTACAAACACATGAACTTTATAGGGAATTTGCAGAACAACAATTAACTTAAGAAAAGACTAAAAACGAGCTTCGGGAAGCTCGTTTTTAGTCTTTTCTTAAATGCGGTGTAGAAATGATGCCACATGTCTTTAATGTAGTAGTGAGTGTCCTTCTCACTACTACGCATGGCAGCATTTCCACCGCCTATTTTTATTTTCTTTTATATTAGTAAATCTAATAACGAGCTTCGGGAAGCTCGTTTTTAGTCTTTTCTTAAATGCGGTGTAGAAATGATGACACATGTCTTTAATGTAGTAGTGAGTGTTCTTCTCACTACTACGCGTGGCAGCATTTCCACCGCCTATTTTTATTTTAATAGGAGGACCCCACTGTTCTCTTTATTAAGCTCTATACTCTTCAAGACTGCCTTTCGTTTGTATTCGATAAACACGATATAAAAATAAAGCAATAAGTGATAACACTATTCCTGAAATGTATGGCATTCCAACTGATAGAGAAAACAAAATTCCACCAAGTGGCGGTCCAATAATTCTCCCGAGCGAATCGAAAGAGGATAAAAGTCCTGTTACACTTCCGTACCCTGAGGTAGACCTTTTTGTTAACAAGGAAGAAACACTCGGTCTTATTAATCCGTTTCCAATTCCAAATATAGATAAAAATATTGCCGCTGTCATAAAGTTATCAACGAGTAAAATTAGTGCAAAACCGATTGCAGAAATCACAATACCAATTTGTATAACGATTCCCTCGCCAAATCTTTTGGTTAGTCTTCCGACAAGTCCACCTTGAACAAGTGCTCCTGCAAAGCCCATAATCATGAAAATATATCCTAATTCAACTGTTCCTAGGCCAGCTCTTTCAGCCGCGAAATAAGCAAATGTAGCTTCTAAACCAGCCAATGATAGTGAAATGAATAATTGCATAAAGTACAATATTGATACTGGACCTTTTAATGATTGGAACACTGATTTTTTTTCTTTTGCAGCATTGCCACCAGCAGGTAGCGACTCTTTTAATACAAATAAAACAAAGAGAAAAGTAACGAGTGACGATAATCCCGCAATATAAAATGGCATATTTAAGCTTTGCTCTGAAAATATACCGCCAATAGCTGGGCCAAAAATAAAACCTAGTCCTACCGCAGCTCCGACAATCCCCATTCCTTTACCACGATCTTCGTCTGATGTGATATCAGCAACATAAGCCATTACTGTTGGCATATTTGCAGAGGATAAAAAGCCTCCAATGATTCGTGCAGCAAAGAGCATCCATAGCTCTGTTGCCGAAGCCATAAAAAAGAAAGAAAAGGCTAACCCTAATATTCCGACCATCATTACAGGCTTTCTTCCTATTTTATCGGATACTCTCCCCCAAAATGGTGCGAAGACAAGCTGCATAAAGGAATAAGAAGCCATTAACAATCCTAATTGTGTTGGTGATGCCCCGAGTTCTTCTGCATAAAAAGGGAGGACGGGAATGATGATACCAAAACCGACCATAACAAAAAACATAACTGCAAACAGAATCGGTAGCGCTTTTTTATTTTCCAATGTGATCTACTCTCCAATATCGTTTTATAAACGATGAAATATGATTATATTATAACTTTAATACAGTAATTATAATAATAAGCATATCAATTTTAACTAAACATGCAATAGCAATACAAATATAATCTCTTATAGTTTCCTATCCATTGAGAAACTATACTAAATTACTACTAAGGAGTAACTAAAATAAACCTGATTTCCTAACTTTAGATTCTTTTAAAGTCATCACCCTCGCTACTTAGATCTACTTCCTCCATCTCTTACTGTTAGATAAACGCTCCTCATTATTCTCTTTCATTAACCTCTTATTAGCTACCTTTATTAATACCATCCCTATAACTGCACCACCAACCCACCAACTCACTGCAATATCCCACTGAAAAATACTACTCTCGAGGGGTTGTCCTAATACTAATCCTAGTAAGAAACCGACTACAACGATAGTTACTCCTACTATCAATAAATAGTTGTTGTTAATTGTGCTTTTAATGCCTTCTCACCACCTTACTCTCGTAGATTTGTTCCAAACTCAACTGATCATCACTGTGAGAAGCAATTTCCACTACTTTTAAAAGTATATTTTCTTCCATGATAGAATCTAAGTAAAGCACACTTGAATGATTACCTTCATGTAATTCGTTTACTTCCTTAGACCGCAGCTCATAATAAGACATTGCGAGTCGTAATATTTCTTTTATTTGTTCCATATCACTAGAATTAAACGTTTCCCTATCCTTTGTCACATTAATTACAAATTCATTTATTGATAGTTTCCCACTCATTCAACGGCCCTCACTTTATTTCCACACGTTCTTGTATTTCTTTTTATATTTTTCATCGTTTTCACTCTCTATTAGCTTTAACGCTGCCTCTTTTACTGCTGCCTCTTTTGTGTTATCAAATATATTTTTTAGTCCCTGTATAATATCAAAACGCATAAGCTTATTATTTCTCTCATCTTCACATGTGTAAAAACGTTCTATAAAATGATTCAAAACAAGTTCTCGTTGTTCATTCCCTGCTAAAGCAACTTTCCAAACCGATTGTAAACTATGTCTAGCAGTAACAAATTTCTCATCGTATGTCACCTTCCACAAGATAGGGAAATCTCCAAGAACTCTTTTCTCTGGATCACTCCATGATGCTAAGGCCGCTAAAAACTGGGCAGCTCTCGATCTCTCATGATTGTTCCCTGACTCCACCTCTTCCTTTAAACGATCCCATACTTCATACGACCAATCTACTTCCCCCTCCATAGCCTTTAAAAGGTATTGGAATGCTTCAAATTGTTCCTGTTTGTCATGTGCATGTAGTTTTTCAAAATACTCAACTATTCCATTATCCATTATGAACCAGCTCCTGTTTATTATCCTCTCCATAGTGTACACGTTTGATATCGAAAAACGAATCACTAGCGTCTTTTTTCGACACATTTCTGTCATATTTAAGTCACCATTAAGTCACAATATGATGGCGAAGGTCACAACCTCTCCTATAATTATTTAGAAATTATGTGACATCGGTTATCTTAATGAAGGAGTTATTCTTTATATAAGTAAATTCAATATGTTCTATATATAGAAGGGAGAGCTATGTATGGTAAGTGTGAAGACGAATGATCGAATTTTAGATAAGGAATGGATACAACTTATGAAAGAGGCAAAACAAATGGGCTTGTCTCCCAGTGATATTAAACAATTTCTCAATAAAAAAAAATGCTAGGTTATATATCACACTTAACCTAGCTTCACAGTTTTGACGTATTCAACTAATTCCTTTCGTTTTGATACACCTATTTTTTTGTATATGGAGGAAGTATAATTTTTTATCGTCCCAATTGAAAGATAAAGTTCTCTTGCTATTTCACTGTTCTTTTTTCCATCCATGATTTTTGCTAATATTTCTTTCTCACGTTCATAGAGAGATATTGGTAGCTTATTAATAACTTCATGCCAATCTTTATGTTGAGGCTTATTTTGCTTTTTCCAAGCCCCTATAAGCTTTGTTGAGTAGCATTCTGGAATGATCATTTGTCCAGCTACTGATTCTTTCATCGCATGAATAATTTTATCCGTTGGCCAATCTTTTAATAGTACTCCATTAGCACCTAAACTTAAGCAATCAATAACAACATCATCATTGATCATCGATGATATCATTAAAACCTTTGTTTCAGGATGTTTTATTTTTATATCTGCTAATGCTTCCAATCCATTTTTATTTGGCATATACATATCCAATAAAACAACGTCTGGATGAAGTTGAGTAACTAGCTCTACTACCTCTACTCCATTTTGGGCAGTACCTACAACCTCTATACTATCTGTTGTGGACAACAACACTTTAAATCCATCCCGGACGATAGGATGATCATCAGCTATGACAACCTTCAACTTATCCGACATAAGTATTGCCTTCTTTCTGTAAAGTATTAGGTTGATTTATATTTTCCCTATATTGTATAGGCAATGTTATTTTTAAGGTGCAACCACCTTTATCATTCTTTAAAGTTTCTACCATCCCACCTACTAGCTGAAAACGTTGCTGCATTGCTTTTAATCCAAATCCATAGGTGCTATTATTTTTAAACTTACCATTGTCTTCTAATGTAATTTGAAGAGTATCTCCTTTATTTAGCAAACGATAGTGAAAATGTGTACTTCCTCCATGTCTTATTCCATTTGTCACGCCTTCTTGAAGAGCACGGTAAATAGCTAACTGCTGCGCTGGCCCTAAATCTGGAAGCGATTCGGTGATTTCATAATCTATAGTAATATTCGAGTGGTCTTCTGTTTGGTCTATGAGCTTTATTAGACTTTTCTTCATATCTATGAAATTTGGATTTTCACTAACGGTATGTACAATTGAACGAACATCTTCTAAGCTTCGTTTTATTTGAAACTTAGCCTTTTCAAGCATCTCCAAGCCTTCAGTATTTTTTCCATTTTGAATAATATGTTTTGATGTTTCCACCCCTATGTAGGCAGTCGTTAACGTGTGGCCAACAGTATCATGTATTTCTTTAGAAAGCCTTAATCTCTCTTGTAGCAATGTTTTTTCCTCCAACTCCTCTGCTGCTTGACGCAGCTCTTCATTTAATAGCTCCATCTCTCGTTTCTGGTCAACTGCATAGCTAGCAATATAACTAAATGCCCAAAATAATACATATTCTAGAAATCTCGGAACGACATGGCTAATTTCATGAAATGGTGGGAATTGAAAGTGTAAAGCAACAGCAGTAACATACGCAACATAAGAAATGACCATGAAAAGAATACTATTAGCTCTACTTGAGCGATAGGAAACTTCAACAATTAATATAAAGAAGTATGTCTGCGCCAGAAACCATCCATCAACAGCTTGAACAGTGAATGCAATACATAATTGCGTCATAATTAAGATAATAGATAACGGATTTTTAATAGGAAGACGATATTTTAAATATCTAAAATATTGTATTAGTGCATAAGAGTAAATCAGTATAGTTAGTAAGATTGTATTATTTGGATTATCGTTAATGAGAATAAACCAAGTACCAAAGATTACAAAAAACAGTATGCTGTTAATGAGCCTCGATTGTCGATCGGTCATCTGCTCCCATATCCTCCTTTAATAATACTGGAAATTTTTAATATATAGTTAATTATAAAGAACGATAAGGTAGTTGTATATAAAATGGGAATAATTCTATTCTCCTACTTCTTCATACCTCTATTTACGTTTTCAACAATAAAAAGCGATGGCAAATAAACTGTCTTGAAAAATACACCCCTTCCCTTTCAAGTCACCATTGCGCATCGCCTTTATAAAATTTACTTCTTATTCATCACAAACTTTGCAAGCGTTCTTGTCATAACGCCAGTTGGGCCTTTAGGACCGAGTTCATGCTCTGAAGATGCCATTGCTGTTCCAGCAATATCTATGTGGACCCATGGCGTGCTCCCGGCAAATTCACCAACAAAAACGCCAGCCATAATTGCGTGGCCTGCTCTACCAGGACTATTATTCAAGTCGGCTATATGACTAGTGCGCACTTGTTTTTTATATAAATCGAAATAAGGTAATTGCCACATGAGTTCACCTGTTTCATTTGCTGCTCTCTGAACATCTGCTAGAAGCCCTTCATTATTCGTCATTACACCTGTCACTTCATTTCCTAGGGCAACAACAACACCACCAGTTAACGTAGCGATATCAATTATCTCAGATGCTCCTTCTTTCTTTGCATAAGTAATAGCATCAGCTAATACGAGACGTCCTTCTTCGTCGGTGTTTCTAACTTCTATCGTTTTCCCACTCATAGAAAAGATGACATCGTCAGGCTTAAATGCCGATCCACTAATCATGTTATCTGTCGCTGGAATAACAGCCATTACATTCGCATTCGGTTTCAACTTGCCAATTACGTCCACCGCACCTAATGTAGATGCCGCTCCTCCCATGTCCATCTTCATTCCAATAATTCCGTCTTTCCCTTTCAACGAATAACCACCTGTATCAAAAGTGATTCCTTTCCCAATAATTGCAACAGGGTCTTCCCACGTTTCCTTCCCTTGGTAGCGTATTACAATGAACTTTTGTCGTTCAGTCGATCCTTGATTGACAGCGAGCAAAGCTCCCATTTGCAGTTGTTCCATATCTTCTTTTTCTAATATATCTATCTCTAGCTTATGTTTTTCAGCAAGTGACTTCGCATAATCTGCTAAATGTGTTGCATTCATTAAATTTCCTGGTGCGTTCACTAGATTGCGTGCAACATTAGCTCCCTCTCCTAATGCAAAACCTACTTTTAAAGCATCTACCACTTCTTTTTCACGATGATTTCGCTCTGCAATAATGGTAAACTCCTTAAGCTTTGTTGTTTCTAATTTTTTGGTATGGTATGTATTTAACTGAAATGGTGCTAGCGCTTGGGCTTCTCCAATCGCCTCAAATGCATCGGTATCACTCATAGGTAATTGAACTAAGCTATCTAGCGCTAATGCTATATTTGACACTTTATCTTTTGCCAGTTGTTTGAATGCTTTAGAAAACGCCTTTCTAATCCCATCTTTTGTTATATCTGCCTTATATCCTAATCCAACAAAATAAATACGACGAGCTTTCGCTTTATTAAAAGGATGTAATTTACATACATGCCCCGCTTCAGGCGATAGCTCTCCTAATTCTATGAGATTGCTTAGTTCGTTAGAAAATGCTTCTTCAAATGGATGGAAGGACGAACTCTCTTCCTGAAAAACTCCGTATAGTATTGCTTCCGTCTCATAGTTTAATATATTTTCTTGTATAAATTGATACATGTCCTCAACCTCCTGCTGTCCATTATACAGAAAAAATGAATGAAGAATCGTAATTTTGTTGTTCACTTAATAAACTAATTCTGTATAAAAAAACGTGCTCTTTTTATTAGCACGTCATTTCAATCCTTTTTACTTCAGAATTTGTAATTTTGCCTGTTGTACACCATTCTCTTAAACGAGTACAAGTCGTACACAATAAAACCTAATTGTTTAGTTGTTGAAGATTTAACTAAATCACACTTAATCGGTATTCTCTCTTACTTGATATTCGAGAAACTCCTCTGTAGAACCATTAGCTTCTTCAATAATCCAGCGCACTCTTTTAGCAATTGAGGGGTGTGTTTGAAATGATTCGTCCAGTTTATTCATATTTGTCACCATATCATTTAGCTTTGCAAGCTTCATTAATCCAGAAGCATAATCCCTATAATCAATCCCTACAGATAGAACATATTTATCAGCTTCCCTCTCTTGTATCCTAGAAACAAATAAAAAGACAATTCCTAAATATCCAACAACAAATATCAAAATAATTCCTATTCCTAGCCAATAAGGTAGCTCGCCGTAGCTTGTTTCAAACATATCAAGCCCTTTCCCTAATCCATACGTTAAGATAGGGAAAAAAGCGAGCAATATCACTCTTTTCCAAATATGATTATGCTTTAAATGTCCAACTTCGTGTGCTAAAATGGCTTCAATTTCTTTACGGGACATGTTTTCCAATAGATAATCAGATAATAGTACTTGTTTTCTTTTTGAGACACCCGTTACTACTGCATTAGCAACCTTCTTTTTCTTCGTTGGCCATAAATATAACTTTACATCTTCCATATATATCTGCTTTAGAAATTGTAATAGATCATCCTTTAGCTCTGATGATGGCATATCATAAGCCTTTAACATTCTTCTTAATAATAGAGCAGAGAAAAAAGGCACGGAAATTAGAAATGCAAGAAGAATGAGGACATAGCCGATATCTCCTAACAAGCCGTCTGGTATTATACTTAAGATTCCTATAAAAAAAGTGATCGGTGCGAAAATAAGTAAAAGACCAGCAATAGTAGACTTTAATTCATCCTTTACAGTTTCCTCTGTCCCGCGAATTTTCTGTGTCGTTTTCGATAGTATGAGCTGATTTATTGTAAGAACCATACCAAGAAATATAAACGTGCACACTAGACTTACTATACTATGTAGCTTTGAATCTCCAAATGGTGCTTCAAGTAAAAACATAAATAGTAGAACGGTAAAAAAACTTGATACAGCAATAAAAATCAAGTAAACGTATTGCGTCAATAACCGCATTCTATTCAATGTTAATTCCCTTGATTGTGTTTTCTTGTAATATTTTTCAATGCGATTCTTTATTCCAATTATGTATAGAACGTTTACTGCTCCAATAATAAAAACAAGAGCACCTGCTTCCAGTATAGATAATCCATCAATCCAGCTCAGCAAATAACAAACCTCCACTCCATATATTCTCTTATCATAATTAAACAATAATAATGTATCCTCTTCAACAATACTCAATGAAAAAACTCATACGAATTACTTATTTTTCCAAATATTTGGATTGAAAAAGTTTTTATTGACATACTAAAACAGATTTTACATATAAACCCATTTATTCTATAGGTAGGTAATTGTATATGACTAGTATTTCCCATGCAAAAATAAGTATTTTTGGTATTACTCAGCTCCAACGACATGATCCATTAATGGTAGCTTGGTTCTCCGCTTTATTTCCGGGCTTTGGCCATTATTTACTAAACCGCTACTTTCGGGCCACCTTATTAACTTTATTTGAATTTACCATTAATACACTAGCACATATAAATGAAGCGATGGTTTATTCATTTACTGGTCAGTTTGAGCTTGCAACCTCCGTCCTTGAACCGAGATGGGCATTTGGTTATCTCATTATTTACTTAATTACTATTTGGGATAGCTATCGTTCTGCAATTAGTCAAAATAAAATGGCTGAACTGGCCGAATTTGAGAATAACCCCATACATAGAGTAGAAATTTTAGCATCTGATATTCAACACCTAGAAAGGAAAAAACCAATGGTTGCTGCATTTTATTCTTTTTTCTTTCCTGGTTTAGGGCAGATTTATAACCATAGGTTTTGTCTCGGGTTTTATGCCATGCTCTGGTGGTGGTTTTACTTAACAATAACCGGACTTCATGAATCACTTTTATATTTGATGCTTGGTGATTTTCAAGCATCGCATGCACTTCTTCACCCTCAATGGTTATTGTTTATGCCCTCCGTCATGGGCGGAGCAACAGTTGAGGCGTATGTAACCGCTATAGAGCACAATAAGCTTTATCGCCTCTCTCAACGTCAACATTTATGTAACCGTTATGGAAATACGAAACTTAAAATAATCAATCAAGAAGGTGTAATGAAATGATTATTGTAGGTACATTTGAACAATCTATAGAACTAGAGCAAACTATTTCAGTTTTGGAAAAAAGGGTCGTTGCAAGGGAGAAAATACTTGTTGTTTTTATGGATCAAAAACCGTTAATCAATGAGTTTACAGGACGAACTAGAAACATACATTCAAATGCATTTGAAGTTGGGATGGCTACAGGAACGGGAACAGCAGTGATTGGAGCCAGTATTGGATTTGTTTTAAAGTGGGGGCCTATCATTTGGGGACTTATTACTGTCGTTATTGGTTTTATTTTGGGCTACGTTATTTACTTTTTGTTAAAAAGAAAGTTTTATCAAACAAGAAGAATATTAAAAATTCCTGAGGCAACCGTTATTATTGATTGTGAAGAACATCAAGAAAAGCTTATTAAGGACATTTTATGGAAGGGGCAAGCGCTAACGGTAGGGAAAAATGGGTCCTAGATGAAAGGTATTTTAAAAAGGGTGATCAGAAGATTTTCCACTTATTGAGTCACCCTTATCACTTATTCAACAATCACCTTTTTTCTTTCCAAACTCTTCGATAATTGTTGAGTAGATGTCACGTAATTATTCATTTCAGTTTATTCTTTTACATGATTCTCGTTCGATAAGTGTGGCATGTATCTTTTCAACAATACCAACTTTCTTATTGTTTTCTACCGAATCAATTAAAAGGGTTGTTGCCCTTTTGGCAATGTCAGCAAACGATATGTCGACGGTTGTTAGTGGCGGCGTTAAATACGAAGATATAAATGAGTTATCAAACCCTATTATAGAGATATCCTCAGGAATCTTTAGCCCTATCTCTGCGATTGCTTTATAGGCACCAATTGCCATCGTGTCGTTACTAACAAAAATTGCCGTAGGTTTGCTATGTGCACGAAGGATGTGATTTACCCCATCGTACCCACTATTTTCAGTGAAATCTCCATGGTAAAAATGATCGCAATTAAGTACTAACCCATGTCGGCTTAATGTCTCTTTAAATCCGTCCAGCCTCTCCTGAGCCGATAATTTATTTAAGTTCCCCGTTATAATACCAATGTTTTTATGCCCTAATTCAACAAGGTAATTTATTGCTTTCACACTACCTTCAAAGTTATCTGGGTTGATATAGATTGCATCGTGCTTCTTACTATAAATTTCATTCGTGTCAATCAAAGCAATTTTGTGATTTTGCTTTATAAGCTTAAAAATAAGCTCATTTTCAGCTTCCTGTGTCCCAACAAAAATTGCTCCTTCTATCATTTTTTGATTAAATATACTTTCGACTTTCTTCAAGTCTTCCTTTGAATAAGCAATCGATATTAATGCATAATAGTCCATCTTATTTGCTTGATCACTCACCGCGTTAATAACTGGTGAAAAAAATGGGTTGTTGTATATTAATGTATCATCGGTTGTTTTAACATGGTGTGTCACACCGTCATCTTTAACATCTAACACAATGATAGCAATCATCTTATTTGTAGCTCCAGCTAATTTTCTTGCTGAAGCATTCGGTGCATAATTATATTCTTCTATCGCCTTTAAAACTTTATCTCTAGTTGCCTGAGGTATATCCGGATAATTATTTATTACCCTTGTTATTGTACTTCTAGATACTCCAATAAGCTTTGCTAGATCCTCACTACGCATCGTTTTCTTCACCTAATTCTTCATTATTTATTCTATTGTAACAGAAAAAGTAAAAAATTTACTATTTTTTAATGATGTATATTTATTAGAAAAAAACTGTTACATACATTATTTTGGTAGTCTATACGTCATTAAGTAAAAGCCAATAATCTATTCTTAAAGACCTCGTTGTATAAATCACACTCTTACATAGGTAAGAAACATTCATGCAGGCAAAATACATGGTCATTGATTCCAATCCATATTGTCAAAACTATTTCTTCTAATATGAAATATCCTAATCCTCTCCAAACCTGTTCACGAAGTAAGCTAATAAAATTTCGATAATATAAAAATATTCACTGTAGTATAGTGGCAATAATTTAAAAACATCACACGTTAGTGACATGTGATGTGATTAAAATGATAAGTATGTTAAGAAGAAGCCGGTTAGCTATTTATTTGCTAACCGACTAATACATTCATTAGGAATAGTTTTGGTAGACCAAAGCTATTGCTATTATCCTAGCTGCTTTCTTCTTATGAAGAAGGAAACACCACCGATTACGAGTAATAACATACCAACTAATAGATAGTTATATGCATTTGTTGCCGTGCTTGGTAGAGCATCTCCATCTTTTGAACCTTCCTTAGAAGTTTCTTCTGAATCACCATCTTCATCTGATTCATCTTTACTATCATCATCTGATTCCGGTGTTTCTGGTGTTTCTGGTGTTTCTGGTGTTTCTGGTGTTTCTGGCGTTTCTGGTGTTTCTGGTTCTACTATTATAGGGTCATGAGATAATTCTTCAAGTGGTGTAAACCTTACCCAATCGTATTCTGCCACTAATGGAATATCAGCGTCATCGAATACACCAGTCCATCCATCTACTCCTATACCAGGCCACAAGTTCATCATAATTTTTTGTGGCGTTTGTGGAATATTCTCAGTAGCTGTATAAACAGCTTCACCATTTACAAACCAAGTAATGGAGTCTTCTCTCCATTCAAATGCATATGTGTTAAATGACTCAGATGCATCAAAACCTAAATCATGATAATACTCATTACCACCAACACCATCAGTAAAGTAGTTAAATTGAATTCTCGTTGTATCTTTACCTAAAAACTCGATATCAATTTCATCCCAAGGATCACCATCCCAATCCCACTCACCAGTGTAAGTAAAGAATGATGACACTGTTCCTTCTGACGCCACAGGCTTCATACTTACTTCGTACAGACCAAAATGATAAAAATCATTTGTACGAAGTTCACCAGACTTGTAAGGTATACCTGTTTCTGAAGCGTTTTCGTCATGGTCAAGAGTTAATTGCATTTTCCCATCATTGAAAGTGACTTGTTCTGGATACCACGTTGTATTAAACATATCTCCATTTGTCCAAACACCTGCCATCGACCATCGGTCTTCATCATGGGAAGCAAAATCCTCAAAAAACTCTTCTCCCATTGGTCTTTCTTCAGGAGCATCAGGGTCTTCTGTTCCTGGATCCTCTGTTCCTGGGTCTTCTGTTCCTGGATCCTCAACCTCACCGTCAACCTTCCTTACTGATACATTGTCAATAAATACATCATGTGCTTCTGATGGTATTAAACCTTCAGCATCTTTCCCTAAAGGAAAACCAAATTTAGATACTGGATCAGAATCTTCATTCATTGTAAAGCTATAAGTGAATGTTTGTAACGTATCCGTTAAAGATGCAGTTTCTTCAAAATATACTGTCCAATCATCATCGCCATGGTGTTCACCATTACGTTGAATTTGTACGTGTAATGGTCGATCAACAGTTGATTTTGCATCAAATGAAACTTCATAAGTAACATCTTGTTCGATATTGACTCCCTCTTGGAATAATTGAATATTCCAATCAGCAGTTCCAATATTAGTGATAGCAGCTTTCGCCATTCCATCTTCTACAGAAAAAGTTGCTTGACCAGGATTAAACGCTTCTGCTCTCCAACTAGCTAGCCCGTCGAAGATACCATTCTTAAGAAGGTTTCCTACTTCAATATCTAATGGCAGTTTCTTCAAAAACACATTATCAATGTATACATTGTTGTTATTACCGCCTAAATTAAATTGAAGCTCTGAATTATTATCTGTTTCTGAATCAACAGAAAATTCTATAGTATGTTTTTCAGTACTCGTAGTTAAACTTATTGTTTCTTCATAAACAACTTCAGAGTTTAAATTTGTTAAAGCTACTTGAATATCTCTTTCAGCTTCTGCACTTGCATCAAAAGTTAATTCATATTCTCTACCATTTTCTAATGTGAAACCACTTTGAGATAACTGTACAGAATCTACATTGTTACCACCATTACTAATTAATGCATCAAATCTTCGCTCATTTATTGCACTTCCAATATAATGAGTTGCTTCAGCAGTTTCATCTGTATTGAATTCCCAGAATCCCATTCTGCCTTCACCTTGATCAAAAGTACCATTAAAAATGTAGTTTCCAGTTGGTAGTGGACCTCTAATCATATCAGCAGGGTCTGGATCAGCAATTTTTTCTAATCTAACATCTTTAAGTGAAACATTGCTGTTGTTTAACCCCATATTGAACTCGTATCTAGCTTTAACATCAGTTAAATTTTCCATCTTAAATTCAAATTCATAATCTTCCCAAGAAGTAGAAAGAGTGATTGGATCTTTTCCAGCATAATCGGCCCAACCAGCATCTCCATCTCCACCTATTTTTACTTTTAATGGCCTTTCATTCTCAGCTTTCGCACTAAAGGACGCTCTATACGTAGCTCCTTCAATAAGATGTATTGGCGCTTGAAGCACCTGAATGCCGTGTTCAACATCCCCGCCAGAATCAATTTGTATATCTAACGCACCATCATTCACCTGAAGACTAGCATTACCGCCTCCAGCCTTTAAAAATGTCCAATAATCAGTATAAGGGACACCTTCTATTCCCTCTACTTCAGGGTCATTACTGTCAAAGCTACCATTATATACATAGTTACCATCTTCTAGAGGTGCTCTTCCTTCACGTTCCTCAGCACTTTCTGGTTTTTCATGTACTGGGTACTCATCTTTTTCGTAAAATCTCACATAATCAACTTTCATTTGTTGTGGAAATACAGTTGTTTCATCAGGATTTCCAGGCCATCCACCACCAACAGAAATATTCAGAATTAACATGAACGGTTGATCGAATGGTGCAGGATAAGTATAAGCATCTGCATTATCAGGATGTTTAGTGAACCAATCATTTGCAGTATGGAAGTGAATATCATTTACATACCATCTAATTTCTCCAGGTTCCCATTCTATACTAAACACATGATAGTCATCAGCAAAAGTTGTTCCATCTTCTAAAATAAATGTTCCCTGTCTTTCTTGATGCGGTCTACCAAAGTGGATAGCTCCATGGACTGTATCAGGCTCATGTCCTAACAATTCCATAATATCTATTTCTCCACTTACTGGCCACGTTCCATAAAATGGTTCATCATTTGGCATCATCCAAATCGCTGGCCACATGCCTTGTCCTTCTGGTAATTTCGCTTTTACATCTACTCTTCCATAAGTCAAAGTTTGTTTATCTTTAGTCCAAAGCTTAGAAGAAGAATAGTTATATACTTGACCATCTGGCTCTGTAATATCTTCTTTATCGGCCCAAATAATTAAATTTCCATCTTCAACCTTAGCATTATTCTCTGTGTATGATTGTATTTCACCGTTCCATCTACCATTTGTAGGCTCATCGAAGCTCCAGTTATCCATATTTATTTCGTCGCCATCAAATTCATCGGCAAAAGTTAACTCCCAACCATCATCTTCTGGATTTGGGCTTCTGTCACCCTTTGTCTCTACTACGTCCTCTACTTCTTCCGTACCTACTGCTTTAACATTTTGAGGACTCAGTCCAGGAGCAAATACGCTAAAAAGTAATGTAAAAACGGAAAAAAGTACAATAACCTTATTTCTTACCATCCTTCTACCTCCTATAACATTTAGTTTTTTTACTACTAACACATAACTAACACGCGTTAGCAAAAGTGAAAAAAATAAATGCATCCCGTAAATCTTCGATGCACATATTAAAGAGTTTAAGTTTGCTAGAAATATTACGATGCAAACGAAAACGCTTTCAGAGTTTATTATAATATTAATTTTGCTATATTTCAATCATTTTCAGGTAATAATATCTAGATTTATTAAATTTGTTTAATATTGTTCACAATTAAAACGGATTTTAATAGATTGTATTTATTCTTCCAGCAAATAGAATAACATCAAATTCTTCATCGTGAATAAAGATATAAAACGGACGATTGATGACCATTTCTGGTATTTTAGTTACTATGCTAGATTCTGCCACCGCTTCTATTGCTGTGACTGCTGCTGCCTCACTCCCTTTTTCATCAACCTCAACAAATGTGTTGTGTAAAACACGACTAATAACAAACCTTGGGTCATCCGTTATTCTAGAAAAATCAGATTGTGCTTTGTTAAAGGCCTTTTCAATACCTAAATTTTTTAAATAATTCGACATCTCGTTCTCGTATTCTAAAGTGAACTTAGGCATCTTTATATCTATCATTTCCTCATCAAAGGAATGATTGATTTTTTTCCATTTACTTTCATTGATTTCAAATTTATCAATATGTTTAGGGAGGACAATCGTCATGAAAGCATTGCTATTTGCGTAAGGAAGCCTCACTGCTTGCAATTCTCTCGTTTCTGTATAACTATATTTGGCACTTTGCCACATGAAATCTATCGTACTTTCCGTGTTATCAACGTTATAAAATGTACCTTTTTTCGTCATCTCTTCGTTGAAAGGCAACTCCCAATTACCCTTTAAATATATCGCATTGATTAAATACATGACTACCTCAGGATGCATGTCATTAACGGAATCAAATATTTTCTCAATGTTGCCATTTGTGTTTTCACTTGCCCATTCGTTAATGTCATCGACCGTTTGCTGAGTCAGTAAGGGCTGTTCACGAACCTCAGAAAAGAGCATTTCTTTATTTTCGGTAATAAATGGCTCTTTCGCTTCAAATTTGTCATCACTCCAAATAGAGTTTGCGATTGACATGAGGAAGTCTTCATTATGATTCTCTAAATACATGATAAGTTGTTTATAATATTCATTTCGTACTTCATCACTTAGTTCATTTAAATGTAGCGTCTGTAATATTTCCTCCTTTGTCTCTCCTTCGGCTCCATTAACAACCATTGCTAATGCGATAGAAATACTCATAGGAGATATAAACATATTCTCATTTTCTTTAAGATCGTTTTCTAGTTCTGATATTAAGTCAAAAGCAAATTTTTGCTGTCCATCAGAAATATCGCTCTTTCGTTCTGGAGTTGTCCTAAAGTTACTCTTATCTTCATTTGAGCCACAGCCAACTAAGAGTATGACGACATAAATTAACATTATAGTTATTGTTATTATTTTTTTCATATGGCCCTCCAATTTAACGTTTTATTACTTTGACGATATAAAAAATAGTACGTTACGAATTTGAAAAATAAAAATATTGAGATTTTAGAAAAATAAGATTATGTTTGTTGCATATAAGGACATCCTCATTTCCCCCACGTTTATCACTTTTTTCCATCCCACAAGAAAGGAAGAATCCTCTATCGACATTTTAACGCATTCTCTTGCCTACCTATATGCTCTTACGTGGGTTCTGGTTTTCATCAACCCCCCTTTTGTTTCAGCACTCGACCATCAGAACATACAAAAGACCTGCCTCCCTATATGAAAGCATCAGGGCAAGCAGGTCCAAAAAGCTAATAAATCGAGGGCACTGAAAAAGTGGCGTTCTTTCACTTTTTCAGTGCCCCTAAGCAATGTGCGAAGTTGTTGGAATCGTTTAAAAGCCTGCTAGGAGTGGGTTTATCCTATCAGGCGCGCAACGAACGTAGCCATTGCAATAAAAATAAAAGGCACTGAAAAAGTTGCTCTGTACTATTTCAGCGCCCTCAACATTCTATTTATTTTGTTCTTTTGGGTTCAAAAGCACTATTTTGCCATCTTCGAGTACAACCTCGAGTTTGTTGGAGTCACCAATTTCGATTGAATCGAGATACTCCCTAGGTACTTGTATGCGGCCTGCTCGATCGAGAACAGCATATTCAACATGCGTATCCTCCTCTTCTTCGCCAAATAGCCCACCATCTTTCAATGTACCATCTTCATTCAGCGCGTCTTGATAGACAGATTTACGAAGTATTTCACTCGATGTTTTCCCGTCACGGATGTTGACAACACGATCCATTTTCCTTGATAATTGCATATCGTGGGTCACGATGACAATCGTAACACCTAACTCCCTATTGAGATTGCGAAATACATCTAAAATAATATCAGCGGTTTTTGTATCGACACTACCTGTAGGCTCATCTGCTAACAAAAGACTCGGGTTGTTAGCTAACGAAATCGCGATTGCAACACGCTGCTGTTCTCCACCAGAAAGCATATCTAGCTTGCTATTTATTCTGTGCCCTAAACCAACCATTTCGAGCAACTCTTTCGCTCGCTGTTTTTTATATCGCCCTTTCAGAAGCATTGGTAGTTCTACATTTTCAACTGCCGTCAAATATGGAATTAAGTTTCGAGCGTTATTTTGCCATATGAAACCTACTGTATCTCGCTTGTATTTAACCTGTTCCTTATCGGAAATGCGTAGTAAGTCTTTTCCGTTAACAAAAAGCTTACC
The DNA here is from genome assembly GCF_000177235.2 of Evansella cellulosilytica DSM 2522. Classification (NCBI taxonomy): domain Bacteria; kingdom Bacillati; phylum Bacillota; class Bacilli; order Caryophanales; family Bacillaceae; genus Evansella; species Evansella cellulosilytica. The sequence continues at coordinate 586,024 of NC_014829.1, read as the reverse complement.
AGCAGTCGGGCGATCTAAAGCACCTAACATGTTTAGTAGTGTTGATTTACCACTACCACTATTCCCGATAATGCCCATCATTTCCCCCTCTTGTACTTCCAGATCTAAGCCTTGAAGAGCCATGACTTCGTGCTCATCATCAATTTTATAAATTTTTACTAAGTTTTCACATGAAATCATCATTAATCTTCACCCAACTTTATCGCTTGATGAACCTTTATTTTTCTTAATAAGGCAACTAAAATAGATAACCCAACGATAAACATAAAGCCGACAAAAGCATAGATCTTCATTTCATCGCTAGAATCAAATACTACTCGAAACGGTGGTGCTAGCGTATGACTATCAAAGGAATATTGTAACAGCGGAACAAAGAGCTGACTTGTAATCCCACCAATGATAATACCTAAGAAGCATGCTACACCAGATGTCATCACTTGTTCCCATATAATGATTCCGATCAGGTCTCGCATCGGTATACCCATAGCACGGTATATACCGTATTGCATCGTTCGAGATTTAATCGTAACAATCCAATACAGTAGAAAACCGATAAAGGTAATAACAATTGAAATAATAAAGCCTAGCGATAACGTTCCGTTTAGTCCTAATAAGAACCCACTATTTTTTAATTCTACTATTTGAGGCTGTACATCATGCATTCTGAACACTCGTAAACGTTCGTCTCTTATGTTTTGATAAAGATCACTTCGCGATGTATTTTCATCGACACTTAACCATACATGATATGGCTCTAACGCCATGACGTTTTGTACATATGGAAGGTTTGCGACGACTAACGCTGGTGTGTTATCACCGCCTTGTGCATTTGGATTAAATGACGGCCAATAATCTATTATTCCATAAACAACAAATTGTCCAGTATCTGATTCGCTCCAACTAAGCGTAATATAGTCCCCTTCTTGCACACCTAACGATCTGGCTACTGAACTCGAGATGAGAACGGAACTAGGCTCAGCAGATAATAGATTTAAATATTCATACCAATGATGAGGCAATATATTACCTTTAAACCATGCTGTTTCGCCAAACTGCTTCGGCTCAATCCCCATAAGCTGAACAGATGGCATTCTTTGTCCATTCCCTTCCGCTCTTACATCTTCCTTTTGAAAAACACGCGTCGCTTGCTCAACACCAATTAGATTTTCAAATGGCTCAAAAGGCGGTTCCGTATACATTACTTCTCTAACTCCCGTTGTTCCCTCTCTCTCAAATCCTTCCTCTTCTTCATCATTAGATTCCGAAACTGGAGCTCGTGCATTCACATTCATTGGATCTGGATCTCGAACTTCATAATCCCATAACACTTCTAGTGCAACATCTGCCCCTGTCTCATAAAGGATTTGTTCCTCAAGATTTGTGTTAATCGTCCTTGCCGCACTAGCACTAAATACCCCTATCGCAATCGTCATAATTAAAAACATCATAAAAAACTGATATTGCTTTGAGGAACGACTTACCTGTAAAAATGTAGAGTACAAGGAAATCGACCATATTTTTTCACCAAGCTTGTATATTGCTTTTAAAATAAGCGGATAAATTCTTAACAATAGAAGCCCAAAGCCTATGATAAATATTGCTGGTAAAAAGAATAAGGTTGGATCAATATATATTTCTCCACTTGATCCTGAAACGGCTTGACCTCTTTGGAATGTATAGAGACCATAAATAGAAACTCCAATTAAACTAAGATCGATAAAAATGGAGTACCATTTATATTGATTCACTGATGCTGCCAAATTTTGCTTATGATTAACGATACTTTTCTTTGATGCAACGAATACTGGAATCATTACCATCATGATCGATGCTAATATGGCGTAAAAGCCATACAAGAATGATTCAGGCAACACTTGTGTCGGTAGTGCTGTACGTTGGACAAATTCTAAAAATCCGTTAGTGGCACCTAGAATATTTGCATATAATAATCCTAAATAAGGACCTACAAAAAAAGCAATTGTTCCAAGAATCGTTATTTCAATAAAGTAGATAAAAAGAATTTGTATTCTTTTAGCCCCACGACTAGCAAATACTGCAATTTCATTTAGTTGCCGGTTAATAATTAACCGAGATACCATAAATAAATAAATGGCTAGCATAATTAACACTGGCGCTATGAGTGACCAAAGTACCGTCTCTAACTGGGCGCTTTGAGTATTGTATGTTTTTAAAATTTCCTCTACTTCAAAATCTATGAGCAAAATCGTATCCATCATTCTGTTAACTTCTCTTTTTACTATTGGGTCTAGAGAAAGCAACGTAGGAATATGCTCACTTTGAATAGCTGTATAATCAAAAGCCGATACAAATCTAACTGTTTCTACTAGCTCACGATTATGTACTATTTCTTCACGATATACATCCTCTAAAATGATAAAATCACTGTTGTACCTCTCAGCCGACACAATCCAATAAGGATCACGAGGAGAATCGGCAGTAAACGTTCCTACAGGTTTTATCTTAAAGGCATCTTCTCCTTCTCCTATAGTAAACGTATTTCCTAGTACCATCTGACGAGTTGTTAATGCTCTTTCTGGTACAATGGCTTCAATAACACCATCTTCCATCCTATTGCTCGGTAGCGTACCATCAGTAATCGTTATATGGTCTTCTATATCTGTCAGCGCAATTACTCTTCCACTCGTTAAAATTTCCTCTTCCGTATCACCAGCAAGTATAACCCTTAAGCGAGATGTACTTAAAATAGTGACATCTCTTGCAGTAGGTATGTTCGTACTTTCAATTAATGACTCTTGCAAGACTTCCATTTCTTCAAGCATTTCGGTTCTATCAATACTTTCATCTCTAGCAAGATTAATAGAATAAGAGAAAGTACTTGGGAATGTTTCTTCTTTTTCATAGAACTCTTCAAATCCACTTACTAGCATTTTATCCATTACAGCAGTTGTATACGTTGGGATACTAGATACAAGAGACACGGTAATAAGTAAACCGAGGAATAAGCTAAAAGTGAGCCAGCGATTGTTAAGCATTTTTCTAGCGATAATTTTAAAAATAGTCATGCTTATCCCCTCCTTTACCTAAGAATTACTTCGTCTCCTTCTTCAATACCTTGTAAAATTTCTACTTCAGTGGAAGACTCTATCCCTATCTCGACATCTAGCTCTCTTCTTCGATTATCAACGAGAACGTGTACATACGTACGTCCAAAGCCTTCTCTTAAAGCATTAGTAGGAATTACTAACGTATCCTCTTTTCTCTCAGTCACAATTTCAATTGACACAGAATCACCAACTTGCACGTCCTCAGGTGCACCATCAGGAAAATCTATTAATAAACTTCTACTATATTGGGTTGAGTTATTTTCTAACACATCTTCTGGTACCGTTTCAGGCGTTTGTACAACTTCGCCTCGCATATCCTCACCATTCATTTGCAGCGCCACTTGCATGCCTACCTTTACATCTGAAATGTTATTTGCTGCAGATGCTATATAAATTAATTGTAAGTTACTTAAGTCTGCAACTTGAATGATAGATTCATAGGCATCGACGTAATCTCCTGGCTTATGGGCAGTGACAAACGTGATAATCCCATCAATTGGTGACGTAATTTGTGCAGTAGCTAATTGTCTTCTCAGCTGTGATAACCGAAGCTCTATTCCCTCTTTATCTAACTCGGCAAGCTCTATACTATAACTATCTGCACCACTTCCCTTCACTTGTTTTAAGCGAATATCGGCCTTGGCGAGCTCAATTTCTAGCTGTTCAATATCATGGACAAGATTTCCAGTATCAATTTCTGCTAATAATTGACCTTCCTCTACAATATCTCCTTCTTTCACTTCTACATGTTGAAGTCTCCCACCTGATTGTTCATAAAAAAGGTTTTTACTATGTACAGGCACAAAGTATGCTGTTCCTGTAACCTTTTTTGTAATATCTCCTCTTTGTACCTCAACGAGATCATAATCTACACTCGCTGGTTCAACGAGTGGTGGTGCTATCATTTCCTCTTCTTGAGGTAATAAAGAACAACCAGATAGTAAAAGTGGAAGCGCTATCAAACAACTTAACAAAATACGTGTATTATTTAGTTTCTTGCTCTTGTTTTGCAGATTCAATTTTCCCATCCTCCAATGTGTAAACGTGATCAAGAATTTCTAAAATCCCAGGATCATGAGTCGTCATCATAATCGTTGTTTCTTTATTTTTCGTGAGCTCTTGGAATACACGAATAATATGAAAAGCCATCTTAGAATCTAGTTCAGCCGTTGGCTCATCTGCCAATATGAGCTTTGGCCTCGGTGCAAGTGCTCTTGCAATTGCAACTCGCTGCTGTTCTCCACCTGATAATTCGTATTGACGGTGCTTTGCTCTTTTTGTTAACCCTACTAAAGCTATCGTTTCTTTTATTCTTTCGCTCCATTCCTTTCTCGGAACTCCTGCAATCCTTAAACCAAATTCGACATTCTCTTCGACAGTCATTAATGGGACTAATCCGAATGATTGAAAAATAATGCCGAGATTTTTACGTCTGAATTCTGCACTTTGTGTATCCGAATATTCACTTATAGGCGCTTCTTGGAAATAAATTTCACCGTTAGTTGGTTTATCAAGGCCACCTATTAAATTTAATAAGGTTGTTTTCCCAGATCCTGACCTTCCACGTAATGCTGTTACACTGTATGGATCTATAGTTAAGTTAATACCATTTAGCACTTGAACCTTTTTGTTTCCTTTACCAAAGGAGCGCTCTACATTTTCTACTGAGACAATTGGTTTCAAGTTATTTCACCACCTTCCTAATCTTGATGTTTCTTCTTAAAATAAACTGAGAATCTACGACAATAATTTATAGATTTAACAATAGATGTATATGTACCTAAAATAGTTTCATTTATTTTTTATTAAATATTCAAAGCGCTTTCGATATATATTGTGATGTACGACAAAATCATTACTAAAATACTGAAATTTTCAGCGCATATTATTAGTATACATAAAAACAATCATAGTTTCCTAGTTTTTTGTCATTTTTTCACAAATTAACAAGGTACCTACCCTTCAAATAAAAAGCAATTTATTTTTTAAAATACATATTCTATGGCACAATACATACAAAGAAACTGAATGGGGTGTTTTCTATGATGAAGATAGAAATTTGGTCGGACTTTGTTTGTCCGTTTTGCTACATCGGTAAAAGAAGATTAGAAATAGCGTTAGACCACTTTTCAAATAAACATGCAGTCGATGTTTCTTTTAGAAGCTTTGAATTAGATCGAAATGCTGCTCCGTATTCAGGGAAAAGTATTCATGAGATGCTTGCTGAAAAGTACGGTATGAGTATTGAGGATGCCATAAAGGCTAATCAAGGTGTGGCAGAACAAGCGGATTCTATAGGTCTCACTTTTCAATTCGAGAATATGAAGCCGACGAACACATTTGATGCCCATCGCCTAGCAAAATATGCAAAATCCCAAGAAAAAGAAGGTGAACTAACAGAAAAACTATTGTCTGCTTATTTCACTGAATCAAAAAATGTTGGCGATGTCGAAACGTTAACTAATATCGCTACGTCTGTCGGTCTAGACAAGGGAACTGTAGTGGAAATATTAGATAATAAGTCTTCATTCGCTGATGACGTGAGAGCTGACGAAGAACTTGCTAAAGAATATGGTGTTTCTGGCGTTCCGTTCTTCTTAATCGATGAAAAGTATGCCATTAATGGTGCACAGCCACTAGAAAACTTCATAGGTGCTCTTGAAAAAATATGGGAAGAAGAACATAATAAACCCAAAATACGAGACCTTTCGTTAACTAAAGGGAATGCTTGTTCAGACGACAGCTGCTAATTATAAAGTATTTTGTTTCGAGGCCACTGAAAAAGTGGTGTTCTTTCACTTTTTCAGTGGCCCTAAGCAATGTGCGTAGCCGTCGCAATCGTTAAAAAATCCTGATAGGAGTGGGTTTTCCCTATCAGGCGAGCGACTACAATTACAAATAAAAGGCACTGGAAAAGTTGCTCTGTACTTTTTGGCAACCTTCGAAGAAAGTGCGTAGCCACCTCACTCGAATGCCCACTAACAAGTGAGATAGATGATAGCCATTGTAAGTACTTGTAGCCTATTAGTCATCTTCCCTATTTTTACGATAGACCTTCCAATCACCATGCTCAATATACGTAGTGCATAGATTTTGGTTCACTCCCTCTATATAAACAAAGGCCTCATACTCCCCTTTATGAGTTATCACTTTTTGCCGTATCCTCTCGTACAAATTGTGTTGTGCGCTTCTACTCTCATAGCCTTCTAACCGATCTAACATATCGAGCTCTTCATCGGTAATTTCATAAAGCTCTCCATGCACTTTGGAAATAGCGTCTTGTATGATAACAGGGTATCCATAACCTGTATCAAACATTTTTCCCTCTGTTAAGCTATGCTCACATATACAATTAGCATCTTTAAGTAAATGATGATTTGACTCGTTCTTCCTTAATGTTCCATAACAAAAAACGAAATGTTTTTTTTTCATTTAACATCCATCCTTATTTAGTGTGTTTCTTATGATGGTGAGCGATTGTCCCTTTCTATGAAATAACTTATATGACCCAAAAGCTAGTAAAAGTTCCTCCATGGCTACACCCTCTGCACATTGCATAAAAAGAGACTCAATAGGTAAAAATCATACCTTTTGAGTCTCCCTCTACAAATCATTATTGATTAATCATCTTAAATACTTGCTCTACGTCTTTATCGCCACGACCGGATAAATTAACGATAAGGATATCATCTTTTGATAGCTCTTTTGCTAGCTTAACTGCATGCGCTATTGCATGAGAGCTTTCCAAAGCAGGGATAATCCCTTCCTCTTTTGATAGAAGCTGAAACGCCTCTAGTGCTTCGTCGCCTGTTACTGCAACATATTCGGCACGTCCAGATTCCTTTAAATAACTATGCTCTGGACCAATTCCTGGATAATCTAATCCAGCAGAGATAGAATATGTTGGCCTAGGGTTTCCGTCTTCATCTAACAACGTTAAGCACTTAAAGCCATGAATGACAGCTGGAACACCTTCTGTTAAAGTAGGCGCTTCTGCTGGTTCTACCCCTATAAGACGTACGTCCTTTTCGTCTATATAATGAGCGAAAGCACCAATTGCGTTGCTTCCTCCTCCAGCACATGCTACGACAGCTGTAGGGAGCTTTCCTTCTTTTTCAAGAATTTGTTGCTTTGACTCTTCACTAATAATTGATTGAAAATGCTTTACCATCGATGGGAACGGATGTGGACCAACGGCTGAGCCTAGTAAATAAAATGTATTTTCATAGTTTTCAACAAGGTCACCTAATGCAGCATCAACAGCATCTTTTAATCTACCTTGTCCTGCATCAACTGAAATGACCTTCGCACCAAGTAATTCCATTCGAAACACATTTAATGCTTGTCGCTCCGTGTCTAACTTACCCATATATACCGTACAATCCATATTAAACATCGCGCACGCTGTGGCTGTTGCTACACCATGCTGTCCGGCACCTGTTTCAGCGATGATTCTTTTGGCACCCATACGTTTTGCAAGAAGTATTTGCCCTATAACATTATTAATCTTGTGTGCGCCAGTATGATTTAAGTCCTCGCGCTTTAAATAAATTTTTGCTCCACCAAACTTTTCTGATATATTTTTGGCATAAGTTAAAGGATTTTCTCTACCTACAAATTCCTTTAAGTAGTATTTGTATTCCTCAATGAATTCGGGATCGTTTCGGTAATTCTCAAAGTTTTCTTCCAAAATGTCCATGACCTTTTGAAGCTCTTCAGGAATAAAACTACCACCAAACTCACCAAAATAACCTCTCTTCTCGTCTTCTCTCATACTCATCTTTACTACACTCCTCTACTCTCAGCTATTTTTAGAAAATTATGTTATCAATTATATAATCTTATACACTGAAAATCAAACGAAATTGGTGGAGGTAAAATGCGGAGAAGTTTCCTTTTTTCTTACTTTAATAAATATTTTTTCCATGGAGACATTATTTACTAGTGTTTATTCTAAAGGAGGATTGTCATGATTTTTCAGGCACAAAAGGGGCAAGTTTACTACGGTCATAAGATCGGTATATTAATGTTAGATACATTTATACCTCTTATTCCAGGTGACGTTGGAAATGCGACTACATACGACTACCCTGTGCTATACCGAACACTACATAAGATTACAGCACATAAGATGGTGAATAAAGCTCCAGGTGTTTTAGAAGAAATTATTTCTAAAGGTAAAGAGCTTGTAGATAATGGTGCAGAAGCGATTACTGGTGGTTGTGGTTTCCTACTTTTATATCAAGACGAACTACGAAAAGCTTTAAACGTTCCTGTTTTCTTATCAAGCTTACTTCAGATTCCATTTATGTTACTGATGCTGAATACAAACGAAAAGGTAGGGTTAATTACCGCTGATTCTTCCTTACTTAAAGCCTCGTTGCTACGTGAAATTGGTATAGCAGAAATCGACAGAGTAGAAATAGTAGGTCTTGAAAAAACAGAGCACTTTCGTGAGTGCTGCATGAACGAATCAGGAACCTTAAATAGTGATGTGCTTGAAGCTGAAGTTGTCACTACTGCTGAGAAAATGGTTCATACCAATCCCAATATCAAATCAATTTTACTTGAATGCAGCTTGTTACCCCCATATGCGAAGGCCGTACAAGAAGCTGTTCATCTTCCTGTCTTCGACTATGTAACAATGATTAACTATGTACAAGCATCTTTAAATAAAACAAATTTTAGTGGTTTTTTATAAAATATGTTAAGGAAAAATTAGTACACTTTTATGAAAAAAATGTGTAAAACCATAGGGTGTTCCAAGAGACTGATCCCCCCTATGGAAACACCCTTTACAACATAAAATAACTTATTGCACTTGGTATCAAACCAAAAGATATCTACTCATCTGCAGGATAGATGACTCCTGTTTGCTTCCTCGCCTCTTCCACTACTTCAGAAACGATAATCGAATTCTCATGAGAGTTAACAGCTGATTCCGTTTTTCCAGCTTTAATTAGCTCAACAAACTCCTTTACTTCGTAGTACATTTCAGTTTCTTTTTGAGGCAGACTTACATCTTCAGTAGTGCCATCCTTATAGTTGATCTCTACTTTAGTTGGAGTATGAATGTTATTTAATATGATGTTGCCCTTTTCCCCTTGCATCTCTGATGGCTGAGAAGAGTTTGTAATTTTTGAATACATCACAACCGCCTCCATATCAACATAGGACATGACAATACTTCCTTCTCCATCTACTCCTGACTCTAGAAGAACGGCGCTCGCCTTTACATGAAGAGGTTTTCCAAAAAGGACAACCATGGGGTATATACAGTAAATGCCTATATCCATCAAAGAACCATTGGAAAACTTTGGATTAAAAGCGTTCAGCACTGTCCCGTTTAAATAAGCATCATAGCGAGATGAATATTGATTATAGCTTGCTACATAGCGACGAATTTTCCCTATTTTATGCAAGTGCTCTTTCACTGTAAAAAAGTTTGGTAAAAGCGTTGATTTAACAGCTTCCATTAAAAGTACCTGATTTTGTTTAGCAACCTTCACCATTTCTTTCGCTTCTTTACTGTTTGACGCAAGTGCCTTTTCACATAACACATGCTTACCATGCTCCATACAAGTAATTGCTTGCTCTGCATGAAAAGCGTTTGGGCTAGCAATATAAACCGCATCAACTTCTGGGCTTTTAGCAAGTGCTTGTATATCTGTATATGTATGTTTTAAGTTATATTTCTCAGCGAACTCCTCTGCTCTTTCTTTTGTCCTTGAATAGACAGCTACTAGTTGAAAATCATCAACTTGCGCTCCAGCTTGAATAAAGGACTCTGTAATCCAATTTGTTCCGATCACTGCAAAACGTACCATTGTATTTCACCCTCCTTTGATCCATATTTTAATACGTAGAAATTGCATAGTCCAGAAATGATCTCTTTATTGCAATTCTATAACATTTTCTAGAAATAATTTAGTTTATGAAGTACATCCTATTGAATTATTACTATTTTTAACAGCTGTTTATATTTGGCATACTATTTTAGGTAATTACTTACATTACCTTAATCATTAATTAAAGTCTCATTGGTATTGTATAGAGTGGCGTCTAACTCCTTTTGGACAAGTTTACAAAACTCTGGCTTGTCAAATTTATTCCGTGAATCACTTAGAAGGAGAGAAAGCGCTACAAAAATTATCAAGGAGGTTTCATATGTTTTTGAAAAAAACCTGGTCTAAGGGAATTATCTATTGGATGATTCTAGCATTAGTTTTTAGTATTGTGACACCTATCCAAACGGTATCCGCTTCTTCAAATGATGACATTGTAACGCTAGAAAGTACTACAGAAGACAATGTTACAACTGGCAATGAAGATTTATTAGATTTAACCATTTTACACACGAACGACATTCATTCAAGAATTGACGAGTTAGGAAAGGCTGCGGCTTTCATTAATGCAGAAAGGGAAGCAGCTGAGAATTCTCTTTACCTTGATGCAGGTGACATTTTCGGTGGTTCACCAGTTAATGATATTAATCTTGGAGAACCAATTATTGAAATTTTAAATGAAATGAACTTAGACGCACTAACAATAGGAAATCATGAGTTTGACTATGGTCAAGATGCCTTTGCAGATAGAGTTATTCAATCTGATTTCCCTTGGATTAGCGCGAACATGACTGTTAGTCCAGAAATCCCGATTGAACAACCTGATCCATATACCATTTTTGAATTTGACGATTTCGATGTTGCTGTATTCGGACTTACACAAAATCCCCCCGCAACGGCACCTAGTGGTATTGTTGGCATCGAGTTTCATAACTACGTGGAAACAGCACTTCAATATCAAGATGAAATGGAAGCTCAAGCAGATATTATTATTGCCTTAACACATATTGGTAACAGTGCTGATAGGCGATTAGCAGAATCGGTCGATTATTTTGATGTTATTATAGGTGGACATTCCCACTCTGTTATTAACAGTCCTCAAGTAGTAAATGGAACACCAATTACCCAAGCCGGTGGCTATGCTAGCCATGTTGGTAAATTAAACCTTTCTATTGACCCTGAAACAAAAGAAGTTGTAGATGTTACTGGACATTTACAATCAATTGATCAATTAACAGAAACAGAAGAAAATATTCAATCAATAATAGATTCCTGGAATATTCAGATGGAAGATATTCTTCAAATAACTATTGGAGAATCCGATACTGGCCTAACTCGTGATGGAAGAAATAGTCGAGATATAGCATTAGGTAACTTCTGGACCGATGCTATGGTTTGGGCAACAGAAGCTGATATGGCTTTTACGAACAATGGTGGTGTTCGTGATTCTATTGAACCTGGTGCTATTACCATTGGAGATATTTATCGTGTTGAGCCATTCGATAACCAAGTAATGCTCTATGAAATGACAGGACAAGCGATTAAAGATGTTATTCAATATTCTTATTCAAGATTTAGAAATGTTGATCTGCAAACATCCGGTTTACATTACACTATTCTAACTGACGAAAACAGATATTACTCTGATGCAATATTAGAGTTAAATGGCGAGCCATTAAATATGGAACAAACTTATATAGTTGCTTTGCCTGATTTTATAGGGACTGGCGGTTCAGGTTATCACTTTGTTGGAGAAGTTATTTATCCTGAAGTAATGCCTGTGACTACAGCTATGATTCAATATGCAGAATTCTTAACAGAGCAAGGAAAAAGGCTTAATTACGAATCAGAAGGCAGAATTTCAATAATATTGCATAGTGAATTAGAGCCAACTAACCCTGAACCTAATGATCCTCCAAACTCAGAAGTATTAGATTTAACCATTTTACACACGAACGACATTCATTCAAGAATTGACGAATTAGGAAAGGCTGCCGCTTTCATTAATGCTGAAAGGGAAGCAGCTGAGAATTCTCTTTACCTTGATGCAGGTGACATTTTCAGTGGTTCACCAGTCAATGATATTAATCTTGGAGAACCTATTATTGAAATATTAAACGAAATGAACTTAGATGCTTTAGTCATTGGAAACCATGAGTTTGATTACGGACAAGATGTTTTTGCTGAAAGAGTTATTCAATCCGATTTCCCTTGGATTAGCGCGAACATGACTGTTAGTCCAGAAATCCCGATTGAACAACCTGATCCATATACCATCTTTGAATTTGACGATTTTGATGTTGCTGTATTCGGACTAACACAAAATCCGCCAGCAACAGCACCTAGTGGTATTGTTGGCATCGAGTTTCATGATTATGTGGAAACAGCTCTTCAATATCAAGATGAAATGGAAGCTCAAGCAGATATTATTATTGCTTTAACACATATTGGTTATGGTGCAGATAGAAGCTTAGCAGAAGAAGTCGATTACTTTGACGCCATTATTGGCGGACATACTCATACTACTTTAAGCACTCCTCAAGTAGTTAATGGCACACCTATTACACAAGCCGGTGGTTATGCTAGTCATGTTGGTAAGCTTAACCTTTCCATCGATCCAGAAACAAAGCAAGTAATAGAAGTGTCTGGAGGTTTACAGGAGATCAGTTCACTGTCTGAAGTAGATGAAGATGTGCAAGCTATTGTAGATCACTGGAATGAGCAAATGGATGAAATTTTAAGCATTGTCATTGGAGAAACAGAAACTGGTTTATCTCGTAATGAGAGGTATGAAACAGACGCTCCATTAGGAAACTTTTGGACAGATGCTATGGCTTTTGCAGCAAGTGCTGACATAGCTTTCACAAATAATGGTGGCATTCGTGATTCCATCTCTCCAGGTGACGTTACCATTGGAGATATTTATCGTATTGAGCCATTTGACAATCAAGTCATGCTTCTAGAAATGACTGGAGAAGCTATAAAAAATGTTATCGAATATTCCTATACAAGGGATGGACGTAACCAAATAGACCTACAATCCTCTGGGTTACATTATACGATTTTAACTAATTCGAGCGGCCAATATATCGATGCCATTTTAGAGATTAATAATGAACCTATCAATATGAATGCTAGTTACCTTGTTGCTGTTCCAGATTATATAGGGACAGGCGGATCAGGATATCATTTTGAAGGTGAAGTCCTCTACAATGAAGTTACACCTATGACAACAGCAATGATAGATTACGCTGAATATTTAGGCTTGCAAGGACAAAAATTAAACTATCACATTGAAGGTAGAATTAATATTAAAATTGATCCTAATGCAGATACTCCAGATGGCAACACAATAGGTGCTACTACTAACGGTTTATATAGTGACAACAAGTCGGCCATGGACGTAGGTCTTGGTAATTTATATGCCGATGCTGTTCGTTCAATCGCTAACGCTGACATTGGATTACTTAACGGAAGCTCTGTTTCAGGAAATATTCCAGCTGGGGATATTACAATAGAGCAAATTGAACAGTTAGATCGTTTCGGAAATGAGATTGTGCTAGTGGAAACTACTGGTGCACAATTAAAAGAGATGATCTTGAGTCAATCTAATTTTCATAGAAACGTAGATTTGCAGGCATCTGGAATTCACTATATTCTCGTAAAAGGGGATGGTCCACAAACATTTAGTGATGTCTCCATTTATTTGGAGGACGGAACACCAATTATTGAGGATGCTGTTTATACCGTCGCATATAATGATTTTATGCATAATGGAGGACACTATACTCTAAGTAACGAAACAATTGAAATAGAACCTATCACTGTTTGGGAAGCTGTTGTTGAATACGTAAAAGCACAAGAAGGTCCTATCGATTATGTTGAAGGAAGTCGGATTTACGTAGAAATTCTCGCACATCCAAGAGTAGAAGAGGAAACTATTTTTATTAGTGACGACATAGTTGATAAAATCACGAAGAATAGTGTTTTAGCAATTAACCTGCATTCAGATGAGTTTAGTTCAATTTCAAAAATTACATTCTCTCAATCTCAAATTGATGCTTTAAGAGAGAATAACGTAAACGTGTATATTACTACAGACTTTTTTACAATTTCTTTCCCGGCTGCAATGTTTAGTTCTGGGGAAGTGGAGTTCTCTTTTGAAAACGTAAATGAGGAAGAAATAGACCTTACTAAAATTGATGAAATCGGCCACCTTCTCAGCAAAGTGTACAATTTTACATTCTTGCATAATGGTCAACCCTTTACACAATTCGGAGAATATGATGTGACATTGAAGCTTCCACTAGTACATGAATTCGATAACGAAGAAAACGTAAGTGTATATTTCTACGATAAATCGGAAGAACAATGGACTTCAATTGGCGGCACATTAGACAACGGGGTCATTCAGGCACAGACGAACCACTTTAGTATGTTTGCAGCTTTTGAATTTTTTGAAGGAACGGAACAAGAGCCTATTGATCCAGTTGATCCAGTCGATCCAATCGATCCTGTCGACCCTATTGATCCTATAGATCCTATAGATCACGTCGATTCTACTGATTCAGTTGATCAAAACCCTGAACAGGATGGTAGTAAAGAAAGTGATAAAGAAGACGATATTGAAAAGAAAATAGTGGAAGATGAAAAGAAAGGTTCAAACAAAACGCTTCCAGATACAGCAACGGATGTATATCAATGGCTATTAGCCGGGTTACTATTAATTTTTCTAGGTATCAGCTTAACACTAATCAGAAATAGACACAAAACAGTATAATTTCTCAATAGGAGCACTCAAAAGCTTGTTTTGAAGGGAACTGAAAAGGTTGTACCTTATTCAGTTCCTTCCATACAATGAAGTGAACTCGTTGCAATCTTTTTTTTAGACTCATATGGGTCGTTTTTTCAAAATAGTCGCATAACTAACGGAGCCATTGCCATTGAACTAAAGGCCACCGATAAAGATGATCTGTACTTTTTCAGTGGCCTCTCTTATTTAGCTTTTGAGACACCCCCCTTTAATAGATTTACATAAATTTTACAAATGGTTAATATTTGCAACAAATAGATTTGTTATTCTTCAAGAGAGTAAATTAAATCGATTTTACTAAATGCTATTTCTGGGGGCACATATCAAATGAAGATTTCCACTTTGGTTAATACTACGCATTACAATAATCGCGAATTAAGTTGGCTAGCATTTAACTATCGTGTGTTAGAAGAAGCGATAGACGAACGTAATTTACTAATGGAACGTTTTAAATTCCTTTCTATATTTAGTTCTAATTTAGATGAGTTTTTTATGGTACGTGTAGCAGGCTTAACCGACCAAGTAAAAGCAGGATTTACAAAACCAGAAAATAAAGCAGGTCTAACTCCAAAGGAACAACTCACCCTAATCGCAGAAAAAACACAACCATTAGTAAAAAAACAGTACGAAACATATGAAATGTTACTTTCTTTATTATCAAAACAAGGTATTTCCCTTACTCAAATAAATAGCTTAAGTAGAGAAGAATTGTTCTTTTTAGAGCAATATTTTGATGAGCAAAT
Source organism: Evansella cellulosilytica DSM 2522 (assembly GCF_000177235.2). Taxonomy (NCBI): domain Bacteria; kingdom Bacillati; phylum Bacillota; class Bacilli; order Caryophanales; family Bacillaceae; genus Evansella; species Evansella cellulosilytica. Next base: position 570,537 of record NC_014829.1, on the reverse strand, counting down.
TTATCCTGTATTAACTCCGAGAGCAATAGATGCGTACAGGCCCTTTCCGATGCTATTAAATAAAAGCTTAAATTTAGCTATTGTAATAGATGGACAAGACAACGAGCATGAACAAATCACAGATCTCTCTGGAAAACTTGCCATTGTTCAAGTTCCTTCCGTATTAGATCGTTACGTTCTCATACCATCTTTCACGAATGAGCGGAAATATATATTACTTGAGGATTTGATTACTACTTTTATTCATAAGCTATTCTTTGGTAGGTCTATCAAAAGTGTCACTTCGTTTAGAATTACGAGAAATGCAGATTTAACAATACACGAAGATGAAGCCATTGATCTACTTATTGAAATCGAAAAAGAACTGAAAAAACGAAAATGGGGAGCCGCTGTTCGCCTTGAGATAAAAGAAAATGAATACGATCATAATGTACTAAAATATCTTAAACAAAGACTAGGTATACATGAAAAGGATACGTATATTGTAAATGGCCCACTTGATCTTACTTTTTTATTTACTTTCTACGAAGAAATAGGGAGATTCAATCCCTCCCTTATCGACCTGCCTATGGTTTCACAACAGCCTGTAGATTTAGAAGATAATAAAAAAATCTTCGACGTTGCTTTAAAGAAAGATATTCTATTACATCACCCTTACGATTCCTTTCAGACAGTAGTGGACTTTATTTCTCTTGCTGCGAACGATCCTAATGTCCAAGCAATAAAACAAACGCTTTACAGAGTGAGTGGGAATTCTCCTATCATTCATGCACTAAAGCGTGCTGCAATAAACGGAAAACAAGTCACTGTTTTAATAGAATTAAAAGCAAGATTTGATGAGGAAAATAATGTTAGTTGGGCAAAAGAATTAGAAAAAGAAGGTTGTCACGTCATTTACGGAATGACACGCCTAAAAACCCATAGTAAAATTACACTTATTGTTAGGCGTATGGAAGGAAAAATTGAGAGGTTTGTTCACTTAGGTACTGGTAATTATAACGATAAAACAGCCAAGCTTTATACAGACATTGGTTTGATTACTTCTGAAGAAGAAATAGCTAATGATGCAACTAGATTTTTTAATTATATAAGTGGCTACTGTGATAAACCTGAATATCATCATTTTTCACTAGCCCCCCTTGATATACGTGATGACTTTATAAGATTAATAGAAAAAGAAATAAGAAACCACGAAGGATATGGCAATGGACGGATTATCGCTAAAATGAATTCATTATCTGATAAAAAAATCATCGATAAATTTTACGAAGCATCATCTAAAGGAGTAAAAATTGACCTTATTATAAGAGGGATTTGCTGTTTACGACCTGGTATAAAAGGAGTAAGCGAAAATATTACAGTCCGAAGCATCGTGGGGCAGTATTTGGAGCATAGTCGCATATACTATTTCTATCATAATGGTGAAGAAAAAACATTTATTTCTTCCGCTGATTTAATGACACGTAACATGGAGAATAGAATAGAAATTTTATTCCCTCTCTTAAGTACTGAAATAAAAGACAGAGTGGTGTCATGGTTACTTCTCTATTTATCTGATAATACGAAAGCACGAACACAAGACAGGAATGGAAACTACCATTATGTTACACCTCTTGAAGGAGAACCTTTAATAAATAGTCAACTAGCTGTTAGTAATAGAGGCTTTACACCTCCTATTCAAAAGGGATTTACTCATTATTTTTATACATTTAAAGAAAACATTATAAAAAAATTTATAAAAACGAACAAGCATCATTAAAAAGTACGGGTTTACTTGTGAGGTGCAAATTGTCAAATCACAATCAAATTCACACGCTAAACTTACATCTTTCGCAACTAGATTCACAGTATAATTCGCATAAAAACAATGGCGCGAAAGTTCTTCGTACCATTGTTTTTATGTTTACTTATTTCACGAATCGTTTGTTGGAGTAAATGCGGTTTTATTGGAAATTTATTAGATAAACTTGGCTTATCGTCAATTCCTTGTATTCCTCTCTTTACCAGTGAAATAAAATAAGCGGAGAATTTCCGTTTAAAATCAAACTTGACCTAATTTCGTGGCAAATAAGGGTAGTTTTTCCGCTTATGCAAAGGAAATCCCCCCTTTTTCAATAGTTTCGAGTCAATAAGGGGAATTTCTCCGTTTATTCAGACTATTTTCAGTGCTATTTATTAAATAAGCGGAATTTCTCCGTTTATTTATTCAATTGAGTATTTCTGCTCGTTTCTTTCATTACATTGCTTGAAAGATTGAAAGATTATATATATCTTCTCATTTACTTTTATATAAAAAACAATTCCTTACCTTTCACATTAGAATTCACATGGCAAAATCACATCAAAATCACAAGTGGCTCTTTTCTCATAGATTGTTGTAAATATATTTTAGCTTGGTTGCTCTACAAGCGGGTACTTACCGTGGGCAAGGCTTCAAGAGGTATTGGAAAAGGTCGATATTTATCTTTTTATTAGTAGTGGTGCCATTTAATAACTTCATCATATGATAAAAGTAAAACTAATAAAGTGCTGCGCGAATCTTAAGTGGAGGTGATTCCTTTCTTTCATACGGTTCTTCCTGGTGAAACACTGAATCAAATAGCAATCGATTACCGAACACCACTGACGACCATTATTAATGCCAATCCAAATCTTGATCCGAATGTGATTTATCCTGGCCAATCGATCGTCATCCCTGGTTTTCCACCACTAAATACTATTCCATATGTTATTGATGTTTCTATCCGAGGACGCTCTCTCATTCTTTTAAAGGATGGTGTACAGCAAAAACAATATTCAATAGCTGTCGGTAGAATACTCCATGAGACCCCAACTGGGAAATTTATTATTATTAATAAAGCACCAAACCCTGGGGGAGCTTTCGGGACAATGTGGATGAGCTTATCAAAGCAACACTACGGCATCCATGGCACGAATGACCCTAGTTCGATTGGCAATGCTGTTTCGAAGGGATGTATTCGAATGCATAACCAAGATGTAGAAGAATTAGCGAGCATTGTCCCGATAGGTACTCCCGTCGTTATTCGCCCATAAAGAACGAACACCATACCTTCATGCTCCTCACAGAATCGTTTCGTTACTCAAAATCCAGCTATGTTATACTAAAAAAAAAGTCATGAGGTTGACTCAAACAGTTGATTTATTATCTGTTGAGTCAACCTTTCTATTTGTCGTCAAATGTCATAAATCTACTTATGCTAAAGGCTGTATCAAAGTATTTTCTTGCTTTTGACACAGCCTTTTATGTTATTTGAAAAACTTGTTGAATTTATATTGACCCTAACGTTACGTTATACTTTATATTTAATTTTGAAGGGGGTATTCCTCATGGGCATGAAAGTGAAGGAAGTGGCTAATCTTGTTGGTATTAGCATTCGCACACTACACCATTATGATGAAATAAATCTTTTAACACCTGATGAAATAACCAATTCAGGATACCGACTATACTCGGATAAGGATTTGGAGAAGCTGCAGCAAATTTTGTTCTTTAAAGAGCTTGGATTTCCCTTAAAGAAAGTGAAAGAAATAATCGATTGTCCTACATTTGATCGAGAAAGAGCACTTGAACTTCAGCGGAAATCATTACTTGAAAAGCGTTCAAGGCTCGACAAAATGATTAAGACGATTGATAAAACAATGAGACACGCGAAAGGAGAAATTAACATGTCAAACAAAGAAAAATTTGAAGGGTTTGATTTTCACAATAACCGCTACGAACAAGAAGCAAGGGAACGCTGGGGGGATCAAGCAGTCGACGAATCAAAAGCTAAAATTGCAAATATGCCTGGCGATCCAGAGGCAATAGTAACAGAAATTTATAGTAAGCTCGCCGCACTTAGACATCAATCCCCTCAATCGGCAGAAGCGCAATCTGCAATCAAGGAATGGTTTGATTGCTTAAACAAAAACTTCGGGAATTATTCGCTAGAAGCGTTTAAAGGTTTAGGTCAAATGTATGTCGATGATGAACGATTTACACAAAACATTGATAAAATGGGAGAGGGACTCGCTCAGTTTATGTGTGATGCAATGGTGCACTTTGCAGATACGACAAAAAATAAATAGATAGAAGCACCATAGTCACTCAAAAGAGGGTGCTCTATAAGTGCCCTTAATCAATGTGCGTAACCGTCGCAATCGTTAAAAAACCTGATAGGAGCGGGTTTCTCCTATCAGGCGAGCGACTGCAATACAAATAAAAGCAACTGAAAAAGTTGCTATGTACTTTTTCAGTGCCCTCCGGATTTTTTCCTATTAAGTCACCTTAAAAGCAATGTACGGAGCCACAGCAATCCCTTAAACTCCATTATAAACAGGACTTAGAGTGGGCATAGGCGCCGCGTAGCCATTGCTAAAACTTTATATAGCTTAATAGGGCACCCCCTCCCAACCAATTACTTTATTTTGCAATACGCTTCAGAGAAATATTCAGGATTTAACTTTTCACCAGTAACTCGCTCAATTTTTTCATTCCAATGATATTTCGATCCTAGCTTAAAGAACTGCTCATTTAAGACTTGACCAACCTCTGGCGTAAAAAACTGATCACTTACTTGTTTATTAATATAGTGATGCAGCTGTGCAGAAGTCAACTCTCCTAGTAAATAGTTTTGATAGTAGACTGGTGCTAAAGTAAAGTGAATTTTAGCTGCCCAATCAGGTAAATCACGACCTTCTGGTGGGTTCACTAACTGAATCTCACTCACTAGCTTCCACCATAATCCATTTAAATCTTGCTCTGGATTTTCATATAATTCCTTTTCAAAAAAGACGAATGTAATGATCCAACGACCTGCTATTAGCATCATTAACTGCTCATGCTTCTCTAACGCTGGCGCAAGCTCATCTAGTTTACTATCTTCCAGTTTTAAAAACGTTTTTAACCACTCTTTATTTTGCGTCATTTTCCCAAACAGCATTGCTATCGCTTCGGTTGTGAGCGTATGCGCAGGAGAACGCAAAATAAAAGGAAGTTCTCGGTCTAAATATTTGAAATATGCTGCATGACCAAATTCGTGAAGCATCGTTCCCATCCAATATGCATTCGGTTCATTATTACATAAAACGCGAGTATCACCTTCTCGGTCCATATCTGTACAAAATGCTGTCGGATTTTTACCTTCGCGAGGTAATAAATCACTTTTCGCATACAAATCATCAATCGGAATACCCATAGCAGAGAATGTATCCGCAGTAAGCTTATTTAAGTCTTCATTTTTAAAATAAGGATCAAGATTTGTTTCCTCTGAGGCTGGCGCTTCCTGGAAGAACGGGTCAACATAATGCCAAGGTCGTATTTCTTCCACGGTAATATTAAACTTACTTGCTATCTCCTCATCAAGCTCAGCCTTCAATGCGCGGAACGCTTTATCTGAGTCATCGATTAGCTTTTGGAAAATCGAGAATATTTCTTCTCGATCTAGCTCTTGGTTTTTAAAGGACATTTGATGGTAATTATCAAAGCCTACTGCTTTTGCAGCTTCGTTTCGCTTTCTCACAAGTGTTAATAGCTTTCCTTCTACTACTTGTCCCACTTCCTTTGAAGCCTTCCATGCATTTTCTCGTTCCTGTACATCATCACTATTGAGCAAAATGTTACGTATATCATTAGCAGATAGCTTTTTACCATCTACTTCTGGTGCATACGTATTAAACATATGGTTTAACTCTGCCGATAATTGTGAGAGCTCCTTAAGAATATCCTTTGGAAGCTGATTTTCTCTCAATGTTTTTTGCAGTGCTTCCAGCTGTCTCTTTTGTAACGCACTTAAGTTATCCATTTTCAAATAGCTAGTTACTGTTTCATATAGTTCTTTATCTGAAAAGTATGTACGAAATTGTGTTTGTGCCTCTCCTACCTTTTGCGCCCACTCTTTATCGCCTGTCGTTTGCGCCTTCCAGCTAGCATTTGTAATTCCACGGTATAGTTCCCTTATTTTTTCATTTTGAGTCTGTAAAAACTGCTCTACCGCCATCGGATTACCTCCTGTAAAAATTTAATTAAGTATAAAGATTTAATTGCCTACCATTATTTAGAATAACATTAATTGAGTTTGTCCACTAACATTTGTCCGAAGTTAGAGGTCTTTAAAGTAAAAGAAGGATAGGTAAAGTTCCCCTTATCTACCCTCAGATTTTTTATGTTAAAAGGAGACGATTCCAAATATTTTCCATTCCCCGTTATTATCCTCTGCAACTAATACATTGTCTACAACACCAGAAGTCTCACCATGTATACTTATGCTTATGTCAACAATGACAATATAATTATCACCACTTGTCACTAATAATGGTTCTAAAGCAAATGGAACCGTAATATCATCATCAATTTCATCTATGGAGCGTACGGAAATTTCCTCGATGCGCCAATCCTCTAGTGTTCTCATGTCTTTAAAAATATTCACATAATCACGTTCCGAAATATTTAAATACGTAAGGTAGTCACTCGCCAAATAACTTAACGCTTCATCATAGTTTTCTTTCTGTAAACTGTCATAGTAGTAATATACGGCAGCCTCTACAGGGTCATCTATTTCTTTTGTAGAAGACTCCTCTCCCGTTCCGAAACAGCCTGTCGACAATACAATTAATACAGAAACTAGACAAAATAACAATACTTTTTTCATCCTCTTCCTCCCTGGTTTCATTAATTCTATTTAATGTATGAAGATAGAAGGATGTCTGATACCCGTCTTATGAAAAATATAAATGTGGGTTATCAGTTCCGTTCTATTTTTTTAAAGAAATGTCGTTGCTTTTCATGTAAGATGTTAGTGACAATACAATCTGATCATAGAGTGGGGGAAAAAAATGAAAATACTCCTAGTAGAAGATGATAAAACGATTGCATCTGGTCTTGAATATTCATTACAGCAAGACCATTTTGATACTGTGCTTTGCTATGATATTCAATCTGCGCAAAAAATAATTAATCATGAAATCTCTAGTATTGATTTATGCTTGTTCGATCTGTCATTACCAGATGGTAGTGGCTATGAGCTTTGCAAGCTAGTAAAGCAAAAGAGCGATACGCCAGTTATTTTCTTAACTGCGTATGATGATGAAGTGAATGTCGTCATGGGCCTTGATATGGGTGCGGATGACTATATTACAAAACCATTTCGTATTCGTGAGCTTTTGTCTCGTATAAAGTCCGTATTACGCCGCTACAACAAGCAAACTACAATAATAAAGCTACATAACATTCAGATAAATACACTCGAAGGCAAGGTTTATAAAAATGGAGAAGAAATTATTATTACAGCGCTTGAATATCGACTACTTCTTATTTTTGCAAATCATGTTGGACAAGTACTCACTCGTGAACAGCTATTAGAGCGCATATGGGATGTCGCTGGCGATTACGTTAACGATAATACATTAACAGTTTATATTAAGCGCCTCCGTGAAAAGCTTGAAGATAATCCTCAAAAGCCAACACTTATTAAAACGGTACGAGGACTCGGCTACAAGGTTGGTGATTAATTTGCTACGCAACAAGGAGTTTCAAATTTTATTAGTTATCATGATTTTCATTAGCATTGCTGCCACAGCAGCAACTCTTTATTTCTCTGTCGAAGCTGCAATCATTGTTGCGATTACTACTATTTTGCTAATAGTAAGCACTATCGCTTTTACTATTTGGCGGTACCGTGAGATAAGAAAGCTTTCGAGCTACTTGAGAAAAATAAGTAGTGGTGATTACTCATTAGACGTTCGCGATAATAAGGAAGGCGAATTAAGTATATTAAAAAATGATATTTATAAGGTAACACTTATGCTTTCCGAACAGCGCGCAGTACTTATGACTGATAAGTCCAAGCTCACTGATGCCATTTCCGATATTTCTCACCAACTCAAGACACCGATTACTTCAATGATGGTGATGTCTGATTTACTGAGTGACTCTAAGCTAACAGCGGAAAAAAAGAAGGAATTTACTCGTAACATTCGTGTTCAGCTAGAACGAATTGAATGGCTCGTTTCTTCATTGTTAAAACTCTCGAAAATAGACGCGCGAACTATACAGTTTAAACGAGACACTGTACAAGTAAAGCAGTTGATAGATAAAGCTGTTGACCCAATACGAATTCCTATGGATATACAGGAGCAAACGTTATCCATTGTAGGGGAAGAAACGGTATCATTTATTGGTGACCTAAATTGGAGTGCAGAGGCTTTATTAAATATTTTGAAAAACTGTGTTGAACATACAAAAAGTGGTGGTAATATTCACATCACCTTTTCCGAGAATGCACTTTTTACTGAGATCATTATTCGTGACAATGGAGTCGGTATTGCTAAAGAAGACGTTCCATACATATTCAAACGTTTTTACAAAGGAAAGAATGCTAGTGATGAAAGTGTTGGTATCGGACTCGCCATGGCACACAGTATCATTACGAGTCAAAACGGTACGATTGAGGTTCAAAGTGAATGCAACTCTGGAACTACTTTTAATGTGAAATTTTATAAACAAGTCATATAACACTTCGAAAGTGACTAAATTGTCACTTTACAGTCACTGGAAAGTCATTTTAGACAGATATAGTTAAGACATCAAGTAATTTAATGGAGGCATGATGACATGGAAATAGTAAAAGTAGAGAATCTGTCTAAAGTGTACGGGAAAGGTGACACAGCAGTAAAAGCATTAGATAATGTTTCTTTGACTATTAATAAAGGAGAGTTTGTCGCTATTATTGGTCCGTCAGGCTCAGGTAAATCAACACTCCTTCATCTTCTTGGTGGTGTTGATAGACCATCTAGTGGTAAGGTCTTCATCGACAATACGGATATTTATAGCTTAAATGAAACCCAGTTAGCTATATTTAGGAGACGACAAATTGGTCTCATCTATCAGTTTTACAATCTCATACCAATATTAACAGTAGAAGAGAACATCACCTTACCAATACTCCTCGATGAGCATAAAGTAGACAAAGATCATTTCTCTAAAATTGTAGATGTGCTAAGTTTAAACGATCGTTTAAATCACTTACCTAATCAGCTATCTGGTGGGCAACAGCAGCGAGTGTCCATAGGTCGTGCGCTAATAAGTAACCCGGCTATTATGCTTGCCGATGAGCCAACCGGGAACCTAGATAGTAAAAATAGTAGCGAGATTATTGATCTTTTAAAATTGTTTAACAAAACATATTACCAAACGCTCGTAGTCATTACACACGATGAACGTATTGCACTACAAGCCGATCGAGTAATCTCAATTGAAGATGGGAGGATTGCCAAAGACGAGGTGATCCGTAAATGAATATTGTAAACAAGCTTACACTTCGACACTTAAAGGAAAACAAGAGGAGAACGCTCGTTACAATCATTGGTACAATCATTTCCGTTGCGATGATTACTGCGGTATCAACGCTCTCGGTTTCTTTTTTAGATTTAATGCAACGTCACCAAATAGCGAACAACGGGGAATGGCACGTCCAGTATGAAAACGTCAATCCTGAGCAAGTGGAGACAATGAAGAATGATGACAATACGAAGGATGTTTTTCTAACACGTGACAAAGGTTATGCTTATTTAGAAAGCAGTGAAAATGAATTTAAGCCTTATTTATTTATTTCCGAATTTAATAGAGAAGGCTTTGAGTATTTCCCTATTTCTTTAGTGGAAGGTGTGCTACCTAGCTCAAATAACGAAATCATTATCTCCGAGCACATTGAGTCAAATGCTAATGTCCGTTTCAGCATAGGTGACGAATTAATACTAGAAGTTGGTAAACGTGTAAATGAAGCTGACAATTTGACGGACATGGGACAAACACAATCTTTCGTGAAAATGGATGATGAAAGCCTAGAAAAAATAGTCAATACAACAAAAGAAACGTATACAGTAGTAGGAATCATGGAACGCCCGATGTGGGAGCCTTTATGGGCCCCTGGATATACGGTTATTAGTTATTTAAATGAAGATACCCTTACAGCAAATGATAGAGTGAATGCTTCTGTTCTCTTAAAAGATGTGAATCAATCATTATATGAAAATGCCGAACTATTTGCTGAGGAAAACAATATTTCTTTAGATTCGATCGATTACAATAGACATTTACTCCGTTATTTAGGAGTAACGACCTTCGATACTTTCAGAGCTACTTTATTTAGCTTATCTGCAATTATTATTGCAATCATTATTATTGGGTCCGTTGCACTCATTTATAATGCATTTTCAATCTCTGTTTCAGAAAGATCTCGTCACCTAGGAATGCTTTCAAGTGTAGGAGCTACTAAGAAACAAAAACGAAACGCTGTATTTTTTGAAGGAGCAGTAATTGGACTCATCAGTATTCCATTAGGACTTTTAGCTGGTATTGGCGGCATCGGTATCACCTTTATTTTCATTAATTCTTTTATTGAAGATGCATTAAGCATTCAAGCAAAGCTAACGGTTACTGTCACTCCTCTTTCTATTTTAACAGCTTGTATCGTATCTATTATTACAATATTTATCTCGGCTTACATACCAGCACAAAGGGCATCAAAAGTAACACCGATTGAGGCGATTAGGCAAACATCAGACATAAAAGTGACGAGAAAAAAAGTGAAAACTTCTAACATTGTGAGGAAACTTTTTGGAATAGAAGGAGAAATTGGCTTAAAAAACTTAAAGCGTAATAAGCGTAAATACCAAGTGACAGTTTTTTCACTTATTATTAGTATCATGTTATTCTTAACTGTTTCCTTTTTCACAGAGAGCATTGAAAGGTCTGTTGAACTATCTAACCAAGGTGTTAATTATGATATTGAATTATATACGGGTGAAGAACTTACATCAGAAGTCGGTACCATTTTTGAGGAATTAAAAAGGTTAGATGGTGTTACAGACTACACGCATACTACTGAGATACAATCACTTCGCACTTGGATAAACGAGCGTAATCTCAGTGATTCTCTATTAGAAATGGTAACTGATCATCCGGATATCTTAACCGATGGCAAATATCAATATTTCATTAATATATATGGATTACATGAAGACAGCTTTCATAAATACACAGAAGAAATTGGGGTCTCGGCCGAGCAAATCATCTGGTCTCAAGGATTATCAGCGATAGTAGTAGACACACACACCTATCAAGATTGGGAAACAGGAGCCTTTATTGAAACTAAAGCTGTAAAAACGAGCGTTGGGGAAACCATCCCGTTGTTTTATGAAGATTGGGAGACGAACGAAGAATTACACGTATTTGATATAGAAGTAGCTGCATTGACAGATACACTTCCAATGGGTATTCGGTCATCAAATATGGGTGGATTAAATATTATCGTACATGCAAGTATACTAGAGCAGTATATGACAGAGGATTTTCCATATTATCCAATTCACAATTTGTACTTAACAAGCGATCATCCTATGGAAACACAACAACAAATTGAAGAAATAAAGACAGATAGCATGTCGGTTTACAATTACTATCAAACGAGACAACAGGATAAACAAGCGATGCTCATTATCTCTATTTTTATATATGGTTTTATCGTATTAATAACTGCGATCTCTATTGCTAACATATTAAATACGATTTCAACGAGCATTTCTTTACGTAAGAGAGAATTTGCAATGCTAAAATCTGTTGGGATGACACCTAAATCATTTAATAAAATGATTCGTTACGAAAGCATTTTCTATGGTATCAAATCATTATTGTATGGCTTACCAATTAGTATAGGCTTTATGTATTTAATCCACTTAGCAATCACGCAAAGCTTCGTGTACAGCTTTCAGCTTCCATGGGGAAGTATCATGATTGTAATCGTAGCTGTTTTCATCATAGTTAGTGCTACCATGCTCTACTCTACATCAAAGGTGAGAAAAGAGAATATTATCGAAACATTGAAGCAGGAAAATATTTAGTTTAGAATGATTTACTCGGAGTTACGCATGACTTTATATTAAATTAAAGGGGATCCCCTTTAATTTTAAGAGGGCACTGAAAAAGTGGAGTTCTTTCACTTTTCCAGTGCCCTCTGATTATTACCTTCATTAGTTCCCACCATGCAATGAAGCTGAGTCTAAGTATTGTTTTGTTTTGATGGCTCGTGCTGAAGGGAGATTAATTGATCTTCCACACTCATGCCCCAATTTCTTTCCAGAAATAGGTTGCCTAAAGGATATACTATCGCAGGCTCAATTATCAACTAAGTTTTTAATATAATCATAATCGATTAATTCATCTTTAGCTGTATAGAAAAAGCCTTTATATCTTATCGTATCCTCGGAATTAATGATTAACTCCTTCACTACTTTACCTTTTTCATTGTATATTTTCGTATTAAAGCTATAACCCATGTAACCAAAAGAGCTTTTTCCTTTTTGAAAAGTAACATCACTTAAATCCGTAATAATATATTCGATATGATCCTTTTCCGTAATTACAGTTTCACTTCCTGTATTTCCGTCAAATATGGTTATTTTTGAAACTCCTGATGGGTTCATACTAACAACACTGTGGGGAATATACGTGAGTGCAAAAGTAAATACGAGAATGAAAGGAACAAGTAATAACACTTTTTTATTCTTTACTTTTTTTATTAACATTATGGAGAGAAAGCCTAGTAACAATAAGATAAATATTGCTGCAAAAATGGAATCGAATGACACATTAACCCCTCCTTTAGTTTAGTTGCTTTTTTCTTAGTGTAGCATTTTTTTCCAATTACAAGTTAGTTTATTTTGTGAATGATAATATTTCTAATCACTAATAAAAAAGCATCCCTTCTAGCTGTTAGAAGAAATGCCTTTAAAAACAATTATAATTTTATCTAATAAATGGTATCGCAACTGGGAATTTATAACGCTCACCTTTATTTGCTGCAACAGCTGCTAGGATTGAAAAGACTAAATCTAGTACTCCGATAGCAATAATAGTTAAGAATCCAATAAGTACAAACATTAAAATAAAACTAGCAAAATAACCAATAATTAATGTGAGCTGCCAATTCATATTTTGTTTCCCATGATGGTCAACATATTTACTTTTATCTTTTTGTATCAACCAAATAATCAATGTTGAAAAGACGCCAAAAAAGATCCCCAATACGTGAATCAATGTTGCCATTGTTTTCTCATCACTTGTCGGTTGAAGTTCTACTTCTCCCTTGTTTTCTACTTCTGTCATATAAGATACTTCCTTTCTATATTATCATTTATCTGCAACTAATGTCGTATCACGTTATCAGATAGAGATTTGACAACATGTTCGCTTAAATTACATAATTCTAGTTTAACCGATAAAATGTTATTTTCAAGATGCAGGTAAAAATATAGTAGAAAATACCCTTATAACTACAATTTTAAAGCAGGACTCAAAAAACAAAAAAGTTATAACAGTTGAAGCTGCTATAACTTTTTTCTTTATATTAAAATTGCAGGGACACCGAAAAAAGTTGCTCTGTACTTTTTCAGTGCCCTTCGATATTGACCTTATTGAGTCCATCTTTTAAAAGCTTGTTTCTAATTCATCAACTAATGTACCAACATATGCTACTGCTTTTTTAATTGGTTCAGACGTTGTCATATCTACACCAGCCAGCTTCATGAGATCTAACGGCTTTAGTGTGCCACCAGCCTTTAATGCTGATAGCCAGCGATCCACAGCAGGCTGTCCTTCTTCTTTAATCATTTGTGCTGCGGCGGTTGATGCTGTAAGTCCAGCAGAATATGTGTACGGGTAAAGTCCCATATAATAGTGCGGTTGGCGCATCCATGTTAAACTTGCTCCTTCATCTATTTCTACAGCATCACCCCAAAATTGCTGTAACAATTCTTTCTTTTGTTCACATAATAGATTGGCAGTGATTGGTGTACCATTATGTGCTAATTCATATACACGTCGTTGCAGTTCCCCTTCTAAAATGTGAGTAACAAAGTTATGATAATAAGTCCCTAATGATTGAAGCACAACCCATCTGCGCATTCTCACATCAGTTGATTTTTCTAAAATATGCTGGCTCAAAAGCATTTCATTCATTGTCGATGGTGCTTCGATAAAATACCGTGAAGGTCGAGTATTAGAGATTCGTTGGTACCGTCCTGATAAAACAAAGTGAGCTGCATGACCCAATTCATGCGCTAGAGTAAATGCATTTCGCATTGAGTCGTTCCAAGTCATCAAAATATATGGATGCACGCCATAAGGACTTGAACAAAATGCACCTGAACGCTTCCCCGTGTTGTCCGCACGATCAACCCAACGATCCTGAACACCTTTTTCGATAATGTCCATATATTCGTTCCCCATCACCTTTAAAGAATCAAGCATCAATTGAGAAGCCTCTTCATATGTCGTTGATGGATCAAAATTGGGGTCAAGTGGCGCTTTCAAATCTGCGAATGTCATTTTTTCTAATCCAAGCACATGTTGCTTTAGCTTTGCATAACGCCGCATGTGTGGGGCTAGCTCTGTCAAAATAATATTTAACTGATTATTGTACATCTCCTCTGTCACTTGCTGCTCGTGAAGAAGCATTTGTGTAGCAGATTCATAGTTTCTTAGTCGCGCTTCTACTACTTGTTTTTTTATTTCAGTTGCGTATGTTGCAGCATATGTGTTTTTATATTGATTTAAAGTTGAAACGAAGGCATCATATGCTTTTCGGCGGAGATCTGTATGAGCAGAGCCCTCATATGTCGGAAACGAATTAAATGTCAAATGGTGTTCTTTACCATCATCAGTTTTAAAAGAAGTGAACTTCATATCTGACGTTTTACTTCGTTCATAAATCATATACGGCGCACTATGTACTTCTCCAAAAGCAGCTAAAATTTCTTCTGCATCTGAAGAAAGTCTATAGGGTTTCAACTCAAGTAAATCGTTCAATGTCTTCAAAAACTCCTCTAGCCTAGGCTCCTCGTTTAGAAATGATGTAATCGTTTCGTTGTTTAGCTCAAGAATTTCTGATTCAATAAATGCTGTTTGCGACTTTAGCTCAGACATTACTGAACTAACACGAGCTGCTCTTGCCTGATTGATTGGATTTGTACCATCTTCTGATTGTTGAAGATGTGCATATGTCATGACACGCATAACACGTTCATTTAAAGCATCATTTGCGATCAAGCAATCAAGCATGTCTCGTGCATCTTTACTAATTCGCCCTTTATAATGTGTAACAGACTTTACATCATTTTGGACTGCACCTAACTCTCTCTCCCATGCTTCTTCCGTTTCAAATAAATCTTTTAAGTTCCAAGTTTCTTCAATCGGCACCTCAGAACGGGTTAACGTTTTTTTCACGATATAACATCTCCTTTTCACTGAAAAATATTTCGTTTCACGAAGTATATATATAGTATATATGAAATACGATGTGATTGAAAACGTTATGTGAAAGAGGGAACTGAAAAAGGTTGGTCTTTACCTTAATTCAATCCCCTCTTTTTAGTAGTATTTGAGTTTCCTTCTACTCTATTATAAATTCTGCTGCCAAGGTTTGAGTTATATCTAACCCTTCTACACTAATGTCTTTAATAACACGGTATTGCCCTGCATTTAACTGACTAATATCAACTTTCTGTTCATACGTTTCTCCGAACTTTGAATAGAGTCCAATATCATGAAATGCCATATCAAGTGGTACAACTCGCCAATCGTCCTCTACTTTTTTCTCAATCGTATAGTACGTACCATAAAAAAGTACTGTTGGTCCCGCATTTTGCAAAATCAAAGTAAGGTCATTATCTGACTGTTCATACAAACTCTTATCTGTTTGGAGGGCAGCATTCATTTCAGGCTTAGGTACAAATATTAACGAAATAAAGCTATCTTCAACTTCTTCATTTTCATTTAGAATTTCTGCACTTAACATATATAGAACATTTTCTTTATGAGGCAACTCCCCTGAAAAAATTTGCTCATTACTTCCTACAGTATCGATATAAACAATTTCTTCAACAATGACTTCTTTTATATCATAACCGTCTAGTTCCGAAAGTTGTATACGAACATCACGGTTCATCGGCTCTCCTTCATCTTTATGTCCGATAAATGTTACCGCAAACTCATCTCCACCCTTTTTCGTTCCTGTCGTTAATCCGTATCCAAGAACACCTTGCCCATTATGCATAAACCATTTCCCAGTAGGCTCGTCAAATGGTGTCTTATCCCATAAGTACTCCAGACTATGAAATGGAGGAATGGCTTGTTCATCCATCATATCAACCTTTTTTTCTATATCACCAATACTGCTAGGCAGGTCACCTTGACCTATCTCCCAATTGCTTTCATCATTAAGTCCGCCTGAGCCAATATTCCCTTCACCTTGCCCACATCCTGCAATGATCATCATCATAACGAACAAAAACAACAACTTCGCTATAAAAAACCTCATCATAACACTTCCCTTACCCCTTTACGGCATTTGACGTTTTAAATAATGTAACGTTACATTCAGGCGAAAAACAAATGAATACTTGCTTTAAAAAACAACTGTATAGAATAACTAAAACATAGTTTGAAAGCTAATCAACTATCCAAATTAGTGAGGATGGAAAAATTCCTCTTAAGATATAACTATCATTTTTTATAATGTGGACTCTTCAATATGATTGAGTCCCTCTTTCCCATGATAGAACAGTGTTTGACAAATAATGGCGATTATTTTACGATTAACTTAACAAAACACGGAAGGGTGACCCAACTTAATGAAGTACTAATCCTATTTTTCGAAAGCATTCAAATGAAGGTATTTGTTTTTTTGTAGCTAGCACTGCTTATTTCGTATACCTTCAGCAACCTGCTTTCAGATTTAGGATTAGCGAACTTTATAGTAGCCCGGTTTGATAATGAAACTTTATTTTTTCATGTCGTGCCGTTCGTTGCCTATATAAAAGCTTCCTATTCTGATTGCTGGATAGGAGGCTTTTTTGTCTCCAATAAGCTTCGTCCGTAAGTATTGATGAAACGGATACAATGAAAGAAAAATGGAGATGATACTATGCTTTTATTAGAAGCAAACGATGTAGAAGTGTGCGTGCAAGATCGATTGCTCGTTAAAACAGAAAGGTTAGAAATTCACACGAAGGATAGAATTGGCTTAGTAGGCAAAAACGGCTCAGGAAAAACATCATTATTATCCGTTTTAAACGGTGACACACATCCAGATAAGGGAAGTGTTACTTCACATTACACATGTGCGCTTTTACCGCAGCTTAAAAGAACGGATACAACGAAAAGTGGTGGTGAGATAACACAACAATATATACGTAATTGCTTATTAAGAAACGATGAAATATTACTTGCTGATGAGCCAACTACCCACCTAGATATGGAGCACATTGATTGGCTTGAAAAGTCTCTCCTACATTGGCAAGGTGCATTTGTTATCGTATCTCATGATCGTACGTTTCTCGATGCTGTTTGCAATAAAATATGGGAGATTGATGAACAACAACAATTACAGGATTATACAGGAAATTACTCTGCTTTTACAACACAAAAACAATTAAAAGAGCAACAACACGAGATGGCGTACGATAAATATGTAAAAAAGAAAAAACAGCTGGAAAGTGCTTTAGAATTAAAGGAGAAAAAAGCACAAAAAGCAACGAAGAAGCCAAAGAGCGTAAGTACTTCAGAAGCAAAACTTACTGGCGCAAAACCTTATTTTGCAAAGAAACAAAAGAAGTTGCAAAAGACATCAAAAGCAATCGAAACAAGATTAAGTAAGCTCGACAAAATCGAAAAACCTAGAGAAATAACTAAAATAAAAATGAATATCCCAAATGAAAGCACCATTAAAAACCGAGCAATCATACGTTTAGAAAATGTCTCTGGATTTGTTGGTAATCGTAAAATTTGGGAACAAACAAGCTTTCACGTTAATGGAGGAGATAAGTTAGCTATTTTAGGTCGAAACGGTAGTGGGAAAACAACGCTCATAAAAAAGATCATGCATGCCGATGAGAATGTGTATGTTTCTCCGGCAGTAAAAATAGGGTACTTTAGCCAAAATATTGATATTTTAGATTCAAATAAGTCTATATTGGAAAATGTTAGCTCTACCTCAATACAAGATGAAACCTTTATCCGTACTGTTCTAGCTAGGCTTCACTTTTTCCGAGATGATGTCTATAAATTGGTAAATGTACTAAGTGGAGGAGAAAGAGTAAAGGTAGCACTTGCAAAGATTTTTGTTAGTAACTGCAACACACTACTATTAGATGAACCAACTAATTTCCTTGATATTGAGGCTGTAGAAGCATTAGAATCACTTCTACAGGAGTATGAAGGAACAGTGCTTTTCATTTCTCATGATCGTCGATTTATCAAGAACATCGCAACAAAAACACTGACCATTGAAAATAAAAAAATAGATTTTTTCAACGGCTCTTATAAAGAATATAAGCAACAGAAGCCTTTAGAAGTACGCAATAGCTTGGAAGATGAACTCCTCATGATTGATACTAAAATTACAGACATATTAAGCCGTCTCAGTATCGAGCCTACTGAAGAACTTGAAGTACAATTTCAGGAATTATTAGCTATAAAAAGAGCATTAACAGAAAACGAATAAAAGAATAACGAGGCAATGAAGCATAGTCGTTACAATCCTTTAAAAGACTACTATGAGTGTGTTTATCATAGCGCAACGAACCCAGCCAGTACCCAAAAACTCAACCTTATTCAGTACCCTCTGCTATTCCCGGTGGAGTCTTGCATGCACCTTTCATGAAGATAAACATTAGCCTTTAACCGAGCCAAGAAAAAGGAAGAGGTGGATTCAAAAGGTAACTTTAGTATGTACCTTAAATTCCCACTCTTCCTTTTTTATATTAACTCCCTTCCATTGGCAGCTCTTCTTCACCTGCAAAATCAATACCGATAACTCTTTGCGCTCTTTCCGGATAGTCAGTTATAATGCCATCTATGTCATACTTTAAAACTTCTCTCATGTTACGTTCTAAATTAACCGTCCAGACCCACACTTCGCGATCAAGACGACGAGCGTTTTCAATAAAACGTTCCGATAACATCGTTTGACGAATTGTATAAAAATCTACGTCTAAACTAGATAAATTTCCAGCAGACAAATACAAAATTTGTCCAATTTTAATGTCACTATTTCGTTGTCTCACCTCTTGAAGCACATCATAATCAAATGACTGTACGTACGTAACATCGACCATGTCGTATTGCTCGACTAGATCAACAATCCCCTTTGCCAATTCATCTCTTCGGTCTTCACCAGTACTATCTATTTTCACGTCTATGATGAACGTAACATTCTCATCCATTACCTCTATTATTGCTTCTTCAAGCGTTGGTACTGGCTCGCCGATAAACTCATCTGAAAATAGGCGTCCTATATCTACTTCTGCAACTTCTTCATACGTCATTTCAATAACCCTATCTGGAACGCCTGCTACTCGTTGGAAAGTATAATCATGATTTAAAATAATCTCGCCATCCTTTGTCAGCATCACATCTATCTCCACTGCATCAACGCCTTTATCGATGGCAGACCTAATACTACTTAAGGAATTTTCAGGTGCACTATGCAAATCTCCACGATGTGCAGCCACTTGAACATTCCAATTCAAGTAAACAAGATTATCATTAATAGTAAAGTTTATAAAAAACATTGAAGTGACATAGATAAAAACAGCTGCGCTTATTGTAAATCGTTTTGAAAAAAAACGTTTTACTCTTTTTTCTACTGTAATCAAGCTTTTACTTCCGTAAATGTTCAATGCATCTTCAATGTCTTCTCCATTTCTTTTTCGGTAACGATAAAACAATCTAGTGACGATAATAACATTTATCGGTACTAGTAATAACGAAAAGATAATGGCCATAAAACTAGAAAAAGTAACTAGGTAGTTTTGAATAAACGTTCCTACAGCTACCGTTTCTACTAAACTTGGTATATAAGATATCATTGTAATGAATAGGAAACCTACAATAAATATGAGTACGTTTAATAATATTAAGTAAAAGATCGTTTTCAAGTTATTCTTTTTAGTTAGTTTCCAGCTTAACTGCATCGATTTCCAAACAGAGCATTCCTCAATAAATATATAATGTAACGTAAATAGAAAACGAATGAATAAATATATTGCTAATATCACAATAAGTAAGTATATAAAGATCGCTAAATCTGAAGATCCGTATAACTGGCTAGTAAGAAATATTGCTATGTTGAAATCTAGTAACGCAGGAAAAACTGACAGCTCAATAAAAGGGATGAAAAGCAAAGTAATTAAAATGATCTGAAATAATCCGAACCCTAATATTTTCGGGAATTTTCTCATCGTGGTTATCAATGCTTGAGACACATAAATACGCTTTCTGAAATACCCCTGCTGTGCAATGAGGATCATGACTCCAAACTCTAAAAATAATATTAATGAAACTAAGAAGCTAATTAATAGCATACCCATGAGTCCAGGAAAGCTCGATCCGATTTTATACACCTCAGCGTTCAACAGTGAACCTGTCCCCATTAACTTAATCATTCTGTTAAAAATATATGAAATCAATGGGACAAAGAGAAAACTTGTCAGGAGCATATATATAAATGCAAATGATAAATATTTTTTATATGATATTGAAAAATCATGGATACTACTTCTTAACATACGTAACACGAAAATATCACCTAGCCTTTAGTAGATAAGATGTCATTTCCCGATATATCCCTTCATGAAACATAAAAATATATTGTCATACACCATAATATGTAACTTGAAATGAGGTTGACTCAAAAGGTAAAATCAACCTTTTGAGTCAACCCGATCCCATTACATGTAATTAATCTTAACATACTTACCTTCTGTACTCCTACCTGCACATCATTTCCGTGGCTTACTGTTTGTACTTCATACAAATTTACATATTATATTAGTTTTCACGACATTTTTTTACATTTTTTTCTTTATTTTAGAGGGGATTGTAACAATTTGCCGAATATACTTTAGTAGTCATATTTTTTAGAGCAGCTGTATGTTTTACACACTTTATGCTATTACAAACGATAAAGGAGCAGCATTTTTATGGATAGTGTTTTATTCGATTATATACAGCTTGTCTTACTTAACTTATCATTTATTTTTATCCTTTTCTTTATTTACCATAAGTTTTTAGAAGACAAATATAAACATTCAACAGCACTTAAAGTACTTGTATCAGGGATATCTATCGTACTTTGTATGACGTTTTCGATTAACCTCGTTAATGAAGGTTATTATTTTGATATGCGCTTAGTTCCCTTTATCATCGGTGCATTATATGGTGGTAGAAGGATTGGGTTAATTTTATTCATCATTTTATTAAGCTATCGTTACTTACTAGGTGGCGAAGGGTTTTACGTCACAATGTTTGAATATACGACAATTTATGTACTTCTTTGGTTTCTCATTCCCTTATTTTCTCGTGTAAATAAGATTAAGCAAAAAGTTAAAATAGCTGTTATCATTTCTGCCGTTGATATGATTGGGTTAATTATCATGGTAGGCTTTATTAATATAAATGAAGGTTTCTCTATCCTTCCTTTTGTTTTGGCTAGTAGTTTATACATCATACAAATACTCGGTGTCATATTATTTGTAATCTTTATCGAAAAGGCACGAGAGGAAAATGAAATTGTATCAGAAGTAAAACGGCTAGAAAAGCTAAGAATTGTTGGAGACATTGCAGCTAGCATTTCTCATGAGATTAGAAATCCACTCACAGTAACAAGAGGTTTCTTACAGTTTATGAAAAGAAATGATATAACACCTGATAAGAGAACACAATATATCGATTTTTCTTTAGGCGAACTATCCCGTGCGGAGGATATTATCAATGATTATTTAACGTTTGCCAAGCCTACATTAGAAAATGTTATGAAACTTGACGTGTTGGAAGAGTTAAAGTACGTAAAAAATGTTGTTACTCCTTTTGCATTAATTAATAATGTAGAGATTCTCTTTAAAAACACAGCAGAGGTTTTTGTAATTGGTGAAAAACAAAAGCTTCACCAATGTCTCATTAATATTGTAAAGAATGGTGTAGAAGCAATGCCTGACGGCGGAATATTAACAATAGACCTTCAAATGATAAATAAACATGCCCACATCGCTATTCAAGATACTGGAATTGGGATGAATCGAGAACAGATAGAACGACTAGGCTCGCCCTATTATTCGACGAAAGACAAAGGAACAGGTCTTGGAACTATGGTTGTTTATAGTATTGTGAAGGCGATGAATGGAAAAATGAATGTTGCTAGTGAACTTAATAAAGGAACAACGATTACACTTGTTTTTCCTGTAGTAGTTTGATTTTATCGGCACAATTTGGCATGTTTAAATACTTATCAATAAAAAATGTATGTCGAATATACGATACAAATCAGTAACTTCAACAACTTTCAATTAATTTCCCAGGAAATTCGCCAAATTACAAATTTTCGTGTCAGTATTCTAAATATCATGCCACATCTTTTTTAGAGCTAGAAAAATAAAAAAAGGGGTTACTTTAAGTAAGCACCCTTCAGACTTTATTCGTATTCTTTTTTTATTTCCTTTGTACTCCTTACCGTATCAATCGGACGAACCATTTTTTCTATTTGCTCTCTTTTATCCTCAAGAAATGGAGGTAACGAAAGCTTTTCACCAAGGGTTTCGTAAGGTTCATCGCCCATAAAGCCCGGTCCATCTGTTGCAAATTCAAATAATATTTGTGGTGCCACTCTAGCATATAATGACTTAAAGAAAAACCTATCAACGTATCCAGACGTTTGAAATCCAAATTGTCGTAAACGACTATCCCACTCCTCTAACACTTTGCGGTCGTCAATTCTAAAAGCTGCATGGTGGACAGTTCCAAAGCCTTGCTGTGCTTGAGGTAATTCCGCATTATGCTCTACAATCACTTGTGCACCATTTCCACCTTCACCAACCTCAAATAAATGAATATTCTCTTCTTTGGCAATTTCCTTAAACAACAACACTTTTTCCATCATTTCTTTAAAATAATCAAAATTGGCTATACGAATAAAAAGTGGTCCTAGCCCTGTTATGGCATATTCGAGAGGAATTGGCCCTTGTTCCCACGGAGTCCCTGATTCTACTCCAATGTTATTTTCGTCAGAAATTAATTGATAGTGTTGATCATCGAAATCAACAAACGACAATGTCTTTTTTCCAAATTGATCTATGATGCCTTCATGTTTTACGTTAAGACGATTGAAGCGTTTCACCCAGTAATCAAGCGCAGCATCGGACGGGACACGAAAAGAAGTCTTTGATATTTCATTTGTTCCATGGGTACCTTTTCGTATGCCAGGGAAGTCAAAAAATGTCATATCTGTCCCTGGACTTCCTTTATCATCGGCGAAAAACAAATGATAGGTTTGAATATCATCTTGGTTGACTGTTTTCTTTACTAACCGCATCCCCAGCACGTAAGTAAAGAATTCATAATTTTTTTCTGCACTACTTGTAATAGCCGTCACATGGTGTAACCCTTTTAATTCATTCATCGTATAACCTCCATTATTGTTTAACAAGAAGGAACTGAAAAATCTAATCTGCACTTTTCAGTGTTCTCAATAGGGTGATTCATAGGTTAAAACACCTTTGAATCACCCTAATTATTATAGATTTCCTTTTTTAAATGCCTCTGCAACTTGTACTGTACGCTTTGCTTGGTACTTAGCAGCTTCCTGAACGTCCTCTTGCATATTACCTTCTTGATCTACTGTAACACTAACTCCATATGGGTTTCCTCCAGAAGCAAATTGAACTGGATCTGTATAACCTGGTGTTACAACAATAGCTCCCCAGTGATACATTGTCGTATACAATGAAAGGATTGTCGCTTCTTGCCCACCATGAGCATTACTTGCAGAAGACATACCACTTACAATTTTATTAGCTAGCTTTCCATTTGCCCATAATCCTCCGGTTGTATCTAAAAACTGCTTCATTTGTGAAGGCATGTTCCCAAAACGAGTTGGGGTACTGAAAATAATCGCATCCGCCCATTCAAGGTCATCTAATGTCACTTCTGGAACATCCTTTGCTTCCTCTACATGCGCTTTCCACGCTGGGTTTGAATCAATGGCTGCTTGTGGTGCTAATTCTGGTGCCTTTAAAACTTTCACTTCTGCGCCAGCTTCCTTCGCACCAGCTTCTGCCCACTTTGCTAATGTATAGTTTGTTCCTGTTGAACTATAGTAAATTACCGCTAATTTTATATTTGCCATTTTTATCTTCTCCTTTTCATTACGAAATAAATTTTTTAAGAACCCCATCGTTTCTTCACCAACTTTACAAGTCTTCTACTTAACTAACTGGTATATTACCTCGAAATAAGATATTACTAATTCGAGATATTAGTGACAGAATTTTACTCCTTTAATCCCCCCCTTATCCTTCATGAATCATGAACAATTACAGATTAACATATAGTTAATAACTAAATCAATGATAATAACTTTATTTTTGTAAGTGAGTAAAAATAAAAATATATTACAGTTTTTGTGCAAAATAGCCTAATTTTTTTAACTGGTGTATCATAAAGTCTCTTTCTTTACTATCTAGTCCAGCACATATTTCATCTATAGCCGTTTTGTGCTTAGGGAAAACCTCATTCATGAAATTTTCTCCTTTAGAAGTTATTGTCGCATATGTAATACGGCGATCACTTGGACAAGGTCTTCTTTTTATCAATTGTTTTTTTTCTAACTTATCGACCACATAGGTGATGCTACTACTTGCGATGAGTACTTTGTCTCCAATCCTTTGAATAGGTTGATCCCCTTTATGATAGACGAGTTCAAGAACTGCAAATTCTGTTGGATTAAGACCATAGCTTCTAATATCTTCTTCAACACGCTTTTTTATCGATTGAAATGCACGCGATAATACGATAAACAGCTTTAGTGACAGCTCTTCATCATTATTATTATCCATCGTAGCACCTCCTCTTACAATTTTATCTCGAATTCGAGATAATTGTATACTAACTGTACCTTATATGTCAATACGTTTTACTCTTTGAATACAGAGGTTGAGTGTTACCTATTAAGTCAAAGCTTGAAAAACACTTGTTAAAGGCACATAAATCCTTTGTTTTAAAAGGGACTATACTTGAATCAATTTCATAATTCACTAAATAACAGCATACTTTAAAAAAATATATTCTTATAATAAATTTTCTTGTTAACTTAACTTTGAACTTTGTTGGTTATTTTCACTTCAGGATACTCGCTTGTCTCTTCCTCTTCTAGTTTCCCACTGAAGCTGCATCCGTCGAGACAGCTCGAAGCTTAATCGTGATATAACGCTCGTCGCAGGCGTCTCGTACCCTTTCGTTCAATTCAAGAATACTTTGTACAAAACGGGGGAGTCACTTAGAATGATTAAAAAAAACTTATTAAAATATAATAAAATCATCTAACCTCGCTTCAATTTTAGCCAAAAGTCTTAATACATCATGCTTTTCACCATGCCTTGCTACTTCAACTAATGTAGTCATATTCACTCTCGTGTCATTCACATGCTCAATTGGCCCAAAGAGCTCTATCCTTCCTCTTCTTTCATCAAATAGATCCTTCATTTTTTCGATTTCCTTCTGTACCAATTCCCAGTCGTTTTCATAAACTGCCGCTCTCACTTCATCAACCTGCCTCGAGACAGGGTTGTCCACCGTTTTCATATTTGTATGAAGCCAGCTTATACCGAAAATAAGCACTCCTACCACTATCATTTTAAATAACTTTGATCGGAACAGCTTCAACACAGCTTTTACACTCCTCGTTTATTTTTTCCTTTTTGTCTCATAATAAAGATAGTATGTTATTGGAGGAATCGCTTTATGCTTGATTACATATTTTTAGTGAAAGCACTCATTAGCTTCTTTTATTTATTTCTTTTGACGAGGCTTATGGGAAAAAAACAGTTAGCGCAGTTAACTTATTTTGATTATATCGTTGGAATTACAATTGGAAATTTTGCTGCAAGTATGGTAGTCGAACCTGAAATACACACAATTGAAGCAATGATTGCCGTCACTGTCTGGGGTGTTCTTCCTGTTGCAATGAGTATATTAAGTAGACAGCGGTTTTTTCTACGCAGATTATTTGAGGATCAACCTGTGGTTGTGATAGAAAATGGAAAGCTATGTACAGATATACTTAACAAGGAAAACATGACAGTTCATAATGTTATGCTTATGCTCCGTAAAGCAGGTCATTTTAAGTTAAAAGATATCGAATTAGCCATATTAGAAACAACAGGGGATTTAAGTGTAAAAACGAAAAAAAATGCTAGTAATGTTACAGTAAATGATTTAAAACAACAAAATCAACAACAATCTCAAGAACCGAAAATTTTAATTATTGAAGGCCATATATTAAAAGAAACAATGAAAACATTAAATGTAACAAAGGAATGGCTTTTAGCAGAAGTAAAGAAAAAAGGTGCTACGAATTTAAATCAAGTACTCATTGCCCAATTACAATCAGATGGCAGTTTATACGTAGATATTTGGCACGAAAAAAAGGAGGATGCGTTATAATGTTACGCATCCCCTGACGTTTTGTAGAGTAGATTGCATTATACGCGGTATACTCTTGCTTCATACGGCTGAAGTGTTACCTCTTTCCCAACTGATGGTACATCTCCATAGTTACTTAGCATTAATTTCATGTTTTTCTCTTTTATATGTGACGGAAATTCACTAGTTACTACTTCAGGAAATAGGTTTGCTATGATGAGAAACTTATCATCGTAAAGCGTTCTCGTATATGCATACACTTTACTATGGCTCTCTAATACTAAATCATAGCTTCCATAGACTAACGCTTTTTCCTGTTTTCTAAGCTTAATTAGCTTTTTATAATAATGATAAATAGAATCTCGGTTTTTAATAGATTGCTCGACATTAATTTCTTTATAGTTAGGGTTAACCTTTATCCAAGGATCACTTGTAGAAAACCCTGCATGGCTTTCATTCGACCATTGCATAGGAGTTCTAGAGTTATCTCTGCCAGTTTTCCAAATAATCTCCATTACTTCCTCATGCGTTTTCCCATCATCCATCTCATTTTTATATAAATTTTTTATTGCTACATCATTGTAATCATCGATAGATTCAAATTGGACGTTTGTCATTCCGATCTCTTGCCCTTGATAAATGAACGGCGTACCTTGCATTAAAAAATACATCGTCGCTAATGCTTTCGCTGATCTCTCGCGATATTCCCCACTGTTTCCCCATGTTGAAACAGAGCGCGGCTGATCATGGTTTTCTAAAAATAAGGCGTTCCAACCTAAACCATCTAGACCTTTTTGCCACCTTGTTAATGTCTCCTTTAAAGCCGGAAGATCTAGTCGCCCTTCCGTACTTTTCCCCCATAAGTCTAGATGTTCAAACTGAAAGATCATATTAAAGCAGCCTTCTTTTTCACCTACCCATTTTTCTGCTTCATCAACTTTCACACCATTCGCTTCACCGACCGTCATAATATCATATTTATGAAACGTCTCACGCTTAAGCTCATCTAAAAATGAATGTATTCCTGGACGGTTCATATGACCTTCAAAAGAAGGTACATATCGCTTATTATCTGGATTTTGTAAATCTGGGAAACCCGGAACTTTTTTAATATGAGAAATAGCATCTACTCTGAAGCCATCAATTCCTTTATCTAACCACCAATTGACCATTTCATATAAATCTTTTCTAACATTTTCATTTTCCCAATTTAAATCTGGCTGTTTCTTTGAAAAAACATGCATGTAATACTCTTCCGTTGTTTCATCAAATTCCCAAGCTGATCCACCAAAAATTGACTCCCAGTTATTTGGCTCCTTGCCATCTTTACCTGGATGCCATAAATAGTAATCACGATACGGATTATTCTTAGCAGAACGAGATTCGATAAACCATGGATGTTCATCAGACGTATGATTGATGACTAAATCTAAAATAATCTTCATTCCACGTTGATGTACTTCCTTTAATAATAGATCGAAATCATCCATAGTGCCAAAGTCTTTCATAATACCTTTATAATCACTAATATCATAGCCGTTATCGTCATTGGGCGATTCAAAAATAGGACATACCCAAATGACATCAATACCTAGTTCCCTTAAATAGTCTAATTTTGAAATAATTCCTTTAATATCTCCAATTCCATCTCCATTTGCATCCATAAAGCTTCTCGGATAAATTTGGTACGCAACTGCTTCCTTCCACCATGTTTGTTTCATTGTTGTTCCTCCTCCATTACCCCTGAAAGTGTGCACACGTTTGCACTATAAGTTAATAATAAAACAGCTCTGCCTTCCGCTGCCCCTCAAGAGGGGCAAATTACTGCGCGAAGGTAGCTGTGATTGTGTTATTATATCTTTTTACAGGATTGCCTTTTAATTAATTTATACGGAACAATTAATTTTTTTTCTGGCAATTCAGGTTCTTTAATTTTATTAATTAAATACTCTACACCTTTATAACCTAAATCATAAATATTGATATCAGCAGTTGTCATCGGTGGTGAAGATAACTCCGAAATCATGACATTGTTTGAACTGACGATGGAGAGATCTTCCGGCACGCGAATTCCCATTTCCCCGAGCATACTCAGTACACCAAAAGTCATAATATCATCGGTTACGACTAGTGCTGTAGGTCGTTCCTCTAGAGACATTAACTCTATTACGGCATCCTGTCCCGTTTCCATAATTTCTTTTTGATAATTTTCTTCAAGAACAATATATTCTTCTCGTATAGAAATATTTGCATTGTTTAACGCAGTCTTATATCCTTCTAAATTATCAATTGTCACTACATAATCCAAGCTCCCACTAATAAAGCCAATCTTTTTATGCCCTAAAAGCAGCAAATATTCGGTTAGTGTTTTCGTTTTCTTTACGTTATCGTTATTGACAAACGTGATATCATTCTCATCTATATTGTGGGGTCTTCCGATTAATACAAACGGAAAGTTCTTCTCCTGTAAAAAGGGCATTATTTTGTCATTGATACTAGAGTAAAGGAGTAATATACCATCTACTCTACCACCGTAAACCATTTGCTTAACCTCTTCAAAAATCTCTTCCTCTTTTTGACCTGTCGATAAATATAGACCGTAGTTGTCCTGATACGCCTTCATACTAATACCCCGAATGACCTCAGGAAAAAATGGATTTTGAAAAGAATATTGTGCAGTAATTGGCATAATGACACCAATTGTTTGCGTCGCTTTATTAGACAAGCTTCTAGCATTTAAGTTAGGATGGTACCCTAATTCGTCCATTGCTCTCCTAACTCGCTCTTTCGTTTTTTCACTAATTCTAGAACTATTTGCGATAACACGAGATACTGTGGAAGGGGAGACATTAACCCTTTTTGCAACATCTTTAATCGTTACCATTGCTGTACCCCCTACCTTTCTCTTCTTATTATCTCGAGTTGATTGTATCATATTTGTTTGCTCCTTAGTTCACCCGTCTATTTCCCCTCATTTCAAAAATTTACATACTGACAGTTATGCTTCCTTTAGTGCTTCAATCTTTAAATAAAACCGATAAAAGGCAGAAAATGATAGAAAAGCGATAATCGCCCCTGTAAAAAACGGTATAAGAAATGGAAAGACTTCAAAACTCATATAAAGGATCAAAGCACTGCTAAGTACTACTGTCAGAAATAATAGTGGACTTGCGACAGTTACAAGCAACGTGTTTTTAAGTAGAGCAAAAAGCTTCATTTCATAATGGGATAATAGAGAGAAAAAGTTAATCGTGTAAACGAAAAGTATTAACCCCATCGCAATGAAAACATACATAAGAGGCATGTTATACTGTGCAAAATAGTAAACATCTACTACACAAATAACCCATAATATCGTTAACATTATCCCACCAAGACAGCTTTTTTTATAGTTGCTTTTATAAAATCTCCAATAAGTTCTTATTAATGGAAGATCCTCTGAATCGACAATCCAGCTTCTAGCACTAGCAAACATTGCTGTTGTTGCAGGAAAAAATAGAATAGGAATCAATATAATAATTGGAATAAGCAATAAAATGAAGTCAGCTATTGTTTGTGCAAAAATTAAATTTACAATAAAAAACAAGATAGGCAGATTAAATAGGAGCCATAGTAGATTAATAACAGAGAACCTCATAATCCATTCAAATAGCGCATAGACACCACCAACAAATCCTCTTTTATCCACTTATAACTCCTCCTCGAATATATTAATCCTTTATGCCCACCACATTTCAGTCGGTGCTTCTTCAATAATCACACTTTTTAAATTCTTCACAGCCCGACTAAATCCTTCATCAATAGACATAATAGGATCTTCATGCTCAATACTAATAACGTAATCGTATCCAAAAGTTCTTAATGCACTTACAATATTAGACCATTCTTGGATACTATGTCCATATCCTACTGACCTAAAATTCCATGCCCTAGTCTGAATACTTGAATACGGTTGCATATCAGTAAGACCATACATATTGACATTATCTTGATCAATGTACGTATCTTTTGCATGAAAATGATGAATGGCATTTTCTTTACCTAATATTTTGATCGCTGCAACAGGATCAATCCCTTGCCACCATAGATGACTAGGATCAAGGTTAGCACCAATAGCTTCATTCGTTGCTTCTCTTAACTTAAGCATCGTATATGGTGTGTGTACTAAAAATCCTGCGTGGAGCTCTAAACCAATTTTCACTCCATGCTCTTTTGCAAAATGTCCCTGTTCTTTCCAATATGGAATCAATTTTTTCTCCCATTGCCATTCCAGAATATCCGCATACTCATTTGGCCATGGCGCAACTGGCCAATTTGGAAATTTCCCATCTTCAGAGTCACCTGGTGTACCAGAAAATGTATTTACCACGGGCACATCTAACATTTGCGCTAGTTTAACTGTTTTTAAGAACGACTCATGAGATTCCTTTGCAAACGCTTTGTCTGGTGAGATAGGGTTTCCATGACAACTAAAAGCGCTTATTTCTAGTCCACGAGAGTGTACCTTCTCTAAATATTGCTTGCGTTTTTCCTCACTTTCTAATAACTCATCGACATTACAATGTGAATTTCCTGGATAGCCGCCCGTGCCAATTTCGACAGCTTTTAATCCAGAAGCCTTTACATGATCGAGCATATCCTCAAATGATTTTTCCGCAAATAATACCGTAAATACACCTAATTTCATTTCGTTACTCCTCCCTATCCTTTCTTGCTATGTTAAGAAAATACATTGATATAGAAATAATCCGACTAAATCATCAGTCACGACTCACATAAACTTATCACTAAAAGCGGACAATTTTATTTTCAGCTGATGACTCTAAAGCTTTCAGAATAACCTTTAAAGACTTCATTCCTTCCGTACCACTAATTACAGACTCTGTATTATTTTTTATACTCTCGATAAAGTTTTCAATGACATGCGTATTATTTTGCCCACCATCTTCATTTGATTGAATTTGACCTAATTGATAATACACACTCTCTCCATTTGCATACTCTACAATTAAAGAGTATGTAGGGTCATCTTCTAGCCGTAGTAGCGCCTTTTCAGCGTAAATAATCGTTGAATTATCCTCTTTTGCTGTGTATGCCCAGCTAGCAGCTAGTGTACCAATGACGCCGCTCTCCGTCCTTAAAATACAAACAGCATTATCATCTACATCACTATTTTCTTTCGCATTTCCTTCAATAAAGCTTGCCACTTCGACAAATTCTTCTCCTAATATATAACGGAGTAAATCTGCTTTATGAACGCCTAAATCACCCATTGCACCGATAAACGCTTCATCTTTCTTAAAAAACCAGCTTTCCTTGCCATCTGCACTCCATGTTTCAGGTCCTCCATGACCAAAAGTTGATCGGAAGCTGTATACTCTGCCTACTTCACCACTTTCAATAAGTTTCTTTGCTTTTTCATGAGAAGCTACAAACCGCTGATTATGGGCGATCATTAACTTTTTCCCTTTTTCTTTTGCTACTTGAATCATTTCATCTGCTTCTTCTTGAGAAGTAGCCATTGGCTTTTCGCATAATACATGGCATCCAGCCTTTAATGCTGCAATAGTAACTGGTCCATGTAAGTAGTTTGGAAGACATACACTTATAGCATCAATTTCTTCTTCTTGTAATAATGTTTCATAGTTGGTATAGGCATTAGCATCATAAAGCTCAGCCATTTCTTGTGCTCTTTCATCAACAATGTCACAAACTGCAACAACGTTCGCTTCAGGATGATTGGCGTATTCCACTAAGTGACGATGCTTTGCAATACTTCCACAGCCAATCACAGCAATTTTTAATGTAGTCATTTTATCGCCTCCATTAACCATTTACTTTTTTGAGATTGCTTCTAGCGGTTTAGCGTTGCCATAAACCGGTGTAGGTGTGTTGGCATTGTTCACCCATCTAACAGCATTTTTAATCACTCGTTGAATGTCTTGATTGTAATATGTTGGATATGTTTCATGTCCTGGTCTGAAGTAGAATACCTTCCCTTTACCGCGTTGGTATGCAGCACCACTTCTAAATACTTCTCCACCTTCAAACCAGCTTAAGAAAACAAGCTCATCTGGGGATGGGATATCAAAATGCTCGCCGTACATTTCTTCTTTTTCTAGTTCAATATATTCTCCTAATCCTTCCGTAATAGGGTGGCTTGGGTCAACAACCCAAAGTCGCTCTTTCTCATCAGCCTCGCGCCACTTAAGATCACAAGTTGTTCCCATTAGCTTTTTGAAAATTTTTGAGAAATGCCCTGAATGGAGCACAATCAACCCCATCCCATCCAATACGCGTTTGTGTACTCTTTCTACTATTTCATCTTGAACTTCATCGTGAGCGATGTGCCCCCACCAAATGAGGACATCTGTTTTATTAAGTAATTCTTCCGTCAAACCGTGCTCATCTTCATCTAAAGTAGCAGTATTTACAGTTACATGCTCTTCTTGTAAAAAATTAGCGATGGCTCCGTGAATTCCTTTCGGATAAATTTCTGAAACTACTGGATTCTTTTTTTCATGTCTATTTTCATTCCAAACTAAAACGTTCATTTATAGCAACCTCCATCATGTTAAGAGTAATAGATTTCAATGTTATTTTACTGCACCTTCTGCTACACCTTCGATAATGTGTCTTTGCGCAAGGAAGTATCCGATAATAACTGGAATAACCGCTAATACTAAACCCGCTAAAGCTAAGTGCCACTGTGTAGTATATTGTCCAAAGAAGAAAAACATTTTTAAAGGAATTGTAGCCGTTGACTCAGATAAAACAAGAGATGGTAATAAATAATCATTCCAAATCCATATCGTATTCAAAATACCTACTGTCACTGAAATTGGTTTTAATAAAGGAAAGATAATATAGAAAAATATTTGCCATTTGTTTGCCCCATCGATAAGCGCAGCTTCATCTAAAGAAGCTGAAATTCCCGTCATCGCCCCATGGTATAAGAAAATAGATAAGCTACAACCAAAGCCTAAGTACATAAAAATTAAACCTGCTTGATTAAGCATACCGGCTTGATTAAATAATGAAACGAGTGGAATCATTACCGATTGAAACGGAATTAGCATCGCAGCAACAAATAGTAGCAGTATGACGCCACTTAGTTTACTCTTATTTCTCGCTAAAGCATACCCTGCCATAGAAGAGAAGAAAATAATAATCGCCACACTCCCAACTGTAATTATGACAGAATTCATGAGCGAGTTAAGAAAATCTAGGTCTTGCCATGCTTGCACGAAGTTGTCTAACGATAAACTTTCAGGTAACCCTAATACTCCTGAAAATATCTCATTTCGTGACTTAAATGCATTGACAATCATTAAATAAAACGGTGCAATCCAGATGACTGCTAAAATAAGGCCAAGAATTTCTACCCAAGATATTCTCTTTTTCATTACATCTCGACCTCCCGTTTTTTATTGTAATACACTTGTGTTAAGGCAATAACAGCTACTAAAATGAAGAAAATAATCGCTTTTGATTGCGCATAAGCTAATTCATTTCTCGTAAATGCTGTTCTTACAATATCCATCGCAACCATTTGGGTAGAGTTATAAGGTCCACCATTCGTTAACGCTAAATTTTGGTCATACATTTTAAAACCAAAAGATAGTGTTAAAAACATACTAACTGTAAACGCTGGTGCTATAAGTGGAAATGTAATACTTTTAAATCGATGCCATTTATTTGCACCATCAATTTTTGCCGCTTCAATCAATTCGTTAGGAATGTTTTGCAAATAGGCAATATAAATAATCATAATGTAACCAGCCATTTGCCAGCTTGATAAAATAACTAATCCCCAAAAGCCTGTTGTCGTTGTCGATAACCATCCCGTTAACGCTTCAACACCAATGGCATTCCCTACTGCCGCGAACACGCGGATAAAGATAAACTGCCATATAAACCCTAGGATTAAACCACCTATTAAGTTAGGCATAAAAAATACTGTTCTTAATAAATTGCTTGAACGGAGCTTCTGTGTCACGATAAGCGCTAATGCTAATCCAAGTACATTCAAAGTAATAACACTAACGATCGCAAATAGCGTTGTGAACCTGAGTGAATTTAAGAACAATCTATCCTGGAAAAGGTTTAAGTAGTTTTGAAGGCCTAGAAATTCTGTAATTCTGAAACCATTCCAATCCGTAAACGAATAAAACACGCCAAATGCTAATGGTAATAAAACCACTATCCCTAACGCTAAAAGGACCGGCGCTATAAACAACCAAAATGATAGGTCCCGATTTCGCATTTCTTCCGCCTCCTGCTGTAAATAAATAATTTTTAGGTGCCTCGTGAACAATTGTTTACTGTTAGAAATTAGGGTGACAAGAGAAGGTCTCTCCTTCATTCTCTGTCACCCTCATTCCTCTAATCATTTATTATTGTCTAGCAGACTCCCAAGCTTTTTTGGAATCTTCTAATGTTTCTTCCCAAGTTGCGTTTCCACTTAAATAACGTTGCATGTTCGTCCCTAACTCATCATCACTCCATGCTGTTGGCGCACCCATAAATACCCAGCCGATTGTTCTTCCAGCTTCTGAATACTCATAAATTTGTTTGGATAGTGGGTCAACGATTTCAGACGCATCATATCCCTCATATGCTGGAATGAAGTTAAAGTCATTGATAACAGCATCTTTACCAGCGTCAGAAGTATACATCCAATCTAGGAAATCTTTTGCTGCTTGAACAACTTCATCGTCACTATTTTTATTCACTGCCCAATATTGAGGAATCCCTACTGGTAAGTGATCTTCGTAACCTTCAAGTGGAATTGGAATAAATCCAATACCATCAACGGCGAAGTCTGGGTCCATATCATATACAGTCGGGTATACCCAGTTTCCTTGTTGAATCATCGCAACTCTCTGCAGTGAGAACAATTCTTCTACTTGTTGAGAATAATCAAGACTAGCAACTGGCTGCACTGAATAATCAGCTTGCAAATCTAGGAATCTATGCATCTCATCTCCACGTTCGAAAGATACTGTATCAGATTCATAAGCATCTATAATACTGTGATTAAACTCTGGTGCTAAGTAAACATTCGATAAGTGATTCCCAAGTACCCATGCTTCACTTCCAGGTAAAGCAAACACTGCATCAATTCCAAGATCATCTTTTTGACTGTCTAATGTTTGTACTGCATTTTCTAAGTCATCCAGTGATAAGATACTTTGTGGATCAATACCAGCTTCTTCAAAAATTCGTTTATTGTAAATTAATCCGTAGCCCTCTTGGTTATATGGAAGTCCTAAAACTTCATCACCATCCGTCGCTGCATCTAGCGTCCCATCTAGCGCTAATTGTGCTGCTTCTGTATCAGATAAATCTGCTAAGTATTCACGATACTCATCTCTATCCGTCGGCCCACCGAAATTAAATATATCTGGTTCATCACCTGAAGACATGTTTGTTCTCAAAGTAGCTCCATAATCACTACCTCCCCCTAACGTACGAACATTAATCGAAACATGAGGATTTTCTTCTTCGTACATTGCAACAAGATCTTCAAATTGTTGTCTAAATTCAACTTTAAATTGGAATATTTCTAGTGACACTTGATCCTCATCTGAATTTGTATCCGATGAACACCCAACAGCCAACATACTCCCAACTACCGCCAAAGAAACTGCCGTAAAAAACTTTTTCATCTCTCATTCACTCCTTAGAATTTTTATGAAATTCCACAAGACAATGTTTACGCTTACAT
Organism: Evansella cellulosilytica DSM 2522; assembly: GCF_000177235.2. Taxonomy (NCBI): domain Bacteria; kingdom Bacillati; phylum Bacillota; class Bacilli; order Caryophanales; family Bacillaceae; genus Evansella; species Evansella cellulosilytica. The sequence goes on along the minus strand of NC_014829.1, from coordinate 534,280 downwards.
GGATGCGTTTACAAAACATCTTTTACTGCATTTTTCGTGACATAGTCACTGTTTTTCTCTTTTACCCCCTTTTTGTTCTACAAAGTGCAACATATTGCGCAAACGTTTGCACTCGTTTAACTGAGTTAAGTTTAACACAGCTTCAAAATGGACACAATAATTAAGTTGTAATTTTTTATTTGAAACAATTTCACAATGAAGAAAACCCTTACATAGCGCTATTTACTTACTTTTAATATTTTATTTAAACTATGTACTTTTTATGAAAACGATTGAACAAATATGATTTTTTGTATACCATTTAATCATACAAAAAAGCTTCTTTATATTTTTTTTCACGAAGGGAGAAACATAATATGACTTCAAATAGTTACACGTTTGCACTCGTTGGATATGGCGGAATGGGAAAACAGCATAAAAAGGTACTCCAAACGATTGACCGCGCCCATATTGCAGGGACTTTTGATATTAATAAGCAAAGACAGGAAGATGCAAACAATGACGGGCTTCACACATACACAAGCTTTAATGAATTAGTTAGTGACGATTCTATTGATATCGTTTTGATTGCTACACCGAATGACAGTCATAAAGATATTGCTATTGATGCAATGAAGGCTGGGAAACATGTCATTTGTGAGAAGCCTGTTACGCTAAATAGCAAGGAACTAGAAGAAATACTAGACGCTGCAAAGCAGTATGATAAAGTGTTTGCAGTTCACCAAAATCGTCGTTGGGATGAGGACTATCTTGTCATGAAAAAACTCTATGATGAGGGTGTTTTAGGAGACGTATTTCATGTAGAATCACGCGTTCACGGCTCAAGAGGGATTCCAGGTGATTGGCGCCATGAAAAAGCTTATGGTGGTGGAATGCTACTTGATTGGGGCGTCCATTTACTAGACAGACTAGTATTATTAATCCCAGAAAAAATAAAAAGTATTTATTGTCACTTAAGCTATGTACTCGGTAATGAAGTTGATGATGGATTCCGTATGCAAGTATCTTTTGAAAGTGGGAAAACTGCATTAGTGGAAGTTGGTACAAGTAATTATATTTCACTGCCACTATGGTATATGACCGGAACAAATGGAGCTGCCACCATTCACGATTGGTCTATGAATGGAAAGGTTGTCACTGTCACAAAGCATGAGGATCATGATGCAACACCAATCGAAGCAGGCGCTGGTTTAACAAAAACAATGGCGCCAAGAGGTGAGTTATCTACACAGGACACTCCGCTTCCAAGAATAAAAACAGATATAAGAGACTTCTATGATAATGTGATGAAAGTGATAGAGGGTAAGGAAGATCCTATTGTAAAAAATGAAGAAGTAATGCGCATTATGAAGCTTATGGAGGCTGCCTTCTTGTCTCACAAGACGAATAGTGTTATAGATTTTGAATAGTAGAACTCTTAATGGCATTTTGGATGTTCTCTATAGAATTGAAGGGTAATACTTTTAAATTCATAACTGTTTGCAACCGAGCAGCTGTTATGAATTTACTCTTTTTAACTGAACATTAAACACACCGTCATCCCACTTAAAAATGAGGTAGACTCAAAAGGAAAAAATTCAACTTTTTGAGTCTACCTCGTTCTATTAAAGTCAATTATTAGTCAGTAGTTTGCAGTTTTCGCTTTCTAGATATAAACAAGAACGTAAAGCCTACGATTAATAGCATCGCACCGATTAATAGCCAGTTATACATTGTCGTAGCTGTTTCAGGTAGCTTGTCTCCTTCTTTGTCACCTGCGGATTCTTCATCTTCGCCTGGGTCTTCACCCTCGCCTGGGCCTTCACCCTCGCCTGGGCCTTCACCTTCGCCTGGACCTTCACCTTCGCCTGGGCCTTCACCTTCGCCTGGACCTTCACCTTCGCCTGGACCTTCACCTTCGCCTGGACCTTCACCTTCGCCTGGGCCTTCACCTTCGCCTGGGCCTTCACCTTCGCCTGGGCCTTCACCTTCGCCTGGACCTTCACCTTCGCCTGGGCCTTCACCTTCGCCTGGACCTTCACCTTCGCCTGGGCCTTCACCTTCGCCTGGACCTTCACCTTCGCCTGGGCCTTCACCCTCGCCTGGGTCACCAGCAAATAGATAGCTACCTATTGTTTCCATCATGGCACCATCTCTATCTTGTGTAATTTCCCAGACCATTGAACCTCCCAAGCCTCTTTCTAAAACAAACTGCATTTTATATCCAATAGATTCTTCATCGTCATAGGTGATTACTTCACCAGTTTCCTCGTTGTAAAGCCATGGCACTAAAGCATCTTCACTCCAATACCTTACAAAACCGTTCTGGTCTACGTAATTCTCTTTAATATCCCAATAATCTAATACTCCCCGCTCCCAAGTTCCTGGACCGGCAACGATACCATCCTCATCTTCAAAACATTTATCAAACATGCCATTATTTCGTTCAGCTTCACAGCTAGCCCATGTTCGACCATAAAAAGCTAAGCCTAAAACCATATCTTTTGGGTCAATCCCAACTTCTAAATATGCATCGACAGTACCTTCCACTGTTAACCAAGAGCCCCAAGGATCTAATGGATCTTGATATAAAGGTGCATTGAAGCCACTTATGAATGGTTGTTCTCCCCATGGCAATCCTTCTCCGTCAAAATCATGTCGGTCCCATGGTCCACTCATGTCGTATGTCATTAAGTTAATCCAATCTAAATACTCCATTATTTCAGGCATTTCCGTGTTAGCAGCATAATTACCAACGTTAGCAGCTACCGCAATTGTAAGAGGATAATACGTGTCATCTTCTTCTCCTGCCTCATCCAAAGCCTCACGCAATTCTCTCAATAAATGCGTGAAGTTTTCTTTATCTTCAGGATATGGGTCATTGTGCCACTCTCCACCATAGCCTGGATATTCCCAGTCTAAATCTACTCCATCAAATTCGAACACTCGAATAAACTCTATGACACTATCAATAAATATTTCTCTTGATTCTTCCGTTAGTGCCATGTCAGAGAAATAATTAGACATCGTCCACCCACCTATGGAAATTAGCGTTTGCACATGAGGGTTGTCTTCTTTAAACGCGATCAAATCTCTAAAGTTCCCTTCAAAGTTACCTTCCCAAGCATCCTCTGCAGAGACATTTTCTCCGATGTCTACATCCGGATCTCCAAATGTAACACGATGTACATCATCGCAATTTAAATGATCAACTCTATCATCCCCATCATATTCTGCGATCTCTTCAGGAGGGAGACAATTCCCGTTTACTAGATCACTTTCTGGCCTGTCATCTCCTACTATTTTTGCAAAAGCATAATTAATATGAGTGACGTTCGTTGCATCCATGTCATGTACGAAGAAATCACGCGCTTCATTTCCTTCATTATCATATTCCTGGGCCGCCCACGAAATATAGTAAACTACCGATTTAAAGTCGTCATTATCATGATGCTCATTTGAAAATGCAGTATTAACAAACATAGAAAATAGTAAAAAAGTAGCTAGTCCTAACACCATTAACTTTTTCATATTCTTTCATCACCTCTCCTGTTTTTTTACGTATAAATATTTCCAGGCAAACAACAAACTATTTTGTATCTCCTCCTTTTTTCAAGGTTTATGAAAGCATTTAAAGTACTTAATCTCTCATCTAGTAGTGGTCACCATTTGTAAATAGATTACCTAATTCAGAATATCCTCCACTAGAATTATAGTTGTCTATACCAGGTTATTACGATATTCGTACAGGTGTCAATTAGTTTTTATAAATTTCTAAATTTTAAAAATACTTTGTATCCATCATCCTATTAACCAAACCCTAATTATGTCGAACACTGAATGAATAATATGTCATTAGTCCTACGATATTTATAGGCTGTTTTAAAAACTCCACTACCCTTGTACACTGGACAACTCCAAATAAGAAAGAGGACACTGAAAAAGTTGTTTTTTACTTTTTCAGTGCCCTCAGCTATTTACCTTTTCTAGTGCCCTCATAGGAGGTTGACTCAAAAGGTAAAAAATTTCTACCTTATGAATCAACCTCTTTTACTTAGCTATTTTTTTATTTCGTTTTTCTTCTTTAAATAAATGAATAAGCATCATGACAACACCAACATTTAATGCCATATCAGCTACGTTAAAAATCGGGAAATTGTAGGAGAAAATATATACGTTTATAAAGTCAACAACTTCTCCCCCTCGAAAAAGTCGATCGGTAAAGTTCCCAATTGCCCCCCCTAACAATAATGCAAGTGAAACACCATACCAGTTCATTCCCTTTTTTATTGTTTGGATTAAATAAATAAGCACACAAGATACACCAATTGTAATAATGATGAATAACCATAGCTGACCTTGCAATATCCCAAAAGCAGCCCCGGCATTTCTATGTGAAGTGATATAAAATAATCCATTTATGATAGGAATGCTTTCCCCAATATTCATGTTTTGTACAACTAACCACTTTGTTACTTGATCTAATAACAAAATTAATAGTGCAACGATATAATATCTCATAGTCGATCCTCTCTATATTGAAATTTGCCAACTGTTACTATAATACAACCATTATATATGATTTCAATACATTAGGCGGGGAAAAATAAAAAAAATAAAGGCTATACTGTCTATCTTGGACAATATAGCCTTTATGTAGCCGAAAATTCTTACTCATCCCAGTTTAAAAATTCAAATAAAACTTCATCGCCAGCTTCAAGGTCGTACTCTTCTGCTCCAACAGTAGGCTGTTCTCCATTTACGGAATACATCCAAGCATAAGTTTCACCTTCAGCGTTGTAAATTCCATCAATTGCTTCGATAAAACCATTGTTATTGTCAATTGCGAAATTAGATTCCATTACATCCATAACAGTATCTCCTTCATCAATGGCAAATAAGTACTCTTCAGCATCTGTTTCATCTCTCATGTTTACAATCGTTACTTTCACTTCATCTGACTCGTTTGCACTTGCATTTTCATTTGCATCTTCGCTAGCTGTATTATTAACAGGATCATTTGTAATTGGTGTTGTGTTCTCTTCACTATCATCTTGGTTACACCCAACTAGTAATAGAGCCATTGCTACAAATAAAGCTAACAATAATTTTGTTAATTTCATCTTTTTTACCCTCTTTCTTTATTTTCTACAGTCTTCGAAAATTTTCCACAAACTCTATTATAATTATCCATGCACTGAGATACAAGTTACGTATCTTATAGGGTCGCATAAAAAAAGCAAAACAGACATCTACTTAAAAATGTCTGTTTTACTTTTACTTTATTGTACTTTTACTAATACTTTATATTTTTCACCAGACTTCAAGTCTTTCATAACGTTTCCTTCAACAAGGTCTCCATTCACATATAACTCCGTTTCTCGGATTCCTGCTTCTCTTCGAATGTCGATTTCTATGTCTGCTCCTCTGAAGGAGCGAGTAACAGAAGCTTCTTGCCAATCAGCAGGTAGCTGTGGTTGGATGCGAAGGCCATCTTTTGCCCCTTGAACTCCAAATAATCCATCTACGATACAACGGTAAACCCACGAAACGGTTCCTGTATTAAATAAATGACTTGAGCGCCCTGCTGTTCTTGGGATTGTTCTATATGCTCCTCTGTAATAATTAGGGATGAATACGGGCAGTTGTCCTCTTTGAATAATATCATCGAGGTCTGGTCCAGGAATCATTTTGCGTAATAAACGGTAAGCATTTTCAGTTTCCCCAGCTGTATAGAGGGCATAAATGTAAAATACAGCTGCGTGGTTATATACTGAACCATTTTCTGCAGAACCTGGATGCTTTTGTGTAACACGACCTACATCCTCACGCATTGCTGTATATGCTGGTCCTAGCATTTCTACTCCATAAGGTGATTCTAATTGATCAACGACGGATTTCAGTAGTTTTTCTTTTTTGACCTCATCAGCAGCACCACTTAATAGTGCCCACCCCTGTGAATTAAGGAAGATGCGGCCTTCTTTATCCTTACTAATACCGAAGACAACATTATCGTCTGTTATTCCTCGTGCATACCATTCGCCATCCCATAAATATTTATTAATGACCTCATTTGATTTGTCCGCTTCTTGACGAAATTTTTCGCTATTATCCTGCAATCCATTTTTCTCGCAAATATCTGCCCAAATCATAAATGCGTATGCAGAGGCAGTTGTTAGCCACCCAGAGACACCTTTCCCCTTATAACCAACCATATTCATTGGGTCACACCAATCTCCTTGGTTAATATAATTTAGGCCTCTTTCATCTCTGTCGTTGATGAGCCAATACATCGCACGATTAATATGCTCCATTACGGTTGCTTCTTCATTTCCGTCTGCAAATGGAACAACCTCATCTAAAATCGCATAATCATTTGTCTCATCTAAATAAGTGCTTAAGCAGATAGGAAGCCACACACAGTGATCCGTATGAGGTACTTGATTAATATACTTAAGCTCGGCATCCTCATGGATCGTAATCCCATCTGGCATCGCTCCACTTGATTCTTGTTGACTTAACGCGTGAACAAATGCATGACGGGCAATACTCGGTTTAATATAGCTCATCCCCATGTTGTCTTGGAGATAGTTACGCGTTTGTGGGTCAGTCGACAATCGATTTGTGATACCGTGATAATATATTTGTCTCGGTAACCAATGGTTAACAAAGTTATCTAAATGCGCATCAGGCGTTTTTATTTGCAGACAGCCACTACCTTCAGCTATGTATTTTGCATATTCTTTTTCTGCTAAAACGAAGCCGTCTTCTCCTGCCTCATTCTCAGCTTCAAAGTATTTATTCCGCACAGCAGTAACATCTTCATCATATTTCGCAGGTCCAAATACGAAACGATATGATTGCTCTTCATTTACATCCATTTCTAATTTATATTGGAAAACTGCTGTAGGCATTTCGTATCTTGAATCGCTTTTAGACAAAGCTTCTTCTTGAATGCCAGTTGGTAGCGTTATCCCACCTTCACCTTCAAACACTTCTTGACTTACTTCCCAAGAAAAAGGCTTCTTCTCTGCTAATAAGAATGTTTTGTCGTTCAATTCCTTTATTTTTGCATAGTCCTGATACTTTTGATATGGAGTGATAGAGGAACAAACAATTGCTTGTATATCTTCTAAATACTCTCCTGATTGATTCATCCAAGACATGTAACCTACAGTGTAGTAAGGATAAATACTTAATTTCCTTTTCTTGTTTGAAAGGTTTTTCACCTTCACTTCCCATAGCTCATATGGGTCGTCTTTCGGTAAGCTTAATTTCATTTCAATGAGGACACCATTGCTTTCTACTTTCCAAATAATATTATTTTTCCCTACCGCGAAAGTATAGTTATCTGGAAGAACACGCACAGGCTCATAAGGCGCAGAAAAAATATCCCCATTTTCTTCATCCTTCACAAAAACGAAACGCCCAGGATGGTGTGCATAATATGGCTGTTCTGGCTGCATAAATGTTTTCGCTTCTAAGTTAGGAGAATGCGAATATTTTGCTGGCTCTGGCTGCATAAATTGCGCAACTGCATAACCTCGACAGTTCATATGAATCATCATGTTGTCATTCCATAAAAAACCGGAAGCCTTCGGTATTTTTGTAGGGCTTGTCAGTTCATAGTATTCGTTATTTTCCGTTGATCTGATCATTAATATCCCTCACTTTTAAACGATTTTAAGAAAAAAATTACTCGTGTTTCACCATTTAGTATATCAAATAAAACGTTTTCGTACTTTAGATTAACGAGATTTTATGTAAACGTTTTAAGAACAATGATACATAAAAAGGTTCTCTCCAGAATACCTTCCAAAGAGAACGAATAGTTTTATGTCCCACAAAACGTTTTGTAATTACAGCTAACTTCAGGTGGTGCCGGTGCAGTAAATTTTTCTTTTTCTAAAGTATAATCAAACGGTTTTTCTAATACGTGCAGTAATCGCTCCATCACTGCATAATCCCCATCTTCCACCGCTGCATCGAGAGCTTCCTCTACAAGATGGTTTCTAGGTATAACAGCGGGATTACTCTTTTTCATTAAAGCTATCGAAGCGCTTATTGGTTCCTCTTGTCTACCTATTCGTGCTTTCCATCGTTCGTACCATTTTTTAAATGCATCTGTCTCAAATAACGCCATTCCCTCTATCTTATCTAACGTCAATGCTCGAAAAGTATTCGTAAAGTCCGCACTATGCTGCTGCATTAACATTAACAACTCTTCTATAAGCCGTTCGTCATCAGCCTCATCATTTATGATACCGAGCTTTGCCTTCATCCCTGTATGCCAATAGGAAAGGTACAAATCTTTATATTTCCCTATTTCCTCCTGTGCGATATTCACCGCTTCCTCCTGATCATCATGAAGGAGTGGGAGAATTGCTTCTGCTAAACGCGAAACGTTCCAAGCACCAATATAAGGCTGATTGCCATAAGCGTATCGACCTTCTCGATCAATAGAGCTAAATACTGTTTTCGGGTCATACTCATCCATAAACGCACAAGGACCGTAGTCAATTGTTTCACCGCTAATGGTCATATTATCTGTGTTCATGACGCCATGTATGAAACCAACTAGCTGCCATTTAGCAATCAGCTCAGCTTGACGCTTTATCACTTCTTGTAGAAATAATCTATATTGATCTTCTTTTGCTACAATCTCTGAATAGTGGCGATTGATAGCATAATCAGCTAATTGTTTAAGTTCATCATCTGTCGCCCACTTTGCAGCATATTCAAATGTCCCTACTCTTAAATGACTTGCAGCAGTCCGAGTCAATATAGCTCCAGGTAAAACCGTCTCCCTATAGACATCTTCTCCTGTTGTTACAACAGCTAAGCTTCTAGTTGTTGGAATGTTTAATGCATCCATCGCTTCACTGATGATATATTCCCTTAACATCGGTCCTAGAGAAGCACGTCCATCTCCGCCTCGAGAATAAGGAGTCCTTCCCGCTCCTTTTAATTGAATATCGATTCGTTCATTGTTCGGTGTTATTTGTTCACCAAGGAGAATTGCTCGACCATCGCCTAGCATTGTAAAATGTCCAAACTGATGGCCAGCATATGCTTGCGCAAGTGGTTTTGAAGCAGGGGGAAGATTATTCCCCGCAAATACTTCTACACCAGAAGTTCCTTTTAATTCTTCTCCATTTAAACCGAGCGAGGTAGCTAATTTCTCATTAAATATCACTAATTTAGGAGAGCTAACTGTAGTTGGATTTAATGTACTATAAAAAGTGTCCGGGAGCTTTGTGTAACTATTTTCTAAGTTCCAACCTATTTTATTATCCATATAATCTCCTTCCCATCAATTCTTTCCCTTCATTTTACCTAACATATAGCTTATACTTCCAACAATTACTCCTAACGAAGCTCCCGCTACTACCTCTTCAGGTTGATGACCTAATTGTTCTTTTAGCTGCCTTTTCTTCTGCTCGTGGAAACTTCCAGAAGATTCTCCAGCTAACTTTTCCACTTTTGCTTCTAGTTCATTTACTTTCATAGACGTCTCTCCAGCGTATCTTCTTATGCCTTGCGCATCATACATGACAATTAATCCAAAAATGACTGATAACGCAAAATCAAGTGTACGCCCACCTAATCGTAATCCTATATAGGTTGCAAGCGAAGCAACACCTGCTGAGTGAGAGCTTGGCATGCCACCAGATTCAAAAAAGGTTTTCCAATTCCACTTTTTTGTTTTCAATTGCTTTATAGGTATCTTTAAAAATTGTGCTAATCCTATTGCTAGTAATGCAGTAAAAATCCCTCTACTCACAGTAATCACCTCTTCGTTAGTTTTCTGGAAAAACGAAGGAATTATGCAATATGTTTAAACAAAGAGGAGACTCAAAAGGAAGGGCACTGAAAAAGTGGTGTTCGTTCACTTTTTCAGTGTCCCTAAGCAATGTGCGTAGCTGTCGCAAACGTTAAAAAGCCTGATAGGAGTGGGTTTCTCCTACCAGGCGAGCGGCGAGCGTAGCCATTGCAATACAAATAAAAGGCCTCTTAATTTTACCTACTGAGTCTCCTGCCTCCGAGAAAATATAGCCTAAAAATAAGAAAAACTAAAAACGAGCTTGGTGAAGCTCGTTTTTAGTCTTTTTTTAAAGTTGGCTGCGCGACGGAAAAATTCCACTGCAAGTTTTCTATTCTTTCAAAAAAGAACAGCTTTTCTGTAGAAAAAACTAAGTCAAAAATTTACTGTTCCTTTTGATTGTATATTTCCTCTCTCGTATGAAATCCATCTGCAATGATTGTCTCACTAATATTTTCTAGTTCTACCGAAACTGGTGATAATAAAACAGATGGAACATCTATTTTCCCATTATTTACTGTTGTATTAGTCTCAATTTTTTCTCCTCTAGCAAGCTTTACAGCAAGTATTGCCGCTTCTTCAGCTAACGGTTTTATCGGTTTGTATACAGTCATTGTCTGTGTGCCCTCAATAATTCGTTGTATTGCCGCAAGGTCAGCATCTTGCCCTGCTACTGGAATTTCTCCAGCAAGTCCTTGTGCCTCAAGTGCTTCAATGACACCACCAGCGGTTGCATCATTTGCTGCAATGACTGCATCGATCTCATTATTATTAGCAATAAGGGCAGCCTCCATGTTTGCAAAGGCATTCGTTGGTGTCCAATCTTTCGTCCACTGATCATAGACAATCGAAATATCGCCATTATCTATTAATGGTTTCAATACATTAAATACACCTGATTTAAATAGGTGAGCATTATTATCAGTTATTGCTCCGCCAATATAGACATATTTCCCAGTCGGAACCCTACTAGTAATTGCTCTCGCTTTTAGTTCACCTACTTGTTCATTATCAAAGGAAATGTACAGATCAATATCTGCATTTTTTATGAGACGGTCATAGGATAGTACTTTTACTCCTGCTAGTTGCGCTTTATTTACAATTGCAGCAGTAGCTTCAGCATTATGTGGAACAATAACTAAGACGTCTATTTCTTGACTAATTAACGTTTCCGCCTGTAATAGCTGCAGTGCATCATCACCGTTAGCTGCCATGATCTCAACTTCAGCACCTAGTGACTCCACCGCTTCTTTAAACAAGTCTCTATCCCTAACCCATCGATCCTCCTCTAAAGTATCCATGGAAAAACCTATCTTTACTTTTTCTCCTAGGAACTCGATTTCATGATCAGTATCCGCACCTGAAGACTTGGATGTGACTTCAGATATTAGCGTCTCTTCACTGTCTTCACAAGCGACCAAAGCCCACATATACAGTACTATAAAAACAAATAGTAAGATACGAACATATCTCCGCCCCATTCCATTCTCCCCTTTTTATATAATACAAGTGCTTAATTTCTATTAAAGATTGATTTCCTATACTCTTTAGGAGATACCCCACACATTTTTTTAAATACTTTGCTGAAATAATTGGGCTCGTGATATCCAACATCAAACGTAATTTCTTTTATACTCTTATCCGGTCGTTTCAATAACTGCTTCGCCTTTTCAATTCTACATTCTGTTAAAAAATCAATATAATTGACACCTAGTTTTTCTTTAAACAATTTACTCATGTAAATCGGGCTTAACCCTACTTTTTTTGCCAACTTATCTAGGGAGATATCTTCGTGAGAATGCTCAAGGATATAGCGTTTCATTAAGAAAATACTATCTAACTCCAACTGATCATAATGTTTAGTATATAACTGCCTCATTTGTTGCAATAATTCATTAGTCTCTGATCGAAGTTGACGATAATCGTTAGCTTGAAAGGAATAAAAAGGTGATACTGTTTCAACTCCCATTTCATTCATTAGGCGCGATACAATCCAAAGTAATTCTAATATTCTTTGTTGCGTTTGAAGTGTGTCTGCTCCTTCATTCTCATAGCTTTGAATGAGATTCATAATACTCTTATGGATTTGTTCCCATTCACCTAATCTTATGAGTTCAGCAAACTCTTTTTCGCGCTGCTTGACTCGTTGTTCGCTTCCTACTACATTAATAGACTTAACATCACAGTAAAAACGATATTTAACAGGCAAAGTAGTATCCATAGTAGCCACTAAAGACTCCGAATATGATTTTCTAATTTCCTCTAATGAACAGCAAACCTCGCCAATCCCAATAAAACAATTTGTTTTTTTATTTACTTTTGCTACAGAAAGTATTTCTCTTGCCATAAAAACCGCTTGCGATCGAAATGATTTATCTTGATCTCTAAACATAATGATCGGTAGTTGATTACCGTACAAAGCCCCTATCAAACTATTACCTGCTTTCCTTACCTTCTCTTTAATCGTAGAATACATATTTTCTGACCCTGTTGATATTAATACAACCATCACATACATTTCATTAATAGAGCGAATGTCTAGCATTTCTAAAAGCATTTCTAAGTGTATTTCATGAACATGATCAAATAATAGTTGTGTAACTACATCTGTTTCAGCTATAGACAATGTTTTTTCAAGGGTATACTGTTGTTGCTCTATCATCTCTCGTTTTTTTTGTTCTTCTTCCACTTCTCTCAATACCTTACCCACAGTTGTCACAATTTCACTAGCTCTACTAGGCTTTAATATGTAGTCTTTTACTCCAAGTTTAATAGCCCTTTTTAAGTAATCAAAAGTATCGTATGCTGTTACCATAATGAATTTCATTAGAGGATACTCATTACTTAAGTGTTGGACAGACTCTAATCCATTCATCCCTGGCATTTTAATATCCATTAATACTAGATGTGGTTGAAATCTATCCGCTATTAAGATTGCTTCTTTACCATTTTTCGCTTGCTTAATGGTTACACCTGGAAATGCATGGCTCAATATAACTTGCATCCCATCCCTTTCAATCTGTTCATCATCAACAATGAGGAGCTTTATCATAAAATCTCACCCCTTGTTTTTTTGTATATTTATCATCACTTTCGTCCCTCGTCCGACAACACTCTCTATATCGATAACATCATTATATCCATAAAATAAACGTAATCGTTTAACTACGTTACTAAAACCAATGCCTGTGGAATGCCCTTCTGAATCGATATGAGTCTCCTCTAAAATTTGCTTTATTTTACCCTTATCCATTCCCCTCCCACTGTCTTCAATTTCAACTCTCACGCTTTCCCCTTCATCAATGACACGGAAGTAAATACTGCCACCCTCCTCCTCTGGTTCTACAGCATGGATTACCGCATTTTCAATAATCGGCTGTAATGTTAACGCCGGAATTTTTACATCTAGGCATGAAGAATCTACTTCCATATACAAGTTCAACCGTTCTGTAAATCTTGCTTTTTGTATATCCATGTATTGTTGTAAAACGTTGACTTCATCTTGAAGAGTAACGGAGCGATCTAAGCGCTTTAAATTGTACCTCAACAATCCCGCTACACTTACGAGCAGGTCACTCGTTTCCTCAGATCCTTCTAAATACGCTTTTTTCGATAACGTATTTAATGTATTAAATAAAAAGTGTGGGTTAATTTGGCTTTGTAAACTACGAAACTGGCTTTCATGCAAAAGAATTTTATTTTGCTGAAGTTCTCGCTCTAACTGTGCTTTATACTTTATTTCCGAGATTAAATTATTAATATTGATTCGCATACGTTCGAAAGTTTTAGCTAAGAATGCTATTTCATCATTTGTATCGACCTTAACCTGTGTGTCGAACCTCCCTCTTGAAAATTCATTTGCTGCTTTCGTTAATTTTTGTACTGGCCTCGTTATACTTAATGAAAACCAATAAGTAACTACTAATAATAAGAAAGTGATTAACAGCAGTAGCCAAATACCTAGCTTATTCAACTCTTCTGATTGTTCAATAATGCCACGATAAAAAACATCATAAGTTTTTAAATCGCTATCTAGCAATGCAAGTGTTATTTCTGATATATAGTTTGCTATCCGAGTTGCTTCAGCGAACTCTTTCGTAGAAGCCTCCGTATTATCCTGAGAATGAAACATAATGATTCGATCCGTTGTTTCTATTAAACTATCTATTAGATGAATGTAATTCGTTAATGTGAAATCATTCTCTTCATTTCTGAGCTTATATACCTCATACTTTACCTCTTCAACATGCTCTTTACTTTGATTGAGTTGTGATAAGGTATCCGGCGCAGGTTTAATCATATAGTTATTAATATCAGTTATTACTTGTTGACTCGTATTTGACACTTCATTCATTGTTAAGTAGCGCTGTAGTATATCATTATATTGATTTTGCGTTTTATAATTATAATATGTCAGCGCTACCCAAATAATAGACATAATGATGACAACGACAGTAGTTAGTAATAAGATTTTCTTTTGTATACTATTCATGGAACTCCAACGCCCTTAATATGTCTATATCTGTATAATAGCCGTTGATTTCTAAAGGAACTGTTTCATCATCTAGCCACTCTACAATTAACTGCACACCTTTCTTCCCCATTTCTTCGGGTGATTGTTTTATAATTGCATCTAGTTTGCCTTGTGTAAGAAGTGAAAGTGATTCTGGGCCATCATCAAATGAATAAATATAATACGGCTCAATTTGAAAGCGCTTACTAATTTCTTGTAGCATAGCCCCCACAATATTTGCATTAACAGCTATAAAGGCATCTGCATCAGGCGATTGATTCAGTACTTCCTGAGTAGTAGCGATTACTTGATCTCTCATATCAGTAGTTTCTGCATCAATCATTTCGATATCAGGATATTCTTTTAATACATCGTGAATACCATGTAATCGCTGCACTTGATAGTACTCTTCGCGATTATCATACATGAGAACAACCTTCCCTGACGTTCCCATATCAGCAACTAGTTCGTTCGCTATCATTTTACCAGCTGCATATTGGTCCGATCCAACGTAAGTTCGCCTAAGACTTTCATCCATAGGCACATCGTTTGCAATGGTGACAATTGGAATTCCATAGAAGGATGCTTTAATTTTTGATAAATGTTTGAACTCATCCGTATTTAGTCCTTGTACAATAATACCGTCCACTTTTGAATGTATAGCTAGCTCTACTTTCTTTAAAAAATCTTCTTGATTATTTCCATAACTCCCCCAAACCTCCATACTTACACTTAACTTGTCGGCTTGGACTAGAGCACCATTTCCAACTTCGTCCCAGAAAGGGGTCTCCATATCTTGTGTAATTAAGACCAAGCGATACTGCGTCTTATTTTGCTCTAGTGCAGAAGGAATCTTCCAATCAGTTCTAAGTACCTTTTCTGCGGAAACTACTGTAAGGTAACAGAGACAGATGAATATAAAAGCTAGAATGATAAAGATTACTTTTTTCAAGAAGACATTCATCCTTTCCTTATATTAACTATATTCATCATATCACTTACCAACGAAAATCTAATAATTAATTTTTTGAGGGAGACTCAAAAGGTTGATTTTTGACTATTGAGTCTCCCTCATGCAATATGCTGAACCGCCGCAGTCACTAAAAACCCACTATAAATGGGTTCTTATAGTGGGAGCGCGGCGAGTATGGCCAGTACCGAATACTTATGGGACAACTAGATTAAAATAATTCAACTACAACATTACTTCCCTTTCTTTCTTGTCGTTACGTCAAAAATCACCGCTAATGCAAGTACACCACCACGAATCATATATTGATAAGCAATACCTACCCCCATTAAGTTCATACCACTAGTCAACGATGCCATTACGATTGCTCCAATGATTGCTCCTGTTACTTTACCTACACCACCAGCAGCTGAAACACCACCGACATAGGCTGCAGCAATCGCATCTAGTTCAAATAAAGTACCAGCAGTTGTCGTAGCAGCCTGTAGGCGCGCTGTAAACAATATGCCTGATAGCGCCGAAAGTAAACCCATTGATCCAAAAACTAGGAGTGTTATTTTCCCTACATTGATCCCACTAAGGTGTGCTGCCTCTGGATTACTTCCAACTGCATAAATATGCCTTCCGACAACAGTTTTCGTCGTGAAAAAGTGATACACAACGACCACTAATAGCATAATAATTACTGTCCATGAAAAACCGTTATATCCTGCTAAAATCCAAGTAATATAAGCAATAATGGCTGAGACAAATACTAACTGTAATACGAATATCTGCTTTGAAACTACTTCAAAATGATACTTTATCTTCTTCCTTCGGTTAGAAACTGCACTGTAAATGTAAAATACGATACTTAGTCCACCTAATAGTAGTGATAGTAAATGAAGACCATTCACTTGCATCAAGGATGGAATATAGCCGTTACCTATCGCATTGAAGCTGTCGTTTTGGACTATAATTGTTCCTGTTTTCTCTGTAACTTGTAGAATTGCACCACGATATATTAACCAACCTGCTAGAGTAGCAACAAATGCAGGTATACCAACCTTTGCGACTAAAAAGCCAGTAAACAAACCAGCAATTGTTCCGAGTATTAATATGATTGGGATAACTAAGTACACTGGTAAACCTACTTGCATGAGCAGGATTGCAGCAATAGCTCCTAAGAAGCCCGCCAAAAATCCAATTGACAAGTCAATATGTCTTATAACAATAACGAGCATGACTCCTACAGCTAAAACCGCAATATATCCTGCAGAATCTAGTAGATTACTTATATTTCTAGATGAAATGAACAGACCATCTGTTAAAAATGTAAAAGTAATAATAATAATGAGCAAAGCTATATACATTCCGTAATCTCGAATATTTTCATTGATTAATATTTTCGCTTCGTTAAATATATTCATCGGTTTAACCTCCTATTGCGTTGCAAGTTGCATTATCTTTTCTTGATCCGCTTCTTCAATTGGCAACTCGCCTTTGATTTCACCTTGAGCCATGACGTATATGCGATCACTCATTCCGAGTACTTCCCCCAGTTCTGAGGAAATCATGATAATACTTAAGCCCTGCTTAATTAGTTCATTCATGACGGTATAAATTTCGAATTTTGCACCTACGTCAATGCCACGAGTAGGTTCATCTAGAATAAGTAGCTTCGGCCCAACAAATAGCCACTTCGCAAGTGACACCTTTTGTTGATTCCCTCCACTTAAATTACCGACTAGTTGTTCTAATGATGCCGCTTTTATATGAAGCGATTTGAAATACTCATCTGCCACTTTAATCTCCTCATTCGGATTAACTATGCCATTCGTCGAAATACCGTTTAAATTTGCAGCAGAGATATTATTTTTGATGTCTTGTATTAAAAATAGACCATCACCTTTACGGTCTTCCGTCACATACGCAATGCCTGCTTTGATTGCATCACTCGGATGTTTTAATGATCTCATTTCACCGTTAACAACGATATCACCTTGCAATTTATAGGACTTGGCGTTCCCATAAATACTCAATGCAAGTTCTGTTCGTCCTGCCCCCATTAGGCCGGCTAAACCAATGATTTCCCCTTGCTTAACATGTAAATTTGCATCCTTCACAACATGTCTACCAAGCTTCTGGTCATAGGCAGACCAGTTATATAATTCAAGAACATTTTCACCAAAATTTTTATTTAATCTCTTCGGATAAATATCTTCAATCTCTCTTCCAACCATATTTTTTATAATGGTACTTTCTGTTATCTCCCCATTATCGGAGTCTAATGTACAAATCGTTTGACCATCTCGAATAACCGTTGCTTTATCTGCAATAGAAATAACTTCCTTCAGTTTGTGCGAAATCATAATACAAGTGATCCCTTGTTCCTTTAGTACATTTAATAGTTTTAATAAATTTTCACTATCATTTTCATTTAATGCAGCAGTTGGTTCATCAAGAATCAACAGCTTAACATCTTTACTTAGTGCTTTTGCAATTTCTATTAATTGACGTTTCCCAACACCCAAATCCTTAATTAATGTTTCTGGATTAACTTCAAGGTTTACTTTTTTTAGTATTTTTTTTGCTTCCACTATCGTTCTATTCCAATCTAATACACCTTTTTTATCTACTTCATTACCGACAAATATATTTTCATACACTGTAAGATCCGGAAATAATGCCAATTCCTGATATATAATTGCAATGCCGGCATGGACACTGTCACTAATATTTTTAAACTGCTGCACTTTCCCATCAAAAACAATATCTCCTTTATATGTTCCGTAAGGATGAACACCGCTTAACACTTTCATAAGCGTTGATTTTCCGGCACCATTCTCTCCAACAAGGCAATGAATTTCACCTTTCTCCACCTTGAAGTTAACATTGCTGAGCGCCTTTACTCCTGTAAACTCTTTAGAAATTTGTTTCATTTCTAAAATATATTCGCTCATCGTTATCCCCCTTCGCAAGACAACAAATACAATCGCGAAATAGTGATAGATCGTATCTACCACCATTTCGCACTACCTTCTTACTCCTTATTCAAGTCCACTAAATTCATCAGCGTCATAATAGCCTGAATCAATTAGCTCACTTTTTACATTACTTTGTTCAACAACAATTACATCCGTTTGTTTAGCTTTAACTTCAACACTTCCATTGTCGTACGTACCGGTAGTTTCCGGAGTACCACCATCAAGAATTGTAATAGCCATCCCCATTGCATCTTCAACAAGTGTACGAACATCTTTAAATACAGTCATTGATTGTTTTCCATCGATAATATACTGAATGGATGCCATCTCAGCATCTTGACCTGTCACTACATAACTTGACACTTCATTGTCTGATGCGAAAACATCGGCAATGGCCCTTGCAGTTCCGTCGTTTGGAGCTAGAACAGCGACATCACCCTTCATGTCCCCACCCACTGCAGTTAAGTGTGTTTGCGCTTTATTGATTGCTTCATTTGGATCCCAGTTTGTTGTTACTTGGCTTAAAATTCTACTCATCTCATCTCTTGATAAATCACCTTTATCTTGAAGTGCTTCCGCTTCACTAGAATTTGCTATCACAAAAGTGCCATCAGCAATCTTTGGTTGCAGCACACTCCAAGCACCTTCAAAGAATAAAAATGCATTATTGTCAGATGAAGCTCCAGCATATAAATAAAGTGGTACATTTGATCCTTCAGAATTATCTATTAAATATTGTCCTTGCGCCGCTCCAACAGCAATACTATCGAAAGTTACATAGTAATCTACTGCATCCGTTTCAGTAATGAGTCGATCGTATGAAATAACAGTAATACCCTCACTCTTTGCTGCCTCTACTGCAGAGCCAGCAGCTGCACCATCGTGCGGGGCAATGATTAGTACATCGATCCCTTTACTAATCAGTGTATCTACATTCTCTTTTTCATTCGCTGAAGAACCTTGGCTAAATAATATCTCAGTCGTATATTCCGAATCCTCTAAAGCATCCTTAAATCTCTGTTCGTCTTGAACCCATCTCGGCTCATCTCTTGTTGGTAATACAATACCTACACTCAATCCACCATCACCGCTAGCACCTTCATCACTGTTACATGCGACAAGTAGTCCCGCCAACACAGTCACAACAAACATAAGAGATATAAACTTCAACACTGCCTTCATTTTTAATCCCCCTTCGGAATATCACAATTTAAATACAGGTCAATTATATAGCCATACACAATAGATGTAAGCGCTAACAAATGGTAATCTTTTATTATTAACTGTACTTTTTTAATTTTTGTGATTCACTACACAAAAAACTACTTATTATATCAAATTGTTGCTCGCTACTACACGTGGCTATCTTTACGACACCTAAGTATTATTCATATCGCTAAAAACCCGCTATAAGCCAGTTACTTATAGCGGGAGAGCGACAGGGAGGATCCAATGCCTTCATTTCTAAATGGATGCGGCATCAAACTTGTCCCTTATCTTTTTTTGATATACAATTATATATGTAAATTCAAACACTCCTCACACTTCGACTCTGTATAATCAACACGTAACGTGTGATGCAATAGAGAGTTTAACTTCTAGAAATAACTAAGAGATTATTAATCTAACTATACTCATAAAAAATTATGTCAATTCTAATTTCTTCTTACAAATACTTCTCAGGTCATACTTAAGCTCAATTGCTCATAAGTATTAATTTTGATTTCATCTCTCAAACACACTCACTTCATGATTATCATTATCACTCAACTTTTTTCAATTACATCATTTTGAATCTACTATGACCAATTAATAATTTCACTTCTATTATTGTAAATATCTTAATATACTTTATATAATGTAGTCTCTTATTTTTATCTATGTAACACATAAATAACCATATATACACAGGTTTTATAGTGTAAACCCTAGAGCATTTAAGTCCTTTTAAGCTCAAGAAAATATTTTTTATTTATCCGAAGTTATATTTCTTTCTTTTTAATCATTAGTTTATTATAATGATTACATAATAATAATTATTGCTTCTAGTTTAAAAAACTATTTTACTAGATGCATAATTAAAAATATACTTATTTTCACGGAAGGGGAGAAAGTAATGGACACTAAAGACAATGGAAACATCGGAGGATGCCCGTTTCACGGAGGTGCTACTAGCAATAAGTCTAGTGGTACATCAAATCGAGACTGGTGGCCAAACGCATTAAACTTAAATATTCTACATCAGCATGACAGAAAATCTAACCCTATGGGCGACGACTATGATTATGCAGAAGAATTTAATAAACTAGATTACGATGCACTTAAGCAGGATCTTCGCAATTTAATGACAGACAGTCAAGATTGGTGGCCTGCTGACTATGGACATTACGGTCCTTTCTTTATTCGTATGTCATGGCACGCTGCTGGTACTTATCGTACAGGCGACGGCCGCGGCGGTGGTAATACTGGTAACCAGCGCTTTGCTCCTCTTAACAGCTGGCCTGACAATGGAAATCTTGATAAAGCTCGTCGATTACTTTGGCCAATTAAGCAAAAGTATGGTAATAAAATCTCTTGGGCTGACTTACTTGTAATGGCCGGGAATGTTGCAATTGAAGACATGGGTGGCCCAATTATCGGTTTTGGTGCTGGACGTCCTGACATCTGGCATCCAGAGGAGGATGTATATTGGGGTAAGGAAACCGAATGGTTAACTGATAAGCGTTACACAGGAGACCGTGAGCTTGAAAATCCACTTGCTGCAGTTGAAATGGGACTTATTTACGTTAATCCAGAAGGGCCAAATGGTAAGCCTGACCCTGTAAAAAGTGCTCAGGACATTCGCGAGACATTTGGACGTATGGGAATGAATGATGAAGAAACAGTAGCATTAATCGCTGGTGGCCATACTTTTGGTAAGGCTCACGGAGCTGGGGATGCAGCTAAAGTAGGCCCAGAGCCAGAGGCAGCACCGATTGAAGCACAAGGCTTTGGATGGCAAAGCACTCACGGTAGTGGTAAAGGCCGTGACACAATCACAAGTGGTATTGAAGGGGCTTGGACCGCTAACCCAACACAGTGGGATAATGGTTATTTCGATCTGTTGTTTGGCTACGAATGGTGGTTAACAAAGAGTCCTGCAGGAGCATGGCAATGGGCTATTGTTGATCCTGCTGAGGAGCACCTTGCTCCAGACGCAGAAGATTCATCAAAAAAGGTGCCAACAATGATGACAA
Source organism: Evansella cellulosilytica DSM 2522 (assembly GCF_000177235.2). NCBI lineage: Bacteria > Bacillati > Bacillota > Bacilli > Caryophanales > Bacillaceae > Evansella > Evansella cellulosilytica. Next base: position 512,793 of record NC_014829.1, on the reverse strand, counting down.
CTGCTGATATGGCATTACGTCATGATCCAGAATATGAAAAAATTTCACGTCGATTCCACCAGAATCCAGATGAGTTTGCCGATGCTTTTGGGCGCGCATGGTTCAAGTTATTACACCGCGATATGGGACCAAAAGAAAGATATTTAGGTCCTGAAGTGCCAGAAGAAGACTTTATTTGGCAAGACCCTGTACCTGTAGGAAGCGCTGACTTAACAGATGCCGACGTAACAGCTCTTAAAGAGAAGCTATTAAATTCTGGACTAACTGTCAGTGAGCTCGTAACAACTGCTTGGGCATCCGCTAGTACTTATAGAGGTTCAGACCATCGTGGTGGGGCAAATGGTGCTCGTATTCGCCTTGCACCACAAAAGGATTGGGAAGTAAACCAACCTGAACAACTTGAAAAAGTTCTTCATGTCCTAGAGGGCATTCAAAAAGAAGCTGGAATAGAAGTCAGCTTAGCCGATTTAATTGTGCTAGGAGGAAATGCTGCAATTGAAAAAGCTGCACGAGATGCAGGCTATGAAGTAACCGTTCCTTTTGCTCCTGGACGCGGTGATGCAACAGAAGAGCAGACGGATGCTGAAAGCTTCGATGTGTTAGAGCCTGTTGCTGACGGTTTCCGTAACTATCAGAAGAAGCAGTATGCTGTAAGTCCAGAAGAGCTACTTATTGATAAAGCACAATTACTAGGACTTACTGCTCCAGAAATGACTGTTCTCATTGGTGGTATGCGAGTACTTGGAACAAACCACGGTGGTACACAACATGGTGCGTTTACTGATCAAGTTGGAAAGCTGACAAATGACTTCTTCGTTAACTTGCTTGACATGGGAGTAGAATGGAAGCCAGTTGGAGCAAACGAATATGTTGGACGTGACCGTAATACAGGTGAAGTATTACGTACTGCTACAAGAGTAGACCTCGTTTTCGGGTCAAACTCTGTATTACGTTCTCTTGCTGAAGTTTATGCACAAAACGACAATAAAGAAAAGTTTGTCAATGACTTTGTTGCTGCTTGGGTGAAGGTTATGAATGCTGACCGCTTTGACCTTAAAGAAAGTGACCTTAAAAAAGCTCAGTTATCAAACAATTAGACGATAGAAAAAAGGGACTCAAAAGGTTAATTTAGCCTATTGAGTCCCTTCTCTATTCCTATCCGAACCTCGATTTCCATTACTTTCCATAATACACATTACTCCAATGATACCTACAATAGAGAACAATACTGGAATAAGAAAACCGAAGTAATAACCATCAACAATACTATTTGTTGATGTCTGTGAGAAATCTAATATATAACCAAACGTACTTGGTAGTAATACTGCACTTAAAAAGCCCCCCGTATTTGCAAAGCCTGTAATAATTCCTGACTCGGACATCGGAACAGTCTGGCGAACAATAGCAAATGTGAGTGAATTTGCTCCGAACCCAAAACCAATAATAAAGAAAAGTACAATTAGTAGATAAAACGGTGGATGTTCAGGAAATAATAAAAATGCAGACCAACATAGGAGAACGATAAAGTGGAAAACAATGTACGGTCGCTTAATCGTTCCTAAATTACTTGTAAACCACCCGATGAGAGGCGCACCAATAAGTGCACCAATTAGACTCAACATAGTAAGCTGACTAGCACCGAGCCGTGTCATTCCATGTACATCCATCATGTATGGGACTGCCCAAGAACCGACAAATCCAATATATCCACCAACAATACCAAAGTGACAAAAGAATAATGCCCACGCTTGACGATTCTTAAAAACTCTTTTCAGAATAACAAACGTTTTTTCTTGACGACTATGTTGACGAATAACGGTAGATTGTTTTGTTTTTTTTAAAAGCAAAACATATAGCACGACACTACAACAGCATAGTATAAACCCTGTTAATAGAAATGCCCCTCTCCATCCAAGGATACCAATCATAACGGAGAAAGGAACCGTTGCCAAAAGAAACCCAAGACTACCAGTCATTCCACTAACACCAATTAATCTCGTAAATTCTTTTTTACTAAACCAAATATTTAAGATAAGTATCATATTAACCCAAATGGTTGCATCCCCTATTCCGGTTAATACCCTAGAGAAAAAGAGGAAATATTCATGTGTACTAGCACTATAGATGATGTTACCTATACCTGCAAGTGAAGCACCGATAATGAGTAACAAATTAGGCCCATATTTATCAGCCAATAAACCCATAGGAATTTGTAAAGCCGTATATATAAAAAATTGAACACTGGCTACCAATCCAATCGTTGTTGCTGTTACACTAAAGTCCCTCATCAATTGGTCAGTAATTAACCCAGGTGCGGTTCGTTGACTAGACATAAATAAATACGTAAACAATACTGAGGCAAAAATAACCCACCTTAACTTACTACTTTGTTTCGTCAATGATATCTACCCCTGTTAGGTTTTACCCTATATATATGATGATCATTGAGGAGTAGTGTTGATGAAAATGGTAGGACAACATTGTAAAGGCCTCTTAAAATAAATCAAAAATATTATACAAATGATTAAGAAACAAACTTTCCTAATCTAAAAAAAGATCCTTATTTTATGGGACCTATTGATAACTACTTTTTATTGACAGTGTCCGAAAAACTATTAAAAGTTTTGGCAATGGCTCCACTCACCGGGTGTCTACGCACATTGCTTAGAGGTTGACTCAAAAGGTAAAAGATCGACCTTATGAGTCATCCTCTATTTATTTTCGTTCTTTAACTCAAATTTATTTAGCATTTCTCGCACTTCATCTGTAGACTCTGTGCTCATAAGGTGATTTCTTAAGCCACTTGCACCAGGAAATCCTTTGACGTATATCTTAAAAAAGCGATGAAGCGCCTTAAACGGTCGTAGCTCTAATCCTGAATATTTATCATGTAAATCCATATGCAAACGTAAAAGATCCAGTAATTCCTTGCTACTATGCTCTCTTGGTTCTTTTTCAAAGGCAAATGGATTATGGAAAATACCTCTGCCAATCATTACCCCATCAACACCATATTGATTGGCGAGCTTTAAGCCAGTTTGACGATCAAGAATATCCCCATTAATCGTCAACAAGGTATCTGGCGCCACCTCGTCACGAAGTTTCTTAATCTCTGGAATCAACTCCCAATGAGCATCTACTTTGCTCATTTCTTCTCTTGTTCGTAGATGAATGGAAAGATTAGCAATATCTTGCTTCAATATGTGTGTGAGCCATTCGCGCCATTCGTCTAATTCCGTAAAACCAAGCCTTGTTTTTACACTTACCGGCAATCCTCCTGCTTTTGCAGCTTGAATTAATTCTGCGGCAACATCTGGCCGAAGGATAAGGCCACTACCTTTTCCGTGACGTGCCACATTCGGAACAGGACATCCCATATTAATATCCAAGCCCTTAAAGCCTTGTTCGGCCATACCAATGCTCATTTTCCGGAAATTCTCTGGCTTATCGCCCCATATATGAGCTACAATCGGTTGTTCATCGTCTGTAAAAGTTAAACGCCCCTTTACACTTTTGTTTCCCTCAGGATGACAATAGCTCTCGCTGTTTGCAAACTCTGTAAAAAACACATCTGGTCTAGCTGCCGCGCTTACTACGTGACGAAAAACAACATCGGTTACTTCTTCCATTGGTGCTAGTATAAAAAAAGGTCGTGGTAACTCACGCCAAAAATTCTCACTCATCCAAATTCAAATCCTCTCATTAAAACTACTTTAGAATATCGTTTTCCTAATGAATAAATCAATCAAAGTCTTACTGTTACTTTTAACATTAGCACTTTTCATCCAACTGATTGAAAAGGTATCATTTCACCTTCATTATCTCCAAAAAACCTTCTACAAATTAACATTACTCCATTAAGATTAATGGTGTACAATGTGGTGCAGAAAAGCTTTAAAACGAAATAAGATCCTAATCTCATAAAAGTATATTTTACGAAATTAGGATCGGACTATCAAGAGATGATTACGGTTTACTCACCTACAAAGTTTAAAAAGTAGAGGTTGACCCAAAAGGTGAACTACATTACCTTTCGAGCCAGCCTTTATTATTGTTTATTTCAAATTACTGCCGTCAACATACACTTTAATTTTTTCGATCTTGCCTTCACGATTAAAAATGTTTTGACTTGTTTCAAGATCTAAAGTATCCACATCTTCAAAAACACTTTCTGAACCATCTTTATAATACACGATGATTTTCTTTTTATCGTCTAGGTAATAGATTACAGGAACTGCACAGAAAGTGAATCCTAAAGAGTTCTCATCTAGCAGCATTGTTTCTGTTTCCGCAGAATTACTATTCCTAGGTAGGCTCCATGCTTTCTTTTCTTTTAAAAACTCAGCTTTTTCTAATAATACTGGTTTAAAATGAACAAGTCCGTCCTCTACCTTCACTCCTAACTCACCTAGTCGAGAGATAAAGTCTTCTTTCACCTGTCCGGTCATACCTGGTTGTTGCACTCCTGCAAATCCTGGAGTATGGGAATAGGCCTCTGTTGGAAATGCCCCGTATTCTTCTGGTGACTTTTCTACTCCTATGCCTTCCTTAATCGCTTCATAATCATTCATCAGCGTTCTAGCTTCTTCAGTCATACCCTTTTCGGAATAGACATCCTCGAAGTTTTCTTGTGTCGCCAATACTAGCTTCGATACCATGTGCCAATAAATAGATCCTAAACCTTCATACTTATAAAAAGTACCTGAACGTCCTGTAAAAGCATGATGGTTAAATAGGTTTGAAAAGATTTCTTTTACAGTTTTAATGTCTTCATCTTTATACGCTTCTGTCGCTTTTAGTGCTTCTTCAATCTCGTCACCATTTCTAAATCGACCGTTAAAATGGTACTTCCCATTAATATCTTTTTCAATAAAAAGTGTACGATTCTGATTTAGTTCTTCTTTTAAAATAGTTGATGACATGACTTGTTCTTCAGGAATCACATTTTTCTCTAAGAATTTCGGTAGCTCACGATTTGGGTAAAGCATATAGCTGTTTTGATCTTCACGATAAATAGAACTATTTTTAAGCGCTTCTAAGACAGCAATGCTTTCTTTTCCATCTAAAGCTTTTGAACTTAAAACAGAAACCTGTCCTTCTAACATCTCATAAAGATTAGAAATACTACAGTTTTCCTTATCAAATCGGATTAGATTGTATGAGTGGTATAGACCGTCCTCACGTTTATTCTTTTTAATGGAATCCTTTAAATGAATCATGGATAGCTCAATAAATTCTTTCAAGGACTCTAGAGAAATTGACGCTTTCTCTCCTACAAAACCATTGTCATAAATGGAATTTCTGTAGTTTTCTCCAATCTTACCTAACGCTTTAACAATCTCAAAACGAGTGTCATCGGATATTTTATTACCTAGATATTGTTTACTGTCCTTCAATACAGCCGTTATATCCTGAAACTTCTGCTGTACTTCAACTGAAACTTCAATGGTGTCCTCTTTCATTTCCTCTACTATTTGACTCATATAGTCTTGGAAACGATGCATATAATACAGCGTAACCATTGACAGACCATTCCCGACTAGAGCGTTGTTCGCATCGTTCCACTCTGGACGCTGTGTATTCATCCAAATACCGCCTTCAGATACATAGTTAGAGAACTTCGAAAGAAGAGTAACCAATAGTTTTTCCATTAAGTTAACTTTGTAGATTTCACCTTTGTTGTACACTAACTTACCATCTGATCCTATGCTTGTCGTTTTGTTCTTAATACGCTCTTCACTCTTATCATCAAAAACGATACTGTTTCTTGGATCGTCGACTAATGCATCAAATCCTTTAATCCTATATGGTACGTTCGCATATACGAAAATGTCTTTATGAAGAAGGTCCTGTAATTTCTTAGGATTATAGGCCTTTGATAATTCCATTAGCTTTAAAAGATAAATAATTTGGTGATCTCCCCAGTATCCAATATTTGACCACGGATCTTCAGGGTCGAGCACTTCCCAGTCAATGCCGTCTTTCGTAATGCGATATGGATTATAGCCGTCTGCTGTTGATGCATTTACGAATTTAGATATAATACTCTCTGTATATGCAGGATAAGAAATTGATAACGCTTCCCAATTTTGAAAGATATCACGCCAGTTCCCTTCAAACTTCAGCTCCTTGCCGCCATCTTCTTTAGAAACCTCTATACTAAATTTATTCCAAGGTCTACTTGGATCACCGTGTCGTCTACTAAATGTAAGTGGCAAGTACTCAAGTACTATTCGTTCAAAATCCTTGCAGTGAAGCTCTGCTGCCAATGCAATTAGTTCATTATAATTAATTGTTTCAGGTAATTGGCTCATAAAATCGAGATGTTTCGTATATACTTCTTTATTCCAATTACGGACAAATACTTTAAAATCCTCTTTGTCAATCTCATAGCCATCTGCGTATATACCACCACGCATAATATTGTAAAGAGTATTTGAAAAATGCCTATAACTCGCCTTCTCATTTGCAGTACATTGGAAACCATCTGCTTCAAATACAAGTTTGTTCAGATTGTAGTCACCTTTTGAAACATCTGCATCTAGTACCTCAAGAATTGATTGGTTATCCATTATCTCTTTAATGAGTTTCTCTACATCGGAAGCGCTTTGGTTAAGCTCAGCGACTATTTGCCAGTCTTTTGATTTACTAGCTTTTAGGTGGATAGAATCTACAACATAGTAGGAGCCTCTTCTACCTTTAATATCATCTTCCGTTTGAATTTCTTCGTTTTGAGAGAAAGCGTTAATCTGCTGTTCTGACAAAAGGTAGCTAGGATTGTCAAGTCCCTTTGACCAAACCGTTGTTGCTTTCAATGATTCACTTGGCTCCGCTTTATCAGTTAAAATCGAACTAAGCGTGTAAATAGCTAGCCCTGCTTGCTCTACTAATTCACATCTTTTATATCCATCAACTAGTGTACTTTTCGTCGTTTGTAAAAGCGTATTGACACCATAAGGGAGTATGTTACGAATACCGTCTAATACTTTAATATCCACTTCCTTCTCCGCTAGGTTAACGATTCTAGATTCTTTAATAAATCCAAACGCATCACTGTTCTTCCATGTATATGTATAACTAACCTCCAAGTCATGGTTGATCTCTTCAAACATGATCTTGTTACCTGTCGTGTTTTTATATAGGTTTCTAGTTATCTTATATACATTGCTGTTATGAAGTGAGAAAGGCTTCCATAAGAAATTCTTTTCCTCTTTATTAACGATTAGTATTGTATGTGATCCAGTTGTTTCAATACTGTCATGGATCTTATCATCTGTGTAATATGGAAATAATGATGACTCTGCATTTTTACGTCCACAAGTGAGTCCGCCGGTGCTTGATATAAACATCCAATGGTCAACATCACTTACTACTGTCATAAAGAATGGATTCATGTGATTGTAGTTTTCAATCTTGAAATAAGATTCCTCATTTACAGTCACTGTCTCTAGAGAAATCTTTTCTGCTTCATCATGTAACGCTGCATTTCCAAAGTACAAATTGGATATATTCTTCATAATATGTTCCTTTCTATATCAAGATTTTTAAAATACCTACTTGTTACTGATTATATAGTTCTAAAGTTAAAAGTACAATTAACTTCAAAGAATTGTCATCATTTCTAGAGATGCGACCAAAGACTATCATCATCTACTAGATATATCGTTTCTCTAGATTGCGTGTGGTTGACATGCTCCACTAAACTTCCTTATCTTGATAAAATTCATAAACACGTTTCCACGATTTTACTTCGTTAGGTTTTAATTTAATATCAATGAACACTTCTGGACAAACTACATGATTGCGTCCCCATAAAGCGATTTTGGAAGGTTCGAACTCCGATATTTCTCGAACACCAGCTCCAATTTTATCGTGAAACACATCCCAGTTGTAAGTGCCGTTTTTTACTTCCCAGTCAATGTGGGCATAGAAGTCACCATCAGGTGTTGATGGCCACGTTAATTGATCGTGAGAACTCGATATAGATCCTACTTCCACTTCGATATTTTTCATTCTCGGCATCTTCAATTGATAATGTTCACCAATGAATTCGTTATTAATGCCAATAAAATTATGTGAATATTCGTTCGTATGTATTGGATACTTCCCCACATTTGTTAACCTATAGTCGATGATTAATCGATTATCAACGATAGCTACTTCTTTAATTAAATGATACCCGTAGCCCTTAGGACTAGCATTTGTCGTTTCAAAAGTGATAGAATTAGCTTCTTTATTAATTTTGACTTCTATAGGCGAAACCTCATAAGTTCTAAAAAAGTCATAAGCAGCATCTTCATCCTTTTTTAGAAGACCTACACCAACTTTCGGAAATAGCTCACCCACTTCTATTGCATCATAACCGATAGGAGAATCAATACCAAATTCATTACAGAATCCTAGTCCACCAGTACCTTCTCCCTCTTCTAATCGCTCAGGAACACAATATTCAATGTTTCCATCCAATGTTATTTGAGAAATAAATCCAGTCCAATCAAATCTTGAGCCCTTATAAAAGGTTCCCGGTTCTTGAATCTCCACTTTTAAACGATCATTCTTTAAATAATACACTTAATTCCCTCCCACTATAAATGAAGTTTTTCTTAATCTGCCCTAGTCTCAGAATACTAGTCTTTTCTATCGTTCTCAATAACTTTCACATAGTTTTTAGATTCATTATTCCTAGATTTAATTTATAACCGGGCACACCTCAATGTTTCGGTATTTATTTTTTAGGATGTTTCAGCGTTAGTAAAAAATTTAGACACTAAAGTATACACATGCTAGTTATCATTATGGGCTAATTTTCAGAAAAAAGCCTAAAAAAACATGAATATCAACCTATAGTTGCTGTCTAGTTGGTGGTATGCAACCTATAAAAACGTTAAGATTACAGTAACCCATTTAGAAAAGGAGCATCGTATTATGTCATTAGGTTCAAATATTAACAACAAAAGAAAATCCTTAAACCTGTCACAAGAATATGTAGCCGACCAGTTAGGGGTTAGTCGGCAAGCAGTATCGAAATGGGAGAACAATTTGTCAAAACCCTCCACACAGAATCTAATCAAAATGGCTACCTTGTTTGAATGTGATATAAAAGAGTTGGTATCATCCGATAAGTTTATGGAAAAGCAAAAAAATCTAGAAAATCAAACTGAAAGTAAAAAAGATATAAGAATGCACATGGCCGCCGCATTTGGTCGAGTTTTTATGCTAGTCGGCTCTTTAGGTTTTATGGGTGCAATTTCCGATAGTGCAGATCTTGGTTCCCTTCCTAATTGGTACATACAAATATGGTATAGTGTCCTATTTGTAATCGGATTAGTTCTGACATTCGTGGGATCAAGGGATTATTTTAATAGAAAATCCGGGTCGAAAAATATCATATGGCTGGATTTGTTGTTTGTACTATCTATCTTTTTATATCCATTTTGGCCTTTTGGAAGAAATATAAATACACTTATTACATTACTCATTGGAATTGTAGTTATGAGCATTATAAATATTAAATTCTTCATACCTACATGGAGAAAACCGAAGTTATAGCAAAAAGCAGGGATGGTACTAATAGTCCAACTTGAGGATTTTACTTTTTCCCTTTGCAGCTTGTACTTTCATATTTACTATTCTATTTATGTATGCTCTGCAATGCATACATTTCTTTCCCCCGACGACAAAAGCGCCCTTCGGGATTCTCCCAAAGAGCGTTCATGTAGATACGTATTTTCAAAATCCCCTTCTATCAGATCAAGGGCTTTCAGCCTTCTCTGTAAATCACCGTTACAGTTTCCACATGCATCGTATGCGGAAACATGTCTACAGGTTGTACTTCTTTTGTTTTATAGCCTCTCCCCTCTAGATATTTGAGGTCTCTCGCTAAAGTCGCTGGGTTACATGATACATATACGACTCGTGCTGGCTTCATTTTCACAATCGTCTCTAATAATTCTTCGTCACAGCCTTTTCGTGGTGGATCTACAACGATAACGTCGGCACGTATACCTTGCGCGTACCACCATGGCATGACCTTTTCCGCTTCTCCAACGGCAAAGTCGACATTTTCTATGCCGTTCAATTGCGCATTTTTCTTTGCATCGCTAATTGCTTCAGGTACAATTTCAACACCATAGACGTGCTTAGCCCTTTGCGCTAGAAAGAGGCTGATCGTGCCTATTCCACAATAAGCATCGATAACTGTTTCATTCCCAGAAAGGCCTGCGAATTCCAATGTTTTGTTATATAAAACTTCTGTCTGAGTTGGATTTACTTGATAGAATGAACGTGCTGAAATAGCAAATTTAATATCACCTATGGTGTCATAAATGACCTCTTCTCCCCAGAGCACCTCTGTTTTATCGCCAAAAATCACGTTAGTACGTTTCGGATTAATATTTTGTACGATTGATTTAACTTTTGGTAAACTATCACGAATGTCTTGCACAATATTTTTCTTATTCGGAAGCTCTTTTCCTTTCGTTACAAGAACAACCATCAGCTCGCCAGTATTTTTACCGTAACGCGTAACTACGTGGCGCAGCGTACCTTTATGCTTCTCCTCGTCGTATCCACGTACGCCATACTTTTTTGCTATATCTTTCACTAACATGACAACTTCGTCATTTTCTTCTTGTTGGATCATACAGCGATCCATATCAATAATTTTGTGACTTCTTTCTGCATAAAAGCCTGCAACGAGACCGCCTTCTTCTTCCCCGAACGGAACTTGGGCTTTATTTCGATAGCGCCAAGGTTCCTCCATCCCTAGTGTCGGATGAACATGAACGTCATTCATTCCTCCAATTCGTGACAAAACATCCATGACATGCTTTTGTTTATGCTTAAGCTGCCCATCATAGCTCAAGTGCTGAAGCTGACAGCCACCACATTCTTTAAAAATTGGACACGGTGGCTCGACGCGGTGTTCACTTTCCTTTGTTGTTTCTATTAATCGTCCAAAGGCATAGTTTTTTTTCACCTTCGTAATTTTTATTGTACTTTCCTCACCAGGAAGCGCTCTTGGCACAAAAATGGGGAAACCATTTATCTTTGCAACACCAGCACCATCGTGAGTTAAGTCTTCAAAGATTACCTCTAATTTATCGTTTTTTTGAACAGGTACACTCGTTTTCATCACATTTATCCTTTCGAACACGTTTTTTCTGCTATTGATTGTACCATACTGTTAATGCTTGAAAAAAATCTACAGATTGTTACTATAGAACATGTGTCTTTTACTGAAGTTATATAAGAATAGTTTTTTATTTATCATTTATTTTTTTGAGTTATTGCAAGAAAAATCGTATTTTTAAGATGAGGTGTACCAGCATGTCTAAACTAGGTAGAAATGATAAGTGCCCATGTGGCAGTGGCAAAAAGTATAAAAAATGCTGTATGGATAAGCAAGTTCAACCGATCAACATTGACCCTATTTCGCAACAGCAATTTCAAGATTTTTTGCCAAAGTTATTAAATTATAGTAAAACATTTGATGAACAGCTTCAACCTATTTATAAGCGCTACTCAGCTACATATACGAAGCTTAACGATGCAGATGCAAGAGCATTCTCACAAATTCTTTTTCATTGGCTCGTATTTAATGCACCTGTGATCGAAAATAAACGCACTATTGTAGAGCAGTTTGTCGATGAATATCGTGAAGAATTTGATAACAGTTTACACGAAGTGCTTGATCGTTGGACTCAAGTAACCCCTTCCCTATTACTTATTGAAAAACAAGGTGAGACGGCAACAGTAAAGGATAGTTTAAATGGACATGTTATCGTTCCGGACCAAACTGCTGCATTTGAAAAATTAGATTCTGGTGATTTCTTATTTGGATATATTTACCCTACGATAACAGGGAGTGTTCTCGGAACAGATGCCTTACTTATTCCTGATAAGCTAAGAGCAGCTTGCTTACATGAGTATAATGAGCTTTATCGTATGTATAAAAAGGACAATGAAACCGAGTCTGCATTTGTTAAGCGACATTTCCCTGCTATTATTGGTATTCTTGTTTCTGTTCTAGAGCAAAAGACAACGGAGATTCCAAAAGTAGGCCAGGATGCCCGAGCCGTATATACAACCTTCTATCAATCCATTTCCTTAGAGGATTACTCAACGGATGTTTTGTTAACTGTAAAAAATAAGTGGCTCGACTATTACGCGAAACAGGCTCCACGTATTCAAAAGCCTGAAGTTTTCGCTGCGGCATTAGAATATTGGGCATCGAAACAGCCAAATCAATGGACTACTGTCACTCAAAAGGGTCTATCTGAAAAATATAACGTATCAGCTACTACCATTTCCTCTCGTTTTAAAGAGCTTGATAGCTATTTTTAAACAAGTGTTTAATACACACATAACGAAACACCGGAGGCACAAACTGATTTGTTTACTTGCGAGGCTGGCTCCATGCAGAAAAATGCAAATATCACGTTAACTCTTACACCTTTCACAACTAATATCACAGTATCTAAATTGGCACGAAAAAATGATTTTTCGTGCCAATGTTTTCTTATTTTTTCTCGTGAAATATTTTTCTCTGCTCAAGTGAAAAACTTTATAAAAATAATCTATCAAAAGCTTATGCTCTTTCTTTCACTTTAAGTAATCCCCTCGTGAACCAATAGGCAGTGAATGCAATCGTAACGTCTATGAGGAAGAGATAAAATAACTTCATTCCTTTGTTCAATTCTACTAATCCTAACCATACTTCCGTACCACCAAAGCCAAAAGCAAAAATACCACTTAAGATGATTGTAAATACATAAAAATTCTTCCCACGATTCGTACAATATTGATAGAGAAGTAAAAAACCTATAGGTAATGCCGAAGCTGTCATGTTTAAAGCATAGGGTAACATTGGGGTGAGAAAATAAAGATGAGTAAAGTAGCCTTCTGAATTTATGACAATATAAATATAAGTCCATAAAACATGTACCGTATAACCGAAGAATAGGACTTCAAAAACTCTTCGTCTATCGATTGCAAATATCAATATAATTAATGGCAGTACCATTAACGAAATGGTTACCCAAAATTGCCACGTGCCCATATGGGAATAATCATGCCAATAAGAAGAAAAAAGTTCATTTAGCTGGTTCGATTTTTCTTGAATTTCTGTCCGATACTGATCAAAATTCATGTGATAGTCCCCCCCTATACCCTTTAATCCTATATTGTCCTTTTTTCTTTCTGTCATTCTCTTGCATAGCAAAAAAAATTGGGTCTAGAAAGTAAAGTTGGGATTTTTGTGGATATTCATGTAACCTCTAAGGAAAATTTAATAAAAGTACTCCTCTGTCTGTTGTATTACCCAACCCACCAAATCCGTAAAGATTGTGAAATTTTAAGGTGAATGTCTTCATGGAGTGGGGCAAGAGAAACTAAGCATTGTTATCTTTATGTATTTTCTCCATGCACATAAGAATCTCTATGTATTATCTTTAATAATTTTGGAAAAATAAATATTATTTCAATTTAGGGAGGACAACATGAGAAATCGAATATACTTTCTTACTCTTCACTTTTCATCTCTCCTTCTATTTTTTTTTATCATTCGTAATAGTCCACCAAAATATAAACGTTTTATTGCTCCACTCTTCATTTCAAATATCGGTCTTAACTATATTTTTGAATTTTTCGTTCTTCTTATTTTTAGAGGCTACCGATATTACCCGAATTTATTAAAAAATAAATACTTTGATAACGTCGTTGGGGCCAATGCCTCACAGTTATTTGTTTTACCTACAACTGGTTTATTTCTTACAATCTTTCACCTTAGAAAAAGGTGGTCACTACTATTTGCTCTCATGTTGACTTTAGTTGATAAATTATTTGTTGAAAAAAGGTTATATAAGCATTACTGGTGGAAAACTGGATATACGCCTATAGGGGTTTTAATTTTTTATTTTATAGCTAATAAATGGAAGGAGCAGATTATAGATAAAGATCATCGCCTTTTTAAAATTTTTACTGTTTACTTAACAAATTTTGTCGCCTACAGTACACTTAACTTTTATCATGTAGCTTTATTCAAGACTTGTCTCTTCAACATTAAAATATTTAAAAACTTTTATCGAAGTCATGTTGTTTTATCGACAATCTATAGTGCCTTCTGTGCTATTCTCTTTACGATTATTATCTTCTTGAAGAGAGGATATTTCACTATTAGTCTCATCGTTACCTTGCTCGGACTAGAGTACATATTTATAAAAAAGAAGTTGATTACTATATCGACGAAATACTTTTATGTTATTTCTTTTATAACAAAAGTGATCAGTATTTATGCGGGCAATCGCATTCATAAAACACTATTTTGTATAAAAGATGACGTACCTTCGGAAAATTTACAGTAAGTGATTTGCCCCATGAAAAAATCGTTGTACTAAGGGGTACTCAATGGGTAAAACAAGAGGGTACTGAAAAAGTATAGTCAACTTTTTCAGTACCCTCTAAAATAAACTATTGCGTATCTCACTCTTTTTATTATTATTTTAGCAGAAGGTTTTCCACTTTCCACACTTCATCAACCAAAATTGTTTCTCTGTGGCCATTGATGACTAGTTTATTTATTACTGGCTGTACACCATCTCTTTTTTCAAACTGAAGCATATATTCTTTAACAAACATTTTTGCGCCATCTAATTCATCCATCTTAAAGAAATACTCACTCGTATACTCATTGCCATCTTGATCTATAATGATTGGTAAAGAAGAACTTATCGTATTCCTGTTTCCAAATTGATCAAATCCTTCTATAAATAGAATTTCATGCTGACGTGTAGAATGCGTTTCCTCTTCTAAAACAATCGTTGTATAGTTTTCATCCTCAATCACATCGATAATAGAGATGTTCGTTCCATTGTAGTTGTATTCTACCATTGGATCTTGTGGATCGATTGGAATTTCTATATTTTCATGAACAAGAAAAGATACTTGATCTAATATTATCTCTACATCCGTTATTTCCTCAAAGTATATTGTATCAAAAGCTATTACAACATCACCTTGGCTAGTCATAGTCATTGGCATATGGCTAAATTTATCCCGTTCAAAACGCTTCCCGTTAACTTTTATCGCTTCGATACTAAAGTATTGCATTTCTTTCTCGTCATTTGTTCGATCTATCTTATGCTCGAGCTGTAGGATTGTATTCGATGGTGCTACAGAAAGCGATTTCAAGATAATTTCATTATTGAATAGCGCAAAGCTTTCTTCACCTAAATCATATTCTCTCATTCCATGCTTCTTTACCGGGACATCAAATGACCAATCTCCTTCGACAGTACGTAAATCTGTTGATGACGGTGTATTGTACCATTCTGTTTCATCACCATCAACAAAGGTCAGTTCACTTATTGATATTTCAATTTTTCCAGAATCAACTTCTAACGGAATATATGTCAATTTACCCCGATTAAAATTTTCATCTTCATAATAGGTATTATTCATTGCGTGTGCACTAAAACCCTCTAAACCGCTATAGTAGCTCAACGATTCTGGCCAAAGTTCTTTTTCATTGTTAATTACTATTTTCTCGTATACTGGTGTTAAATGATTTTGTTCTTCCACATCACGAATTTCATAATACAAAACTGTCTGTAGTTCATCTGCAATTATTTCCGTAATCGTGACCTCTATCCCATTATCTTGCACAGATATATTTAATTGTTCGCCATACCCCTCTTCAATTGCGCGCTCCAAATGATGGTATTCCCTGTCTTTATCCCACCATCCGCTCATGTCTACTATCCCCTCGGTGATAAAAAAAGAAGAGATCACGATAAAACCAATCAAAGCAATGGCTATATTTATGCCCCAATTCCGCTTTCCTTGTTCTCCTTCTGCCAAAACGTGATCATTCACTCTCGCTTCAACATTAGAAAAGAAGTTATTCGGAACCTTGCACTTGTCACTTTCCAATTCTATTGTTTTTTTCGCTCTAACTAGTTTTTTAAGTTCATTTGCACAAGAGGAGCAAGTTTGTACATGATTTTTTATTTCACTCACTTGTTCAGAAGGAAGATTTCCATCTAAATAGTCTAATAAACGATCCTCCACTTTCTTGCACGTCATCTTTTCCACACCTCTTCCCTAAACATATTTCCGAATCGCTTTTAACCCTCTATGTACTTTCGTTTTCACAGTATTTTCTCTTCTATCAAACAGCTCGCCAATTTCCTTAAAAGAGTATCCTGCTACATACTTTAAAATAATCATTTCCTTTGTCTCTGCTTCTAATTTTTCTAAAGCTTCTCTTAGCTCAATTTTATTAGCTTGCAAGTCAGGTTCTCTATCTGCTATAGAATTAACTTGTTCAAAACGGATTGTTTTCTTATTCGTGCGATAGATCTTTCTACACTCATTGAGAAAAATTTTTGTGAACCAAGTTCCAAAGAATTGTATCTTCCTTAATGTATGAATCCTTTCATAAGCTATAATAATAGCGTTATGTAAAGCATCCTCAATATCTTCTTGAACCTTAAAAAAGGACCAGCCTATGCGGTAAAACTTATCTTGTCTTTCTTTAATCCAGTGAAGAAGCACTTGCATGTCCCCCTCTTTCAAATGAAAAACAACGTCCTCTTGATTAACCGAGACTGCATCATTGCTGCTCAAAATCTCCATCACCGTCCCCCCTTATGCATACGCTCTCTTTAATAGATCATTGTACATAACAATTCGTTTCAAAAAAATTAAAATTGTTTAGATTTATACGAATTTTGCATGTAATGACTATGATTGGGAAAAATAAAGATTATCTGTTTATAAAAAATGTGTTTAGGGTACTCAAAAGAAAGAGTACTCCCTTAAGCTTGTACAACCATACGTAAAAGTGACTCAACTTAAATTTAGCGTTTTAATTAGTAGGCATATGATGCTCTTCCTTGCTATTATGATAGTAATAGATCTAAAAGAGTAGAATTTTGTGGAGAGGTGATGAAGGATGGATTGGTTAGGCATTGGTGTTTTTATTTTATCTATTGGGTTTGCAGTACTTATTATTTTTCTTAGACCTGTATTAAAACGACTAGAGGAGACGTTAGGTGCGACAGCAAAAACAATTAATACTACAGGGGCCAGTATTACAGAGTTATCAAAAGAAACGGTAGGGGTTATTCATAACTCAAATGAAACACTTGCAGATGTTAATGAGAAACTAGCAAAGCTAGATCCACTATTTCAAATTATTCATGATACTGGAGAATCCGCTCACCATTTAACGTCTACATTAGCTAAGTTTTCAGTAGATAAAGCAGAAAGAGCACAAGCAGGCATGGATATCCTCGATAAAAATAAGCTAGAGGGACTCATGAGAGGCGCTGCTTTTATCTATTATTTAAGACAAGCGAAGAAGGCTTCTGCTGATAATTAAAGAGAGAGTGCTATTACATAAGAGGATGACTCATCTGGTTGATTATTCACCTAGAGTCATCCTTTAGCGTTTCCTTCTTTGATCTTTCCTTTTAAAGTACATATCAAATACGAATAAAAAGATAAGACTAACGAAGCTTAATATATAAAGCCCTATAAAGAAATAACCGAATGCATTTGCTAAAGGAGCAATAACAATAACTATTAGTAACATTACTTTAACAGTTCGTATATTTTCGTCATTTAGTGTCTTTTTCATATTCCGCTCCTAGAAATTTGTCCTTATCTAGTTATTTTAACATGAGCTAACTAGACATTATGTAGAAAATTATCCATTCATTTTTTAGATCTGTTTAAGAATTATCCGAAAAAGAGTTGCAATCGGACAGAGTTCAATATTAAACAAGAGACTCTGTCCGAAATAGAGTTGCAATCGGACAGAGTTCAATATTAAACAAGAGACTCTGTCCGAAATAGAGTTGCAATCGGACAGAGTTGAATATTAAACAAGAGACTCTGTCCGAAATAGAGTTGCAATCAGACAGAGTTGAATATTAAACAAGAGACTCTGTCCGAAATAGAGTTGCAATCAGACAGAGTTGAATATTAAACAAGGAACTCTGTCCGAAATAGAGTTGCAATCGGACAGAGTTGAGTAATGAACTAGAGACTCTGTCCGAAATAGAGTTGCAATCAGACAGAGTTCAATATTAAACGAGAGACTCTGTCCGAAATAGAGTTGCAATCGGACAGAGTTGAATATTAAACAAGAAAACTCTGTCCGAAATAGAGTTGCAATCAGACAGAGTTCAATATTAAACAAGGATCTCTGTCCGAAATAGAGTAGCAATCAGACAGAGTTCAATATTAAACAAGGAACTCTGTCCGAAATAGAGTTGCAATCGGACAGAGTTGAGTAATGAACTAGAAACTCTGTCCGAAATAGAGTAGCAATCGGACAGAGGTCAATATTAAACAAGAAACTCTGTCCGAAATAGAGTTGCAATCAGACAGAGTTGAATATTAAACAAGAAACTCTGTCCGAAATAGAGTAGCAATCGGACAGAGTTGAATATTAAACAAGAAACTCTGTCCGAAATAGAGTTGCAATCGGACAGAAATGATAAAGCATTTGCCTACATTCTCAATTCTTCATACTATTGTTGATTTTCACGAAAAGTGCGAGATGCCTGTGGCACTGAAAAGGTGATGTTCTTCCACTTTTCCAGTGCCCCTAAGCAATGTGCGTAGCCGTCGCAATCGTTAAAAAGCCTGATAGGAGTGGGTTTCTCCTGTCAGGAGAGCGACTGCAATACAAATAAAAGGCACTGAAAAAAATTGTTTTGTACTTTTTCAGCAGTCTCAAAGATCCACCTACCTCAGTTCTCTCATAAAGCAATGCCCTTCAAGAGAGTATCTTGAAGCGAAAATCACAAACAGATTTAACATAGCTTTTTTAAGTGTCTAATAAGCTAATTAATACAAAAGGGAAACTCACGAGGTTAAAACAACCTTTCGAGTCTCCCTCTCTCTTTTCTATTATATGAAACTATGGAAGAATAATCGTTTGCTCTACTGGATCTCCTCCAAGAGTTGCTATGCGAAATTCCAATTCATTTCCCTTTGTAACTTCATAAATAACTGGGCCACTCGTTTTTCCACCTGGTAATAGAGGTGTAGTTGTTGAAAGTGAATCTTTTGAAAAAAGAACCTTCTGATAGTTTACTTGATTACCATCTAACAAATGAAGCGATTGAAATGCGCCCTGCTCCTCATCAGATATATTCGTAACCTCAATATTTAATATCACAATTTCTTTTCCCTCTTCTGCTTCTAATGTAGCCGGAGCACCAAAGGAACTCTCATACTCATAGCTGTCTGTTCTTACAATTGATAATACAGTGTACTCAAATTCATCGTGATAATTAATACTTTCATTAACCTCTACTTCCTTTGCTTTTCCTTTTCCTAGAGTCTCTCCACTACACGCTAGTAAAAATGATGAAAGTAAAACTACAATTAAAACTAATAAAGACTTCTTCATTCAAACCCCTGCCCCTTATTCAATTTTTAAACAGCATTGCAACCTATTCGTCACAAAGTGTCATAATTCAACATTTTAGCATGATATTTTAAAAAGAAAAGATCTTTTATTCATTAGTGTAGAAAAGTAGGATGTGGAAAGGCTACCTATCAAGGTTATTAATACTTCTTGAGGTATTATTTACCTTTTCTTTTTCTATCATTAGACTTTCTTATTTTCATCACTTTCGTTGGTGGTTGCTTTCTTATCCATTTGATAAACTGCATCAATTTCTCATCATTCCTTAAATCGCTTACCGTTGTTAGCCTGGCTGCAATTTCGTCATTTGTATATAATGCATGAATCTGTTTATGACAAGGTATACACAGACTTGCAGTTGCACCAAATGTTCCCCCCATTTCTTTTGGAACGAGATGATGAATAGTTGTTTCAACATGATTACGGCCACAAAGCTCACATTGGGACACTTTATTCCCTCCACGATTTTAATATCCATTATTACTTTAACAAACATGTCGTTTTGAGTTTTCCCTATTCATTTTCCGATCATGAGCTTTATTTACATTACGCGTGAGAGAAATAAAAAACGTGTTTGGAGGCGGAAGCTATGATGACCGTTAGATCATTTTTCATACTACGACGGGGTTCATTCACCAGCTATGTTGACCGTAAACCAAAAATTCATCTAACGACGGGCTTCATTCAATCGGCTATGCTGACCGAAAAAGCAAATCTCAACCTAAAATTACCAACTGCTCCCCCGCCTCTTCTCATGAACTGAATAGTTTTCCACACTCATTCACTTTTAGAGGTTATTTTATGTATTCAAGGAAATAATATCGATAAGAAAAAGGAGGTGTTAATGATGGATAAAGAAATGTCTTACGGGTCTGATTATAAATTTATTCCTGCTACATCAATTAATAGTGGTGTCGGAGTAGAGGTTCAACCTGATATTTATTGTTACACAATTCAAGTAGTTAATATGTGTGTTATCGGGCGCCAAGATGATAATGAGTTTGTTTTAGTGGATGCTGGAATGCCCGAATCAGCAAATAGGATCATAGAAATGACGGAGGAGCGCTTTGGGAAAAACAGTAAGCCGAAAGCAATCATTTTAACTCATGGGCATTTTGATCATGTTGGAGCAATTATAGAATTGGTTAATCACTGGAACGTACCAGTTTATGCACACCAATTAGAAATCCCTTATTTAACTGGGCAAAAAAGCTACCCTGAACCAGATCCTACTGTAGAAGGTGGTGCTATCGCAAAACTATCTTCCCTTTTCCCTAACGAAGCTGTTAATCTTGGGGATCATGTACAACCACTTCCTAATGACGGCATAGTACCTGCATTACCAGAATTTCATTGGGTACATACCCCAGGGCACACTCCTGGACACGTTTCACTCTATCGAAAAAAGGATCATTCACTCCTCGTTGGTGATGCATTCGTTACTGTAAAACAAGAATATTTATACAAAGTATTTACACAAGAGTTTGAAATTAGTGGGCCACCTAGATACTTAACTACTGATTGGCAAGCAGCTTGGAACTCTGTAAAAAAACTAGCATCACTACATCCAGCTTTAGCTGTAACTGGACATGGTCCGCCTGCATCAGGTGAACTTTTAACGAATAGCTTAGAGAAGCTAGTAAACGACTTTGAACATATCGCCATTCCAGATCACGGCAAGTATGTCAATAAGTACAAACATTAATCGAAATCGACTCAAGCTTCTTACAGAGGATAACGCCAAAGCTGAAACTAAAATTGCCGTTATCCTCTTGCCCATTAAAAATTCCCCATTTTATTAAAAGGAAAATATCTTAAAAATGCTCTTCCTATTACGTGTTCTGTTGGTATTGGCCCGATACTTCGACTATCCATGCTGTTATTTCGGTTATCTCCCATGACAAAAACATTATCTTCAGGAACAACCACCTTTTCGAAGTTACCTTGTATATTTTCTTTTATATACTCTTCTTCAAGAAGCTCCCCATTGCGATATAAACGCCCACCATTCATTTCTAGTACATCTCCAGGCTCGCCGATCACACGCTTTACCCACATATAATCATTCGATTCTTCCCTATCTGTAAAAAGTGAGATGAGTTGGTTTTCTAGCAGAACATCCTTCCATGATCTTTCATTATTTAAGCGACTATCAACAATAACAATGTCACCAAAGTTTGGTGTCGCCCCGAATAAATATGGTGTTTTTAAAACGAATAGACGATCTGCACTACTATCATGCTGATTATCCGCCCCCATTAATGTCGGCTCCATGGAGCTGCCATCAACTTTAAAAGGTTGCACGACAAAAATACTAATCAATACTGCTAGTACGAGAGCTACTGCAATAGATTTTACCCAACTAATCATTTCCTTTATAAATGTCATTCGTAAATATCCTCCAACCTTCAGTTAAAAATCATTATTAAAACATGTCCATTCCATTATATATTATTTTGTAAAATGATAGGCGACCTTGAAATAAATGATTTTCCATATAGGAAAAGATAGCTTATCGTCTTCGCATACATTCCTCTTCATAGAAGTTAAATTTTCTGTAAAAACTTTGAGCATCCTTTGTAGCTAACCCAAAAGATGTATGCTTAATATGTGGATGATCTAATATACACTCCATTAACCACGTGCCGAGTTTTCTCTCTCTATAGGCTTCGTCTATAACGACATCCATTACCCAAGAAAAAGTAGCCTTATCTGTCACTACCCTTGCAAAACCAATTTGGTTATTACTATGATATAGACCAAAAACAACAGAACCTTCTATACTCTTTTTTATTGTTTCCCTATCCCTTTTTGCCGCCCAATATGTTGTTGAAAGAAGACTTACTACAATTTCTAAATCAATGGTAGATACATCATCACTTATTAAAAAATCTTCTTTAACCCACCTCATTTTTTCTCCTCCAGTTTGAATCATTACTTTTACTTTCTAATATTATAAGAAGACTCGCAAAATATTAATAGCCTTTTCTTTTTTAAAACATTTCACAAATACTTATATTTGTGAAATATTATCCTTGTGGATGATTGCAGGTATTTCAATCAAATCATCAATGATGAAATCTGCATGTACATCGCACCATTGGTGATCTCTTTTCCAAATCGTCTTCATGTTTACTCTATGAGCACCATCAATATCATTTTGAGGGTGATCACCAACAAAAAAACTACTCTTTGCCCGCACATTTAGTTGCTCTAACGCTCTTTGAAATATTCTTGGATCAGGTTTTTTAAGATTTTCCCATTCTGAAATTAAAATTAAATCGAAGTAATCCTCAATTTTTAGTGCTTTTATGTTATCCATCTGGAATTTCCCTTTTCCATTCGTAATAATCCCTAGTAAAAGTTGACTCTCTTTCAGAGAATCTAGCATTGCATTTAAGTTTGGGAAAGGAATACAGTGATTTCTAAATTCCATTATATAATCTTGAAGCAGTTCATCTGAGGAAATTTCTCTGATAATAAATTCTTCGACTAATTGTTGATACACTATATCCTTCCATACGTATCCTCGCTGTTCTATATGTATAAATCTATTAATATAAGTTTCTTTCGGAATATGATTTAAATAATTACTTAACCTATCATATTGGTGACTCACAAAGCTTCTTACAGATGCGTCACGGTCTAACAATGTATTATCTAGATCAAATAAAACAGCCTTCATCATCTTACATCTCCTATCGAGTATGAATTAGGAGGGAAATACACTCCCCCATAGTATTTTAACATTTTATTCCAGATATAAAATTTGATTACATAGATTTATGTAGATCACAAGACTGTTGGATATTTTTGTAAGTGTTGATATGATTTTAAAGTACCAGTTTGCAAAAAAGCCTATCCCCACAGGAGGATTTTATTCATGTTTTATACACTACTGTCTTTATTAGCTATTTTTATAACGATTTTTGAGAAAATTGCTGAAAAGAAGCTTGTAAAAGGTGAAATAAAAAAACTATCAGAAACGAGTGGAAACTACTTAAGTAAAATAGGTGAATTAGTCATTGCCATTACCGCACTCTTAATTCTGTTTTTGGTAATGGACCAAACCAACTACAATGATATGATGTGGTTCTGGGTGAGCTTTGCTATCGTACTTTTTACTTTTAGAGCCACTCTGGAACGAATCTATTTAGAGGGGAAAAAATATGTAGCTACAGTTGCTATCATGATTTTTTTTGTTATTGGTATCATTAATATATCATTCATCACTAGTAATATGATGTATACGACATTCACTGAAGAAGTATTAGAAAAACTCAATGCTACTGAGATTGATAAAGTTGAATTTATTAGAGGAGCTGATAGAGCTCAAGTGACATTTCATGCAGAGGATGAAATTCAAAATGTTCTTCATCTTTTCGAAAGTGTAAATCTTAAACGAGATAGAAATATCTATATACATTATGATGAGAAATACACATTAAGAATTTATGGCGGCTATAAACAAGATGATCTCGATAATCTTAGGGAAGCCGTTTTTAAAATAGAGTTCGATGATCAAGCCATGTGGATTCATGAAGCACCTCTAGGAACGAGGAGAAATGCTTCTCATTACTACGAGGCAATACATGATGATAATAACTTGTTGGAAAAATTAAAGATTGATGAGTTTGATTGGATTTTAGAGTAAAAAATGTAGGAATTTAACAACTTTAACTGTCCTAAAACAATTCGAAATACATTGACGTTTTTAGTATCCGATTAAATCTTTATACTAGAGGTGACAATTCAAGAATATTGCTTTGTATAACCCCTTCCCTCTTATAAACTAGCATCTGACATTATAATTTCATCAACTTTACATTGCTTTCCCTAATTATTGGTAAGATAATATATTTAGACTCTATATTATGATAAACAGTGTAAAGGAGAAAAAAATGGAACAACAAACGCAGCAAAATAAACCAAAAGTTGAGATGACCCCACTTGACTCTAACAAAAGGTTAAATCACATTGATAGTTTAAGAGGATTTGCTTTGTTAGGAATATTACTTGTGAATATGTTTGCATTTCAATACGGGACATTTGGAATGGAGTTAATTCCCCCAGTATTAACTAGCAACATTGACCAAGTAACTTATACCTTTATTAGTTGGTTCTTTCAAGGTAGCTTTTATCCTATTTTTTCGATGTTATTTGGCTTCGGGGCAATTATGATTTGGGAGCGTTCCCAAGAGCGCGAACGTCCTTTTTACTTGTTATTTGTTCGTAGATTACTAATACTAATGGTAATGGGTTTTGTTCATTTATACTTCATTTGGGATGGAGACATTTTACTTACATACGCGATTACAGGTTTTTTATTTATCTTTTTTGTTAATCGAAAAGCAAAAACACTCCTCATCTGGGCCATTGCCATAGCAGCGCTTATAAACCTACCTGGACTATTGCCTGGAGATGATGAAGCTATCGTGACTTTTGACTCTTATGTGGAATATGAACGGGATGTTTTAGGTAATGGAACGTATGGAGATATTGTTCACCATCGATTTACAGCTAGTCCATTTGAAAAGATCGACTACGGAATCGAATTAAGTGCTTTAGAACGTGAAATAATGGCAATTGTGATGACAGTTTTTAACTTTATTACGATGATTACTCAAACGTTACTATTATTTTTAGTAGGAGGCTATTTAGCGAAGAAGCGGTGGGTACATCACCCGAATGACCATAAATCAACGCTTATGAAAATAGCTTTCATAGCGATCATTTTAGGCTTAATTATAAAAGCAGGTAACGTATTTACTACTAATGAAAGTCTAGAATATTTCGGTTATATTCTTGGTGGTCCTTTATTAGGGTTAGGATATATTGCAGCATTTTGTCTTCTGTTCAACAAGATAGGAGAAACGAAGATTTTTAAAGGTTTTGGATACGTCGGTAGAATGGCACTTTCCAACTATTTGGCTCAATCTATCGTCATGACGACTATCTTCTATGGATATGGGTTTGGGTTACTAGGAAAACTAGGTACGTTTATCGGTGTCCTCCTTGCACTTGCTCTCTTCTTGATTCAAATGTTCATTAGTCGATTATGGCTAAAGCGAAATCAATTTGGACCTATGGAGTGGTTCTGGCGTGTTGGTACGTACTTATCCATTCCGAAGATGAAAAAGTAAGTTTTATAATAAACATATTTTGAGGGAGAAAGATTTATGTTCTCCCTCTTTTTCGTTACTGAAGGTATGATGTTGATAAGAGTTGCTTATGCTATCATTTGTGTGTTGTTTAAGTTCTATCAGTATTTACTTACTTGACCCATTTAGTCTTTGTTAGTTAAACGACGCCCCCACGGCGTAAGATAAAATATGACATAATATGAGAAGATAAACCAAACAACGATGAATGCACCGCCTAATATTGTGAAGATGTAACTACGCAGTGTAGTGTCGTTTGGAAATATCGCTTCTACAATGACACCTAGAAGGATGATAGTAGCCATCATTATTAATAAGGGACGCATTCTTAAAAAATATTTATCTCTCCATCGAGCAAGCTTTTTCATTTAATATTCACTCCAATTACTCCTTTTTACATTGAGGTCTTTATTATACTAGCTTCGATCTCTCAATTTCAAACAAGGAGATAAATGAGCATTTAGAATAGAAAAATATAGTAAATGATGAGCGCCAGCACAAACAGAGGTAGAATAAAGTATAATGCCTTCTTAAACTCTCTCAAAAATGGCTTCATACCTCTCCCATATGTAGAAGACTCGGTCAGTTCTAAAGCCGTTATCATAACAACTCCTAGTGCTAATGCAACAAATAGTAGCATCGTCATAGCTTATCTCCTCCTTTGAAAGAATTCGATATTTACCTTTTTTCAGTCCCTCTTTAATTATTTTGCACAGTAAAAAGTTGCTCTGTACTTTTTCTGTGCCTCTTGAAAAATTAAAGGTGTCTACAAGGAATGATTAAAGGTTGACTCAATAGGTAAAAAATCAACCTTTAAGTCAACCTCAATTGTTAAGCTACATGTATTAGTATGCAATATCTCTCTTTTGGAAGAACACAGTTGTAATGGCTAAAAATACAATGACGTATATAGAAAGAACAACTAAAGAAAACGGCAACGTCACGCCTTCCATCAGTGTTTCTTGTGCCACATATTGTGGTAAGTTTAAATGTGAAATAAAGATAAACTTGAACCATGCGGTATCTTCTAAAAAGAAGACTAAAGATTGTGATAGCATACTCGTTGCAAACAAAGTAAATATTCCAATTCCGACTGCTAATGCCTGATTTTTAAACAGTGTTGATAAAGAAAAAGAGATAACGATAAATACTAACGTGTTTAATATATATAATCCAATTTTTGCAAAAATCAGTGGACCTACAGTCCATTCAGCAGTTTCTCCCATAAAGGATCTCTCAATGATTGGATCACTAAAGCTTCCTGCCTCGTAGAAAATGGTACCTATCAAAAAGTTAGTAATAAACAACGTAGCGATTAAAATGAGCATATAAACAACTACGATCATAAACTTTGAAAGTAAAAATTGCCATCTCTCATACGGCCTAATGACTAATTGTTTTATTGTCCCCGAATTAACTTCTGAAGAAACGATCGTACTTGAAACGATGACAGAAAATAACGTTATAAACGAGGCAATTCCTAATAATGTGCTATTAATAAACGTCATATTTGTCGTTGCAGTTGGATCCACACCTGCCTCTAAATAGGCCTCATGTTCATTTATAAGTTCCTGTGCCCATTCTTTTTCCCACTCTTCATCCGTCGTTGCAATAATTTCTTCCTGATGTGCAATTTCCATTTCTAGCCCAACTTGCCAATCACCCGTTTCCGAGGCATAAGGATCGCTCATTAACTGATTGTGCATAATACCAACAAAAATAGTAATGATGATAAGAGCTCCTATGAAGAACCAATTTTGTTTCTTCGACCAAAGCTTTATCCACTCGTTTTTAAATAGTTGCCACATAACTTACTCTCCCCTCACCCTTTTTCCGATACTGTCGTTAATTTTAAGAATTTTTCTTCTAACGATGTTTTAGCCGATTCTATCGCATAAACATCAATATTATTTTCTACTAATAGCTTGTTAATTTTTGGAATCATCTCACTCTTCATTTTTAATTGAAGACTATTATTTTCGTCTGCTACATTCGTTACTTCTAATTCACTTTTTTCGACCAATGCTGATGCTTCATCTAATTGTTTCACTTTAAAAGAAACAATCAGCTCATCTTCATCTCCATTATCATTAAGTGCGGAGATAGAGGATACATCAATGATTTTTCCATGCTCCATAATGGCTACACGGTCACACATTAGCTGCATTTCACTTAATAGGTGAGAGGATACGAGTGTGGACGTACCTTGTTGTGCTAAAATTTTTAAGTAGTCTCTTAAATCGCGTATACCTTGGGGATCAAGTCCATTCGTAGGTTCATCTAAAATAAGCACAGCCGGCTTATGTAATATAGCTTGAGCAACTCCTAATCGTTGCTTCATACCTAATGAATATTTTTTCACTTTGTCATGGATGGCATGATCCATCTTCACTAATTTTACAACGTCCATTATTCTTTCATCTGTAATTTCCTGGCGAGCCATTCTTGCATACTGCTTTAGATTTTTAAATCCTGACATATGATCATAGAATGCTGGATTCTCAATAATTGCCCCGATTTCTTCTTTACACCTTTGGCCTTCACTATCTAAATCTCTTCCGTTGATAATTACTTTCCCCTCTGATTTACTAATGAGACCGACAATCATTCGTATTGTTGTCGTTTTCCCAGCCCCATTTGGCCCGAGTAACCCAAGAATTTCTCCTTTATCCATTTGAAATGTTGCTTCGTCTACTATTCTTTTATTTCCTCCGACTATTTTCGTGAGACCTTCTACTTCAAGTGCATAGCTACTCATTTCTTCTCTCCTTTACTCCTTTATATAACATTGATCAAATTTAATTATCTCTCCAATAAAGTATTACGTTATAAAGCTATTAAAAGTTTCATCGTATATAGATTTCCACTATTACGGCGTGAGAAAACAACTTGCATAAACCTTATAAAGTTCCCATTTTTTGGTATGTGATGTGGTACAATAATACATATCTACTAAAATCGCTTTTTCTCTACAAAAACACCGTAAGAAAAAGAGGAGTGTATATTATGATAAAACTATCTCAAGAGAAATATGCCCTTGCAGTTCATTATATTCACCACTACGCTCGACCAATTGATCGCGCCTTATTTGAATATCACTTTAATAGCGGATCAAGTCTCGAAGTGATGCAGCAGTTGCAGTTTTATCAAAATGAAGATGGTGGCGTTGGTCACGGGCTAGAGCCAGATATTCGATCCAAATTCTCTAGTCCAATCGTATCAACTGTTGCGCTTCAATATGCACGCGAAGTAAAAGCATCATGGGAGCACCCTTTTATTCAATCTGTCATGAAATATTTCACTGATACATATTATTCTTTTGAAACATGGCCGCTTAAGCTGTCCCATATGAATGAATTTCCGCATGCCGATTGGTGGAAACACTCAGAGGATGTAACCTCCTTTCAAGCAAATCCTGGTGTTGAGATAGTAGGATATTATCATGCTTATCCTCAAGCGATTCCAGAGCAGCTGTTTCATATTTTTCAAGAAAGTGTATTTCAACATCTCGATAATCAACATAAAACACCTGAGTACCATGAAGTGTTGTGTTATTTACGTTTAGTAGAAGAAATGCCTGATCCAGGGAAAACGATGATCGTTGAATATTTAAGAGATAGTATTAGAGATATCGCAACACTCGACCATACACAATGGGGTGGTTATTGTGCGAAGCCACTAAGTTTAGCACCTAGCCCAAATGCAGCGATGTTTAATGCATTAGAAGATGTCATTCAAAAAAACTTAGATTATGAAATTAACAATCAGAAAGAGGATGGTTCGTGGGAGCCGTTTTGGGAATGGGGACAATATAAAGATGAATGGGAAACCCGTGTAAAGCAAGAATGGAAAGGCTATTTAACCGTCCAAATGCTAAAAACATTAAAAAACTATGAGAGAATTGAATAAGAAAAACAAAAAAAGAGCTTCGTTTAGCTCTTTTTTTGTTTTTCTTAGAAGCGGTGAAGAAATGATGCCACATGTTTTTAAAGTAGTAGTGAGGGCTCTTCTCGCTACTACGCGTGGCATCAGGTCCACCGCCAAATGTAATGTATACATTTCCTTTTAAAAAGAAAGGGAGACAATAGCTAAAAATCAACCTATTGAACCCCTCCCCTCTTGAAATTAATATAAATCTTGAAAAACAGCCAGTTTTTTATTTGGTACAATCATTTTGATATGATTGTGTAAATTAGTAAATTCTCCTGGTAAGTCTCCCCCGTATTCTCCATCAAGGTTTAAGTGCATTTCAGTTTTAGAATGAATCTTGATTCTGCTAGCTTGCACATATATTACGCAATCATCATGGATATGCTCTCCTCGCAGTGCCGCACTAACCACCCTGACTACATCAGCCAAATTTGTTTTCTTCAATATTAAAAGATCGAATAGCCCATCATTTAAATAAGCTTTTGGTGCAAGCTTCTCGAAACCACCAACCGAGTTCGTATTCGATACTAAAAATAACATGATTTCTCCTTCGAACCACTTTCCATCATATTCTATTGTTACTTCCGTTGGACGAATTCGAGGTAATTTTTCAAAACCTTTTACATAATAGGCTACTTGTCCAATCATCGTCTTTAATTTACTTGGAACTTCATACGTTAATTCTGTAAGTGTTCCAGCCCCAGCAATGTTAATAAAAAATTGTCCACCGACTTTTCCAACATCAACATATTGCTCAGTACCATTACATAATACATCTGTCGCTTCACGAATGTCTCTTGGTATGTGCAACGCTCTAGCAAAATCGTTTGTAGTTCCTGCTGGAATAACACCAAGCATCGGGCGATTAGGCTGTTCTGCTAGACCATTCACAACTTCATTTATTGTTCCGTCTCCACCAGCGGCAATGACAAGGTCAAAACCTCGTTCAGCAGCTAACCTAGCTGCTTTTTTAGCACAGTCTTTGCCAGTAGTAGCATGTGTGGATGTTTCATAGCCAGTTATTTCTAGCTGTTCTAGTATATAAGGTAATTGTTTTTTCACTTGTTCCCTCCCAGAGGAAGGGTTATAAATTAGTCTACACCGTTTCATTAACTTGTCCTCCAAAGGGTTTAATCACGATCACGGTACTATAATGTCAGTATATCACCACTACAATGAATAAAGGAATGAAAATGCCCTTTCTCTAAACAACACTTTCATTTATATGTATGTTTTTAAAAGGTAAGTAATGATAGTCATTGTCCAATAATTATTATTAAAATGTTTTTATAAAATGTGAGCAAAATCATTTACGTATTTTTTTTGATCGTATACGATATATAAAAAGGAGGTTCACAATAATGTCAAAATTTATTCACAGATTTTTCATATCTGTACTTTCAGTTGTTATTTTCAGCGCTATTTTAGCTGGCTATACGTACTTGTTTAGTAGTGGTGAACAGCTCGGTTTTGGTTTACTTTTAGGTATTTATTCTTTCTATACCGCCCCTGTATTTATTCTTGGTGGTATTCCTGCGACATATATTGTGGATTTCTTTGTTAAAAATCGGAATACTGAAGTTAGAACAAAGCTTGAAGCGTATTGTAGAAACTTTGCTTTGTATGCATTAGCAGGTATTGCTGTAGCAATGGTTTATTCCGCAATTACGTCTTTAGCAAATGGAAACTTCTTCTTTACACTTGGCGATTCATTATTGAGCATTGTTATCGGTTTGGCTGCTGCTGCTGTTTATTATAATATTAGTCTTTTGCTACAAATAAATTGGGAAAAGATGAAGGAACAGTACGAGAAGGAACAGCAAGCAAACGAATCAAATTTTTAATGTACACTTATCATATAGAGGCTGTTCAAATGTCGCTTCACACATTAGATCAGCCTCTACATTTTTTCATTTCACCCTCGATAAAGCTTGGTATAGTTACCCTTAAGCTGAAACTCTCCTCATTATCCTTTAATTTCCTTATAACAATGAATGATCATTTCTCATAACTAGTCCTATGTAGGAAATAATAAATATAACTTGTTCTACATTGGGGGATTTTTCATGTCAATCTTATCTAAACAAACAGATAAAACATATTGCCGTACAGAATACGACACGTTAAAACGTGTTGTATTGTGTGAACCTAAACATATGCATATCCGCGAACAAATAAATGATACACAAAAGCATTTTGCAAACGAAGGTCTTCATATTGAATTAGCAATGGAACAACATCAACATTTTGTCAAAGCATTAGAAAAGCATGGTGTTGAAGTGATATTACTTCCTCCAAATTCTAAATATCCAGAACAAGTATTTACTCGTGACATTGGTTTCACCTTAGGTCAAACAACCTTTGTAGCAGAGATGGCACATGGTGCTAGAATAGGGGAGGAAAACATTCTAAAGGAATGGCTAGAATCCAAAGAAATTCCTTATTATAATTTGTTAGGAGATATGGTAGAAGGTGGCGATGTCATTATTAATGGACATCAAATATTTATTGGATTAAGCAATAGAACGAACCAAAATGCCATTAACCATATCCAAAAGCTTTTACACGAGTACGAAGTAATAACCGTACCTTTTACTGAAAAATATTTACACTTAGATTGTGTGTTCAATATTATTTCAGAGAATGAAGCGTTATATTTCCCACGAGCTTTTGACAAAAAGGAAGAAAAGATATTAGCAAAGCATTTTGATTTAATTGAAGTAAATGAAGAAGAGCAGTTCACACTTGGAACAAACGTACTTTCTATTGGTAAAAAAAGAATTGTTAGCTTACCTATAAATAGAGAAGTCAATCAGCAGCTTCGTATTCGTGGTTATGAAGTGATAGAAGTCGATATTACAGAAATTATTAAGTCCGGTGGATCTTTTAGATGTTGTACTATGCCTCTTGTTAGAGCGAAGGACTAAAGTTTTGTTAGAAAAGGTGCTCCTCTTTGCTGAGCACCTTTTCATTTATGATTAATATGTTAGTTTAACGGCTCCCATGGTCCATAAGGATATCCGGGTTCTTGATTTTGTGTCCACCATTTTGCTTGCCACAATTGTCCGTTATGGTAAACAATTTCATTCGTGTAAATTTGCGTTGGGTCCCATGCTGGATACTCTCCTGGATCACTTGGTGGCGTTGGATCCGGTTCTCCTGGGTCTGGCTCACCTGGATCTGGTTCTCCTGGGTCCGGCTCTGGTTCTGATGGTGGTGGTGGATCGCTCGGTTCACTTGGAGGAGCATCTCCTAAAGGCTCCCATGGCCCATATTGATTAGCTCCCGGCTCTTGATTTTGTGTCCACCATTTCGCTTGCCATAACTGACCGTTATGATACACAATTTCATTTGTGTAAATTTGATTTGGATCCCATGCTGGATACTCCCCTGGATCACTTGGTGGCGTTGGGTCCGGCTCACCTGGATCTGGATCAGATGGAGGTGTTGGATCGCTTGGCGGAATAGACGCTGATTCTCTTATTTTTTCCCTCACAAATGCACCAGATGGAGACAATTCAGCCGCTGTCCACCCACCAGTTGGGTTTGCACCAGGCATTAACGCTGCAGATGACTCATCTTTATGTGTTAAAGACCAGTTTGCCCAGCTTAAATTTCTCTCATCCATAAAGTCAATCCACACTTGGGCTTCATCTAAAAATACGCCACCATCACCCGTAGCCGCACTCGTTCCCCACTCACTAACGAATATCGCTGCTCCTCGACTTAAAGCATAGTCAACTTGATTTCTTAATTGCTGACCATGTGTTCCAGCGTAGAAGTGGAACGCATACATTACATTCGGGTCATCTAGTTGGTTATCAGCTGCTTCGTGTACATCCTGACTCCAAGTTGCTGTCCCAACAATGACAATATTATTAGGATCGTTTGCACGGATTACTGGGATTACTTCCTCTGCATATGGTTTAATATGGCTATCCCATCTTACATTATGTCCGTTTGGTTCATTCGCAATCTCATAAATGACATTCGGATAATCCCCATAAAGTGCAGACATTTCATCAAAAAACTCTTTTGCTTCTTCCTTATAAATGTTCGGGTCATTATCAGAAAGAATATGCCAGTCAATAATGACATATATTCCGAGATCAATCGCAGCTTCAACAGCCTCTTTTACTTTTTCTTTTACTGAAGGATCTTCAATATACCCTCCTGAAGATGTATACATCGCTGCTCGGAATACGGTTATTCCCCAATCGTCTCTTAACCACTTTATACTATCGTAGTTTACAAATTGTCCATACCATTGTAATCCATGTGAACTCATTCCCTTTAGCTGTACCGGGTCTCCATGTTCATTCACTAATTGACCGTTTTGAATACTTAATTGACCATTTTGCTCAACAACGGAACCATTATTTGCAGAAGTAGAGTTTCCAACAAATAATAATGCTAACGTAAATACAATAAAAATAGTCGTTAGTTTTTTCATCTTTTCCTCCTAAAATTTTTTTACAGACTTTAGAGACGAAATCGTTTTAGTTTCTAAACACACTTATAAACTAGCGAATTGTAAGCGCTATCAACTCCTCCCGAACGAAAATGGTTTTTCGTTGTTAATTTTATAAAACAAACTCTCTTTATTCAATCAGTGAATATACCTAATCAATAAAATAAGCTTTATACTAAGGTAGGTCAAATTATCTGACAAGCATGATTTTCGTCAAAATACGCCCTTATTGCACTTCTTTTTTTTGAAATCAATTAGTTTAGTTTTATAAAATAAAGCTTTACTACTAGATAAAAAGTTTTACACTAATGTCTCACAATTTATTAATTTGCATGTAAATGATTCGTAAGAAAACCTTTTCTTATTAAAAGTGTTTTACAGAATTGGAAAACTACTACTTAAGTATGGGGTTAACTTATTGCAGACGAATAGCGGAAAGTATTTCAACTCTAATATGTAAAATGAGAATGCCAATCGTCCAATTTAGACTCTTGGCATTCTCCTTATATCATTAGTAAATTTCTATCATTATATCGTTAATTGAGTGGTTCCCACGGACCGTATGGGTCGCCTGGCTCTTGATTTTGCGTCCACCATTTTGCTTGCCATAGCTGGCCGTTATGGTACACAATTTCATCTGTATAAATTGTATTTGGATCCCATGCCGGATAATCTCCTGGATCACTTGGTGGCGTTGGATCCGGTTCACCTGGATCTGGTTCTGGTTCACCTGGATCTGGATCAGATGGTGGTGTTGGATCACTAGGTGGTGTTGTTGCTGACTCTCTTATTTTTTCCCTCACAAATGTCCCAGATGGAGATAGTTCAGCCTCTGTCCACCCACCAGTTGGGCTTGCACCTGGCATTAACGCCGCAGATGACTCATCTTTGTGCGTTAGAGACCAGTTTGCCCAGCTTAAATTTCTTTCATCCATAAAGTCAATCCACACTTGTGCTTCATCTAAAAACACGCCGCCATCACCAGTAGCTGCACTCGTTCCCCATTCACTAACAAATATTGCTGCTCCTTGATCTAATGCATAATCTACTTGGTCTCGTAAATTTTGTCCATGTGTTCCTGCATAAAAATGAAATGCATACATGACGTTCGGATCTGTTAACTGATTATCAGCAGCATGATGAACATCCTGACTCCATGTACCTGTACCTACAATAATAATGTTATTAGGATCATTGTTACGGATAACCGGAATTACTTCCTCTGCATACGGTTTTATTTGATTGTCCCACGTAACATCACTACCATTCGGTTCATTTGCAATTTCGTATATCACATTCGGGTAATCTCCATACAGCTCAGACATTTCATCAAAGAAATCCTTTGCTTCTTCTTTATATATATTCGGGTCATTGTCTGAAAGGATGTGCCAATCAATTATGACATATATACCAAGGTCTATCGCAGCCTCAACAGCCTCTTTTACTTTTTCCTTTACGGAAGGATCCTCAATATATCCTCCCGAAGATGTATACATCGCTGCTCGGAATACAGTTATACCCCAATCATCTCTTAGCCATTTCATGCTTTCATAGTTTACAAATTGACCGTACCATTGTAAACCATGGGAACTCATCCCTTTTAACTGAACTGGTTCGCCTCGATCATTGACTAATTCTCCGTTACTAATACTTAATTGCCCATGCTCCTCTACAACTGAATAATCATCAGCAGCAGTCGTGTTTCCTATAATGAACAATGCCAGTGTCATGAGCAATACGACAAAAATAGTAGTTATCTTTTTCATATTTTCCTCCTCGGTAATGTTTTAGCTTTTCATACTGAAACGAAATCGTTTTAGTCTGCGCTTGCACTTTTTAAGGAGTATATGTAAACGCTATCACCCTCTTCCAAAAAAAATGTGTTGCGGAATTCATTGTATAGAACAATTTTTTTTTATTCAATACGAGAATATACCTAACGCCTTTCTTTATTAGTAAAAAGTCATAGTACTATGCTACTGTGTGCATGTATATTCGACATTTAACTACATAGAATAGCAAAACTTTTATGTTGTTACCCTCCTCAACTAATAAATCTTTCCGAAAAAGATTTCTATACTATCCTCCGTTTTTCTCTATTGCTCTTCTTTTTTTCCGGATAAAATCTATATTGATAGGTTAGTATTTTTATTTTAAAATTTGGTTATTTTATCCTAACCATCAAGATTTGAACTTAATCAATAACTATATTCTTTTGTTCTCATTTCACTGTGCATACAGGAAATGGATAGTTTCTCTTTCAATTTATGGATAATAATTCCATAAAAACTAGGCGAAAGTGCTGTTTTACTTTAGATGATTATTTTATAAATTATTATAAGAAAAGACTAAAAAAGAGCTGGATTAAGCTCGATTTTAGTCTTTTCTTATAAGCGGTGAAGAAATGATGACACATGTCTTTAAAGTAGTTGTGAGTGCCCTTCTCGCTACTACACGTGGCATCATTTCCACCGCCAATTTTGCTTTGTGAATCTTGATTATCTTTTATTCATCTCTTCGACTAGCATCTTATTTACTAACTGAGGATTCGCTTTTCCTTTAGATGCTTTCATTATTTGACCAACTAAAAATCCAACCGCTTTCTTTTTGCCTGCTTTGAAATCATCAACCGATTGTGGATTTTGGTCAAGAACATCGTTGACCATTTTAAGAATCTCACCTTCATCAGATATTTGTACAAGCCCTTTATCTTTTACGATCTCCTCAGGATCGCCGCCGTTTTCCATTAGTTCACTGAAAACCTGCTTTGCAATCTTGGATGAGATTGTTCCCTTTTCTATGAGGGATATCATGTTAACCAATGATTTCGGGGTCATCGGAATGTCTTCAATTTCTTTTTCCTCAGCGTTTAGATAACGGCTAACTTCACCCATCACCCAGTTAGAAACTGGCTTTGCAGGACCACCCTCCGCAAGGCAAGCCTCAAAGAAATCACTCACTGACTTTTGCTGCGTTAATACACTTGCATCGTATGCTGGAAGATCTAGTTCATTAATATACCGCTTCCGACGCGCATCTGGAAGCTCCGGTATTTGCTTTTCGACTTTTTCTCTCCAGGCTGCATCGATATGGAACTCGACAAGGTCTGGATCTGGGAAGTATCTATAGTCGTCAGATCCCTCTTTTACACGCATCAATAACGTTTTATTAGCCTTTTCATCCCATCGTCGTGTTTCCTGAAGGATTTCTCCTCCGCTCGACAATACTTCCGCTTGACGCTCTTGCTCGTAAGCTAAACCTTTTTGTACGAATGCAAAGGAATTCAAGTTCTTCAGCTCCGTTTTCGTACCAAATTCCTCTTGACCAACAGGACGTAAGGAAATATTCGCATCACAACGGAGAGAGCCCTCCTCCATTTTACAGTCAGATACTTCAATGTACTGCATAATAGCCTTTAATTTCTCCAAATAAGCATAAGCTTCCTCTGGAGTACGAATATCTGGCTCAGAGACGATTTCAATTAAAGGTGTCCCCACTCGGTTAAAGTCTACTAATGAGTGTCCCATTCCATCTACATGTGTAAGCTTCCCTGCATCTTCCTCTAAGTGTAAACGGGTAATACCAATTCGCTTTGTCTCGCCATTTACTTCTATATCAATCCAACCATGCTCTCCTACTGGCTTATCAAACTGGGAAATTTGGTATGCTTTCGGATTGTCAGGATAAAAATAGTTTTTTCTATCAAACTTCGTTACTTCGGCTACTTCACAGTTCAGCGCCATAGCTGCACGCATCGCAAATTCCACCGCCTGCTTGTTCAAAACTGGGAGAACTCCTGGGTGACCGAGACAAATGGGACATGTGTGCGTGTTGGGTGGTGCACCAAATTCAGTGGAGCAACCACAAAATATTTTTGACTTCGTTTTCAGTTCTACGTGGACTTCAAGTCCGACAATCGTTTCATATTTCACTCTCGTTCCCCCCTTATAGTTTTGGCTTTTGTTCGTTGAAATTTGTTGCTTGTTCAAATGCATAAGCTACACGGTACACTGTTGCTTCGTCAAAGTGCTTACCTATTATTTGTAAACCTACTGGTAACCCACCAGCTAGTCCACTCGGAACGCTAATTGCTGGTACTCCTGCTAAGTTTACTGGAATCGTTAAAATATCTGTTGCATACATCGTTAATGGATCATCGGTTTTTTCACCTATCTTAAAAGCTGTCGTAGGTGCTGTAGGACCAATAATGACATCATACTTCTCAAAAACATTTTCAAAGTCCTGTTTTATTAGCGTTCTTACTTGTTGTGCTTTTTTATAATAAGCATCATAGTACCCCGAGCTTAAAGCAAAGGTACCTAGCATAATTCGACGCTTCACTTCATCTCCAAACCCTTCACTACGAGACTTACGGTACGTTTCGATAAGGTTCTCCTCTTCTACACGAACACCGTAACGAATACCATCAAAGCGCGCTAAGTTTGCCGAAGCCTCTGATGAAGCTAATAAGTAATAGGCCGCCGTCGCATATTTAGAATGTGGAAGAGAAACCTCCTCCCACGTAGCCCCTAGGCTTTCTAGTGTCTTTAACGCCTGCATCACTTGCTCACGAACTTCGCTACTTACACCTTCTCCGATGTACTCTGAAGGAACCGCAACCTTTAAGCCCTTAATATCTCCATTCAGACCATTAGTGAAAGACGGTACGTCTACATTTGCACTAGTAGAATCCATTTTGTCGTGCCCTGAGATCGCTTGAAGCACGTACGCATTGTCCTCTACATTGCGAGTAATAGGTCCAATCTGATCGAGTGATGACGCAAACGCGACAAGACCAAATCGAGATACACGTCCATAAGTTGGCTTCATACCGACAACACCACAGAACGATGCTGGTTCACGTATGGAACCACCTGTATCAGAGCCTAAAGAAAACAAAACTTCACCTGCAGCAACAGAAGCAGCCGAACCACCGCTAGAGCCACCAGGAACGCGATTTAAGTCCCACGGATTACGAGTTAGTTTGTAGCCTGAGTTCTCATTGGACGAGCCCATTGCAAATTCGTCCATGTTTAATTTACCGATCGTAATGGCTCTTGCATCTGCAAGCTTGTTTACTACTGTTGCATTATGCTGTGGCTCAAAGTTTTCTAGTAGCTTGCTTGCACAAGTCGTACGAATTCCTTTCGTCACAATGTTATCCTTTATTCCTATTGGCAAGCCAAACAACGTTCCTTCTAGCGTTTGAATGGCCCCTAATTGTTCATCTAATTCTTTCGCTTTTGCTCTTGCTAGCTCCTCTGTCAAATGAAGAAAAGCATCAACCTTTGATTCTACCTGATTGATTCGGTTATATGATTCATTCACTAAATCAGTAACAGATAGTTCTTTTTTATGTAGAAGTTCATGTATATCTGCGATTTTATGATCAAACAAACTCACATTACTTTCCCCCTTTACTCTAACACCGACGGCACTTTAAATTGTCCATCTTCATGGTCAGGTGCATTTTTTAATACTTTTTCTCTTTCAAGAGAAGGCTTTACTTCGTCTTCTCTTAAAACATTTTTTATGTCGAGGACATGAGAAGTAGGTTTTACATTTGATGTATCGAGCTCATTAAGCTGCTCCGCATAACCTATGATATCGTCTAATTGTTGCTGAAACATATCGATTTCTTCATTCGTAAATTCAAGTCTCGCTAAATTAGCCACATGCTCTACTTGTTCTTTTGAGATACGAGCCATTTCATTCCACCTCCAATTGGTCATTTATCCGTATTTTACCACTGTATTACAATAGTATGATGATACCAAAGAACAGAAATACAAGCAATCTTATAAAAATACAAAAGCTTTAGCCTTTTAACATGAAGCGAACATATTTCAAAAATTGTGAAGAAATTTTGCCGACTTCTTCTTAAGTAGTAGAAAGAGGGATTCTCACTACTACGCCCATTTTCACCGCAAAATTTCTTGTCTTTTTTTAATAGGAGTAATATTACGGGTTTACTTGTGAGGTGCGAATTGTCAAATCACAAACGAATTCACACGCTAAAACTCACATCTTTCGCAACTAGATTGACAGTATAATTATTCGCATAAAAAAATGGCGCGAAAGTTCTTCGTACCATTGTTTTTATGTTTGCTTATTTCACGAATCGTTTGTTGGAGTAAATGCGGTTTTATTGGAAATTTATTAGATAAACTTGGCTTATGCCAAGTCCATGTATTCCTCTCTTTACCAATGAAATAAAATAAGCGGAGAATTTCCGTTTAAAATCAAAATTGACCTAATTTCGTGGCAAATAAGGGTAGTTTTTCCGCTTATGCAAAGGAAATCCCCCCTTTTTCAAGAGTTTCGAGTCAATAAGGGGAATTTCTCCGTTTATTCAGACTATTTTCAGTGCTATTTATTAAATAAGCGGAATTTCTCCGTTTATTTATTCAATTGAGTATTTCTGCTCGTTTCTTTCATTACATTGCTTGAAAGATGGAAAGATTATATATATATCTTTTCATTTACTTTTATATAAAAAAACAATTCCTTACCTTTCACATTAAAATTCACATGGCAAATCACATCAATATTTATTTCTAGCTATGCGAATAGGGGTGTGAATTACTGTATGTTTAACAATAAAACACTGATATAACAACAAAAAACACATGTGATTTCAACTGTGAAATCGCATGTGTTTTGCTTGTGAATTACTTGTTTGCACCTCTGTGGTAAACCCGTTAGAGTAATCCTACAGGCCATTTTATTTATATACGTGAATATACGGATCTTCTCCTGGATATTGAATAATTATCGCTTCTGGTCCATTTACGGAGTTAATGTACACATTTATTGGTGCGTCAAAAGTAAACAATGAGCTTACTTTACCACTAACAAATTGAGTAAGGGCAATAATTTCAGCTTTCCCGTGCGATTGGAGATTAAACTCTATCGTTAGCTCGTCTAATGCATCATTTTTATAGCGACCTTTTCCTACAATCCCCATTGATCTACCGAAAAACTCTTCCACCTCATCTTTAAATTGGCCAAAGGAGTTTGATAAATTTGGATGTACAGTACGGGCATTCGAAGATGGGAAAAAGAAGAATTGCTCGTTAATTTCTTCCCAATCATTAATAAATGCATCTTCGCCAGATATATGCGCCATTGATATAAATGTCCCTGGAACAATAGCCCCACGGCGTTCTTCCTGATAAAGAGCAATCGTAATAGGAACATTTTCTAAACCGTCTCTAGCTCTTATACGCTCCACGACTTGTTCAGCCATTTCCTTACCTGCAGCTTCAGCATCTTCTGGCTCTATTGGCTCTTCGTGAAAATAATAGCGCCCTTCTTCATCTTCCGTCCGGAAATAGTAAACTGAGTTAAGAGAAAGACCGATTACAATACCACCGAGCATAATTTCTCCATCATCATTTCTTTGCACATAGTTATGCTCCATGACATGGGAAAGAACGATTGGACTTTTTCTCATTTGTTCTTCTAGATCATCGCCTTCTCCTAATGGTGGATTGAGACCAAAGCGATAGCGATCCTCATTAGGGTTATACCGACGTAACCAGCTATTAATAGTATTGCCCGTTAATAGCTCGCCTTCTTGAAAATAAAAGTCTTCTTGGCTATACCTTGCAGTTGCAATTTCCATTAGCCCTAACTCAAATTGGTTCATATCTATTCGATTATTCATCGTATGAGCGACAGTGCCCCTCGCTTCACTCCGATGATATATACCATCAGGAAGTAAATTACGATAATAGTTTTCTGGTGTATCGATAGTAGGAGTAATGACAAAATGCTGTTCCTCTGTTTCCTCTGTTTGCTCAACAACGATAATTTCTTCTTCTCCGCGGTCTAACGTAGGGATACACCCTGTTAATAATAAAAGAAAGGAAATACATACAATACTTAATTTTCTCTTCATCGATTCACACTCCCTCACCAGGTGCACTATCATTTAAGTTCTATTCCTTTGTTAACTCTTCTAAAAATCTTGCTTCATCCCATATTTCAATATTCAAATCTTGTGCTTTTTTCAATTTTGAGCCAGATTTTTCCCCGGCAATTAAAAGGTCTGTTTTACTACTAACACTGCCTGTAACATTACCACCACGAGCTTCTATCTCTTTCTTTGCATCCCCTCGTGCCATCTGTTCCATCGTACCAGTAAGTACTACTGTTTTACCAGAGAAATATGCATTATTTGCATCATCACTAACATTGATGTTTGGTCCTTTATATTCTAAGTTGATATCTAATGCTTCTAGTTCAGAGATAAGCTCCTTCACTTCAGGTGTTTCAAAATATGTGACAACCGCATCTGCCATTTTTTCTCCAACCTCATTAATAGCTTCTAGATCTTCACGAGTTGCATTCTGTAT
Source organism: Evansella cellulosilytica DSM 2522 (assembly GCF_000177235.2). Lineage (NCBI taxonomy): Bacteria > Bacillati > Bacillota > Bacilli > Caryophanales > Bacillaceae > Evansella > Evansella cellulosilytica. Next base: position 470,427 of record NC_014829.1, on the reverse strand, counting down.
TTGATCTATCGTGTTAAAGTGTTGCGCTAAAGTTTTTGCTGCTTTTGCACCTACATGACGTATACCTAATCCAAACAAAAGCTTCTCGAGTGAGTTCTCTTTACTCGCTTCTATCGCTCGTAATAAATTATCAACCGATTTTTCACCCATACGCTCTAAGTTTAGCAGTAATTGTCTCTCTAGCTTATACAAGTCAGCTACATCTTCAATGAGCTTATGATTAAATAGCTGTGTAATGACCCTCTCCCCTAAACCGTCAATGTTCATCGCATTTCTAGAAACAAAATGGATGAGGCCTTCTCGTATTTGAGCAGGGCATTTTGGATTAACGCAGCGTAGAGCTACTTCTCCTTCAATACGGATTAACTCACTGTGGCATTCAGGGCATTGTGTTGGCATGGAAAAATCTCGTTCTTCACCAGTACGCTGTTCAACAAGAACGTTGACCACTTCCGGAATAATATCTCCAGCTTTTTTGATCGTGACTTTATCACCAAGCTTTAAATCCAATTCCCGAATGAGGTCTTCATTATGCAAGGAAGCACGTTGAACGGTTGTCCCAGCTACCGACACCGGCTCTAATATTGCTGTCGGTGTAATAACTCCTGTCCTACCAACACTTAGCTCAATATCCAATAACGTCGTAACAACTTCTTCAGCTGGAAATTTATATGCGGTTGCCCATCTTGGACTTTTAGCGGTAAAGCCTAATTGCTCTTGATCTGCAAGTGCATCCACTTTTATAACAATTCCATCTATTTCATAAGGAAGATCAGCTCTTTTACTAAGCCAACTCTCACAGTAATCGATTACTTCGTCAATCGTTTTACAATGCTTTTGATGCTCGTTTGTTTTAAAGCCAAGCTCTTTGACATAGTTTAACGCGCCATGGTGTGAAGGAATGTCTTCCCCTTCCACTTTACCAACTGAATAAATAAAAATATCTAAGCTTCGTTTCGCTGCAATTTTTGGATCCAACTGCCTTAATGATCCTGCAGCAGCATTTCGAGGATTGGCAAAAAGCTGTTCTCCATTTTTTTCCTTCGCTTCATTCAAACGAATAAATGAACGCTTAGGCATAAAAGCTTCCCCTCGAACTTCGATTGTAACCGCCTCTTTTAGTCTTAATGGAATAGACGGAACGGTCTTCAAATTACTAGTGATGTCTTCACCAACCGTTCCATCCCCACGCGTTGCCCCTTGTACAAATCGTCCTTGCTCATATTTCAACGTAACAGCAAGACCGTCTATTTTTAACTCACAGCTATATGTCGGTTCATGGCCTAACCCTTGGCGTACACGACGGTCAAAGTCGCGTAACTCTTCTTCGTTAAAAGCATTTGATAAACTAAGCATCGGTACGTCATGCTGCACTTTACTGAAATGCTCTAAAGGTTGTCCGCCAACACGTTCACTAGGTGAGTCATCACGTTTCCATTCAGGATACGCCTCTTCTAGCTTCGTCAGCTCATGTAATAGCTGATCATATTCAGCATCAGAAACCTTTGGTTGATCTAGCACATAATAATGGTAGGCATAATCATTTAATATATTGGTTAATCGGTCAATTTCTTGTTTTATGTCATCCTTTGCCATCTCGTTCCCACCCTATTGTTTCGTTATTGGTGCAAATTTTGCAAACAAGCGTTTAACTCCAACCGCAGGAAAGGCAATATCTAATTCGATATTTTCGCCATCTCCCTTCATACTTACAACAGTTCCTACCCCCCATTTGTTATGAGAAGCTTTATCTCCAACAGCCCAATCAAAGGATTGTCCACCAGTTACTGTCGTTTTTGAACGCTGTGTTACAGTACCTCTAGGTGCAGCCGTATTTGTCGGTCTAGCTGCCCCTCTTCTATTACTCGAAGAAAAATGCGCCCCAGTTCCCGAACTTGTATGACTTCTCGTCGTTTTCATCCAATCTGGCATGCTATTATCTTCTTTTGGATTAACGTGCTCTACACAATCATCTGGTATCTCGTTTAAAAAGCGTGACGGAGGATTCATATTCGTTCTACCGTATAACGTTCGCATTCTTGCTCTAGAAATACATAGTTCCTGTTCTGCTCTCGTAATTCCTACATATGCTAAACGACGTTCCTCTTCCATTTCTGCTTCTTCCATCAATGACCTACTATGCGGGAAAACCCCTTCTTCTAGGCCAATAAGGAAAACTAAAGGAAATTCTAGCCCCTTTGCGGAGTGTAGTGTCATGAGCAATACTTGATCTTCTTGGTTGCCATCATCATCCACTTTATCGATATCTGCTATTAATGCTAAGTCAGTTAAGAAAGCGACGAGTGTCTTATCTTCACTCGTTTTTTCAAATTCTTGCGTTACTGTTAAAAACTCATTAATGTTTTCTAAACGCGCTTCTGCTTCTAAATTCTTTTCATTTTTTAACATCTCGCGATAACCTGTTTTATCTAAAAGCTCGTCTACTAATTCAGTTACAGGCAAGTAGTCTTGCATTTGTACCCACCCATTAATTTGTTCAATGAATTCCGTAAGAGTTTTCTCAAAGCGTGGGCTAAGACCAATATGTCTCACTTCCTGTAGCGCTTGAAAAATAGATAGGTCATTCCTTGCAGCATAATCATCAATTTTCGCTAGTGTCGTCGCACCAATACCACGTCGTGGAACATTAATAATCCTTCTAAAGCTAATATCATCGTCTGGATTGGCTACTAGACGTAAATATGCTAATAAGTCTTTAATCTCTTTTCTATCGTAGAACTTTGTCCCTCCAACAATCGTATAAGGAATGTTCGATTTAACTAGCATTTCCTCCATGACTCGGGATTGTGCATTCGTTCTATAAAGAATAGATATATCTGAGGCTCTATAACGTCCAGAGTCTGTTGCTTCTTTTATTTTCCCAACAACATATTGTGCTTCGTCATGCTCACTATCGGCCTCATAAAATTTAATTTTTTCTCCATCGTCATTCTGTGTCCAAAGCTTTTTAGGCTTTCTATTTGAATTATTTTCTATCACTTCATTCGCAGCTTGAAGAATTTTTTTCGTCGACCGATAATTTTGCTCAAGCATAATCACATTGACATTTGGATAATCATTTTCAAAGGATAAAATATTTTGAATATCGGCTCCTCTCCAACGATAAATAGACTGGTCTGAATCCCCTACGACACAAATATTTTGGTGTCGGTCTGCCATCATTTTCACTAATACATATTGTGCACGGTTTGTATCTTGATACTCATCGACCATGACATAGCGAAAACGACGTTGATAGTATTCCAACACCTCTGGCACTTGCTTAAAAAGCTTAATAGTTGTCATAATGAGATCGTCAAAGTCTAATGCTTGGTTTTTCTTTAGTTCTTTTGTATATGCTTCATATACCTTTAACACTGTTAATTCGTATGGTCCCGAAGCTGTTTTTTCGTAATCCTTTGGTGTCTTTAATTCATTTTTTGCTGAGCTAATCGTCCCTAAAATCGATCTCGGCTCGTATCTTTTTACATCAATATTTAATTCCTTAAGAATACGTTTAATGACAGTAAGTTGATCTCCGGAATCTAATATCGTAAAGTTACGGCTTGTCCCAATCCGATCAATATCTCTTCGTAGAATTCTCACGCACATCGAGTGAAACGTAGAAATCCAAATTTCCTCAGCTGTAGATGCAATACGAGCCACTCGCTCCTTCATTTCCCTTGCCGCTTTATTCGTAAAAGTAATGGCTAATATTGACCACGGAGGCACCCCTTTTTCACCGATCAAATAAGCAATACGATGCGTTAATACTCTCGTCTTTCCACTCCCTGCACCAGCCATGATTAGTAGCGGACCATCACCATGCTTCACTGCTTCACCTTGTTCTTTATTTAAGCCATCTAGTAATTGCTGCTTTATTCGTTCCATGAAACCACCCCTCCAGAACGTACGTTCTATAATAAGTTCATTTTATCTCATTTCATACCAATTGTACACTTACTCCTGCACTGCATTTACTGTTTTCAAGGCTTCCTTAATATCCGTATATATCACATTTCCTACTATTATCGTATCTGCATGTTGCGCCATTTCTTTCGCTTGTTCAAACGACTCAATTCCTCCACCATAAAAAAGCCGACAATGCTCTAACACATATTTCACTTCAGCGACAATGTCGGGATCTCCATACTTACCGCTATATTCTAAATAAAATACTGGCATGTGAAAAAGCTTATCCGCCATTCTCGCATAAGCAATTACATCCTCTGAATCAAGTTCTGTATTGGCATCTGTTAATTGTGCTACTTTAGAAGATTGGTTGAGTACACAATAGCCTTCTGTCACTACTTCATCCCAGTTCATAAGATGACCATACTCCTTCAACGCTCTATGATGAAGACCATTAATCCATGTTGCATTTGTTGTATTGACGACAGAAGGAATAAAGTAATAATCATATCCAGGTACGATAGAGTAGAGATTAGATACCTCTAATGCACATGCGACAGAATACCTTCTAATACGCATGAGAAGATCAATCGTATTTTCTTCTGTTACACCATCACTTCCACCAACAATGATTCCGTCCGTTCCAGATTCACAAAGAAGCTCTAAATCTTCGTCTGAAATCTCTTTGTTAGGGTCCAGTTTGAAGGCATGCTTCCATTCTTTATATTGTTTCATGGGTTTCCCCTCACTTTCGATTCTCTTGCAAACTTACTATGGAGCGGAGAGCAAATGTTAGTGCTAGTTCTTGATTGTTTTCCGTTCAACAGCATCTTCTCCACTTGAACGGAATACTTTCTTCTGTTGTTTTCCGTTCAACAGCATCTTCTCCACTTGATCGGAATACTTTCTGCAGTTCCTTTCCGTTCAACAACGCATTCTCCACTTAAACGGAATACTTTCTGCAGTTCCTTTCCGTTCAACAACAGCATCACAGCACCAACGGATTACAACCCTATTCCGCATCTTTATCTTTCTACTCTGCTGAATAGTATACCAAAAAAAAGCTCTTTACTCATTAGTAGAGTTTAACAATAAATGATGGTTTGCTGATTTACTGAAGTATCCTTAAAAAAAACTAAAAACGAGATTGAAGCAAGGGCACTGAAAAAGTGGCGTTCTTTCACTTTTTCGGTGCCCTTAAGCAATGTGCGTAGCCGTCGCAATCGTTTAAAAGCCTGATAGGAGCGGGTTTCTCCTATCAGGCGAGCGACTGCAATACAAATAAAAGGCACTGAAAAAGTTGTTTTATACTTTTTCAGTGGCCTCGCTTGAAGCTCGTTTTTAGTCTTTTCTTAGAAGCAGTGGAATTTCTCCATAGACTAGTGAGTGCTCTTCTCGCTAGTACGCATGGTGATAAAATTTCACTGCCTAATTTATACTTATCTAAAAAAAAGACTTAAAACTGGCTTCATAAGCTAGTTTTAAGTCTTTTTAGTCTTTTACTTTTCTTTTAACTCTCCATGTACTCTCTCAAGAGTGAACTTATAGCCATCATTTCCATAATTAATACAACGTTTTACTCTAGAAATTGTTGCAGTACTAGCACCGGTATCTTTTTCTATACGCTGATATGTGTATCCTTCCATCAGCATTCTCGCTACTTCTAAACGTTGTGCCAACGATTGTATTTCGTTCATTGTACACAAGTCGTCAAAAAACTGATAGCACTCTTCTAAGTCCTTAAGACTTAATATCGCTTCAAATAATTGATCTAATTCTTTTCCACGTAATTTATTTATTTGCAAAAAGACTCACCCTCTCTACATCTTCATTGCCAAGTTTTAGCTTATCTATTCACGGATAGTTAATCAACTGTGTTGTTAGATAATGAAACATATGATTCGAGTCCACCACCGTTTGTTGGTACAATGTTCACCCAAGTTTGTCCAGGTAAAAATGGCACCTGTTGATCATCTTTAAATGGTAGTATGATACCATCTACATTTTTCCATTCTACTTCTTGTAATGTTCCTTCTTGCATTAAATAAGCTCTTCCACCAGACTCAACATCGATCTCCCTTCGATTTGAACCAGCATCGATGTGGTTCTCTTCTTTAGGAATGACGCGGTGGCTCATCTCTACTATAAATACATTCTTTGGTGCAACTGCTTCGCCTGTCTCTAAATCTTCGGTTGGCTGTCCACCATTGTATCTGACATATTTTTTCAATTGTTCGTCATATTCATATTGTACGTCATTATTCGTAGAGCCATATTTAACCTCGAAGTAATCTACTTTTTCTCCTGCATTTTCTTCTAGTTCATCAACAAAGTACAAGGAAGGTGGCTGTCTCTCCCACTCATACCCGAGGTGATCTGTTGCTGCCTTTAAGTCATCATAAGTCGTATACATATTATGAGGTGCGACTCTATCAGTGGATCTAGAAAAGAATCGTCCATCGTATACAAGCCCAGAAATATTATCGACATAATCACTTTCTGCTAATTGGAGTCCCCCTGGACTTCCGCCTGCTGATGCATAAATAGCATCAAATCCTTTATTTAAATGTACATAATAGCTTCTTGCACTACGGACCGGTCCAATACGTTCTGGTTGCTGACTATGATAGATTGCTAGCAATCTCGTTATCGACCCTTCAGAAAGAACTTCATACACTACATCTGCTTGATAAAGACCTGATTGAGGTCTTGCACTCATCGAGTTTTCAATCATCACACCAAATGCACGGTATTCAAATTCTCCCTCTTCTGACCCTAACCCTGTTAGTGGAAACGGAGGTAACGGCTCTTCTTCCGGTTCCTCAGACTCTATTATTTCAACCTTTTCTTCTTCTCGTGGTTCTTCTTTTGCTGTTTCTTCTTCTGATTTACAAGCTACGAGAAAAAATAAACTTATTACGAAGACTGTTAATATTAGACGTTTCATCTTTTCGTTCACTCCCATACCTATTCACTTTCTTAGTTTAACGCATAATTGAGGGAAAGAGAACTTTTTTCTTTTTTACATCAAAGATCCCTTTTTGTGTTACTCGAACGTATGGTAAGTGAGTTGATGCGAAAAATAGCAAACTATAAATCGGGTCGTTAAAACGATATCCCCGCCCTTTTAGCGCCTCTTTTAACGTTGCCTCCTGCTCCATCACCTTCTCCATTGTTTCTTCTGACATCATTCCATTTAATGGTAGATTCATAGAGAATACCATTTTGTCCTCATCAAGAAGAACAATACCACCTTGCTGTTTCTTCAATTGATCAAATGCCTTTAATAATCCCTGCTTAGATTTACCTATTAAAATAATATCTCCTGTATGGTTAAAAGTACTAGCAAATCCATAAAGGCTTTTACCAAAGCCTTTTATAGCTGTGCTTAATATCCACTTTCCAGAACGGTCTACTAATATAAAGAAACATTCATCATTTTCTTCGCTCAACGTCTCTCTAGTAAGATCTGATATAATCCGATAAGGCTTTAAAATAACATCATTTGCCATTTCCACTCCGACTGGTAAAGAAAAATGAAAGTCACTTTCCTGTAAGTCCCAATCTATATTTAAAGGCGATAAATCATACTCGTTCCATGACATATCTATATTAGGGAAGCATGGTGTATCCTGCTTACGAACCCATTGACCTTTCGCCAATACATCAGTAGGTAACGGATCCTCTGTTGACGATAAGAAATTAATATTCGCAATTCTCCCTGGCGCAATCATTCCTAACATATCATCCATATGATAATGCTTTGCGACATTGTATGTGCACATCGCTATCGCATCCATAAACGGAACCCCATTATCAAGTGCAATCTTAATGAGGTGTTCCATCATACCATTTTTCATAAAGCTCGGGGTCGAGCCATCAGTTGTCATAAGTAGACTTTCATACTGATCTAATCCAGCCTCATGTAGTTCAGATAATAAGTTCGGTAAATCTGGTCGAATAGAAGAGTATCTTAACGATGCTGTCATTCCCATGTCTAATCTTCTGATCACATCTTCTCCTGTCATTGATTCGTGATCTCCGTCAACACCTAATAAAGCCATTTGCGTGAGCGTTTTTTCGCTCGCCCCAGGAAAGTGCCCCTCAATTGGCTTTTTGACATCCTTTGTTTCCTGCATCCAATGCAGGATAGAATCATCCCCATTTAATACACTTGGCCAGCCTGTTAATTCTCCGCCTTGTACGACATATGGATGATTAATCCACGTTCTCATATTTGAATAAGCAAACACTTCTTCCTCATTATGCAACTCTGTTTGTGAGTCATAACGAGCCCACCATAAAAGTGTAGCCGGTGTCTTTTGTAGATTATCTAACAAAGTAAGCGCTTTCTTTTTGCTCAAATGTAAAAAAAACAGTAAGTTGTCATTTATTAACGTTGTTGTTCCTCGTTCTGATGCATATTGAGCCAGACTAAGGGGATTATATAGTTGAAATGGGTGTGCATGATGCTCGATATAGCCTGGTACAGCGTATTTCGATGAGGCATCAAAAATCTCGGTTTCATGTGGCATAAGCTTAGGCAATTGATCTCCCACATAAACAATACGATCATTGTAAATCCAGATGTTCCCTTTATTCCAGCATTTCCGAACGCTATTAAGCCATTTCGCATTCGTAATAACCTTCGTAGGAGCTAAATTTCCACGAATAACTTCTAGCTGCTGTCGTATTTCTCTTTTAGTCCAGTAATGTGAAAATCCTTTTACCATCTTTATCACCCAATTTTGTTTAGTTTATCTTTGTATTATCGTAACATACTTTCCCTTTAAAACACTAAAGTTTTATATTACAAAAATATTAAATTTGGAGGAAAACACTATGAAACAAAATATCGGAACATTAAATGCATTAATCAGAATCACTTGCGGCTTTTCTATTCTTGCTTGGGCCACTGCAAAGCTCGTACGTCGTTCCAATGAAACGATGCCACTTTTATTAGCCATGATGGGAGCAATGAAGGTTGCTGAAGGGTTTACACGCTTTTGTCCGTTAACATATATAGCAGAACAATCAATGGATAAAAATAATGATAATACAAGCTATCGTAGCACCCATCATACAGAATCGGCTAACGGGTCAGAACCAATCAATCCAACATAATTTTGTTTTTTATCGAGCTTGTTTTCACGAGCTCGTTTTTTCATGAGGTACGCGAGCAGACATGCTTTAACCAATCCTCTTATCTTTTATTAGCGAACAAAAACCTCTAATAAGATGTATATGATTAAAAATAATACTGATGAAATAACAAAAGAATTGACATTCATCGAGAATCGCTCCATTTTAAACGATTTCTGACTATATATTCTTTCTGCCTTGTAATGAGCCATATTGAAGCCACCACTACTTGAAAAAAAGATCGTTATTACTACAAATAAAATTGCTGTAAAAAACATCACATCAAAAAAATGATGAGTATTTAGTTGCTCATAAACAAGAAACGTGATGCCGAATTGTGCTCCAAGAGATATGATAATAAAGAATAATTTCCATAAAAGCTTTTTTATAGACATTTGATGTATGCTCCCTCCCTCTTGTCATTATTGTAGAATCACCTTTATTTAATTTAATCTATTAATATAATGAAAATATTGGAAAATTTAGAACAAACCTTTTAAAAATTTCCCTATTAATCTTGGAGCAAACAATACTATTTCTATCGCAATTTCTAGTACATTACTTAAAAGCAAATTCTTATCTTGTTCTTTTCTCTTATTAGTCAACTCTGCCACTCCTAAAACATTGATATCGTATATACGATTGTATACTCAGAAGGTTTCATCATATTGAAATATTCTAGATTAAGTTTATAAAAGATTAATTGTAAGAGCATATCTTGTAATACACTCAGGCATTGAAGTAACTTCTCACGGAGGGAACTTCTTTTAATGTCCACTCAGACATCTGCTCATCTTCTGATGGGTTTTAAACTCTCTTTAATGTCCTTTCGCTCATACCCTCACTTCCTCACGGGATTTTAAACTAACTTTAATATCCTATGCCTCATACCCTCACTTCCTCACGGGATTTTAAACTCTCTTTAATATCCTTTCGCTCATGCTTCCACTTCAACAAGGGCTTTTAAACTCGCACAAAACCACATAATAGTATTCACATGACAAATGCGCCCTACACCTATACTAGGGACACTGAAAAAGTGAAAGAATACCCACTTTTTCAGTGTCTTCCTATACTAGAAAGGGTGACTCAAAAGGCAAAAATGCACTTTTCGAGTCACCCTTGTTACACTCTACTAATTTTATTTTTTGTTTGAAAGATTCACAGCACGACTTCCGATATCAGAGCGATAAAATAACCCTTCCCATTCATGGGCATTTAGCACCTCATACGTTTTCTCTAATGCTGCATGTAAGTCTTCTCCAAGCGATGATAACAATATGACACGACCGCCATTTGTTGCCCAGCCATCCGCTGTTTTTTTCGTTCCTGCATGAAACCATTTTTGCCCTTCTACAACATCACTCGGAACACTCATCGGTGTCCCCTTTGGATAGGAGCCTGGATAGCCTTCAGACGCTAACACAACACCAGCACATGCTTTATCTGTCCACTCCAACTCTATCTCTTTACTAGATAACGTGCTCTCAATGACATCCACTAAATCTGTCTCGAGACGAGGAAGAACAACTTGTGTTTCCGGATCACCGAATCGAGCATTAAATTCAATTACCTTTGGGCCATCCTCAGTCATCATTAACCCTGCATACAAAATCCCTGTAAATGGAACACCCTCGGCAACCATCGCTTTTGCCATTGGACGCAGTATCGTTGCCTCTGCTTCTGCAACAAGATTAGCGTCAATGTGAGGTACAGGAGAGTATGCTCCCATTCCTCCAGTATTAGGCCCCGCATCACCATCAAATGCACGTTTATGATCTTGAGCTGGAACCATCGGGAGAACTGTTTCACCGTGAACGAATGCCATTAAGGACAGTTCCTCACCTCGTAAACAATCTTCAATAACAACAGATGCTCCAGCATCTCCAAATGTACGAGCACCCATAATGTCATCAAGCGCTACTAAAGCTTGCTCCTCTGTTTCTGCAACAATAACGCCTTTTCCTGCAGCTAATCCATCGGCTTTTACAACAATAGGGGCACCTTGTTTGCGAACATAAGCTTTTGCTTCCTCTACATCCGTAAAGACTTCATACGCCGCTGTTGGAATGTCATATTTTTTCATAATTTCCTTTGCAAACTGCTTACTACCTTCTAACGTTGCAGCTGCTTTCGTTGGACCAAATACAGTTAATCCTTCCGCTTGAAAGAAGTCGACAATGCCACTCACTAATGGCGCCTCTGGACCTACTACAGTCAACGCAATACTTTGTTCCTTCGCGAAAGCAATTAAACCTTCGTGATCATTTTCATTTATATCAACATTAAAAATTCCGTCTTCAGCAATACCTGCACTACCTGGTGCTGCATACACTTCTGTGACTTTACTTGATTGCTTTAACTTCCAGCATAGTGCATGCTCACGACCACCACTACCTACAACCAATACTTTCATGATTAGCCCCCTCTTCCCTTTAAATTTCTTACACTTGCAGTTAATGTTCAATAAATAAATACTTTAGATGCACGTACGTATTTGGTAAATAAGCCCAAACAAGCCCAGTATATAAGAGCCGCACGCTCGCTTCAATCACCTTTTACATTTGCATATTTGATAAAAGACCGGGTAAAATGCTACCCGATCTTTTGCTAATAAATGTTAGTGTTTAAAGTGTCTTACGCCTGTAAACACCATTGTAATGCCGTATTCATCAGCCTTATCGATAGAATCTTGATCCTTTACAGAGCCACCAGGCTGAATGATTGCAGTAATGCCTGCTTTTGCAGCAGCTTCCACTGTATCATTCATTGGGAAAAATGCATCTGACGCTAGTACTGCACCTTTCGCTTGCTCTCCTGCTTGCTCAATTGCAATTTTCGCAGCACCGACACGATTCATTTGCCCCGCACCGATACCGATTGTTTGATCCGCTTTTCCTAATACTATCGCATTAGATTTCACATGCTTTACAACATTCCATGCCATCTTTAATTGCTTTAATTCATCCTCAGTCGGCTCTCTCTTCGTAGCGATCTTTAGCGTTACATCTTCGTAGCTTAATGTATCCTCATCCTGTAATAATGCTCCACCTGCCACACTTTTCACAAATTGCTCAACAGGCTGATCTGCTGCAAAGTCTACAGTTAAGAGACGCAAATTTTTCTTTTCTGTTAAAATCTCTAATGCCTCTTCAGTAAAGCTAGGAGCAATAACAATTTCAAGGAAAATCTCTTTCATCTTCTCGGCTGTCATAGCATCAACTTCACGGTTTGACGCTACAATTCCACCAAAAATAGAAACTGGATCCGCTTCAAAAGCCTTCATATATGCCTCGTAGACGTTCTCACCAACGCCTACACCGCATGGGTTCATGTGCTTAATCGCAGAAACTGCAGGCTCTTTGAAATCACGAATAACCGCTAGCGCAGCATCTGCATCGTTAATATTGTTGTAAGAAAGCTCTTTTCCATGAAGCTGTTTCGCACGAGCAATGGAAGTTAAGTTACCAAGTGGTTTTTCATAGAAGCTCGCTTTTTGATGTGGATTCTCTCCATAGCGAAGCGTTTGTTTTAAGTTATAGGTTACTGTAAGCTTTTCAGGAGTTTCTTCTCCTACTTGCTTCGTTAAGTATTCAGCAATGAGTGCATCATAAGCCGCAGTGTGGCGGAAAGCTTTAGCAGCAAGCTTACGTTTTCTTTCAACAGATACCTCACCGTTTGCTTCTAACTCTTCTATTACTACATCATAATCATCGGCATCAACGATAATAGAAACAGATGCATGATTTTTTGCAGCGGAACGGATCATTGATGGACCACCGATATCAATATTTTCGATTGCATCTGCATAAGTAGACGCAGGTTTTTCAATAGTTTGTTGGAAAGGGTACAGATTAACAATGACAAAGTCGATTAACTCAATCCCGTGCTCCTTTGCAGCATTCATGTGCGCGTCAACATCGCGACGTGCTAGTAACCCTCCATGAATGTTAGGGTGCAACGTTTTCACTCGCCCATCCATCATCTCAGGAAATTGTGTTACATCTTCGATCCCAATAACTTTTACTCCAGCTTCAGCTAATGCTTTTTTTGTACCACCAGTAGAGATGATCTCGACCCCTAAGCTTTCTAGCTTTTGAACGAATGGGATAATACCTGTTTTATCTGATACACTTACTAATGCACGTTTTTTCACCTGTTACACGCCCCTTGTTATTTGTTCGATAACACCTTGTATCGTTTTCGGATACAGTTGATGCTCAACTTGCTGGATTTTTCGTTGTACGTCCTCTTTCGTATCTCCATCTTCTATGTGAATCGCCTCTTGGGCGATGATCGGACCAGTATCCATACCCGCATCTACATAATGCACCGTTACACCACTAACCTTTACCTTTGCATCAAATGCCTGTCCGATAGCATCTAATCCAGGGAATGCGGGTAATAACGAAGGATGAATGTTGACTATTCTATGTTCAAAGGCAGACAGTAACGTGGAGCCAATCAGCCTCATATAGCCTGCTAAAACAATCAACTCAACGTTATATGCTTGAAGCTGCCTTAAAATTTCTGTTTCATATGCTTCCTTTGAAGCGAATACTTTTGGTTGGTATGTGAAAACAGGTACACCGTGATTTTCAGCACGCTTAATGGCATAAGCATCCTCCTTATCACAAACGAGAAGCTGTACTTTCCCGGCAACTGCCCCACTCTTTACTGCTTCCATTATCGCTTCAAAGTTACTTCCACTTCCAGAAGCAAACACTCCGAGATTCATGATACGCCCTCTCCTTTAAACGTTACACCAGTGCCTGTTACAACTTCACCGATTACCTTTGGAGATTCACCGTTTTCTGTCAGTGTCTTTATTACTTCATCTGCATCAGAAGCTTTAACCGTTAACACAAGACCAATGCCCGCGTTAAACGTTTCATACAAATCGATAGCAGTTAAGTTACCCTTTTCCTTTAACCATTGAAATACTTGCGGTAACTCCCAAGCGTCGACATTAATTTCCGCACCTAGTCCTTCTGGAAGCATACGCGGCACATTTTCGATAAGACCACCACCAGTAATATGCGCTGCTGCCTTCACCAAGCCATTAGATAAAAACGGTTTTAGCGTTTTGACGTAAATACGTGTCGGTTCAATAAACACTTCTCCAATCGATTTACCCGAATCTCCAAATGGATCGCTCCAAGACAAGCCTTGTTCAGCTACTATTTTACGGACGAGTGAAAAACCGTTACTGTGTACACCTGATGATGTAATACCGATCAAAACATCTCCTGCTGCAACATTTGTTGGATCAAACAATTGACTTTTTTCTGCAATACCAACAACAAATCCTGCCACATCATATTCCTCTGGTTTATAAAGACCTGGCATTTCCGCAGTTTCTCCACCAATAAGCGCTGCTCCTGATTGACGACAGCCCTCCGCAATGCCTGAAACAACTTGCTCAACTACTTCAGGATCATTCACACCAAGCGCTAAATAATCTAAGAAAAATAACGGAGATGCCCCTTGAACGATAATATCATTTACACACATGGCAACTGCATCGATTCCGATTGTATCGTGCTTCCCCATCTCTTGGGCAATGAGGAGCTTCGTTCCAACACCATCTGTTCCTGATACAAGTACTGGCTCTTTATAAGTAAAGGAAGAAAGGTCAAACAATCCTCCAAAGCTTCCGAGAGAACCAAGGACTTCTGGTCGTTTTGTTGATTCTACATGCTTTTTTATACGACGAACTCCTTCGTAGCCTGCTTCGATATTTACACCGGCTGATTCATAAGCTTTTGACATGTTTTCCCCAACTCCTTAACATTTTTCTTGTGGATGATCAGTTTCTGGATATATTTCAGTAGGGTAGCTTCCTGTGAAGCAAGCTAAGCATTGGCCATGATTCTCCATCTCTGGTGAACGCCCAATCCCTTTTTGTAAACCTTCTACACTTAAGAAGGATAAGGAGTCTGCTCCGATTTCCTCACGAATTTCTTCTACTGTTTTTACAGAGGCAATTAACTCACCTTTTGTTGATGTATCAATGCCGTAAAAGCAAGGATTTGTAATTGGTGGCGCACTAATTCTAACGTGAACCTCCAAAGCTCCCGCCTCACGCAGTAGCTTTACGATACGACGACTTGTCGTTCCCCTTACGATGGAATCATCAATCATGACTACTCGTTTCCCTTCAACAACTCCACGAACAGCAGATAGCTTCATTTTTACCCCTTGCTCACGAAGCTCCTGTGATGGCTGAATGAACGTTCTTCCAACATAACGGTTTTTAATTAATCCTAATTCATATGGAATACCAGCCTGCTCAGCATATCCAATGGCTGCAGAAATACTAGAATCAGGAACACCTGTTACGACGTCTGCTTCTACAGGCTGCTCTTCAGCTAGCTGTTTCCCTAAATTTTTTCGTGCTTGGTGTACGTTTATTTCATCGACGTTACTATCTGGACGTGCAAAGTAAACGTACTCCATAGAGCAAATCGCACGCTTAGGTGAAGAAGAAAACCTTTCACTTCTAAGCCCGTCATCATCGATTATCACTAGCTCCCCTGGCTCTACCTCACGTAAATATTCCGCACCAATAATATCAAAGGCACATGTTTCAGATGAAATAGCATATCCATCACCTAAACGAGCAATCGAAAGCGGTCGAAGTCCGTTCGGGTCTAACGCTGCCATCATCTTACCTTCAATCATAAAAATAAACGCATACGCACCTTTAATCATCGTTAATGCATTTTTAATTCTTTCTTCGATCGTGTCATAGCCACTTCGCTTAATTAAGTGTGCTACAACCTCAGTATCAGAAGTCGTTTGAAAAATGCTCCCTTGTCTTTCAAGCTGGTGCTTTAACGCATTCGCATTTACTAGATTTCCATTGTGCGCAAGTGCAAGACTGCCAGTTTGCGAGTTAAAAACAAATGGCTGTACGTTTAATAGGTTACTATCGCCTGCTGTCGTATAACGAACATGGCCGATTGCACCCTTACCATGCATATCGTTAATCTCACCTTTACCAAATACATCATTTACAAGCCCCATCCCTTTATGGGCTTTTAGCTTTTCTCCATCACTAACGACAATTCCAGCACCTTCTTGGCCTCGATGTTGAAGACTATGAAGGCCATAATAGGCAATCGGTGCAGGGTCTTTATGACCCCAAACACCGAATACCCCGCATTCTTCGTTTAAACCTTTTATTTCAGCAAACATGAAATGGCACCTCTCCATGTGTCTTCGAGTTTTGATACTTCTTCTGTTAATACAGATTTACCTGCTTGATCTTGAACAGTGAGCGTCGCTTCTTTCGTTACTTCACCAACAAGTGTTGCATCAGGAATCAACGCTTCAAAAGCTGACTGATTATCTTTTGCAACCGTAATAATATATCTGGAAGGCGTTTCAGCAAAGCTCTCCTTCACTACATCCTCACCTTGTAAAGTCACTTTTGCACCTAACTGAGTACCGAAAGTACATTCTGCTAATGCGACTAAAAAACCACCTTCTGCTAAATCGTGGGCAGAAGATACTGTTCCAGCTTGAATAGCAGCTAAAACTTGATCTTGACGCGCTTTTTCAACAGACAGGTCAATAGCTGGCGCTTTTCCAGAAATAGCACCTTTTTGAAGCTTTTGTAGCTCACTTCCACCGAAGTCATCTCCAGCCTCACCAATGACATAAATTAAATCTCCAGCTTGTTGGAATTGCTGCTTCGTAATGTGATCTACGTTTTCTACAAGACCTACCATCCCAATAACAGGTGTTGGATATACTGCAACTCCATTTGTTTCGTTATATAAAGATACGTTCCCACCAATTACTGGTGTTTCGAGCACTTCACAAGCATTGCTTAATCCGTCTGTAGACTTTTCTAGCTGCCAGAAAATTTCTGGTTTTTCAGGGCTACCATAGTTTAAACAATCCGTAACGCCAAGTGGCTTTGCTCCTGAACAGACGAGATTTCTAGCTGCCTCGGCAATAGCAATTTGTCCACCTACGTATGGATCTAAATATATATAACGAGAATTACAATCTGTTGTCATTGCAATTGCTTTTTCCGTATCACGAATACGAAGAACAGCAGCATCCGAACCAGGTGCGACTACTGTATTCGTTCTAACCATGTAATCGTATTGGTCATAAACCCACTCTTTACTAGCAATGGTTGGTTGTGCTAATAATTGTGCTAACGTTTCCTTCATATCTGCTACTGCAGGTTTGAAAGGCGCTTCATTTTGGAATTGACTATAGTAAGCAGGCTCTTTAGAAGGCTTATGATATACAGGCGCATCCTCTGCTAAAGAATCAACAGGAACGTCCGCTACAACTTCCCCTTTATGAAGGAGACGAAGCTTTTTATCATCCGTCACTTTCCCTACAACAACCGCTTCTAAGCCCCAACGCTCAAAAATATCGATCATTTCTTGCTCACGACCCGCTTCCACAACAAGGAGCATTCTTTCTTGTGACTCTGAAAGCATCATTTCATATGCCGTCATCCCTTTTTCACGTTGTGGTACTTTATCTAAATCCATTTCAATTCCAGAGCCAGCTTTACTAGCCATTTCTGCGGAGGAAGAAGTAAGACCAGCAGCACCCATGTCCTGAATACCAACAAGCGCATCGTTTTGGATCGCTTCAAGACATGCTTCAAGAAGAAGCTTCTCCATAAATGGATCTCCTACTTGAACAGCAGGGCGCTTCGCTTCAGAAGCTTCACTTAACTCCTCGGATGCAAACGTTGCTCCGTGAATACCATCGCGTCCAGTGCTTGCACCAACATAAATGACAGAGTTGCCTACCCCTTTTGCTTGCCCCTTTTGGATATCTTTATGGTCAATTAACCCTACGCACATCGCATTCACTAATGGATTACCGTCGTAACAAGGGTCAAATTGGATCTCTCCACCGACTGTTGGAATACCGATACAGTTACCGTACCCAGCGATACCTGCAACTACCTCTTCAAATAAATACTTCACTCTAGGCGTCTCTAATTCTCCGAAACGTAACGAGTTTAATAGACCTACTGGACGAGCACCCATGGAAAAGATGTCACGAATGATACCACCTACACCAGTTGCAGCCCCTTGATACGGCTCAATTGCGGATGGATGATTATGACTTTCGATTTTGAAAACGACTGCTTGCTCGTCTCCAATATCAATGATTCCAGCACCTTCACCAGGTCCCTGTAACACTTTTTCACCTGTTGTCGGGAATTTTTTCAATACGACTTTAGAGTTTTTGTAGCTGCAGTGCTCCGACCACATAACAGAGAAAAGACCAATTTCTGTATAGTTAGGTAGACGCCCTAAAATATTTTCTACCATGCGAAACTCTTCATCTGTTACTCCCATTTCTGCGTAAATGCGCTCATCTTTAATCATCTGTGGAGATGGCTCATGAAGTAATTGCATTTCGTTCCCTCCAATGGCTTAAAATCGATTTAAATAAAGTTAATCCGTCATCTGATCCTAGTAATGAATCGACTGCTCTTTCAGGGTGAGGCATCATGCCAAGTACATTTCCTGCCTCGTTCGTAATACCTGCAATGTCATTTACAGATCCATTTACATCTGATTGATATGAAAAAACGATTTGTTTATTAGCAACTAGTTTCTGTAGCAAGTCATCGTCGCAATAGTAATTTCCTTCACCATGAGCAACTGGGATTGTAATCTCTTGCCCTTTTGCATAACCATTTGTAAAAAGCGTTTCGTTGTTCTCTACTACTAACTGAACAGGACGACAAATGAATTTCAAGTTTTTATTTCGACGCATCGCCCCTGGTAAAAGACCTGCTTCTAAAAGAATTTGGAATCCATTACATACGCCAAGTACTGGCTTTCCTTCGTTTGCTGCTTGAATGACAGCATCCATTATTGGTGAAAAACGAGCAATTGCTCCACAACGAAGATAATCCCCATATGAGAATCCTCCTGGTAACAACACACCATCAAAGCCTTCTAAGCTCGTTTCGTCATGCCATACATACTCTGCTTCAACACCAAGTTCATCCTTTACTGCATGATACATGTCTAAGTCACAGTTGGAGCCTGGAAAGACGATTACTGCAAACTTCATTGAGAAACTACCTCCTCAATTTCAAAACGATAATCTTCAATAACTGGATTCGCTAATAGCTTTTCACACATTTCCTTTACTTCCGCTTCAATTTTATCCGCTGTGCTTTCGATGCGAAGCGTCATTACTTTTCCGATTCTAACTTCCTCTACTCCTTCAAAACCTAAGTGATGTAAAGAACCTTTCACCGCTGCTCCTTGTGGATCTAATACCGCTTCTTTTAATGAGACAAATACTTTTACTTCATACATTATTTAAGTCCTCCTAGTCGAGTTAAGATTGTTTCATAGCCGTCTTGCAAGTTTCCTAGCTGAAATCTAAATAAATCTTTATCGAATGATTCCCCTGTTTCCTCATCCCATAAACGGCACGTATCCGGAGAAATCTCATCTGCTAGTAAAATCGCACCTGTTTGGTCTCTACCGAATTCCAGCTTAAAGTCTACTAATTGAATGCCGACCTTTTTAAACATCTGTTTAAGGTGTTCATTGACTTGTAGTGCCATATCTTTTAGCTGGTCTACCTCTTCTTTACTAGCTAAATTCATGACCCGTACATGTTCATCTGTAATGATAGGATCACCTAGCGCATCATCTTTATAATAAAACTCTACTATTGGAGGGTTAAAAGCCGTTGCGCGTTCAATTCCGAGCCTTTTTACTAGACTACCAGCTGCCACATTGCGAACAACTACTTCAATAGGAACGATTTCTACTTCTTTTATTAATTGCTCATTACTTGATAATCTCTCAATAAAGTGACTATCAATCCCTTCTTGCTTCAACTGTGTAAAAATGAGAGAACTGATTTCGTTATTTAATCGCCCTTTGCCAGTAAGTACATCTTTTTTCTCTCCGTTAAAGGCTGTAGCATCATCCTTATATTCCACCCATAGTACACCTGGGGTTTCGGTTTTATAGATTCTTTTTGCTTTTCCTTCGTAAAGACAAGCTCCTTTTTGCAAGATGCTCCCTCCTATTCATTTTGAGGGACTGAAAAAGGTCAATATCGGAGGCCTTTTTCAGTGCCCTCTGGCTACTAATAGTCAAACGCTAATTATTAATAATCGTGAGTCAACTAATTTAATCCTAGACGATCAAAGATTGTATCGACGTGTTTTAAATGATGGTGATAATCAAAGCAATCATCTAGCTCTTCCTTAGATAAGTGGCTCATAATTTGCTCATTCGCTTCCACTAATGAACGGAATGGTACAGCCTTTTCCCACGCTTCCATCGCCTTCGGTTGCACTAAATCGTATGCTTCTTCTCTAGCCATCCCTTTATCTATAAGCGTTAAAAGAACTCGTTGGGAGTAAATTAAACCGTACGTTCTATCCATGTTGCGCTTCATATTGTCAGGGAATACCGTTAAATTTTTGACGATGTTACCAAAACGATTAAGCATGTAGTTAATCATAATAGTCGCATCTGGTAAGATGACACGCTCTGCTGAAGAGTGAGAAATATCTCTCTCATGCCATAAAGCAACGTTCTCATATGCTGTTACAACATGACCTCTCAATACACGAGCAAGACCTGTCATATTTTCTGAACCAATTGGGTTTCGCTTATGCGGCATTGCCGAAGAACCTTTCTGACCTTTTGCAAAAAACTCTTCCACTTCACGTGTTTCACTTTTTTGTAATGCACGTACTTCCACTGCCATTTTCTCAATAGAGGAAGCAATTAATGAAAGTGTTGCCACGTAATGCGCATGGCGATCGCGTTGTAAAGTTTGTGTAGAAATCGGTGATGCTTCTAAACCAAGACCTTCACATACATATTTCTCTACGAACGGATCAATGTTTGCATACGTTCCAACCGCCCCAGAAATTTTACCTACTCGCACGGTCTCAGCAGCCGCTCGGAAACGTTCTAAGTTTCGCTTCATTTCTTCATACCATAGTGCTAGTTTTAAACCAAAAGTTGTAGGCTCTGCATGTACACCATGTGTGCGCCCCATCATGACTGTCATTTTGTGCTCTTTTGCTTTATCCTTCAATATGTTGATAAAATTAATTAAATCCTTTTCAATAATCTCATTTGCTTGTCGAAGTAAATATGATAATGCCGTATCAACAACGTCTGTTGATGTTAAACCGTAATGCACCCATTTACGTTCTTCCCCTAACGTTTCAGATACAGCACGTGTAAAAGCAACTACATCGTGTCTTGTTTCTTCTTCAATCTCTTTAATTCTATCAACGTTAAAGCCTGCATTTTCTCTAATTTTCTTTACGTCCTCTTTCGGTATATCACCAAGCTCCGCCCACGCCTCACAAGCTTGAATCTCAACCTCTAACCACGCTTGAAAACGATTTTCCTCTGTCCAAATAGCACCCATTTCAGGTCGTGTATAACGTTCAATCATCTGTATTTCCTCCTAGTGTATTGTTTACTTATTTCCAAATTGGTGATCGCTCTATTTGTTCTAATATTGTCTCTACATTATCGCCTAGAACATTGACATGGCCCATTTTTCTGCCGATTTTTGCTTCGGATTTGCCATATAAATGAAGCTTTGCTCCTTTAAGATCTGTGACGTTCTCCATCACCTTTGGCATATGCTCTCCTAATATGTTAACCATTACGACTGATTTAACTAATTCGGTGCTACCTAACGGCCAGCCACATACAGCACGAATATGCTGTTCAAATTGAGAAGTAACACAAGCATTGATCGTATAGTGTCCAGAATTATGTGGCCTCGGTGCTAACTCGTTTACATAAAGCAAACCATCTGAACCTACAAACATTTCAACAGCTAACGTCCCTACTAATTCAAGAGAATCAGCTAAATGCGTTGCTATTGTAACAGCTTCTTTCTCTAGCTTACTATTCATTCTTGCTGGCACTATTGACTGATGTAATATATTATTTTGATGTATGTTTTCAGCTATCGGAAAAGTTGTTGTTTCTCCGTGAACACTTCTCGTCACAATCACTGAGATTTCTTTTTCAAATTCTAGCCAAGATTCTAAAACAAATGGTCCTTTTCCAGCTAACTCTTCCCAAGCTGCTGATACATCTTCCATTTGCTTTATTACCCTTTGACCTTTCCCGTCATAGCCACCTCTAGCTGTTTTTAGCACAGCTGGCAAATGCAATTGTTCAACAGCACTTTTTAATTCTACTAGCGTGTCAACAGTACGATAAGGTACTACTGGAATGTCGAAGGAAGCAATCGTTGCCTTTTCAGTAATACGGTCTTGTGTAATCGATAAAAGCTTACTTCCTTGCGGTAAATACATATTTTCTTCTAACCAGTTCGCTGTGCTTGCATCGATGTTTTCAAACTCATAAGTCAGCACATCACAATTTTCTGCCAGCTTTTTTGCACCTTCATGATCGTTATACGCTGTTTTAATTTGAATATCAGCAACTTGACCACATGGGGAATCAGGTGTTGGTTCTAACACTGCAACACGGTAGCCCATTTCTCGTGCAGAGAGGGCCATCATTCTTCCTAACTGGCCTCCCCCTAGGATCCCTACCGTGCTACCAGGCTTAATCCAGTTCGCCATCATATCAATTCTCCATTTTCAAGTACATCTTTTCTTTTTGCTTCTCTTCGTTCTTCTAAACGTTGTCTCAGTTGTTCATCATGTACTGCAAGTTGCTGCGCCGCTAATAACGCCGCATTGGTTGCACCAGCTTTTCCAATCGCAACGGTAGCTACTGGAACGCCAGCAGGCATTTGGACAATTGATAATAGTGAATCCATACCATTTAATGCTTTCGATTGAACAGGAACGCCAATAACCGGAAGGTGCGTTTTAGCAGCAACCATTCCTGGTAAATGAGCAGCGCCTCCAGCACCTGCGATTATCACCTGAATTCCTCTTCCTTGTGCTGCTTCTGCATATTCAAACATGTAATCTGGCGTACGATGAGCAGAAACTACTTTTTTTTCATAGGCAACTCCTAGTTCATCTAACGTTTCAGTAGTATGCTTCATCGTTTCCCAATCAGATGTAGATCCCATGATGACTCCAACTTTAGCTGTCATGATGACGCCCCCTTTATATATGTAGAAAAATATATTTTACTATCTCTCACTTCACTATTTATATAAAAAAACGCATTCGTTTGTCTTTGGAGGGGACAAAGGAACACGTGAAAACCAATAACAATACAATGGCTCCATGTAGAGCCAAGTTTGTTACACACGGCAGTCTCCCTCATAGTCTAATAATTTCCGGTCATTAGGTAGATACTTATGGGCCATATTCCCAAGATTATACGAGGTAATGATATTCAATTCTTCGTTACTATCATAACAAGGTAAGAAAACAAAAGTCAACCAAATTTCGAACGTTAAAATACAATACAGACTTAATGTTCGTGTTTTGCTAACATTATGTGTTACATAATCTCTCATCCGTTAACATTTGTACACAGTATGTGGACAATGTAGATCAGCACGTTCTACATTCATTTAACTACATAGACACACCGATTAATAGTGACTTCTATTTCATATAGTTGTATATATTACCACTTTTTCTTTATCCTTGGTACACTATTTTTCAAGGAGTTGAATGATGATGGAAAATCCAAAATTAAAGAAGCTAGCTCATAGTTGGTTAACGAGTGCGTCATTAAGTGAGATTAATCATAAACTAGTGCGTGAAGAGCTAACATCGCGCGAATTAGTGCTTATGTACTTATATAGGATTGCTACATTAGATAAAGATAAAATTAATGCGATTATTGAAATAAATCCAGAAGCGCTACAGACTGCAGAAGCAATGGATAAGGAACGAGCCGTAAAAGGACCAAGAGGTAAGCTACATGGTATCCCTGTTTTAATTAAGGATAATATAGCAACAAACGATAAAATGCACACGAGCGCAGGGTCAGTTGCTCTTGCTGACTCATTTGCCCTCAAAGATGCTTTTATAGTAAAAAAATTAAGAGAAGCAGGTGCAATTATTCTTGGGAAAACTAACATGACCGAATGGGCAAATTTTATGGGAGAAAACATGCCAACAGGATATAGTTCACGTGGTGGACAAGTCACAAACCCTTATGGCTCTGAATTTATTGTCGGTGGATCAAGCTCCGGGTCTGGCGCTGCGATTGCTGCTGGTTTTGCAACAGTTGCGATAGGAACAGAAACTTCAGGGTCCATATTAAGTCCTGCTAGTCAAAATTCCCTTGTAGGAATTAAACCGACTGTCGGTTTAATTAGTAGGAATGGGATCATTCCAATATCACACACTCAAGATACAGCAGGTCCAATGACAAAAACGGTAGAAGATGCAGTTTTGTTACTAAACGGTATTGTTGGCGTCGATGAAAACGACCCTATTACTAAAACAAATCATAAGCTGCAAAATATAGATTTCACGACCTTTTTACGTTCAGACGGGTTAAAAGGGGCTAAAATTGGAATAGCGAGAGAAGTTTATTTTGATTACCTTTCCGAAGATAAAGCGAAGGTTATCAATGGTGCAATTGAAAAAATAAAAACCCTCGGTGCTGATGTCGTTGATATAACGATTCCTTCCACTAAAAGCAAATGGAATATTGATGTCTTAAAATACGAATTTAAAGTAGGCATTAACACTTATTTAAAGGAATTTACAACATGTGCAAAAATATCTTCATTAACTGATATCATTTCCTTTAATGAGAACAATCGAGATGTCATGTTGAAATACGGGCAGAAAATGTTGTTAGAAAGTAATGCAACAAGTGGCACTCTTACCGAAAAAGAATATATTACAAGCTTAGAGCATGACCAGTATCACGCAAAAGATAATGGCATTGATGCTGCATTAAAAGAGGTAGACGCCATTGTTTTTCCAAACAACTTTGGCGCTAGCATCCCAGCTAAAGCAGGATATCCTTCCATTACTATCCCAGCAGGGTTTACAGACGAAGGGGAACCAGTTGGGATTACCTTTACAAGTGCAGCCTTTTCTGAAGGAATATTATTATCTTTTGCATATGCGTATGAGCAAGCGACAAAGGAGAGAAAAGCCCCAAACATTTAGGCCTCTTCTCCTTTTCCAGTAATAACCTAAAATAAAATCAACTTAGTATATGCATGATAAAAAGGAGACTTGAGAAGTCCAATCATGTAAGGAGTTGAACAAATGAGACATATAATAGCATTGGCAATCAAAGCTATGATGGTTATTCTCGTTTCTGTTTTTGTTTTATCCATGTTTAATGGTTACCCATTTTTAAACACTACGCTGTTAGCTCTCATTATTACTGGTGCAGCATATATTATCGGAGACATATTCATTTTACGTGCTACAAACAACACTGTAGCAACGATTTCCGATATTGGTTTATGTACTATAGCAATATGGCTAATCGGACCAATCGTTTATGGGATTGCTGTACCTTTTAGCGTAGCCTTGCTAACCGGTGTTATCATCGGAGCAGGAGAATGGTTCTTCCATAAGTTTATGAGCAATGCTGTATTCGAAAAAGATGAACGCCTCGTAGGCGGTCATTAATATAAGGTCGACCCAAAAGGTCAATTTTTTACCTTTTGGGTCAACCTCAAAGCAATGTGCGTAGCCACCGCAATCCCTTAAAGACCACTATAAGTGGTTTTTTTATAGTGGTCGCGCGGTGAGTGGAGCCATTGCCAAAACTTCTAATAGCTTTTCGGACACCCTCTCTTTTCTTTTATCTTAAAGACATTCCAAAGAGGCATTCCCTTTTGGAATGTCTTTTTTTAATGATAAGAAAAGAATAAAAAAGCATTAAAAGTCAAAAAAATTCCATTCATCTTCTTGCAAATCATCCAATGTTTAACGGCTAATCTCAGGGATATATGACGCAAAAAAGAGACACTCTAAATGTCGGAGGTGATAATCAATGAACAATCAAGGATTAGCTATTCATGAAAAAGCAGAACTACATGAAATGCTTGTATTTAAAACAAACTGTTTGAATAAGTCACAAGTTGCCCAAAACATGGTACAAGATACACAGCTTAAATCTTTATTACAACAAGACGTACAAGCATCTAAGCAAAGCATAACAACGCTTCAAGGATTGCTTAATCAATAAAGGGGGAACGACATGATGAATCCGAACCAAATGACAGAACAATCTGTAGCTACTGATTTACTGTTGTCAGCTAAAACAGCTGTTAGAAACTGCGCTTACGCTTTAACAGAGTGTACGTCAGATAATGTTCGAAAAACAATAAACCAACAATTACAGCAAGCCATCGTTTTTCACGAAAATGTTGCTGATTATATGATAAATAAAGGCTATTATCACCCCTATAACATGAATGAACAAATACAAGTAGACCAAATGGCTGCGCAATCAACGATACAATTTACTCAAATGCAACAGCAGCAGCAGCCTTCTCAAACAATGTCTAGCACAACAATGGGGACGATGAGCCAACCGACTCAACCTCAACAACCAGATTCCTTACTCCCATCTACTTCTTTATCAATGGGTGTAACGGATTCTCAATCGTCTTCTCCGACATCAACTGGGCTTTCATCCTATAAGTCGAATACCGATTCTCAAACGGGATATTCATCAACTATGTCCTCAATAGAGGATGAATATCAGCAATCAGGAAACCAGCAAAGTAAATCTTCGCAAACACCTGTTGATATAGATATTGACGTTTCCAATGAAGATGATCACTAAATCGTACAAAGTGGTTGACACAAAAGGTCGATTTTTTACCTTTTGTGTCAACCTCTAAGCAATGTGCGTAGCCACCGCAATCCCTTAAAGACCACTATAAGTGGTTTTTTATAGTGGTCGCGCGGTGAGTGGAGCCATTGCCAAAATTTACAATAGCTTTTGGGACATCCTACTCTCCTTATTTTTGCAGTAGCCCTTCAAAAACGATTTGTTGTCTCTCTACTTCAATATCAGTTTTTCCATTTCTTTTTACCTCTTTTAATATTGGCTCTTCCATCCGACGAACTGGCGTATAACCTTCCTTATCCATTCTCTCAAGGCAATCAGATATTGATTCTCCTTCTTCTACGTAAAACTTTTGCTTTTTCTTTTTTGTCAACTTTGTTTCTCCCTCATTTCTAAACAACACTCTGTACTAAAGGTTATCATCATTTTTATCGAATATTTCATTCTCTAACCTACATCATATAGTAGAAACACGTATCATGCTTAGAAATCTGCCTGATAAATCAGTTCACTCCATAGAGTCAAGTATGATCACCTTCACTTAAAAACTTCAGCGCTTTTTCCTCTACCGGTATTCTAACAAATATTAAGATAGCACTATTTAACAGTGTAAATAAAATAGCCGTCACGTAAGCTTGAAATAATAAAGGCAATGTTAAAATTTCGACCGCAACAACGACATAGTTTGGGTGACGAATCCACTTATATAAACCTTTATTGACTTTCTTTTCACCGGGCATAACAATAATTTTTGTATTCCAAAAACGCCCTAGTGAAATGATGAGCCAACACCGTGCTACTTGTGCTGTTAAAAACACACTTAAAACAACTGGCCACCAAGAGATTAACTCTGCTCCCCTTAACACCACTTCTATCGATAAAGCTGCAAAAAAGCAGAAATGCATTAAGACGATCCATTTATAATGATCCTCACCAAATTCTTCCGCACCGCGCTCCCTCATCCAAATCTCGTTTTGCTTTGCAATAAACAGTTCATATATGCGCTGTAAAACGATAATAAATAATACAAACATGTAAACAATCATTCAACTTCCTCCCATCTCAACAACGCTAGCTCAGAGCAAAAACCGGGTCCTAATGCTACCATAAGTCCAACATCACCTTTTTCTACATCTTGATTCATCGTTTCTTGCAGAACGTATATTACTGTTGGAGAAGACATATTTCCGTGCTCTTGAAGCACCTTTCTTGCATGTCTAGTCATCTCGGTTGAAATCGACAATGTTTCTTCATAGGCTTCTAACACTTTTTTCCCACCAGGATGGGCAATAAACTGAGCAATATTGTTTATGTTATAGCCTTGTTTTTCTAAAAATTGTAATGTGTTAGGTTTCAGCCATTCCTTAATTACCGTAGGAATATCCTTTGAAAACACAACTTGTAGACCTTCATTTACGACATTCCATCCCATTATTTGTTCAGAATCTCTTAATAATTGTGATTCCGTTTCCACTATATACGGGATCAACTTCTTATTACTCAGCTTTTCTTTCTGCAACACTTCATCTCCACCAACAAGTGTACAAGCTACACCATCTGCGAATAAGGATGTACCGATAATATTACTTTTTCTCATGTCATCCTTCATAAAAGTTAAACTACATAACTCCACATTTATTACGAGCACCTTCGCAAATGGGTATGCTTTACAATACTCGAATGCCCTTGCAATACCAGCGACTCCACCAGCACACCCTAAGCCCCATATAGGAATGCGCTTCGTACTCTTGGAAAACGGAAGCCTGTTCATCACTCTTGCCTCTATCGAAGGAGTTGCAATACCAGTACTACTAACAAAAATGATCGCAGCAATTTCAGCAGGTGAGACATTTCGCTTCAAATGTTGACTATTTTCTAGACACTTTCTTATTACATCAACACTTAGTTCTATGGCTTCCTTTATATATATATCATTTTTATCCTTAAAACTGTGCTCTTCTTTAAACCACTCTTTCGGTACGACAAAGTTTCTCTTCTTTATTTGACCGTTATCAAAAATCGTTAATAACCGGTCTATATTTGGATAACGTTGCTCGAATAAGTTTTTTACAATTTCCATTGTTTCTTGTTGTGTCATTGTATAAGGCGGTTCTTTCGTTGCAACAGATAATATCCCAGGCACGTTTATCACACTCCACTTATCTCAATCTCTTTTAGTGTGTCAAACATTACCTTTTTTATCCAAACTAAAAAAAGCTTGTTCTAGCACAATTTTTCACAAGTTTTTTTGCAAATTATATATTATATTTAGTCAGTATTTCCTTTACTAATAAGACTTCCCAATATGTAATATTCATAATAGGTTACTCTGGGTGGCTCATCCACTGACATGAAATCACCTTCAATCTCAAAAGAATACCCTAACCCTTGATACGTTCCTGAACCACCATCGTCAGCTGTAACAGTTGGTATTGCGAATATTGGTTTCTTCTCAAATCCATTAACTAGGGAAAAATCAATAATCCCCGAAATTACCCATAACAAAATTACTGCTAAAATTATTACGAAAATAATCTTAAATATTTTCCTCATTTAATCATCACCTTCTATTATGTATCATTCACTAAAGCTCGTTAGTTAAATAAGAAAACGAGATCTCATTGAAGGAACCTTCCCTGACAAAATAAGTTCACCTTTTCACAAACATAACTCGTTTTATTATACCACAAAATTTTCCAACCTACTTCTAACAATTAGCATAATTGACCGTAGCAAATGTGAGCTAATGAGATGTAATATTATAAGGTTTTTAGGATAAAAAAACGAGACAAATTCACTATGTGAAAGAGTCTCGTTCGCTTTATCATTTTTAGTATTTCCCTCTAAATAGGTCTACTTATAGAAAATTCTCTTTAAGACTACCTCTGCATCACTTCTTAATGGAATACAAAGTATAAAATAAACACTGGAACTAAAGCGTACATAATTGGATGTACTTCCTTCGCTTTACCAGTACATATCATTGTAATTGGATAAAAGATAAACCCTAATGCTATACCAGTTGCAATACTATACGTTAATGGCATTGCAATGACAGTTAAGAAAGCAGGAACTGCAATTTCAAACTTTTTGAAGTCGATATTTCCAAGTGCGCCAGCCATTAAGATACCTACAATAATTAACGCTGGTGCCGTTACGTGAGATGTCACAACAACAAGTAGTGGTGAAAACAGCAATGCAACTAGGAATAAAATCCCTGTAACGATAGATGCAAAACCAGATCTCGCGCCCGCTGCAATACCAGATGAAGACTCAATGTATGCTGTAGTCGTTGATGTACCTAAAACAGCACCGACTACAGATGCTGAAGAATCAGCAAGTAGTGCTTTTTGCGCTCTTGGCAGCTTGTTATCCTTAACAAATCCAGCTTGGTTCGCTACTGCATATAAAGTTCCAGCAGTATCAAAGAAGTCTACAAATAAGAACGTTAAAATAACGATAATTAAACTAATTGAAAAAATTTCACCAAATGATTGATCAGCAAACGGCTGTAAAAATGCTCCAAATGTCGGCTCTAGACTTGGAATTGGCCCAATAATTTGACTTGGCATTGGTAGTACTTGAAAAATCAACCCTACTACCGCAGTAATGATCATCCCATAAAATATTCCACCACGAAGCTTTAATGCCATTAAAATAACTGTAATAACAACACCAAAGACAGCTAATAAAGTTGGCCCATACGTTAAATCACCTAATGTAACAGCTGTTGATTCGTATGGCACAACAATCCCAGCATTCTTTAAACCGATAAAAGCAATAAACAAACCAATACCTGCTGCTGCAGCGTATTTTAATTCTGCTGGGATTGCATTAATAATTAATTCACGAATCCCTACTACTGTAATAATGATAAATATAATACCGGAAATAAATACACCTAATAAAGCAGTTTGCCATGGAATTCCCATACCAATAACGACTGAGAATGTAAAGAAAGCATTTAATCCCATTCCTGGCGCTAGCGCAATTGGATAACGTGCAACAACACCCATCATGATTGTACCGATAGCTGCCGCTAATGCAGTCGCTACATATACAGCACCTTCGTCCATACCTGCCGCACTTAAAATATCTGGATTAACAAACAAAATATAAGCCATCGCTAAGAACGTTGTTAAACCACCCATTATCTCGCGCTTATAGTTTGTACCTAGTTCATCAAAACGGAAATACTTTTCCACTTTTTAACCACTCCTTATTTTTAATCAATGTGCAATAGAAAAACTCCGAGACGAGAAGGCGCCCCAGAGCTTCATAAATTGCAACTATAAAAAATGGTTTAAAGTAGTTTTAATAAAAAAACTAGTTCTATCCCATTGTTCATAGTCAAGCCATTTACGGTAGCTCGGTAGAAACTTACGGGCCCTATTCCCGAAATTATACGAACATGCACAGAGTATTAACATATTCAAAGTTTACCAAGCTACCTAGTGATGTGTCAACAGAAAAAACGAATATTAATTAACAAAATTATATTCATTATTCGTGTTTCACACATCATCACAGTGTTTTATTTCTTTTTCAATCGTCTTTATCCAAAAAAAGGATATTTTGTTACTCCCATTCAATCGTACTAGGTGGCTTAGAAGTAATATCATATACAACTCTGTTTACATGCTTTACTTCATTTACGATCCTAGTAGATATAATCTCCAAAACTTCATATGGAATACGAGCCCAATCAGATGTCATACCATCAATAGATGTCACAGCACGTACACCTACTGTATAATCGTACGTTCTAGCGTCTCCCATTACACCAACACTACGCATATCAGGAAGTGCAGTGAAATATTGCCAAATTTCTCGATCTAATCCGGCCTTTTTAATTTCTTCACGTAAAATAGCATCTGATTCTCTAACAATTTCCAGCTTTTCTTCCGTAATCTCACCGAGTACTCTAATCCCTAATCCCGGGCCTGGAAACGGTTGACGCCAAACAATTTCTTCCGGAAGACCGAGCTCTGTTCCAACCTCGCGAACTTCATCTTTAAATAACGTATTTAACGGCTCTATTAGCTTAAAATGCATATCTTCAGGGAGCCCACCAACGTTATGATGAGACTTAATCGTTTGGGCAGTATCTGTTCCACTTTCGATAATATCTGTATAAAGAGTCCCTTGTGCTAAGAAATCAACATCAGTTAATTTTCCTGCCTCTTCCTCGAAAACGTAAATAAATTCGTTTCCAATAATTTTACGTTTTTGCTCTGGATCTTTGACTCCTTCAAGCTTTGACAAGAAACGTTCCTGTGCATCAATTTTAATCACATTCATATCAAAGCCCTCAGAGAAGGTTTTCATGACGCTATCAGCTTCTCCTTTTCTTAAAAGTCCATGATCGATAAACATACATATTAACTGATCGCCAATTGCTTTATGGATGAGAGCAGCAACAACAGAGGAATCTACACCACCACTTAGCGCACATAATACTTTTTTATTGCCAACTAGCTCGCGAACTTTATCCATTTCCATATCAATAAAGTTTTCCATTGACCAATTGCCTTTACATTCACAAACTTTATAAACAAAGTTGCTAAGCATTTCATTCCCAAACTCTGAATGACGAACTTCTGGGTGGAATTGTACACCGTAAAGCTTTCTGCTTTCATCACTCATTGCCGCTACAGGACAAGATACGTTCGTTGCATCTACTGTAAAACCTGCTGGTGGAGCAACGACTAAGTCACCATGACTCATCCAAACGGATTGCTTGTCCTCTAAACCGTCATATAATTTACTTTTGTTTTCAACTTGGATAATTGCTTTTCCGTACTCACGGTGATTAGCTGCTTCCACTTTCCCTTCAAAATGGTGCGTCATTAATTGCATACCATAGCAAATTCCAAGCACTGGTATACCTAAATCAAAAATTCTTTCATCACAGCGTGGTGCGTCCTCGGCATAAACACTACCAGGGCCTCCTGAAAAAATAATTCCAGTTGGATTCATTTCCTTTATTTCCTCAATAGAAGTTTTATGTGAATGCAATTCACTATACACACCTAAATCACGAATACGCCTAGCAATGAGCTGATTATATTGACCTCCAAAATCAAGCACAATAATTTTTTCTTTAATTTCTTGCATCTTCATCCACCTTTACGTCATTTTTTTACACGACAATACTAATATTAATGTTTACCCTAACGATACCATTCATTCTTATAATATAAGAAAAACTAGAAACTCTCTTCGTGAATTAAATACACGAAGGCAGAATTTCTAGTTTTACGTTAAGAAAGGTCTACCTTCATAGTCAGGTTGTTTACGGCTACCTGGTAGAAACACTTAGGCCTTATTCCTAAATATATATGAGGCATCATTATTGAATTCACTTCACAAAATCTATCAAATACTGATTTATTTTATCAATGTAACGAGTCACGGTCAAGAGGTGATAGTCTTGACAACTCTTTCCCACTCTTTATGAAGCTTCTCCCAATCGCCTTCAGCTACTTTCCCACCATAGTAGATTTTTTCGTACGTATTCGTTAAATCCGTCATAGCCTTACAATCTATGAATCGATCGACTCTTTTAGCGTATTCTCGTAATGTCTCACCGGACTGTCTTGGAAGCCCTTCGTTAGCAAGTATCCAAAGTAACCTCTCGTAAGCGTCTGAGTATTTTTCATCTTTACCACTAATACGATATTTCATCATAAAGTATTTGTTTTGTAATATGTTCTGTTTTCTATAAAAATAGACGACAAACAATAAAACGAACATAGAAATCAGTATGTTTTTCATCGTGAATGGATTTGCAAATAAACGGTCATTATTGATGGTAGTTGTGTCATTTTCATCTTCGTCTTCAAGTAAATCATCTTCCTCAGGAGACGGAATTTCTTGATCTTGCTCATCAAGCTCTTCTTCCTCTGGAAATTCTTCCTCTTCAATATTAGAAGATGCTTCCTCTGACTCCTCATAAAAGTCAACATTATTATTGAACCCTTGTGTTGGTTCAAATGGTACCCATCCAACACCAGGAAAATAAACTTCCACCCATGAATGCGCATTACTATTCAGTACTTCATACCGCTGTGTACTTTCACCAATATAATCGACTACCTCTCCTTGCGTAAACCCCTTGACCCATCTCGTAGGTATATCTAGTGTTCTTAACAACACCGCCATCGCTGTGGAGAAATTATCACAATAACCATATTGGGTTTCAAATAAAAACTGATCTACATAGTCTTGCCCCTCTTCCGGTATTGGAACATTCGTAGTCTCATATTCAAAATCATTTTCTGAGAAGTATTGTTCAACTGCCACCACTTTATCAAAAAGATTATCATGGTCTGCAACAATTTCCTCTGCCAAGTCATAGACTCGTTCAGGTAGTGTATCTGGAAGCTGTAAATAACGTTCATCTACGTCAATATCAGATGCCTCACTGTTTTGAAGCGCATCTATCGGAAATTTGGCCGGTTCAAAGGATAAAGAATAGCTAGTCAATGACACTTCATCATTCACATTGTTGGTTTTTGCTGACACTTTCCCACTAGTGATATCTGTGAAAAAGTCAACGTCTGATGCATCACTTAATTGTCCATTTACATGCACACGTAGCGAATCTACGTTTACGCCTGTGAGCTGTCCTGGATAAAATAAGTGATCAAAGCTTTGATCCTCTGCTAACGTTATTCTTACATAATGCTCGACAGTTTCTGAAAACTGTCCAAACAACCAATAGTCAATTTCCCCTTGTTCAAACACCGTTTCTGACTGTACTTCTGATGTTTCAGCTATCCAGCCTCTACCTGTGTATTCATCCTTTGATTCCCCTCGCCAATAACCAGCGTACGTCGTTTCGGCAAAAAAGACTGTACTGTAGTCTTGAACAAAGCCACCACCTAAAATTTCATCATTATCTCCATACCCAACTCTTCTCGTACCATCACCGATGCCGTTTTCACCGAGAACGAGGCTTCTAAATGTCGGTACCGGATCCGCCCATCTCGGCTCCTGCTTCGGAGCTGCTATTCCAATAAATAATGCAACGACAATCATAATAATAAGTGTATACATCCATGTAATCGAAATTGGAATGATTCTTTTTTGTCCGATCTCCTTTACTTCTTCCTGTATTTTCAACATATGAAGTAAAGTCATAATGAAAAATCCGATAACTACAATTCGTATAATGGCATTAGACGCATCCACCTCTGTAAATGTATCGAGCACCGTGATGTAAATAACTGTAGAAAGTAAAAAGAAAAAGATTTTTTTCGTATGGAAAATCCAAAAATAAAGCAAATAACAGATTAAAGATAATAATAAAAAGAGTAAAAATGTCCGAAAAAAGTCGGTTAATGAAGCTAGATTCCACGAAACAATGAGGTGGATATTATAGATCGCTTCAGTGAAAAAGCGCTGCACTGTCTCCATGAAGCCTTGAAAATCTAATAGTTTTTGACTATTAAATATATAATTCAATCCTAATATACTTCCTATAAACATCGAAGGGAGCATCGCATAAATAGGCGTTTTAAAGTATATGAGAATACAGGAAAATAGCGCAAAGAAAACAAACACTTGAATGTGCCCTGTATTTGTAATGATCGGTATCGGCCTTAACCATTCCCATAAAATAAGAAAAGCTAACACATAAATATAAAGATGTAAGTTTGTTGATGCTTGATTACCAAGCTTTTGTTTCATTTAATCACCTGCTGCTTTTATGACATGATCGATATTAGCTCCTGTTAAAAGATACGCATCTGTTCCAATTCGAAGCAACTCCCTGTATCTCTTTTCTTCAAGCTTATCCATAGCGTGATGTTTCTTTAATAGACAAAAATACACTTTAATTCTACGAGATAAATAAATACGTACTCTCTCAATTATTTCATCAGTAATTTCGGTAGAGGCGAAAAACAAAGTTGTTCCATTTTGTATATTATCATCGTACTGCTTGAGTCCAGTATGGAAGCTCCCCTTATTCTCGCCTTCAACTTTGGAAAGATGGTAGATAAGTCTTTTTTGATGGTCTTCTCCAGTATCTAAAGAAAATATACGATGCTTATTCCCTAACGTCCATAGACCAACCTTTAATTGTTTCCTTGTCGCATGCATAATGAGTGAGGTCACAAGCTCGACTGATTTTTCATACGCCTCCAATGTGTCAGAATTTTCATTAGGTATGTGATTATTTAAAATAACCATATAATTTTGCCCGATATATTCTTCAAATTCTTTCGTCATTAATTTATTGGAACGAGCAGTCACTTTCCAATCTATACTCGTTAGCTTATCGCCAGGAACATATTCCCTAGCTCCAGCTATAGAAGTAACATCTTCAATGAAATCCGCTGATGAAAGTCTTGTTTCTGTTTCGTTTTTTTCGTATGCAGACCATCTCTCAATTTCATGGTAATTTGGATAAACTAAAAATGAATCTTGTTCAGTAACATACTTTTTCTTTTTAAAAAGTCCAAACATGTCGCTCGTTTCTAAACGAACATTGTAGAAAAAGTATTCTCCCCTTTTCATATTTGGAATGGTGTAAGAATACTTCAGCTCTTTTTTAAAAGATGGATAAAAAATAATCTTATAATCTACGTTTCTCATCTGTTTTTCTAGTTTATTCTCAATGCCATCCTCAACAACTAAATATAAAAATGGGAACGGCCACTTTCTTTTCACATTCACGGTCACTGTCATATCCGTGCCTGAGGGAATTGCTCTTTTCTTTAAGTCCCTTTTAACTTTAAAACTCCCTAAAGGAATGAGCGTGTAAAGGAGCATAAGGATAACTAAAGACATGATACTATAGAGCAAAAACCAGCTTACAAATCCTCCTTGAAACATCGCATAGCTAAACAAACTAATAAATAATAGTAGAACGAGTAGCGCTTTAAAAACTAGTTTTATCCAGTAAATGACTTGATTTCTTTTCTTCATTTTGCTGCTTCTTTTCCTACAGGAATTCTAATTTGATCAATAATTTCCTTAATCACTTGTTCGTTCGTCACGTTTGATAGCTTTGAATCCGAGTTTAAAAGGATACGATGCCTTAAAACATAAGGTGCCAAGTATTTCACATCATCTGGAACTACATACTCTCGCCCTTGAATATACGCATACGCTTGACTAGCTTTCATTAATGCAATCGATGCACGCGGGCTAGCTCCAAGATAAACTGCGTAATGAATTCTCGTCGTGTTAACGAGATCTATGATGTATTGCTTCACAGTGTTATCTACGTATACATCAAGCACATTTTTTTGCATTTGTATTAAATCATCTAATGAAAGTACAGGTTCTAATTGATCAATAGGGTGCTGCTTCTCAACACGGTTTAGAACATCTAGCTCTTCAGCCTTTGTTGGATAACCAATCTTAAATTTGAATAAGAATCTATCTAGCTGCGCTTCTGGTAGTGGGTACGTCCCACCATATTCAATCGGATTTTGTGTTGCCATCACAAAGAATGGCTCTTGCAATTCACGCGTCTCTCCATCGGTAGTCACACTACCTTCCTCAAGTGCCTCAAGAAGTGCCGCTTGTGTTTTAGGTGACGTTCGATTTATTTCATCTGCAAGTACGATATTAGCCATTATAGGACCAGGACGAAACTGAAATTCCATCGTTTTCTGGTTAAATACAGAGACACCGGTAACGTCGGATGGTAGCAAATCTGGCGTAAATTGAATTCGCTTAAAATTAGCTCCGAGTGATTTTGCCATGGCACGAACGAGCATAGTTTTCCCTACTCCTGGAACATCCTCTAGTAGCACATGCCCTCCACTTAATAGTGCAATCGTACTTAATTCAATTTCTCTCCTTTTCCCAACTACAACCTTTTCTACATTTCCAATCATTTTTTCAACGTTCTTTTCTTTCAACTGTATTTCTTCTGCATGGTGATTTTTAAACATAGCTACCTCCTCAATGTCGTCAATAACATGTATATGAGAAAAGCGGTAATCTTCGCTTCATTCATTTTATTAAATAAGTAGATTACGATAGTACAATGATATAAACTATCATATCATGAACATGATTGTATTACGTTACATTTGAATCACAATTTATTTGAAAAACAAGCTTTTTTTTCCATTTATCTATGAATCTAGTATTACTCATTTCTTTCATTAATAACAGACGTTTTATTAACCAATTAAGTTGCCCGTACAAATGAAAGGACTGGTTCCATTTTAATGAACCAGTCCTTGTCTAACTTCCAGTGCTTATTGTTTTTATAAATATTGTACGTGCTTGTTGTACCACTAATAATCACCTCCACCTTCGTGAGTAAATTTCAATATTGTATACCCTTTTTACGTAATAATAAACTTATCTAATTAAGACATATTTGTTTACAACTGATGATGTTTAAATATATTATTTATAGGTAAAAGTGCTTAGTATATTAGACCTAAAAATACCAATTTAATACCATTAGCTATTATACAAGCAGTACTGAGCAGAAAATGGAGGAGCTACAACATGAAAAATTTACAGCTTGCAATACTTTTAACCCTATTTATTATTTCATTGGCAACTCATACGATATTGCCCCTTAATTACCTTAGTTTATCTTTTGCTACTATATCACTTCTTATAGGTGTATATATGGTATGGCAAATTCACAAATCAAAAAGATTGTTAGACTTTATTCTTGGCGGTATTAAAAAAGCATCATTAAGCGATTATATTGTAATAGAAAAAGCTATCACTACGACAAAAAGTATGTATACATCTATCCAAAATCACGACTTTAAAAATCGCGATGAAGTAATAAAAAAGCTAAATATATTTTTAAATGAAAACAAGCAATATCTAGGAGTTTGGGCAGCCTGGGAGCCTAATCAGTTTGACAATAATGATGCGCTCAACATAAATAAAAATGGAAATACGCATGGGCAAATGTCTCCATATGTATATAGAGGCGATAAAGGAATTGAAGTAACTTATTTAGAAGACTTACAAAACGAAAAGTTCTATACAAGGCCTTTAAATGAAGAGAAATTGACGATATTAGAGCCTTTCCACTTTGACATCGATGGACAAGAAACGTTAATGACAACTGTAGCTATGCCAATACGAAAAAATGGTAAAGCAGTCGGAGTTGTTGGTGTAGATATACATTTAAAATCAGCAAAGAATATTCACTTAAATTTGCTAGATTATTCAACATCTGAAGAATTAGATCTAGAAAGACTTGTATATACATTAAAAAAACAGGGTGGACAATACGCTATTATTGGACAAGCTATTCAAGTGTTAAAAGAAGAAAGAAGTGAAATGATTGAGTATCTAGTTAACACAACAACCGAGGTTTCAAAAAGTACAGCTCAATTTGTGAACATAGCAAAACAATCATCCATATCCGCAAATGAAGTTTCCTCTGCTATTGTAGATATTGCCTCTGGTGCGTCTAGTCAAGCAAATGAAACGGAACAGGGTACAGAAAAGGTTGAACTGCTCGGAGATATTATTGAAAAAGATCAGCTAGAGCTTCAAAGACTTAACGAATTAATTATAGAAATAACAGTAAATAAAGAAGCAGCTGAAAG
Organism: Evansella cellulosilytica DSM 2522; assembly: GCF_000177235.2. NCBI lineage: Bacteria > Bacillati > Bacillota > Bacilli > Caryophanales > Bacillaceae > Evansella > Evansella cellulosilytica. The sequence goes on along the minus strand of NC_014829.1, from coordinate 431,096 downwards.
GGTAACTCATGATTTAATTAAATCAAATGATACTACTACTGAAACGATGAGTGAAGTAGCTAATAAATTATTAAAATCAACAGAAAGCACCAAGAAAATAGAAAGGGCAACTGATGGCATTCTCACTATTACCGAACAAACAAATTTATTGGCATTAAATGCTTCCATTGAAGCGGCAAGGGCCGGGGAATACGGAAAAGGATTCGCAGTAGTTGCTAATGAAATTCGAAAGTTAGCAGAGCAGTCGAAACAATTTTCCGAAGGAATCACTAAAGATATTAGTGAACTAGGAAAAAATTCAAAAGAAGCATCTACTACTATGAAGCAGCTAGAGGAAATTATTATTTATCAATCAAGTAACGTAAATAATGTGAATGATAAATTAATTGATATCTCTAAAACTGTTGAAACAATGAAAGATGGCATTACTGACTTGAATCATTCTGGTAAACAGATGACCAGCAATAAAGGCGAAATTGTTGCTATTATGCAGAGCCTTTCTGCTGTAGCAGAAGAAAACGCTGCTGGAACAGAAGAAATTACAGCCTCTATTGAAGAACTTACAGGTCATGTTGATAAATCTACTCATTCAAGTGAACAACTCACAAATATCGTTGAACAACTAAAAAAAGTAACAGATAGGTTAAAAGTCTAAGGAAAACTTAATTTTAAATTGCGGGAGAGGACAAAAAATACGTTAATCTGCATAGAAAAGGGTGAATCAAAAGGTAAAATTGAACCTTCTGAATCACCCTCTTTCTATATTATTCCGTTCTATTCAAATCTATCGTAAAGAATTGATTTTCTAGTATTAAATTTGTATCATCTAGCGTAACGTCAAATAAAATAGCCTCATCTGTGCTAGGACCCATTTCTAACTTACTATCAGAGACCCATTTATAATCTATACTGTTTACACCTATACTCATTCTTTCCTCATTAATAAACTCAATCACTGTTCCGGGTGCAAAAGCCATTCTAAAAATACTATTCTGAAGGTTTCCAAGCATTCCAAGGTCTGCGTCTGTTTCTTTCTCATTAAAATCCGTAATAGCCCACTTCCCAATGATCGCTTGCTGGCTCTTCGCTTCAGAACACCCAACCATCATACTCACAATAAATAAAAATAATAATGCCACTAAACTAACTTTTTTCAATTTCTCCACTCCTTATTTCATTTCAAACCAGCTAACATTATTTTCCTTTTACACTGGTCCCTTAGTTTTAGTATTATAACAAACCTTCGTCTATAGGACTATTGAATGAGGTGTATATGCTTAAAATATGTAAATATGTCCTAGTCGATTAACATATGCGCCCAAGTTATATGTCAGATAGATGACAGGAGTGTGCATGACAAAGTAGAGCTTGCTGCACAAAAAACATGTCGAAATTACTCATATTTCAGAAGCTTTTCCTTTCAATTTTACATATCGTAAATTAAACTAGAATTTAGTGTTAAAAATATGTGAAGTTTTAAACAGGTGATAAATAATGAGCAAACTATTAAATTTAATTAATGACATTGAAGTAGCTAGGTCTAAATTGATATGTGCAGGAATGAAGAAAGGACTTACTCATCCTGAGACAATTAATTGTAGTAAGCTATTAGATGAATTATTAAACCAATATTATCAGATTGGAAAACGACCTTCTCAATAATGTGTACGTTTTTTTGAGCAACTAGTATATTTATATTCAAAAACCCCTTTTCCATTTCTTGTGAAACCAAGATTGATTATCCCCTAAAATTATATCTCCTTTTAAAAACTACCTAAGTTTTGATTTGTTTGTGTTGGAATACATAAGCTTTACTGTTGGACCTAAATAGCGCTATTACTTAAATAATACCCTTAGAAAAGGCGTGTTCCATAAGCTAATAAAAGCAATGGCTATACCTCTCCTCTACATTAAGACCTTTTCCAATGCCTTCTACATTACAACGGAGACTCAATAGTTAAAAATCAACCTTTTGAGTCTCCATCCTGATTTTTTTCTAAGAAAGATTATGATTCTTATCCACCAGGTGCAGGAACAATTGTCGCAAACCAAAAACTGAGCACTGGTAGTACCGAAACTATCAACATAAGGAACAACGATATTAAGCTTCTTCTATCTAACAGAGTACGAACATTCGGTAATAGCTCACGAATAGGTGGAAGCTTGCTCATACGTAGCATCAATAACTCAATTACAAAGAGAGTTGTCGATGCCACAGCAGACACCATACAAAATGGACAAATCGCCTCAATAACAAATAATTGCAGATAGACAAAGAAAGCTGAAGCAATCACACCTGTCGCTGAAATTGGCGTTAAAATTTTTAGCACTAAAGGATGACCAGAGTGATACCACAACCCTGCCAATAATAGAACCGTCAAATAATAAAATGCACCTAGTAAAGCTAATGGAATTCCTAACACATACGCCCACTCACTTGTCATAACTGCCCAAGGTGTACCAGTTACATCGAATCCAGTAGGTAAAGGCAGCACCCAAAAATGGACCCCCGTTAAGAAAACACTCACAGCCCAACCGATAGCAGCAACTGTAGTAAAAATAGCAAAAAGCTTTCGTACAGCAGGCTTATATTGATACGATGTATCATTAGTTGTCTCTTGATTTATCTCTCTTTCATGTAATAACTCATTCATATTAATCCCTCCAAATTTTTATATACCCCCTCAGGTATAAAAGTATTATAAAATACCTATAGGGGTATGTCAAGAGATAGTGTTCTATTATCTTTTGACTGGAAAATGTTAGAGTTGAAGTTGAGCCATAGGAAGCACTATCATTTTGAAACTTTTATCAAATAAAATCGTCTATTATGTACTTAAGGAGGGATAAATTGAACAAACTCATTTCTAGAACACTACTACTTCTAATAACAATTACTTTGACTAGTTGTAACTTGTTTGATTCTAATGATTTATCTTTTGAGATGATTGCATTTAATAGCCTTACAGTTGAAGAAAGTGAATTAATCCCAGTTTCTCCAAAAGATTCGTTCGTTGAGAAAGTACCAGTTACTAGTGAGAATAAACCTTTGATTGATAAGAACTATGATAAAAGTGAGGTTTTTTCTGTTACTTTTCATCATACAGAGGTAGATTCTTCGGGGAAACTTACTGTTTTCATTGATTTAGATGAGAAAACAGTTGTTGGAAAAGGCTTTACAAATAAATAAGAAAAACTAAAAACGAGCTTGGTGTGTCTCATTTTAGTCTTTTCTTAGAAGCGGTGAAGAAATGATAGTAGTTTGCTCTGCTCGCTACTACGCGTGGCATCAATTCCGCCGCAAAATTTAACTTTCTTATCTTTTTAAAAATAGTTTCTTATACCATCAAAAAAGGAAACCCTAAAAGAGGGTTTCCTCATTTTTACTAATGGCTAAGGTGGTTGTGTTTCTTCTTGTATGCTCAATCTTATTAATAGACAACTGTATAGACTAGCGTTTTTTCACAGCTTTCACTTCATACATATTTACATTTATATCGAGAATATATTCAGGTTTTTCTTTATTTTTGTTGTTTCTATGCCCCTGGATATGCGCATCACTTTTTTCCCAATTCTTCCATGCTTCTAATGACTCCCAGCGTATCATTACCATTACTTCTTCTTGATCTCTCTTTTTTCGGTTTACCACTACAGTTCGATCAATAAGCCCGTCCATTGTATCGATGGGACTATCTCCACTAAAGCGATCAACAACTTGATCACTATAACCTGGTTTCACTGTTATTGTCCTTGTTTGAATTAACATCTATCATAAGCCTCCTATACCTTTCATCTAAATTCATAAAATTCTTTTAATTTAAAATAAAAAAAGCCGTCCTTTTAGTAAAAAAGAGGTTGACGCAAAAGGCCGAATTTTTTACCTTCTGAGTCAACCTCTAAGTAATAAGTGGGGCCGCTGCGATCTCTAAAGCCCACTAAAAGTCAATTGGGGGATCCATTGCACCCCCCATTTTAATAGCTTTTTGGGACAGTCTCATCGAGTAATGTAATTTACTAAGAGTCATTCACTTTTCTTTTATTGCAACGCTTCTTCAATTGCCTTTACCATTTCAGAAACAGAAACAATTCCACCACCTGCTATATACCAATAATCAGGGTTTAAATAGTGAATATTTCCATTTTGATATGCTTTCGTATTTTGAACTAGTTCATTTTCAATTGTATCTTGAGCGGCAGGCTCTCCAGTAACCACTAGATCACGGTCCACAACGAAGATATAATCTGGATCTTTATCTACAATATACTCAAACGATATATTCATTCCATGAGTAGTAACTTCGATACTCTCATCAACTGGAGTAAATCCAAATTTTTCATGAATAATACCAAAACGTGAGCCAGTACCATAAGCATTCACATTCCCCGAATTTGCAAGCACAACTAAAGCTGTTTCCTCAGAAGATACTTTTTCGTTTAATGCTGCAATAGCATCGTCAATTGCTTGTAATTCTTTTGCGATAAACGCTTCTTGATTAAATACTTGACCTAGCGTTGTCATGTTACTTTGAAATGACTCATAAAAATTATCGTAATCGGTAGACATATGCAAAACAGGCGCTAGCTCACTTAAATCATCATATTGCTCTGCCTGTCTTCCACCAGTGATAATTAAATCAGGATTAATTTCCGCTAGTTTTTCATAGTCAATTTCAAAAAGTGTACCCACGTTCTCATAGCTAGCATCTTCATACTGTGATAAGTAAGCTGGAATATTTGCTTGTGGTACTCCAGTTACATTTACACCCATTTTATCTAACGTTTCTAAAGCATTCATATCAAATACAACTACCTTTTCAGGATTTACAGGTACAGTAATATCCCCTAATTCATGCGTTATTGTTAACTCAGAAGGTTCTTCAGTTTCTTCTTCAACCTCTTCTTGTTGTTCTTGTCCTTCTTGCTCTTCTTCAACAACAGGCTCACTTGACTCGCTTCCTTCTGAATCCTCACTACCGCAAGCAGCTAGTAGCATCATCATAGAGAACGCTAAAATAACTAACAATAAGCTTTTCTTCATATCTATTACCCCTTCTATAAAATAATTTTTATGTAAAGTTATTTTATAATATAATGAAATAAGTGATCAGTTTACTTCAAGGTATACTATAAAGTAACACTTTACCTTTTAGTGAGCAGGAAAGTTGAAGGGTTTAAACCTTTTCAACTTTCCATTTTTTTATCCTAAAAATAAACACAAATACGATTTTGATTAATGTTTTCTATTTGAATGTCCATATCATAGATTTCTTTTAAAACTTCTGGATTAATAATTTCAGGTGTAGTTCCCTTTTTCACGACTTTTCCGTCTTTTAAAGCTACAATATGGTCCGAGTAACAGGAAGCAAAGTTAATATCATGTATAACAATAACGACCGTTTTTCCAAGTTCATCTACTAATCTTCTAAGTACGTGCATAATTTGCACAGAGTGCTTCATATCTAAATTATTTAATGGTTCATCAAGCAAAACATACTCCGTGTCTTGAGCTATAACCATTGCAATAAAAGCTCGCTGACGTTGACCACCACTAAGCTGATCTAAAAATTTATGCTGCATATCACGAAGTTCCATATAATCAATCGCTTGATCGACGTGTTCCTTATCTTCCTTCGTCAAGTTCCCCTTGCAATATGGAAATCTACCAAATGCAACGAGATCTCTTACGGTTAAACGGATATTGAGGTGATTCGATTGCTTAAGAATGGAAATTTTCTTTGCTAACTCCTCACTCTTACATTCACTCAGCTCCTTATCATCAATGCTAATAAGACCGCAGTCCTTCGCAATTAAACGACTAATCATCGATATGAGCGTACTTTTCCCTGCTCCATTTGGTCCGATAAATGAAGTAATTGTTCCTTTTTCAATTTCTACGGAAATGTCCTCGACAACATTTTTATTTCCGTATTTTTTCGAAACACCTTTTACAACGACCATTATTTATGCCCCCTTAAAAGTAAGTAAATAAAGTACACCCCACCAATAAAGTTGATGATGACGCTGATTGGTACAGAGAAGGAAAATAATCTTTCAACTATAAATTGACCACTAACAAGAGCAACAATACTTATTAAAATTGCACCTGGAATAATGTATGAGTGCTTATGAGTCTTCAGAAATTCATACGTCACGTTGGCTACAAGTAAGCCTAGGAATAAGATAGGACCAACTAACGCGGTTGAAATCGAAATCAATATTGCTACTAAAATAAGAAGTCTTTTCACCACCCGGTCATAATCTACCCCTAAGTTGACTGCTGTATCTCTCCCAAGTGAAAGAACATCTAAGTACTTCAAATATTTCCAAAAGTAAATGGTAACGAAAACAAATATGATGATAGTCACATTTAAAATATCCGTATTAACATTGTTAAAGCTTGCAAACATACGGTCTTGAACAATTAAAAATTCGTTTGGATCAATCAAAACCTGCATGAAGGTGGAAACACTTGAAAATAACGTCCCTAGTACAATACCGACTAGTAGTAAGAAGTATATATTTCTGCCTTTACTAAAAAGTAGCTTATAAAAAAGACCAGCAAAAACAATCATAATAGCAGAAGATAACAGAAAGTTTATTTCTTTATGAACAACTAGAAAACTAGCAGAGCCAAAAACAAATATGAGAAATGTTTGAAGTAACAAATACAATGAATCGAAACCAATAATACTAGGCGTTAGGATCCGATTATTCGTAATCGTTTGGAAAACGACCGTTGAAAAAGCAATTGCTGCACCTGTTACAATAATGGCTAATATTTTTGTACCTCGTCTAGGCAATATGTAACCTAAATTACTGCTGAAATTGAGATTATAAAAGATAAATAGTGCCGTAAACACAAGAGACAAAATGAATAGTATGATTAATTTCGTTTTATTGCTCATAGGCTTTTCTCCTCATCAATAAGTAAAGGAAAATCGCACTTCCGATTACCCCAACCGTTGTTCCAATTGGTATTTCATACGGATAAATAATGAGGCGCCCCAAAATGTCACATATGAGAACAAACACTGCACCTAGTAAAGCCGTATGAGGGAGATTTCTCTTCAAATTATCTCCATTGTAGATGCTAACGATATTCGGGATAATTAATCCTAAAAAAGGAATCATTCCAACTGTCAGCAGCACAACTGACGCAACCGCAGCAACTATGATTAAACCAATATTTACGACCCTTTTATAATTAATCCCGAGATTTACAGAGAACTCCTCACCCATCCCTGCAACCGTAAAACGATTTGCATAGAGATAAGCAAAAATCATCAACGGAATACTTATGTATAAAAGCTCGTAACGCCCTCTAATAATGAGTGAAAAATTCCCTTGTAGCCAAGATGACATATTTTGAATTAAATCGTTTTGGTATGCAAAGAACGTAGTCACTGAACCGACAATACTCCCAAACATTAACCCTACTAAAGGAATGAAAATCACATCTTTATGCTTTACTTTTTCAAGAATCTTCATAAATACCAGTGTTCCTACTAAAGCAAAAATAAAGGCTACAAGCATTTGAACAATAGCACTGGCTGATGTAAATAGCATTAATGAAACTAAAACCCCAAGTCTTGCAGAATCAAGGGTGCCAGCTGTCGTTGGTGATACAAACTTATTTCTCGTTAACTGCTGCATAATTAATCCACAAATACTCATACCCACTCCAGCAAGTATGATACTGACTAGGCGTGGGAATCTACTTATCCATAATATTTGTGCTTGTTCTTCTGTTAAGTTGAATATATCTAACGGGCTAATTCCTGTTACACCAATAAATAATGAAGTGATTGATAATAGAATTAGTGCTAGAAATAAATATCTTAGTTTCATATTCTATCCCTACTTCCCCAGATGCCCACTCTAAATGATAATGATTATCAATAAGGTTCAAAAAAAAGAAATGAATGAAGTACTATTCAATTCTTGACTTTTAATTGATAATGATTATCATTATTCCTGTTCCAGTATATATGATAGTGATTCTCATTGTCAATAAGTTTTTTGTTAACTATTTGTATAAACAAGTATTATAATGGTTGAAAATCCTTTATTATAAAAGTATATACTTCATTACTTTAAAAATGCTGGTACTAGGAAAGTATTTAAGTAAAAAATAAACACCTATATTCATGCAAAAATTAGGTGTTTACTTCATGTTTTATTAAATTTCCTTTTATCTTTAAAAGTATCTCCATAAAAGATTTCAGATCGTCTTCATCGATACCATCGGACATTTCCTCAATCGTTTTTTTCGCTTGTTCAATCAAACCTAATTGCATTTTCTTTCCCTTTGATGTTAAAAAAATTAAGTTTGTTCTTTTATCAACAGGATGAGGTGTTCTCATCACTAAATCCTTTTTTTCTAAATTACTGATTACTTTTGAAACATTCGCTTGGTCTCTACCGGTTAGAGTAGCGAGCCTACTTTGAGTTAAACCCTCGTCTACCCATAAACGAATCATGATTGAATATTGTTCGTTAGTAACTGGATAATCGTTTTCTTTGAAATTTGCATTCAACCTGTTGTTTACTAATCTTGCTGTACTCGATATTTGATACCCAATCGAGTTAGATAAAATATACTTATTATAATCCTCCATCATCTCCCCCGTTCTTAACTTAATCTAATCTTTATTATACATGAATCACGAGTCATAAATACTGCATTTGTTTCATCAATTGAGAGAAAAACCACTATGGTTGCTGCTGTACCGTCATATAATCTTTACGGATAGTCGTTTTTTACATAACAAAAAAGCAACGTCTTATACGTCGCTTATATAATAGTGATGACAACTAGTTAGTCTTTTTCTTCGGTTAAATTATCATCTATTTGGGATAAAACAGTAAGAAATGTATTCATGTCTTCTTCAGAAATATTTTTAGAAATATCTTCAATCGTTTTTTGCGCCTGCTCAATCATGCCAACCTGTAATTTTTTCCCCTTTGCAGTGAGAAATATTAAGTTCGTTCGTTTATCAACCGGATGAGGAGCGCGCATAACTAGCCCGTTTCTTTCCATATTATTAATAAGCCGAGATACACTTGGCTGATCCTTTCCTGTTAACTGAGAAAGCTTATTTTGAGTAAGACCATCCTCTTCCCATAAACGAATCATGACTGACCACTGTTCATGAGTAACAGGTAGTTTTCGTTTTTTGAAATTACTGTTTAAACGATTGATGACAAGCCTTGCGGTTACGGTGATCCGATAACCAACAGATTCTGCCAAAACATACTTCTTATAGTCCATTTCTTTTCTCCTACTTCAGTAGTAATACTTTGATAGTACACTATTGAAAGAAGGCCTTCAAGAGGGATTGGAAAAGGTCGATATTTACCTTTTCCAGTTCCTCAATGCAATGAGCGTAGTTGTTTTAGGCCCTCTCAATAACATATGTACCCGCCATTAAGTCATGCAGACCCGTATTTTTTTCCATAAAAGCAATCATAATATAACCTATATTCATAAATCCAGAAAAGAATTGAGAAAAAAAACGTCCCATTGACCTCCAAAATGAAATACGGTTTCCATATCTATCTACTATTTTAAAACCAAGAATATATTTACCGAAAGTAGCCTGTAATGGGGTACAAGGCATTACGATGTGATAAATGAATACTATAAACATCATTAACAAAAATGCGATGGCTACAGCATCTTCATTACCAAAAAATGGAGTTAATAATACTAATGTTATAAGACCAAGTGTACCATTATCGATTAAGAATGCTAAAGACCTCCTCCAAAATCCAACATACTTAACACTGTTCTCCATTTAATAACACCTCCTGATAAAATTTCTTTTTATATCTACCTCATTATATTTACTTATTTTTACAATTCCTATAGATCAAAAATATCAATTTACATATATATACATGTACCTAATTTATTTAGCATTTCACTCTCTAAAATGCCATTAATAGTGAAAATTTATTATAAAATGTCTTATAGTCTATAATTATTTTCCTACTTCGACTTAAAAATAATAAATCTTTAATGAAAGAAACACTCATAACAATCCTTAAATACTATTACTGTTTTTAATTTTAGATTTTAAGTAACTATAATATGAAATCCCCTCTACTCGAACACCGAATAGAGGGGGTTGGTTACTTCTATAATAAAGGAAGTACGTTTGGTAATTATAAGTGTATGTCGAGGGACTTAAAGAACCATATCACCCGTATCTCCCATACTTAATGAATAAAAGTCTTCCTTTTTTAAAACTACTAGCTCTCTTTTTGAATTATTGCATCAGTTCTATTCCAAAGTAAAGGAAGCAAGACTAGCAATGCCCTCTCCTTTATAGGTGAAATATAAAGAATGAATTCCATCAGGGATAACAATGTCAGAAGCATATTCTGTCCATACATTTGTAAAGTCTACTGGGATCTCAGCAAACGCTAGCCCATCCCAGGACGTTTTCACTTCAAAAACGCCTTTACAATAACCCCTCACCTTAATTTTAACTGTCTCAATATCGTGACAGTCAAAATACTTAAAACCCGCCGTAGCAGAATTCTGCATGTTAGCGATGTAACCTGTTTCCTCATCACCGTCTTTTCCATCCTGGGTTATTTTTGGGAATTGGCTATCCATCGATAACTGTCCCGTATAAACTGCTTCATCACGGCAGAACAGATTGCACGCAAGATATGCTGGATACTCCCCTCTTCCGATAAGCGGTCCGCCGTTCGAGCCACAAGAAGTCATTTCTACCTGTGGGATCGTTCCATCCTCTAGGATTTCTATTTGTTCGATACATCCCTGTCGGCTGAAGCTTGATCCATTCGTATGCCTATGGTAAAAAATATACCATTTCCCTTTCAATTCTATGATACTACCATGATTATTGCCGCCATAGTACATTGGTTTATCCGCCGGTTTATAGGAATCTATATGAAGATCATTATTACTCACGATAACACCCTTATAATCAAAACCACTTGTTGGGTTTTTGCTCGTAGCGTAACATAACTCATGCATCGCGATGGAGGAATAGACGAAATAATAGGTATCTCCAACCTTTCTCATGGAAGGTGCCTCAAAAAATTCATGCCCCTCAAAACTACAACCACTACTATATGGCTCACTTGGGGCAATAAACACTGGTTCCTCCAAAATAGTAAGCATATCTGGTCCGAGAACCGTTGCCATCGCTCCTTTTCTGGATTTATCACCCTTCGCACAAAATCCAGTATACAAATACGTTATATCTCCTTCGGTTAGTAAACCAGGATCAAATTGAGGCTGGTCCCCTTCTCTTTCTCCAAGACGCGTTCCATCTTTATATCGTACATACCCATAAAATTCATATTTACCTGCTGGAGTGTCGCAAACAGCTACCGATACAATTGGTACTTTATCTAAAACGTAGTACAAGTAATACCTACCGTCTGGTCCAACCGTGACATCAGGAGCATACAGACACATATTTCCAGCATGATTCAGGGGATCATCTGTTTTTTTGTAGATCACGCCTTCGTATCTCCAATCAGCAAGATTATCCACCGAGGCGGACCAGCATACATAATCATTTAAACAAAATACATGCCCGTTAAAGCGGTCATGGGAGCCATAGATATACACTCTGTCATTAAAAACATAAGGCTCGGCGTCTGGAATATACTCCCATGAAGGAAGGTAAGGATTAAACCCTTGTTTTCTCTGTTTTTCCAATGTCAACACCTCTTCTATAAATAATAATTACTAAAATAAAAGAAAACTATGACTACGAGTACTAGGTGCATATTTATGTCCATATTACCACATCACGAGGGCTATTTAGTGGAATATATCCCAATAATATCCAAACTAAATGAGGAAGAAACTCCCTTTCATGGTTCCCCACCATTTTTGACGCCATATGTGCAATATTAATTGTATAAGACTTCTATTTTTTTGAAAGTTTTGGTACTAAGTAAATGGCCAATCCGCTTACGATTACATGAATCAGGTGTGCTGTTGCTTTAAAATCTCTGTCTAAATCTACTTCTGCCATGTACGTATTGTAGAGAAATCCCAGTAAAACGATTATCCCAAACCAAACCACCGGATTTTTCGTATACTTTTGAAGAAAATAAAATAAAACTGTTCCTATTAGTAGTGCCATCACTGTTGCAAAGGTAATAAAAACAATGTAAAGTGTATCCCGGTCCTGACCGATAAATCCTATCTCATGACCAAAGAGTAAACTAGAAACAATAAATAACACATTTGCGATAACTGCAATGATTACCGCCGCTAATACACCTGTTTTTAAATAAGACGAAAAATTATTTTTATACATCGTTACCACTCCTCTATTTTAAAGTTGTTTATTGCCAAGCCTCTTGAAAATCTAGCGCGTATTGTTCAAAGGTGATAGGTTCTCTATTCAAAATATATCTTACATCCCCCGTCACTTTCTCTGCTGTTCCAAGACGTGTAAGGATATAAAGCATCGTCATGACATTGGCAAACTCCTTTTTTGTCCCCCTTTTTATTAAGTTCCTGCGAAACGCCAATGTACGTGGATTCTTGTATTCTATTTTTCTCCCTAACGTGTTAGATAATATTTCACCAACTTCTACATAGTCAATGGCTTTTGCCCCTGTTAGTGTATACGATTTATTAGTGTGTCCCCTCTCTATCAAACATGTCGCAGCTACGGAAGCGATATCCCGTGTATCGATAAAGCTTGTTTTAGCCTTTCCAACTGGCATATATAATTCATTTCTTAAAGATATATCCTGTCGGTGGGTCGTATTCAAATTTTGCATAAAAAAGGATGGTCGTAAAAAAGTATATCCAATTCCTGAGTCTCGGATCATATCTTCAATTTTTCGGTGTGGAACGATGGGATTTTTTTCTACTCCCATAAGAGAAACAAATACAAATTTGCTCCATTCCTTTTTCCTTTAATTGATCTAGAAATGGTTTCATATCCTTTTTAGGTTTGGCCAACTGTGGTGGTCGAATAAGGAATATTTTTTTTACATTATTTAAAGCTCCCCTAAAGGTAGTGGTATCAAGAAAATCAAATTTCACCATCTCCACACCCATCTCCTTAAACTTTGTTCCTTCTTTTTCTGGATCGAACAGTGCCACTTTTACTTTTTCCCCTTTTGCTGCCAGTTCACTAGCTACATAGTAGCCGATATTTCCTGTTGCACCAGTAACTAAAATACTTGATTTTCCCATGTTTAACTTCCCCTCCACTTTTTTGTAGACCAGTCTATATATTTTAGTTAATAAAAGCTCATAATTCAATATTGAGCTTTATCTCCTAAAATATTTGGAATATATTTTGCTATTTGCCGTAAAGGCTCACCATCCTTTCTTATTATCACATTAATGAAGGCTCCCTCAATAAGTGCATTAATAACTAATGCAGATTCTTGTGCCTGGTTTTCCTCATATCCTGCTGTTATTAGCTTTGCAGCGAATATATTATGCCAGCTATCATAAGCATCAACACACGCTGTTCGAATAACTTCACTCGTATTTGCTGTCTCCAACGCTACAGCTGCCACAGGAATTCCCATTCGTTTATCCTTTTCTTCAAAGGCACTGGCTAATTGTTGTATAAAAGTTTGAATCGCTTTAATAGGATCGTCCTCCTCCATTAGCCCATTCTTAATCCTTTCAGCAACATTATCAGCTGTGTTGTTTACAGCAACACTAGCAAGTTGCTCCTTCCCATCAGGAAAGTAATAATAGAGTGAACCTTTCGGAGCACCACTTTCTTTTGTTATTTGATTCAGTCCTGTTGCATGATAGCCTTGCTCTTGAAATAGTCTAGATGCCGTTTCGATGATTTTTTCTTTAGATGATATTTTTTTTGTCAATGTAATACACCTCTTTTTTATAACAACTGGTCTATATATAATGTATGATGAATACTTCTTCATGTCAAATGTATTTTTACTCTACGACTACTACTATTTTAATGAAAAAAGACTTAAAACTAACTTATAAAGCTAGTTTTAAGTCTTTTATTGAAGCGGTGAAAGGCGTTTTGCCAACTCGTAATATGTTCTCTCTACTACGAGTGGCTACTTTACCACCGCATATGATTATTCTCTTTTCATTTAAATAATATATGGTGAAACAAGGAGAACGAAAAGATTAGCAACTTGACAAATCAGGTCTTCATTATATTTCTTCGGCGATAAAAAACATAAATACATGATCCCCCAACCAACATAATTATCCCTGCCAGTAAAAATTGGTATGTCCTCGTTGCCGTAAGTGGTAATTCTTCTCCTGCCTCTATAGTCTTTTCCTCTTTGTTATCTTCTTCAGTATTTTCTTCTACGATTTCCTCTTTGTTATCTTCTTCAGATTTTTCCTCTCCATTTTCATCTTGAGTCACATCGTCTTCTACGGACAAGTGATCAGGATGAAAGACTGCAAAAGTACTAAAATGGCTCGTCGTAGCATGAATATATCCATTATTGTATGTTCCACCAATCAATTCCCATTCTTGTCCATCAGGATTAAAGTAATACACTTGAAGTTCTTCTAAATTGGTTTCTCCGATATTTTTTACAGGGAATGATAATTGTATATCATGCTCGAATACAGAAATCCGCTCCCCATTCTGATCAATATTCAATTGATAAATCGCACTTGCTGATCTATCAGCAAAAGCGAATGTATCTATATTATAATCCTGTCTCTGAATCGTTATATTTAAGTCTTTGACAGGTTCAAAATTAATGAAGGGAATATACACTAACAAATCTTCCTTGACTACTTGTACAAACGCCCCTTTTTCCTGTAAGAGTTGCACCTGATACTGAGTAAATTTAACTTCGGTCACGTCATCAAGTTCACCTTGCAGATCAACCCGGAGCGTTCCTTCCTCATCCAACATGTGGATCTGCTCATCATCAAGTGTCACAAAATGGCTTTCTCTAGTCAGTTGGGCAAACTGATCAGTTACTTTCCTCATGACATCAACTGTGTAAGCATATGTCGATCCATCCTCTGCCGTTATGTCGATTATTATAGTATTTAGCCCTTCCTCTAACGGGATGGCACTCGACACTTCCCCGCTCGCTGCTTCATTTTGACTGATACTTACCGTAGATCTTGTGTCCTGAAGCGTCGGTGTGATGGTGATAGATGTCACCTGATGACCAACTTCTACCGCATAGTGAGCGTAATCAGCTTCAAAAATTGGCGTTAATGTCCCATGACTAATGACTAATTCACTCAACTTGGCGTTGTTGCTAGCCCACTGCGCATACAGGGTGAGAGGCTCTGATCCCATTCGATAGGTGTCTCCTGGCTCAAACTGATCTCCACTACCGTCACGTTCCGTGTTCCAACCTATAAACGTATACCCGTTCCTGCCTAACGTGTGCTGACCAGCCACGGTCACTTCACTGTCATACGCAAATGCTTCAGTCAATGGGGCCTCTCCGCTGTCATAATCATTGCCATCATAATGCACATCGTAATTGTTGATAGACCACTGGGCATATAAAGTCATATTTTCGCTGATCACATCGGTTTCAAAATCCCACGCTTCTGTATGCAACTCGTCTTGATACCACCCTAAGAATGAATGGCCTTCCTTTTCTGGTGGAGCTGGCTCTGTTATGGTCGAACCATACTCGGCTTCTACTTCCGAAACATGGCTTCCCCCATTCAATTCAAAACTAACTGTATATTCGTTGATTTCCCACTTTGCATACAGGATCATATCTTCGCTAACCGTGCTCGTTTCGAAATCCCACGCTTCTGTGAGCAACTCATCTTGATACCATCCTAAGAATGAATGGCCTTCTTTTTCTGGTGGAACTGGCTCTGTGATAGACGAACCATACTCGGCTTCTACTTCCGATACTTGGCTGCCACCATTCGATTCAAAACTAACAGTATAAACGTTGATCTCCCATTTAGCATACAAAGTTATATTTTCAGTAATTGTTTCTACTTCAAAATCCCACGCTTCTGTGAGCAACTCATCTTGATACCACCCTTTGAATGAATGCCCTTCTTTTTCTGGTGGTGTTGGTTCTTCGATCAATGAAGCAAACTCTGCATCTACTTCTGATACTTTACTGCCTCCATTCGTTGCAAAGCTGACGGTATAAACGTTGATTTCCCACTTTGCATACAGGGTCATATTTTCGTTAACCGTGTCCGTTCGAATTCCCACGCTTCCGTGAGTAACTCATCTTGATACCATTCTTTGAATGAATGGCCTTCTTTTTCTGGTGGTGTTGGTTCTGCGATCAGTGAAGCAAACTCTGCATCTACTTCTGATACTTTACTGCCTCCATTCGTTGCAAAGCTGACGGTATAAACGTTGATTTCCCACTTTGCATACAGGGTCATATCTCCGATAACCGTGTCCGTTTCGAATTCCCACGCTTCTGTGAGCAACTTATCTTGATACCACCCTTTGAATGAATGCCCTTCTTTTTCTGGTGGTGTTGGTTCTTCGATCAATGAAGCAAACTCTGTATCTACTTCCGATACTTGGCTGCCACCATTGGATTCAAAACTAACACTATAAACGTTGATTTCCCACTTTGCATACAGGGTCATATCTCCGCTAACCGTGTCCGTTTTGAAATCCCATGCTTCCGTGAGAAACTCATCTTGATACCATCCTTTGAATGAATGGCCTTCTTTTTCTGGTGGAACTGGCTCTGTGATAGACGAACCATACTCGGCTTCTACTTCCGATACTTGGCTTCCCCCATTCGATTCAAAACTAACAGTATATTCGTTGATTTCCCACTTTGCATACAAGATCATATTTTCGCTAACCTTGCTCGTTTCAAAATCCCACGCTTCTGTGAGCAACTCGTCTTGGTACCATCCTTTGAATAAATGGCCTTCTTTTTCTGGTGGAAGTGGCTCTGTTATGGCCGTTCCATACTCGGCTTCTACTTCCGATACTTGGCTTCCCCCATTCGATTCAAAACTAACACTATAAACGTTGATTTCCCACTGCGCATACAAGGTGACAGGCTCTGTTCCCATTCGAAAGGTGTCCCCTGGCTCATAAAAATCTCCACTTCCATCACGTTCCGTGTTCCAACCTGTGAACGTATACCCGTCCTTGACTAAAGTGTGTTGATCCGGAACATTCACCTCACTTTCATACAATATTGTTTCAGTCAGAGGGGCCTGTCCACTGTCATAATCATTGCCATCAAAATGCACATCATATTTGTTGATTGACCACTGAGCATAGAGAGTCTTGTCATTCGCCCCCATAACAAAACTATTAAACACCGGACTGTATGGGTCGTATGTCTCGCCACTCCCATCTAAAGCTGTATTCCATCCACTGAAAGAATAGCCTGTTCTGGACATATTCCCTTGGTCTGCCACCAAAACAACAGATCCCCGACTATGTATTTCATCAGATGGTACGTCGCCATGATCAAGATCATCCGCTTGATAAGTCAATGTAAAGTACAAATCATGGTGAGGATAATCATCAGACTCTATACCCCAAATCCAATCAAAATCCCAACCTGCATCTTCAAATGTGGACCGGTCTTTCATGTCCGCCGTAGACATCGGAGTACCTTTACCGGTGTCACTCTGCCCCGTCGTATCTTCATCGTAGAAACTATTTTCGACTGTACCAGAAGAGAATCCTCCTGCTTGTCTCCCAATAAGACCACCAACATTTGAAGCGCCTGAAGCCTCAATCTGACCGGCAGCATAACTGTTTTCCACATCACCCGAAAAATTTGTTCCGATAAGTCCACCTACATCTCCGCCTGTCGATGGTAATGTTACTTTTCCAATAGCAAAACTGTTGCGGACAGAGGAACGTGAATTATCTATCCTAACGTCTCCAATTAGACCACCAACTGATGATTCCCCAGTTACATCACTAGTGGCATAACTTGCATCGACCTCAATACGAACGCTAGTACCGATCAATCCACCAACACTTTCTAGCCCGTCAACATTACCCGTAGCATACGAGTACCGGATCTTTCCTGATGCATTCCCGACCAACCCACCAACCATGTCTTGCCCGCTGACATTACCAGTAGCGTGGGAATTATGGATGATCCCAATACGTGTAGTATTGTTAGAAGCGTTTCTTCCTACCAATCCTCCTACTTCATTTCCTCCGTTCACATCACTGTTAACATTAGAATTCCAAATTTCACCGTGATTAGTGCCGACTAATCCTCCTACATAGGCAGATTGGGGTGACAATGTGATTCCATCCCCTATTTCCACCGACACGTTATCAATTACGCCGTAATTATTTCCCGTCAAAGCGCCGACCAAAGCCGGTGCACCTTCTACTGTAATGTAGTCACCTGTTAAACTGAGATTTCGCACCAGCCCGTTTTCACCGATCACTCCAAATAATCCAATATAGTTCCCATCTGTTCGGTTAATAAAAAATCCTGTTATTCGATAACCATTTCCATTAATATGGCCTTCAAACCTGTTAGCATTGTCACCGATCGGCTCCCACCCTGGACCACCGGGATCAAGATAAGCCGTCAGATCAATGTCTTGCACCAACTGAAAATGATATCCTTCTCCCAAATAGTTGCGGACATTGTCCAAATGTGCTGCCGTTTCTATAAGATAAGGGTTCTCCTTCGTTCCTTCTCCACCTGCAAAGACTGAACTATCTGCTTGACCTACAGAATGATATATGGCATAAATCACAAAAATTATACAAATAAAAGCTGCTAAGAAAGTAATATGTCTTATCCTCTTCATATAGTCTACACCCCTCCGATACAATGAGTTTATTTGATTTTTCTACTACACACACCTTGTTATCTTCATTACCTTCTGCAAATAACCTAAAATTTCCTTCTAAATTGACAATATCATAACATTAATAGAGTGAATTTTCTTACATTTACGTTATTAAATTCGAAGTATTTACATATGAATCAATTTATTTACTCGAAAAAAGAGGCTTCCCAAAAGTTCAAAGAACTAATGAAAAACCTCTAATTTAGACCGAATTCAAGAAAATGTTACCCTTTTGTTACCCTTAGGTCATTTTCTAAGTTTGAATATTTTGTTTGATAGCATTGGCAATTTCTTCAGGTGCATCTTCCTTAAAAACTTTTTTCCACATCTTAATTAAATTATCAGTTGTGACTTCAACAGGTTCTACTCCAATAAACTTAGGAACAGCTTTATTTAATAAAGTATTAGCAGCTACAAGTGCAAGTGCCTGACCTTGTTCATATGGAAGTTGAGTACTAACTTTTTTTACATTGCCATTTTCAGCTATATTTAAAGCTAACTCATAGTCCAAATCCGCAGTTCCAATGATAACATCATTTCTCCCAATTGCGGACAACGCACTAATAACTTTGGTTGCTGGACCTTCCCATGAAACATACAGACCTTCAATGTCTGGGTTCTCCCGCATTAGTTTAACTGTTTCATCATATACATCTGATTCATCCTTAAAGAACACTTCTTTAACTATTTCAAGATCCTTATACTCTTCAATAATCATTTGTTTAGCAGCAGTATCTCGTTGGTTTGTAGCATAGAAATCGGAATCAAACCGAATCATCCCTATTTTGCGCTTACCTAAATCACGCATACTACTGCCTAGTCCACTTCCCGCTAAACGACCATGAGACCATTCATTAACTGAGACACAGCTAACATATTCATCAGGGTTAATTCCCTTCGGTACATTCGTAATTAAAATAAGATTCGAACGACTTTTCGCAACTTTTTTAAACATATCAGAGGTTTTATTGTCATCTACAGGGATTGCAATAAAAATATCAGGATCTAAGGAGAGAAGCCCTTGTAACTGTCTATTCTGCATATCTGCATCAAAATGAGCATCAGTTACAGCTAAAAGTGAAATACCTAATTCATTAAAGATATCTCTAATCCCACTTTCGTGTAAATTCATCCATGCAGCTCCTGAATAATGAAAGGAGATTACAGCAGTATATTTATTTTCTTTTATCTTGTTCTTTTCTGAGGTTGATAGCTGTATTGTATCAACATTTGCAGCTTTTTCTCCAAACGGTCCTCTAGCAATACCACCTGTTGAAGATCGAAGTTTAAGTTCTGTTCCAATAACGACTGTTCGCTCTTCTATATCTAATCCATATTTCAAGAATTTTTCATCTGTCATCCTCTCAATTATTTTTTTTGCAATTAAAGTATAGTTTTGCTTAACTGTCGTAATTCCAGGTTGAAAAAACTCAAACCAACTCAAGTCATTAATACAGATTATCGATAAATCCTCAGGACATGTTAAATTCCTACTGTTTAAATACTTTAATACTAGCATTAGGTAATGTTCATCTGTTACAATAACGGCCGTCGGTGGAGCATTGTCATTCATCAAAAGACGAATTTCTTCATCTATATTCTCATTAACCCCTTTACCAATAATCATCCTTTTTTGAAAAGGTACTTTTTTATTTCCGAATGCATCTTTATACCCTTTATACACATCATTTATATTTTGGTCTTCGTTTCTATATGATTCAGGGAGTACTAATGCGATTTTTTCATGCCCAAAATTAATTAAATGTTGTGTAGCATCTTGTGTTCCTTGATATAAATTTGAGACAATAAAATTAATATTAGAAGCTGCCGCCCCTTTTAACTGAAAGGTATTTTCACTTACTACAATAGTGGGTAAACCTTTTAAGGAAGAGTGCTCTTTATACAATTTCTTTAATGGCACATTGAGAAGAATGACCTTCCCAATGCAAAGCTTTGGTTTCAAAATAGCATAGTTTTCCAATATTTCAAAATTATCGTCTGCTTGAACCACGATAAGGTTGGTTTTCTTCTGTTCTTTTAATTGCTCATTTAGTTGTTCAATCACACTCTGTTGAAATGGATGAAAGATATCTGATGCAAATACAACTAAAAAACGATTAGAATATTCTTCTTTTGCGGTTCTTTTTTTTTGTATAAAGTTTGGTACTTCATCTAATGCATTGATTGCTTCTTCAACTCGTTTAACCGTTTCTGGACTTACGTATCTCGTCTTATTAACCACATGAGAAACGGTCGCTACCGATACACCTGCTTTTAGTGCCACATCATTTATAGTAGCCACTTATGCCCCTCCTTTGCGCCTTTATAATATAAATAATATGATATTTATACAATTTTTCACATATCTAACTTGTTAATTTATATAAAAATTAGTTCAAGAATCATCAATAATATTTAAAGAGGGAATATAATAAAACTGTTTTATGTATATTGTTTAAACTATTATATAATTAATTCCGTAAAAAAAAGGCCCATATACACTAGCTTATAGTATGGACCTTTAAAGGACTTTTTTCAATTTTTTTATTAAATTTATGCCCACCACATTTCATCTGGCTTATCCTTCAAGATTGCACTTTTTACAGTATCTATCGCTCTTTGCAATCCTTCATCTCTTGATGCCAATTGATCTTCATGTTCAATTGAAATAACTCCATCAAAACCAGTTGCCTGTAATACACTGAAGATAGTTTTCCATTTTTGAAGAGACATGCCATAACCAATTGTTCTAAATGACCAAGAACGATTCAAGAAATCACCATAATTTTTCGTATCAAGAACCCCATTAATTGCCTTATTTCTCTCATCAATATACGTGTCTTTTGCATGAAAATGATATATAGCATCATTATCACCCAATACCTTTATGATCTCTACTGGATCCATTCCTTGCCAAATAAGGTGACTCGGATCAATATTGGCACCAATATTATCACCTGCTCTTTTCCTCAGTTCAAGAAGTGTCTCTGTATTATATACAACAAACCCTGGGTGCATTTCTATGGCAATTTTAATTCCATGGTCTTGAGCAAATTTAGATTGTTCCTTCCAATATGGGACAACAACTTCATCCCATTGCCACTTACGTAACTCTGCAAATTCTGGCGGCCATGCACAGGTAACCCAGTTTGGAACAGTTGCGTTAGGTCCATCTCCAGGACATCCTGAGAAGCAATTTACTGTGTCTACCTCCATCTGTTTAGCCAATTTCACTGTATTTACCCACACCTTATGATTTTCATCAGATATACCCTTGTTTGGGTGAAGTGGGTTCCCTTGACAACTTAGCCCACTAATTATCATACCTCTTTCAGATATCGCTTTTTTAAACTTTCCAATTCTCTCCGGCTTGTCTAAAAGGTCATCTGGTTTGCAGTGGTTACTTCCTGGGTAGTTACCAGTTCCAATTTCAACTGCTTCAACACCCATTCCTTTTAACTTATCGAGCGTCTCTTCAAATGACTTATCTTGATATAAAACAGTAAATGTACCAACTTTCATATTAATCTTCCTCTTTCATTAAGCTTTTTTCTTTTTGCGACCGAAGGCTACGGCTAGAATAATAATTATTCCTTGGATTACTTGTTGCTGACTAACATCTAACCCTTGTAGTATTAAAGCATTATTTATTGTCCCAATCATAATGGAACCGAAAATTGTTCCTACTACAGTTCCGACTCCTCCAAATAAGCTCGTCCCTCCAAGAATTACTGCAGCAATTACTGATAACTCATCACCCTGACCAAAAGTAAATCTTCCTGCATGCAAACGACCAGCGTAAAGCATCCCAGCAAGCGCTGCCGCCATACCCGATACCATAAAAACAGTCATCTTAATTTTCATCGTACGTATTCCTGAGAAAGTAGCTGCAGTCTCATTTCCACCAGCGGCAAGTGTTTGGCGACCAAAGGTTGTTTTACGTAATACGAAATGACCAAGAACAGCAATAATTAATGTCCAAACTAGAAGAATAGGAATACCTAAGATATCTCCTGATCCAAACAAGAAGATATAGCTTTCACTAGAAATAGGGATCGGAGCTGTGCCAGAAATCCACATTGCTAATCCACGAGCAATCATCATCATGGCCAATGTAACCAAGAAACTCGGTATTGCTATTTTCGTTACAAGGTACCCGTTAATAAAACCGATAAGTAAGCCAGTGGCTAAACCAACTATAACAGCAGTAATCATACCTAGTCCCGCTTGCATTGTTAGCGCAGTTGTAATTGCAGATAAAGCAGCAACTGATCCTACAGAGAGGTCAATTTCCTTTGAAGCTATGACGAAAGTCATCGCTACCCCCATTATAGAAATCATTGCGGTTTGTCTAGCAATATTCATTAAATTATTCGTTGTCAGAAAGCCTTCATTTGATAGCGTAACTGCAAAGTAAATAAATAATAGTACAAATGCTATATAGACAATATATTGTCTCCAATCAAAATCTTTCACTATATTAATCACCTTGGATTGCACGTTCAACATCCTCCTCGCTATCAATCTCAGTTCGCTCAATCGAGCTAGTAATTTCGCCATCTTTCATGACGAGAATTCTGTCGCTCATCGCCAAAAGTTCTTTCATCTCCGATGATACGACGAGAACTGCTTTGCCTGAATCAGCAATTTCTCTAATAATTTCAATGATTTCTGTTTTTGCTCCGATGTCCACTCCGCTCGTCGGCTCATCTAAAATAAGAATTTCTGTGTTATTCAATAACCATTTAGCGAGGACAATCTTTTGCTGGTTTCCTCCGGATAAAAGTGATACAGTTTTATAAATTCCATCTGTTTTAATATTCAACTTTTCGACAAATCGTTCTACTTCTTTATTAGCTAATTTCTCATTGATGACTTTTTTGTTTGAAAGAAGATTAAGGCTTGATAATATCAAATTTTCCTTTACATTGTGCCCTAGCACTAGACCCTGGGAACGACGATCTTCAGGAACAAGACCCAAACCGTAACTAATTGCATCCTGTGGTGAATTAATGGACCTTTCCTTCCCTTTTATCCAAATTTCACCATCTTCTAATTGATCCACACCAAATATTGCTCTAGCTGTTTCCGAACGACCACTTCCCATAAGACCAGCTAGACCTAAAATTTCTCCTTCATATAGTGAAAAGCTAACATTATTAACCTTATCTCCAGACTTTAGGTTTTTCACTTCTAGGAGTGGTTTTCGATTGTTTATTTTCTCACGTTCGACCCATTCAAATGAAGATTTTAAATTTCCACCGATAATATGTGTAACTAGTTCTTCCATCGTAGTATCTGAAGATTTTAAAGTAGCGGCGTTTTTACCATTTCTTAAAACACTGATTCGGTCACACACACGGAAAATCTCATCCATACGGTGCGAGATATAAATTATTGTAATCCCATTATTCTTTAAACGTTTAATTAGTGAAAATAGCACTTCTGTTTCAGATTTAGTTAGTGTTGATGTCGGCTCATCCATAATAAGTATCTTTGTATTCATCGATAATGCTTTAGCGATTTCTGTCATTTGCCAATAGCCGACACTTATATTTTCAACCAATTCCTTCGGTGAAATGGATAGTTCGAGCTCACTTAATAATTCTTTAGCATCTCTAATCATTTTACGATCATCAACCAAACCAAACTTTGTTTTAGGCTCACGATTTAAATAGATATTTTGTGCAACAGTTAATTTTGGAATAAGACTAAACTCTTGGAAAATCATTGATATACCAGCTTCCAGAGCACCTTTATGGCCAATCAAATCTTTGACTTCACCATCAACTTTTATTTCACCGGCATCCTTTGAATAAACACCAGTGAGAATCTTCATTAATGTAGATTTCCCTGCACCATTTCCTCCCATGAGTGCATGGACTTCGCCTTCTTCCACTTCAAAATCGACATCATTTAAGACGTTGACTCCATTGAATGATTTATTAATCTTTGACATTTGGAGAATAACTTTGCCCATCATAACTCTCCTTTACTTTAACGGTAAATGGTTAGGCAGTGAACTGAATCTTCCACTGCCACCATTATTCCTCATTATTGCTTTGTTTTTGTCCATTGTTGATTTTCTGCTGATGTTAATATGGCGTCTGTTACTTGTGCAATTCGATGTCCTTCTTTAAAACTCGGTTGACACTCCTTATCATTCATAATTGCTGATAGGAAATCATGCATTTCAATAATTTTCACTTCACTGTAGCCAATCCCTAACCCCGGTATAGGCCAAAGCCCTTCACCATAAGGGTGAGAAACCCCTGTATAAACCGTCTTATAACCGCGGCGATCATCAGGATCGTCAGAAAAGCATACCTGAAGCTCATCACGACGCTCATAATTAAAGAAAAGAGATCCCTTTTCACCATGAATTTCAAATGTTAAGAAGTTATGTCTTCCCCATGCATTTCTAGTTGCTTCAAGAGACCCAATAGCGCCATTACTAAATTTAAGCAATGTAATAACTTCATCATCAACAGTTACTTTACCTTTATTAATATTGCCTTTTTTTATTGTTCCAAGAGAATCAGTTTGTGCATCTTGCGTCGGTCTCTCCTCAACCCAAGTTCGTGTTATGGCATTTACTTCAGCAATGTCGCTTACAAGATAATGAGCCAAATCCAGAACGTGCGTTCCGATATCCCCTAATGTTCCTGAACCAGCTATTTCCTTATTAAATCGCCATGATAATGGTGAGTTAGGATCAGCTGACCAGTCTTGTAAGTATGTTCCGCGAAAGTTTAATATTTTTCCTATTGAACCTTCTTCGATATACTTTTTAGCTAAGGCAACTGCAGGTGTTTTTCGATAGTTAAAAGCAACCATATGCTTTACTCCAGCTTTTTCTACTACCTCTAAAATTCTTGCAGTTTCTTCAGCATTTCTTCCAAGAGGCTTTTCACAAATTATGTGCTTACCTGCCTCCGCTGCTGCAATCGCCATCTCTTCATGTAAATGATTAGGTGTAACAATATCGACTATATCAATTTCCGGATTGTTAATTATTGTTTTCCAGTCATCTGTGTAATGGCTAAATCCAAGCTTTGACGCTGCACCTTTCGCTGAGTCTTTATCAATATCTGCTATCGTATGCTTTTCTAAACGCACACCATCTTCAAAAAACATTGGTACAGCGGCCATGGCTAAAGAATGTGCCTTAGCCATGAATTCACCACCGATCATGCCTACTTTCATCGTTTTCATCGGAAATTCCCCTTCATTCTTAATCTAATGCATCAATGATTTCTGATGGAGCTTCTTCATTGTATACTAGCTTCCAAGACTCAAGTAAGTTATCTCTCGTAACTGTTAATGCCGGTACAGCAACATAACTAGGAGCTTCTTTGCCCAATATCGCATATCCTGCTAAAATAGCCTCCGCTACACCTTGGTCGAATGGAAGTTGAGCACCAATTCCTTTAATATGTTGATTTCTTGCCATATCTAGTGCTACCCCTGACCCAAGATCAATAGTAGTAACTACAAGGTCATCAAGTCCAGCCGTTCTTGCTGCTGCAAGCGCACCTTCTGCGGGGACATCCCATACTACAAATAAACCATCTAATTCGGCATTCCTCGTGATCATAGCTGATGCAACACTTTCTCCATCTTCCGGTTCTGCTATACCGCCTCTTTCAACGATTTCTATGTTAGGGTACTCTTCTTCAATAGTCCTTTCAAAAGCTTCTACCCTTTGAGCAGTTACAAAGAAGTCTGCATCGTGATAAATAACCCCAATCTTCCCTTCTCCTCCTAACTCCTCAGCCATTGTACGTGCTGCAACTATTCCATTTCCGTAATTGTCAGCAGAAACTACACTGACATAGTCTTCTCCTGGATTAAAGCCATCCGGAACATTATCCATAAAAACTAGATGAATTCCAGCTTCAGCCGCCTGACGATATGCACCAGCTGTAGAAACTGGATCTACTGGAATACTTACTAGAATATCTGGATTTCGAGCCATTAGTGTTTCAATATCACTCGCTTGCTTTTCAACACTAAATTGTGCATCTGTAATGGCAATTACTTCAATACCCATTTTTGCGAAAGTTTGTTGCAATCCATCAATTTGTGCACGTGACCAGTCGTTTCCAGCATAGTGCATGGAAATAGCTGCTGTATAATTCCCTTCACTGATTTCTTTAACCTCTTCAGGTGTTAATTCAACTTCGTGTGCAGATACAGCAATTTCTCCCTGTGGTCCTTCACTGAAAATTTCTGATTCAGCATCAATATCGGGGTTTATTCGAATGGGCTCAGTTGCTATTTCTACATCATCTACATTTATTTCAACATCTACATCCCCCACAGCATCTTCATTTCCATCATCGTTACACGCAACTCCGAAAAATGATGTTAATAACACTGCTCCAGTTAAAATCAACTTTTTGTACTTTTTCATCTAATCATACACCCCTCAGTATTTAGTGAAATTCTTCAATATATTTCCAACAGTTATTGTACTTTCTCCCAAGCACGTGATGATGATGACTTTAGAACTGCTTGGCATACACGGTCAACCTTGTAGGCTTCTGCAAATGTAGTTGATGGCTGAACACCTTCAACAACCGCTTTCAAAAAGTCATAACTTTCAATCGTTTTTAATTCTCCATATCCAATGTTCATACCTGGTATATTCCAAGTAACATCCCCGTAGTAATGGGCTGGGCCTGTGTAAATTGTTTTAAATCCTCGACGGTCATCTGGATCATCTGAAAAGCATACCTGAAGTTCATTGAGCCTCTCATAATTAAATAAAATAGACCCTTTTGTACCATGTAGCTCAATAGTAATATAATTGTTTCTACCCCATGCATTCCGAGTTGCTTCGATACTTCCTACTGCACCACTCTTAAAGTTAACTAGGAAGGAAGCTTCATCATCTACATCAACAGGGGCTTTCTCTGCATCCCCATCGATTTTTACGGTTCCAAGTAAATCAGCTCCACCTTCTTGCACTGGACGCTCTTTTATATACGTACGTACATTTGAAACAACCTCATCAATATCTCCAGCTAAGTACTGGGCAATATCTATTACATGTGTACCTATATCACCCAACGCTCCTGCACCAGCATATTTCTTTTGAAATCTCCACGAAAGTGGTGAATTTGGATCTGCACTCCAACTCTGTAAATATTGTGTACGTATATTTAGTATCTC
The DNA here is from genome assembly GCF_000177235.2 of Evansella cellulosilytica DSM 2522. Classification (NCBI taxonomy): domain Bacteria; kingdom Bacillati; phylum Bacillota; class Bacilli; order Caryophanales; family Bacillaceae; genus Evansella; species Evansella cellulosilytica. The sequence goes on along the minus strand of NC_014829.1, from coordinate 403,141 downwards.
ACCGATTGAACCTTCCTCAACAAATTTCTTTGCAAGTACAACAGCTGGTACACGTCGATATTGATATGCACACATTGAAATAATTCCTTTTTTCTTAGCTTCCTCTGCAGCATCAGCCATCGCTTTTGCGTCCTCAGGATTATTAGAAATTGGCTTTTCACACAATACATGTTTTCCTGCATTTAGTGCTGCGATAGAAATTTCAGCATGCGTATCATTAGGAGTACAAACGCTTACAATATCAATATCAGGATCATTTATAATATCCATATAGTCAGTAGTGCTTTTTTCAAAACCAAAACGCTCTTTAGCCTCTTCAGCAACGGCTTCGTCAATATCACATACAGTTTTAAATATAGGTCTTACTGGTGCTGGCGCAAATAATTTTGGGGTATTAGAATAACCTACAACGTGTGCCTTCCCCATAAAACCTGCTCCAATTAATCCTACTTTTAATTCCTTCATTTAAATCTTCCTTTCAGAATATATTATATATTAATCTATTTTTCTTAATTTTTTATAAATCTAGGAATCTAATTTACCTTTTAAAAACTCATAAGATGTGAGACTTGCTTCTTCAGGTTCACCATTATAACCATCGATTTCAACGAGCCAATCACCTTCATAACCTTCACTCTTTAAATACTCAATAATTTCTGTAATAGGGAGGTCACCTTTACCAAGTGGCATAAAAGTACCATCTTTTAGATCCTTTAGATGAATATATTTAATTCTGTCTTTATACTTCTTTATCATAGATAAAGGATCTCCCCCACCTGCGGCTAAGTGAGCAATATCTGGACAAAACGGAATTTTTGATTGTTCAAATAGTTTATCAACTTGATCAGGTGATTCTACCATTGATCCTAAGTGCGGGTGATAGCTAGCAACCATTCCTTTATTCGTAACAATCGCTTCAGCCTTCTCCAAGGCATTAGCTAACAGAGTATAATCTTCCTCTGTATTCCCATTAGGCCTAACAGCACCGCCTCCAAGGACAATATGTTTTGCACCGAATTTTGCTGCTAAGTCACTTATGTGTTCAATCCTCCATAGCTCATCCTCTAAAGCATCCTTATAAATAAAATTTGCGCCAATATAAACACCAAGAAGAGATACATTATTTTCATCTAAAATTTGCTGTAATTGTTCCGGCGAATTTGCAAAACGTTCTAAATTCCCATCAAACATTTCAACACTAGAATAACCTTGAGATGCTACAGTCTCTATTACTGCTTTATCTTCACATAGCGTTTCATACCTAATATCCTTGACACTTGTAACACCGCCACCAGCACCAACCAAAAGCCCATAACCATTCGTCATGTAACCAACATCCATCCTTTACACTCCTTTACGTAAATTTTATTATAAAATTACCTAGTTACAACTTAACACCACGTGTAAGCGTTGTCAATAATTATTTTCCGTAAATTTTTAATAAATATAACGTAATTTTGGTATATATAAAACAAATACCACCTTAATATTTAACTTAAAATTCAGTTAACTATTATTTACGTAAATTAAATTCTTATAATGATATGGATAATTTCAAATAAATACTAAACTAAATAAATTGGTATTTAGTATCATTTATAAATGCTTTAGATTTCCCCAAAACTGTTTATTTGGTTGTCGGTCTGTTCCATTCATATATGTCATGTCTTAGTTGTGAACCATACATAAGACCAAATTAGAAGAGTTTCTACTACAAAAAAAACAAGAAAAACGAAACCTCTCAAAAGCTGAGTGAACTTTCGAGAAGCCTCCATCAAATTTAATAATCAAAATCCTAATGTAGTAATCATCACCGACTTGCTCCATGTTTTTCTTCTGAACTTCCTTGTATTTCTTGTAGTGTGCTAATGGCATCTCATCGATCACAATTTTCCATCGTGATTTTTTGTTTTGGGTGTCACTAACTGATAGTTCCTCGTATTAATGACAAAATGGAAAGGGAACATGGTTATCCCATTGTTATTAAGAAGGTTCAAAACCGAATGGGCGGTTACTTGCTTTGGCAGATTTAAACCAAGAACTAATGCCACACAGCTTAAGGCATACGCACACGTCCCTTCTTGCTGAGGCCCGTGTGTCGCTCGAACAAATCATGGATAGACTTGGGCATACCGATGATCAAATCACAAAAAATGTCTATCTCCATGTAACGCAAGAAATGAAAAAAGAAGCCTCTCAAAAGTTCAGTGAACTTATGAGAAGCTTCCGTTAATTTTCCTCAATGTGAGCAAAATGTTAGCATTTCACTCTCAGCTTACCAACAAACCCAGTTATATCAAGGGTTTAGGGGCATAAATTACATCATGCCGCCCATGCCACCCATGCCGCCCATGTCAGGCATTCCGCCGCCAGCGCCGCCATCTTCTTCTGGAAGATCCGCTACAACAGCTTCAGTAGTTAGGAACATTGCCGCAACAGATGCTGCGTTTTGTAGAGCTGAACGAGTAACCTTAGTTGGGTCAACGATTCCAGCTTCCACCATGTTTACGTATTCGCCAGTTGCTGCGTTGAAACCAACACCAACAGATTCGCCTTTTAAGCGCTCAACGATAATTGAGCCTTCAAGACCAGCGTTGTGTGCAATTTGACGAACTGGTTCTTCTAGTGCACGTAGTACGATGTTTACACCAGTAGCTTCGTCACCTTCAGCGTCAACAGCTTTCACTGCGTTGATGACGTTTACTAATGCTGTACCACCACCAGAAACGATACCTTCTTCTACTGCAGCGCGAGTAGAGTTCAATGCGTCTTCAATACGTAGCTTACGCTCTTTAAGCTCAGTTTCTGTAGCAGCACCTACTTTAACTACTGCAACGCCACCAGCAAGCTTCGCTAAACGCTCTTGAAGTTTTTCTTTATCGAAGTCAGAAGTAGTTTCTTCTACTTGTGCTTTAATCTGGTTTACACGGTTAGCGATTTCAGCTGCATCACCAGATCCGTCAACGATTGTTGTGTTGTCTTTTGTAACAACAACTTTAGACGCGCGGCCTAGTTGCGTGATGCTAGCAGATTTAAGATCTAAACCAAGATCTTCAGTAATCACTTCACCGCCAGTTAATGTAGCAATGTCATCAAGCATTGCTTTACGACGATCACCGAATCCAGGCGCTTTTACAGCTACTGCATTGAACGTTCCGCGAAGCTTGTTTACTACTAATGTAGCAAGTGCTTCTCCTTCAACGTCTTCCGCAATGATAAGGATTGGCTTACCTTGTTGAACAACTTGCTCAAGTACAGGTAATACTTCTTGAATGCTAGCAATTTTCTTATCAGTGATAAGAATATATGGATCATCTAAAACAGCTTCCATTTTATCAGAATCTGTTACCATGTATGGAGAAGCATATCCACGGTCAAACTGCATACCTTCTACAACTTCAAGCTCTGTAGTGAATCCTTTAGATTCTTCTACAGTGATAACACCATCGTTACCAACGCGCTCCATCGCTTCAGCAATTAATTGACCTACTTCATCGTCAGCAGCAGAGATTGCAGCTACTTGTGCGATAGACTCTTTGCTTTCAATTGGGTTAGAAATAGATTGAAGCTCTGCAACTGCAGCTTGTGTTGCTTTTTCGATTCCTTTACGGATTCCCATTGGGTTCGCACCAGAAGTAACGTTTTTCAAACCTTCTGAGATCATTGCTTGAGCTAAAACAGTCGCTGTAGTAGTACCGTCACCAGCGATATCATTCGTTTTACTTGCAACCTCAGATACAAGCTTAGCACCCATATTTTCGAAGTTATCTTCTAATTCGATTTCCTTTGCAATTGTTACACCGTCGTTAGTGATGAGTGGAGAACCGAATTTTTTCTCAAGAACAACGTTACGACCTTTTGGTCCTAAAGTTACTTTTACAGCATTAGCTAAAGCATCCACTCCACGCTTCATGGAGCGACGTGCGTCTTCACTGAACTTAATGTCCTTTGCCATGCGTTTCAACCTCCTATGATCATATGTAGTATTTTTTATTAATCAAACTGTTGTTATCGATTAACCGATAACTGCTAATACGTCGCTTTCACGAAGGATTAAATATTCCTTGCCTTCATACTTCACTTCTGTGCCTGCATATTTAGAGAAGATGATAGCATCCCCTTCACTTACTTCTAGTGCTACACGCTCACCATTTTCAGTAACGCGTCCAGTACCTACTGCAACCACTTTACCTTCCTGCGGCTTTTCCTTTGCAGAATCAGGAAGTACGATTCCGCTAGCCGTTTTTTCTTCTTGCTCTACCAACTCAATGACAATACGATCACCTAATGGTTTTAACAAGGAAAACAACCTCCTTTAAAATGATGTTTTTTATTTGCGACAGTTTATCACTGCGCGGTTTAATATTTAAATTTATTAGCACTCAACATTAATGAGTGCTAACACATTTATTATAATAATCAATTACTATCTCATTTTCAAGTAATTTGAATTAAAAATTATCACTTTTTTTTCGACTTAATGTTACTTTTTTTATCCACAATATACTATCAGCATAATGTTGGTAATTTATACCTAAAAATGTGATAAGCCCTCTTCACAATAAAAATTGATCATTTATGATACAATAATTACCGTAATGAATAGACAACCATGTTCATATTATGTATTGAAATAATAACAATACAATTGGAAACACTCTTGAAAGTATATATGAAGAAATACTACTAACACAAATATCAACACTACATAAAAAGGAGTAAGGTACATTGAGTAAAAGGTATTGGATTATTCTACTTAGTTTTATCATCATGCATTTAAGTTTATCTTTTGTTACTTTACCGCTACTACTGCGCTTTGGCTCATTTGAATCTGAAAGTGCTTTATTAGGTACTGCAGTCTTCATTACTTTTACTATAGGATTCTTTGTCATCCTAGCATTAACCGTGACGGCAAATCGTGATGAGGAATTCACTAGAAACAAAGCCGACATTCCAGACACTATTTTGTGGTCTTTTCTAGGTATTTTCATGGTATACATCGCACAAATTGTTGCAGGGCTTATTCAAATGTATGTATTCGGAATAGAACCTGGTTCAGAGAACACAGAACAGCTTGTTGGGTTTGCAACAGCTGTACCTTTACTAATCATCGTATTTTCAGTTTTTGTTCCAATCATGGAGGAAATTGTATTTAGGAAGATCATTTTTGGAAGCTTATTTAAGCGATATGGATTTTGGATTGCAGCATTATTAAGTGGTGTCATTTTCGCAATCGTACACATGGACTTTAAGCATCTTCTCGTATACTTATTAGGTGGTATTGTATTAGCCTATCTCTACGTGAAAACAAAGCGAATTATTGTGCCAATTATTGCTCATGTCGGAATTAATTCATTCGTGATGATCGTCCAAGTAATTTTTGGGGAACAAATTCAAAACTACCTTGATAGGGTGGAAAACATGCAGGTAATCTTTTATTTATTTGGAGGACTTTTTTAAATGAAAAATAATTCGGCTCGTTTTTTCGGTTATTTTTACTTTTTTATTGCTACTGCATTTGTTTACTTTGCCATACAGCAGCATAACCGTTCCGAAGGATGGGATATTTGGACGCTACTTCTCATTGCTTTAGCGGCAATTGATTATATGATTTCCTTCCGTTACTTCGGTGCTGCTAATAAAGAAAGAAGAAAAAAACAGTAAAAGTTGCTAATTCGTCAAAAAAATTGGTGTCCACGGTGTACAAATTTCGACATCATCATGTAGAATAGAAGTATATATTCTATAAATATCATTTCACTCACACAATGAACCCAACATCAAGAACATACGATGTTGGGTTTTCTGTATTTTAACGACACTCATTTGTAAACGTTTTCATCTTTATATATTAAACATTCATATTCCCCTAATTGTTTTCCTTTTTCAGTTCTAAAAGTGAACTGGCTTGAAGTATAGATAGATAAGACCTACTTTTTATAAAGGAGGTGAGACTATGCCAATGTGGTTTACTGTTACACTCGTTATCGCCATCGTCCTACTTTTTGTATACTCCATTTTCTACAAGAAAAAGAAGAGTCAAACTCTCAAAGCTGAATCAGCTGCAAACAACAAAATATGCAAAACATGTCAGACTAGCATACCGCAAGAGCATGACAAATCTTTATGTCCTAACTGTAAAACGATATTGACGTAACTCAGTCTTATTGTATGTTTATGCTATTAAAGATGTTTCATGATAATGTTTTTAATTTACGTTTGTAAGCACCAATAAGATTTTTCCTTAAAACGAGGTTGACTCACTGGGTAAGATACCCCTTTTGAGTCAACCTTCCTTTGTTTTGTCATGATAATAAAGCTATTTTACGTTCTTCAATAACCGCTCCTGTTTTTGCAAGGGCACTGAAAAAGTGGCGTTCCTTCACTTTTTCAGTGCCCTTAAGCAATGTGCGTAGCCGTCGCAATCGTTTAAAAGCCTGATAGGAGTGGGTTTATCCTATCAGGCGAGCGACGAGCATAGCCATTGCAATACAAATAGAAGGCACTGAAAAAGTGGCGTTCTTTCACTTTTTCAGTGCCCTTAGGCAATGTGCGTAGCCGTCGCAATCGTTTAAAAGCCTGATAGGAATGGGTTTATCCTATCAGGCGAGCGACGAGCATAGCCATTGCAATACAAATAGAAGGCACTGAAAAAGTGAAAAACTTGCTGTTTCGTTGCATTAATATTAATACAGCTCATTATAGGGAAAGGGAAAGTTGATGAGACCGGAGCAAGCGAGTTTACTGTCTCTTCCTCTACGAGTATATGCTTTGGAGCGTATCCGTCGAGACAACTCGAAGCATAAGGCGACGAAGTAACGCTCGTTCCTGTGGGATCGAAGGCAGGGGTGAGACCCCGCAGACCGCAGGTCGAGGAGGCTCACCAGCCGCCCACGGAAAGCGAGTTTGCACAGGTCTCATCAACTTCTATATTCAAACAACCTTATATTTATTAGTCTACCCTTTGAATTTAAGTACTTTTTCAGTGGTCCTTTTGCTGCTTTTTATGTTCTTTCCCAAGTAATATCCCAATTGGTATAGATATTAAGGAAAGTATAGCGATAATGATAAACCCTTCATTAATTGCTTGTAAGCTCGATTGTTCAAGTGATGTCCCATTTAGTGCAGTAAGCTGTCCTCTTCTAACCTCGAAATATACGGATATGAAAACGATCCCTAACGAAGAGCTCATTTGGCGAAGCACATTATTCATTGCCGACCCTCTCGTAATTAGCTGTTCTGGAATAGCATTCATACCTGCTGTTGTAGATGGCATTGTGCTTAATCCCATCCCTATTCCTCTTACACCATTTAGGACGAAAATAACCCATAATGCCGTTTCTAAGCTTAAAAATCCATATAAAAAGGTAGGTATTGTCGTCAAAATAAGGCCTGTCGTTACTACAAGTGCGGGGCCTTTTTTATCTAACATCCTTCCACCAATGCTCATAAAAATACCGGAAAGTAATGCTCCTGGCAATAACGACAATCCTGTCATAATCGCACCGTAACCATATACATTTTGCACTAACAATGGTACGAGAAAAATACCAGCAAACAAGCTAATACTACTGATACTTCCAATCCAAACGCTATACGTGTATGCACGTACTTTAAAAATCGATAAATCGAGAAGTGGCTGTTCTTTTCTGTTTTCTATGCGGATAAAAAGGAATAACGATAATAGTCCGAAAACAATAAGAGCAATATTCAATACGTTTGTTAAATGTCCAATCTCCGACACTCTTCCTAATGCAAGTAAAATCGCACCTACACCGAGCGTGACAGCAACGAATCCCGACAAATCAAACGTAAGTCCATTGACCTTTTTCGTTTGTTTTAAATACAAATATGAAAAGATAAGACCTAATAATCCAGTAGGAATGTTACAAAGGAAGAGCCATTGCCACGATCCCATTTCGATAATAAATCCACCTAGTGTCGGTCCAATTGTTGGCGCCATCATTGCAGCAATACCATAAATCCCTGTCGCAAGTCCACGTTCTTTCCTCGGAAAAACTTCAAAAATAAGCGCCATCGATGTTGGCATCATTAATCCGCCACCTATTCCTTGAAGACCACGGAATAAAATGAGAGAGGATAGATCCCACGAAAAAGCTCCTAAAATGGATCCAAGAATAAAGATGAACAAGCCAGCCATATATAGCTGCTTTTTCCCAAACTTATCACCTAAATATCCCGTAACTGGCATCGTAATACCCATTGTAACCATAAAAATCGTAATAACCCATCCAGTCGCAACGGCATCCCCACCGAACACATTCATTAAATGGGGAACTGCTGGATTTAACATACTGTTATTTAAAATAATTGTAAAAGTCCCTAATAAAACTGTAATAACTACGAGCCATTTATGTGGTACTTTGCTCAACAACATCACCTGCTTGCTAAAACTTTTTCGAAACTCGAAACATTACTATTACTATACCACGATAGCCGATGATTGCCTACATGCCTATTTAACGAAAAATAGCATCCCCTTGTATGAGGGCAACATTACTGCCTCAAGAACTCCAATAAATAAAATTAAGGTGTGTTAAAGGCTTACTAACCTTTAAACACACCTGTAAGTACTTTGTATGTAGAACTCTTCTGAAGAAAAGGGTAATATTCTCATTTACATTGGATAATGCTTTAAAAAGTAAACTAATGATTGTAGTTCTACTGATAAATCAATATGATGAATACGAACGTTTTCCGGAACGGATAGTCTTGCTGGTGTAAAGTTTAAAATTCCTTTAATCCCTGCTTTTACTAATTGGTCTGCAATTGGCTGTGCTGCATTAGCAGGAACAGTTAAAATAGCAACTTCAATTTCACCTTGAATCAGCTCTTCAATATTATTTAAATGATGAATGCTAACGTTTCCAATTTCTTGTCCCACTTTGTTTTCGTCTACGTCAAATGCCATTTCAATTCTCATGTTGTTACTTTTGGAAAAATTATAGTTTAATAGTGCAGTTCCTAAATTACCTACTCCTACTAAAATGACCTTTGTCACTTCATCTTGATCAAGCGTCTTACGAAAAAAAGTCAATAAGTAGTTAACATTATACCCATAGCCCTTTTTCCCTAATGCACCGAAATAGGAAAAATCACGTCTGATTGTTGCTGAGTCTACCTTTACTGCTTCACTTAACTCAGAGGACGATACACGATGTTTTCCAGAAGATTGCAGGCTCTCTAAAAATCGATAATAAAGCGGTAGACGTTTTGCTGTTGCTTGCGGTATTTTGGCTTGTTCAATATCCACACTATTCCCTCCTAGCATGATGGTTGCTCCAAAAGAATATAGATCTCTTTTGAAGTCCCATTTCATTTAATATATATTTGTATTTATTATTGCTATCTTTTAAAGTCGCCGTTCTTCCCACCTGTTTTTTCAAGCAAGTAATTTTCTCCTATTATCATTCCTTTGTCAACTGCTTTGCACATGTCGTAAATCGTTAAAGCCGTTGCTGACACGGCTGTTAGCGCTTCCATTTCAACACCTGTGCTTCCTTTTGTCTTTACACTTGCTTCGATATGTAACGTGTATTCACTTTCACTAGTTTCCCAATCAAAATGTATGTTAACTCCCGACAAAGATAAAGGGTGACACATAGGTATCCATTGTGATGTGTTTTTTGCAGCCATAATACCTGCTACTTGAGCAACAGCTAAAACATCTCCTTTTTTCATTGTCCCTTGTTGAATGCCATCGTATATTTCTTTATTTACTTGGATGCTTCCTTTTGCAACAGCTGTTCGCACTGTTTCTCCTTTATCGGAGATGTCGACCATTTTGGCTCTCCCTTGTTCATTAAAATGCGTGAACGAACTCAAGGCTTCTACCCCCTTTACTAACACTATTGTACACTTTTCTTCACAAACTACACAACCACTTTCATTTAAGTTGCTTCATATGTGTTTATTCATGTACACTTATTTTGTGAAATGTATGGATTTAGACAGTGAGGATGAAAAAGATGATCTTATTACAATGTGTACAATTGTCAAAATCCTTCGGAGCAGAGAGAATTTTATCAAATGTAAAGCTTGAGGTACAAAGCCGTGAACGTGTAGCATTAGTCGGTCGTAATGGTGCCGGTAAATCTACACTTCTAAAAATTATTGCTGGTGACCTCTCATTTGACTCTGGAGATTTAATCATACCTAAAAACGTTTCAATCGGTTACCTTGCACAGGATAGTGGGTTAAACACCGATCGTTCCATTTGGGAAGAGATGAACACTGTATTTGTTCATTTAAAACAAATGGAGAAACAGCTAAGAAAACTAGAAGAAAAAATGAGTAATCCGAATCAAAGTGACTATGAAAAAGTTTTATCAGATTATGATCAATTACAGCAAGATTTCAAAGATGCAGGTGGCTATCAATACGAAGCAGATATACGTGGTATATTATCTGGCTTAAATTTTGCTCACTTTGACTATAACACGACTGTAAACACTTTAAGTGGCGGCCAAAAAACGCGACTAGCTCTTGGAAAGCTCCTCCTATCAAAGCCTGATCTATTAATTTTAGATGAGCCGACAAACCACTTAGATATAGAAACTCTTACATGGCTTGAAAATTATTTATCTAGTTATGATGGCGCGATACTCGTAGTATCACATGACCGTTATTTTCTTGACCGTATTGTTAATCAAGTATACGAGCTGTCATTTAACGAGACGACTAAGTATCCTGGCAACTATAGTAACTATTTAGAGGAAAAAGCGAAACGCCTTGAAATAGAATTAAAGCGGTTTGAAAAACAGCAGGAAGAAATGAAACGGCTTGAAGACTTTGTTCAACGTAATATTGCTCGAGCTTCCACTACTAAAAGAGCACAAAGTAGAAGAAAACAGCTAGAAAAAATGACGCCATTAGATCGGCCTATCGATGATGACCATTCTGCAAAGTTCCGGTTTAACATTAATAAGCAGAGCGGAAACGACGTACTATCCATTGAAAATCTGTCTGTAGGCTTTAATGGGAACACACTATTTGAAAACATTAATTTAAAGATAACGCGCGGAGAAAGCGTTGCTTTAATTGGACCAAACGGAATCGGAAAATCAACGTTGATTAAAGCGATTTCCAAAAAATTATCCCCGATAGCTGGTCAGATCAATTACGGTAGTAACGTTAAAATTGGCTATTACGATCAGGAGCAAACGGAATTAACATCTAATAAGACGGTGCTTCAAGAACTGTGGGACGAATATCCACAAACGCCAGAAAAAGATATTCGTACCGTTTTAGGGAATTTTTTATTTAGTGGTGATGACGTCTTAAAGATTGTTTATGATCTTAGCGGTGGAGAAAAAGCAAGATTAGCACTTGCGAAGCTTATGATGCTTAACGCAAACTTGCTAATACTTGATGAGCCGACAAACCACCTCGATATTGATAGTAAAGAAGTATTAGAATCTGCACTCATTGATTATCCAGGAACTCTCCTTTTTGTATCTCACGACCGTTACTTTGTGAATAGAATGGCAACAAGAGTAGCTGAATTATCTTCGACAAAAATAACGGACTATTTAGGTGATTACGACTATTACGTCACGAAAAAGTTAGAGCAAGAAGAGCTAAAAAAATTAGCCGAAAAAAAAGCTGCTGCAACTCGAACAGCTAGTCCTGAAAAGCAATCTAGCGAAGGCTCCGCCAAGCATGACTATGAGCGTGAAAAGGAATTAAAGAAAAAAGAACGCCAGCGTCAAAGACGGATAGAGGAGTTAGAAGTACTCATTGAAAAAGAAGAAACAAGTATTGCTCAATGGGAGGAAGACCTGTGCGATCCAGTTATATACCAGGATCACGAAAAATCGCTTGAGCTAAATAACAATATAGAAAAGTCAAAAGCCAATGTAGATAAATGGATGGAAGAATGGGAACAGCTGCAGGATGAATAAATATAGAGGGAGACTCTAGAGTTTGGTCATTCCTTATTGAGTCCCTTCATGCAATTTGAAAAAGTGATCTGTATTATTTTGTAGAGTTGTTGGACTTAAACTGAAGATTCAAGGTTAAACTGGCGAATGTCATTTTATTGTTTAATAATGTAAACAAAAACCGTTGCGACTTGTAACGGTTTTTGCTATACATCAATTTTGTTCCACGATAACAGATTTTTTTCTGCTATGAAGAGTGCTCTATCGTCACTGTTCCTGTTTTTCTCAGTTCCTATCTGCTCTGAGAGACGTTCTATCGACATCTCTCAACACTTCAAACTTCCTTCGTGAGTCAAGCCCATCCTATTCGAAATATAGTTACTAAAATACAACATCAGCCAATACTACAAACAGACAAAACAAACTTTTTAAATGAATGTACGTGCCCACACATTCACTTATAAGCTAAGAATCTAACCGTTAGCTCTCGCAGAAACTGAATTTTGTAAAGACCATCCGTAGCAGACACTTATCGTAATGAACATCGAGGTTGCTGCCGCTACAATGCCTGAATCATTTAAAACTAGTAGGGCGAGGGAAGCAACTATACACGTATTCATCATAAATGTTTGTTGTTTATGCAGCTCTTGTTTTTTTCTCCTCCACACAATTAAACCTACTAAAAAATAGCTTGTTATAAAAAGCTGTGTCCAATAAGATACTCTAAATATTTTTATGTTCATTTCAACTTTTCTTATGATCGTTTGCCAAATAGCAGAGGTATCGCCACTTAATAGTTGTTGAAATGCGATATAAATATGCGTTGATGGCGCCTTCAATTGTAGAGCATATATGCCTACAAGAACGACAAATAAAAATAGGAACCCAGTTACTAATTTTACAGGCCACGTAATATTTTTTAATAGTAGCTGGATCGTTAAAAAGAACATGACAACACTGACAGCTAAACTTGCCCCAGCATTTGCGCCATAGGTAGAACTACCTAACGCGATAAGTAAAATGACAAGGACGCTCATGAGCTTGAACCAAATTGTAAAAGCTGCCTTAAAGGATAAATGGTCTTTAAACTTTCCTATAAAAGGGACTATCATTAACAGACCACTAACGATGAATATTCCTGCGAACTCATTCCCAATGCCATAATAACGTGCACCAATAACTGGATCATAGCTCAAAAAAGATCGCTCTAGTAAATACCCACCTAAAATAACATCAAACATTAAAGTGATAAAAAATAATCCACAAGCAACACTAAATGGTTTCTTTGAAAGTTTTGTTATCAACAGGCCGAGTAAGAAACTTAAAAAAGTTACTAACATGACATACAAGTAAGGTGAACTATTTGTCATAACTGGCGGGATAATAATAAAAATAAAAGGTGAACTTACACCACTTAGTAGTAACAATACTGCAGCCTTTTTCCACTTTTCCACATCTTTTAAAAGCCAAATCATAAGTGATACAACAATTAATAGCAGTACTAATCCTGTTACATAACTCGATAATACAGCGCCCCGCTTCGCATACACATAGTTAATTTCATTTAATCTCTTTTGGAAGTCTATAAAAGACCAATCATTTTCTTCTACAACAGGCTTATATAAAAGTGCATTTCCTAAGCTGCTGCCACTATGTAATGAATCATCAATATAAGCTTGAACCCAAGTTTCAGCTATATCCGTATTACTTACTAAAGACGTCCGCCGCGTCGTTTCAGAGTAGAGCGTTGCTTTTGACGTATTACTGTCGTTTTTCCAAATCCAAAGAGGTCCTAGCTGATTTTTCCTTGCATATGCATTGTTATTCACTGCAGGAGATAGCAGCCACACTTCGGTATTAAGGTGTTGAACCATTGCTACCGTTTCTTCTAGTCTAAGTAACGTATTTTCATATAGATAATCGAAATGCTCTGGCTCTATCTTTCCTTCCTCAGAGAATAAACGATATAAATCTCCCCATTCAACGACGGTGAACGTCCTTTCATGCTGTTTTTGAACATCTATTAACTTTTCCACAACTAACGTTTTATCTATTTCTACTCCTAACGGTGCATCTCGATTATCCACAATGACATCGTATAAATTCCCATTAGCTTCTCCGCTTTTATTCATGACAAAAAGGGAAGCATACCTTTCTTTATCCTCACGAGTATCAGCATTTCCGATCACATATGTAAAAACATTTTGTTCGTTTAAGCTTTCACCTAACCATCCTATATGAGCTCCATAGCTATTCGCAGCCATTTTTTCCTCTAATAGATGTAAGTAAGGATGAACTAAGTCCGCACTTCCGTCATCACCATACCACTGACGCATTAAATCGACAGCCTTAGTTCCATCTACTAGTTCATCTCTTTCGAAACTATTCCAATCCTTCACTCCAACTGCGCGTCTACCTACACTTAAAGAAACAGCGTTATTCAAATACGAGTAATTTCCATCTGATCTAAGATTAATTGCAGCGTATGCACCGGTTGTCCACAGGTGATTGTCACTTGCATGATGATATAGCCACTCCATTTCTTCAAAAGATAGCCCAGGAACTAATATAATTGTTATATGTTGCTCTTTTTTATCACTTTCTGCAACAACTGGACTATCAGTTATGCACAGTAACACAAACAAACTAACATAAAAACATAGGCTTAGTTTTACAAATGTGTATATTTTCTGATATATCCACATAATCCACATCCCTATCCACAACTTTTTAGCTGTTATATCAATTATAAACAGAGTTATTCACAAAAACTTAAGTTATCCACAATTTTACCTGTGAGTATTTTTGACATTAATATACCAGTATTCGACACCGTTTTTCCCCATTATCCACAACTTGTGTACAAATTGTTATTAACAAGATCATACATTCCCATTTTATAAGATATTTTGTCAAATATTCAGATTTCGCTTATCCACATGTGCATAAACAAAACCTCCTTATCCATTGTGGACAAGAAGGCTCAGATTTAATAACACCCTTATTTTAATATTAATCCTGGTTCACCATTTAACCAATCGTTAGCACGTTTGCCTTTCTCAAAAGCGATAGCACCTGCCGCACCAATCATGGCTGCATTATCTGTGCATAGTGATAATGGTGGGATCGTTAACGTTAGTCCTTTTTCTTCACACGCTTTTTTAAGCGCGCTCCGTAAGCCTTTGTTTGCAGCAACACCACCCGCGAGCAGTATTCGATTCACTTTCTTCTCCTCTGCGGCTTGTATCGTTTTAGTGACAAGCACTTCTATGACACTTTCTTGGAAGCTTGCTGCAACGTTTTCAATAGGTAATGTGATACCTTTTTGCTTTGCATTGTGTAATGTATTAATAACGGCTGACTTTAATCCGCTAAAACTAAAGTCATATGATCCAGGTTCTAACCAGGCTCTTGGGAGATCTATCGTTGCTTCTCCTTCTTGTGCGAGCTTATCCACATGTGGACCGCCTGGGTACGGCAATCCTAGCGTGCGTGCTACTTTATCATATGCTTCGCCAACCGCATCATCACGCGTTTCACCAATTACTTCAAATGATCCATGTTCTGTCATATACACTAGCTCTGTATGTCCTCCAGATACGACTAACGTCAGTAAAGGAAAGGTCAACTCCTCGACGATATGGTTTGCGTAAATATGGCCAGCAATATGGTGAACTCCGATTAAAGGCTTATTATGAGCAAATGCAACTGCCTTAGCAGCATTTACTCCGATTAACAATGCCCCAACTAATCCAGGTCCTTCCGTTACTGCAATTGCATCTATATCTTTAAAAGACACGTCTGCTTCGCGCATCGCTTCCTCTAATATATACGTGATTTGTTCTACATGATGTCGTGATGCAATCTCTGGGACAACCCCGCCAAATCGTTTATGACTTTCAATTTGAGAAGAAACGATATTACTTAAAACTTCACGGCCATTTTTCACTACTGCGACAGATGTTTCATCACAGCTAGTTTCAATACTTAATATCATATTTTTTGTCACTCTAACATCACCCACATAATCTGCGCATCCTCATTATTATCTGTATAATAATTTTTCCTGATGCCTCCATTTTCAAATCCATGCTTCTCATATAATGATTTCGCTTTATCATTTGAGACTCTTACTTCCAATGTCGCCTTGTTTGCCCCTAACATTTTAGCAATTTCTAATATTCCTTTTAAAAGTAAATCACCGATACCCATTCTTTGATATGCAGAGTGGACAGCGATATTAGTAATATGTGCTTCGTCTATCACAACCCATACGCCTGCATAGCCAACGACTCGTCCTTCCACTACTGCAACGATATAATATGCAAATTGATTTGTCGTTAACTCATTAATAAATGCTTTACGACTCCATGGGTTCGGAAATGCATCTAATTCTACCTCTAGGACATCTCCAAGGTCACTTATATCCATTCTCCTAACGTTTACCTCTACCCCCATACAACGTTCCCCTCAACTCTTTAAGATTGTCCTTCTTTTTTCGCTGCTAGCCATTTCGTTTCGGCTTCGGCCATTCTAATATAATTTGGGGAAAACTCATGTGTACTGACATCCACTTCTTTTTCCATCCCTAGCTTGATAAGTTCTCCTGGACGTGGTGCCATTTCCGTCACTCCACCTATCATGGCAGCTTCCCCTAAAATACGTTTAATTCCTTCTACATGCTTATCCATATCTGGACTCGCAAAAAATACATTTTCCCCTTCTTCCCGTAGGCTTTGCAACCAATCTTCATGCTGGATGATTTGATCGTCTCGGACACGTTTCACGATTCCATTTTTTGATTGATATAGCCCTGTATACACTTGTCCTCTCCGCGCATCAATAAAAGGAGAGATAACTCCCTCTGTATAGCGACCATGCTGTGCAATAATCTCTAAACTTGATACACCAACTACAGGTATATTTAACGACCACGCTAGTGTTTTAGCCGTCGTCACACCTATTCTAACCCCTGTATAGGAACCCGGCCCTTCAGCAACAACAATTCTATTGAGTTGTTCTGGTGTCAAATCCACTTCTTCTAATAGTTTTCTAATAGCTGGCATGAGACGTAGTGAATGATTTTTTTTCATGTTTGTCATGAACTCGCCAGCCAACTCCCCATCTTTCATTACTGCAACTCCCATGACATATGTAGATGTGTCTATCGCTAATCCGTTCATGCTTCAAAAATCTCCTTACAAATTGATATGTACCTTTGACCAAACGCAGTAATTACAATGTTTCTAGTAGTTTCTCCGGTATATTGAATATGAATCGACAACCGCTCTTGTGGGAGCTGTTCGGCAATCATACTTGGCCACTCAATAACAGTGACCCCCTCACCTTCAAAATATTCCTCTAATCCTAAATCTTCATATTCCTCTTCTACTCGGTAAGCATCCATGTGGTATAGCATCATATGCTTTCCTTCATACTCTTTAATAATAGTAAAGGTTGGGCTATTTACGTTTCTCGTTACACCTAATCCTTTTGCTAAGCCTTTAGTAAAGCTCGTCTTCCCTGCACCTAAATCGCCTTCTAACGTAACCACATCACCCTTCGCCAGATGAGTGGCTAGTTTTTCAGCCAGTTGCGTTGTTTCTTCTATTGAGCTAGACTTCATTTCCCATTCGTATATCATTACTTGTCATCCTCCAACTATAAATGACCATATCCAGTTTTCTTTAATACTTCTCGCTTATTCTCTTTTTTTAATAATACTTCACTATTTCCTGTTAAAATAGAACCTATTTTAAATATTGGTAACGAATGAGCTTGAAAAGCCGCTTTTAACTTTTCCCAATTTTCCTTCCCAATAGTCCCGACAAGTTTAAAATCTTCTCCCCCATAAAGGAGCCACTCTTCTTGTTTTTCCTGTGGATATTCCTTCAGCTTATTTGTAGTAGGGATCGCTGCCCAGTCCAATTCTACTGTAACTTGACTTGCGTCAGCGATTTCTTTCGCTTCACTTGCCAGTCCATCGCTTATGTCATTAAGAGCTATTCTATATCCACAGTTTGCTAACAAGCGTCCTGCTCTTACATGTGGATCAGGCTTTTGGTGTGCCTGTAAATATGGCAGCAACTCATCGTCATCAATATTTTCATAGCCTTTTTCAAGAAGCGCTTGTAAGCCATAGGCCGATAAGCCTAATTCTCCTGTAACAAAAACGACGTCTCCGCATCTCGCATTTGAGCGGAGCAGCCTTCTCTCTTTTTCCACTTTTCCTATTACTGTTACTGAAATAACGAGTGCATCGTTTGTTGAAACCGTATCTCCACCAATTAAGTCCATACTCCAAACGGTAGCCAGCTCATTCATCCCATTATAGATATCATTCAGTTCTTTCTTTTTCCAGCTTGTTTTAGGAATAGCGATAGAAACGAGGTAATATTGTGGAATGGCACCCATTGCTGCAATATCACTGATATTGACTGCTAATGCTTTATGTCCAATGGACTTCATTGGCATTGTTTGCTTTGTAAAGTGTATCCCCTCAACCATCGTATCTACTGCAACGACAGACTCCATTTTTTTATCATGTCCATAAATGGCAGCATCGTCACCAATACCAACTTTTAATTGTTGTTGATGGTGCTTGTTTGGGGTAATACCTCTTATCCAATTAACTTCATTGTTCATAAAGAATCACCGACTTTAATTTGTTTGTACTCTGAAAAGATAAAGATAGGGAATCCTTTTCATAGATTCCCCACTTTCTACGCTCCATTATATCAAAGAAGTTGAAGAATACATAAAAGCCATTATGAAAACGATAATGCCTCTGTAAATGCCTCTACAATATCCTCTTCATCTTCAATCCCAACAGAGATACGCACTAAATTTGTTGATACACCTAATCTTTCTCTCGTTGCTTCAGGTACTGATCGATGCGATGTACCTAAAGGATATGTTACAGAAGTTTCTACACCAGCTAATGTCGGAACAACCTTCACCCAACTCAATTGTCTAAAAAACTGATGAACATCTACATGTTCAGCTAATTCAATGGATACAATGGCGCCATTTCCTTTTTTTGAAGCTGCTGTTGGATAGTAGACCTTTTTAATATTTTCATTGCTCGCTAAATAGTTAGCTAAAGTACTAGCATTACGTGATTGACGTTCCATACGTAGACTTAGTGTTTTCAACCCCCGGCAAGCTAACCAGCCATCAAATGGCCCTAGGTTACTGCCGATGTTTGTGATTTTCGCCTTTACTTTACTCATTAATGCATTGCTCCCAGTCACTACTCCAGCCGATAAGTCACTATGTCCACCGATATACTTCGTAGCACTATGAACGACAAGATCAACACCAGATTCATGCGGTCTAATTAAATATGGTGTCGCAAACGTGTTATCAATAATTGTTTTCAACTTATATTCTTTTGCAATCCCAACTACTTGCTCGATGTTTTCTACTCTTAGTAATGGGTTGGTAATAGATTCTGAATAAAGTAACACTGTATTATCTTTTATAGCGTTTATAACGCTATCTTTATTTGTAAAGTCCACGAAGCTAGTTTCGATCCCAAAATCTATTAGTTCCTTCGCCATTAGCTGATACGTGCCACCATATAAATCCTCAGTAGCAATAATGTGGTCCCCTGATTTTGCTACTGCTAATACGGCTGCTAATATTGCCGAAATGCCAGAGGATGCAGCAGCACCTTTATCTGCACCTTCCAAATCAGCTACTCCCTTTCCTAAATCGTCCGTGTTCGGATTCCCTACTCTCGTATATAAATAAGATTTCTCCCCTTTGAAGAACGATTCCATATCATCTAAGTCGTGAAAAGAAAAAGCAGAAGTCTGATATATTGGTTTTGTCTTACTCATTTCTGTATGATCTAGCTTTTCTTGAAAGTGTACGTTTTTTGTTTCAAATCGCATATAAAGTTAGCCCCACTTTCCTACATTTTTTCATTTACCATACATTTTACCATTTCATCATAAATATTGCTCTAAATGTCGTTTACGTCACTTTATGTGTGAGAGGTTGACTAAAAGATAGAATTTTTAACTATTAGGGCGACCTGTAAGGCATTGAGCGGAGCTTCCGAAATCGCTTAAAATCCCACTATAAGTAGATTTCTTATCGTAGGCATGTGGCTTGCCCGTAATTTTTTCTAGCTTATGGCACTTTTAAGAACTGTGGAAAATCACCGTGTCTCTTAAAATACTAGGTGCTTATCTCCAAGACGTACAGCAGACTATTTGCTAATCTTTTAAAAAATTGTGTCTTTTCTATTTACTTTTAGTAGTAAGCGTTATCAAAAAAATATTTTACTATCTTGAGTTTGTCGATTTTTGTATAATTAGTGGAGTGTATTGAACAGCAAGTCAAAATCAGAAGTGAGGTATTTTAATTGTTTAAATGGTCGAATAGAAGTTTATCATTCAAGTATGGTTCTGTTTATGTTTTGACGATAATTTTATTTTTAGTATCCGCATTACTTGTTAATTATCTATTAGAAGAGACGAGAAGTGAAGTAGCTAGCATGAATCAAAGTGCGGATAACTCGCAAAAAATAGCGCAAATGGAAGTGCTCATGCAAGAACGCTTTACGATATTAGCACAGCATATGATAAATCCACAAAATACTTCAGAGGCAAACTTTAATAATACAGTTAATGAATTTAACTCCCTTTTAGATAGCCTTGAAGCATATATAGATTCCGATGAAAAACAAACATTACTTAACGTAGCACTCGATAATGATTATGCAATCATTGATATTTTCGAAAACTACATCACTTTGAGAGAGAGTGAAAAAAGCGCCAACTTTAACCGTGGTCAACTTGAGCAAGCGCGACGTAGTTTTCAACAAAGCACCTTCTCTCTAAATCAACTAAAGAATATATTTGAAAGTGAAAGAGAAGAAATGGTCGGCACCACTTATCAAAGTTTTGATAGAACAAATCAAATATTAACATTTTCGATTCTTATTTCAGTGATTATTGGAACGCTCATTTTAGTTGTTGTTAACCGTGACGTTAAAAAACGCTTAACAAACATACTATCTTTTAGTGAAAAAATTGAAAATGGTGACTTAACTGTAAACAATATTAATATGAATGGGAAGGATGAATTCTCAAAAATTTCAACTTCATTAAATACAATGAAATCTGGTATCGAAGAAATTTTAGGGGATATCTCCAATGTATCAAATAATATTAATGATAAAAGTGAAGATCTCGAACAATCTGCGACATTTTTAAATGATGTTAGTAAAAATGTTTCTAGTAAATTAAATGAGCTTATAGCGATAGTGGAAGAGCAATCTGCTGCAGTCGTTCAAATTTCTCACACTAACGAAAGCTTTAACGGTAGAATTAATACTATTGAAAAATCTAGTATGAACATGAAAGAATCCTCTTTAGAAGTTGCCTCTACAACAAAAGAGGGAATAGAATTAATGAATGAATCTGTTTCTAATATTGATTCGATTAATCGCATGGTTGCTAACTCTGCTTCTAAGGTGAACGTTTTAGTAGAGAAGGCAGCCGATATATCGCAAATTACAGAACTTATTAATAAAGTTGCTGAGAAAACAAATCTATTAGCACTTAATGCTAGTATTGAAGCTGCTCGTGCTGGAAGTTACGGAAGAGGCTTTGCCGTTGTAGCTGAAGAGATTCGTAGCTTGTCATCTGAAGTCAATCAATCGATAAACGATATGAACATTATTATTCAAGGGATACAGCAAGAAGCAGATGAAGTCGAAAAAGTACTTCTATCTTCTAACGAAAAGACACAAGAAGAACAAAAGAAAATGGAGAAAAATATTTCTTATTTAACTAACAATGCAAGCTCTATTGACGATTTAGTAAATAATATTGATAGTATTTATACTAGTTTATTAACTATGACAAAAGAAAGCGATGAAATTAACGACTCTCTAGAAGAGCTAACTCGTATGTCTGAAAAAACAACCTTATATATAAATGAAGCTAGCGACTCCATTTATGAGCAAAATAACATCATTCATAATATTAATGATCACTCGAGTGATTTATACACTTCTGTAGGTCAATTAAATGCTTCGATGAGCCGTTTTTCTGTTAAAGGAGTTTCTAGAAAAACTGAATAGGCATTGGAATTAGAAGATGAAATGAACAGTGACGAGGTAATTGACATTGATGAGGTTGCTGCTGGCGTTGAGACGATAGATGATAATAGTGTTCATGAAGATGAAAATACACATGGTATTAATTCTAATGAAGAATCTAATGAAAAAAATGTAGATGCAGCTGATAGAGAAAAATCTTAAGTATTTTCTCGGTGTATGAATTGGATAAGACTAATATAAACAGAGTGATTATTTTATCATCAACGTTCTAAGTCTTGTAAAGTTAATAAGCATATAATTAATAGATTTACTTCGGGCATGGGTATTGTATATTTTACAACACTCATGCTTTTTTCTTTTGATAAATGGATATCTAGGTCTAATTATTATATTGAGATTGGTGTTAATTTAGGGAACAGTTAATGTCGCTAGTTCGTTATGTATTTTATATTGTGAGTGTTGGGTGTTGGCTGGCTTTGCTCGGGCTCTGGTGTGATGTGACTTTTGTTGGGTGAGCATTGGCTTTGTGGGCAGCATTGGCTTTGTGGACAGCATTGGCTTTGTGGGCAGCATTGGCTTTGTGGGCAGCATTGGCTTCCTATGATGACCTTCGTTGGGTGTGGTTTTGCTTTTGGGGTAGCATTGCTTGCTTATGATGACCTTTGTTGAGTGTGGGTTTGGTTTTGGGGTAGCATTGGCCGCCTATGATGACCTTCGTTGAGTGTGAGTTGACTTTTCGGGCAGCATTGCTTGCTTATGATACACCTTATTTTATTTTTCTTAAGATTTCATGTTTCATTACTCTCGTATGACACACTTTATTCCGTTCCTCCCACTTTCTTATGCATCATTGCCTTCGTATGATACACCTTATTCCTTTCCTCATACTTTCTCACGTGTCATTGCACTTCTATGACACACTTTATTTCATTCCCACTTCTTTCTCGCGTGTCATTGGCCTCGTATGATACACTTTATTCCGTTCCTTCCACTTTTTATTGCGCCATTGCACTTGTATAAAACACTTTATACTATTTCCACCACTATTTCACGCATCATTGCGCCCCTCCCTAAAAGAACACTCCTCATTCATTTCACCACATTTATCAAATCAAACCCTACCTTCGGTACACAAAAGCCCAAATCCTAAACAAATAAAAAAAGCCACTCTCTATTGAGAATGACTTTATCTGCCCAGCAACGTCCTACTTTCACAGGGGGAAACCCCCAACTATCATCGGCGCTGGAGAGCTTAACTACCGTGTTCGGCATGGGAACGGGTGTGACCTCTCCGCTATCGTCACTGGACTATGTATGAGAGTTTATCCTCTCAAAACTAGATAACATTTTCTGATTAAATGATCGTCTTAATAAAGTTTGGTTAAGCCCTCGATCGATTAGTATCTCTCAGCTTCACATGTCGCCATGCTTCCACATGAGACCTATCAACCTCATCATCTCTGAGGGATCTTACTCACTTACGTGATGGGAAATCTCATCTTGAGGGGGGCTTCATGCTTAGATGCTTTCAGCACTTATCCCTTCCACACGTAGCTACCCAGCTATGCTCCTGGCGGAACAACTGGTACACCAGCGGTGTGTCCATCCCGGTCCTCTCGTACTAAGGACAGCTCCTCTCAAATTTCCTACGCCTGCGACGGATAGGGACCGAACTGTCTCACGACGTTCTGAACCCAGCTCGCGTACCGCTTTAATGGGCGAACAGCCCAACCCTTGGGACCTACTTCAGCCCCAGGATGCGATGAGCCGACATCGAGGTGCCAAACCTCCCCGTCGATGTGGACTCTTGGGGGAGATTAGCCTGTTATCCCCAGGGTAGCTTTTATCCGTTGAGCGACGGCCCTTCCATACGGTGCCGCCGGATCACTAAGCCCGACTTTCGTCCCTGCTCGACCTGTATGTCTCGCAGTCAAGCTCCCTTATGCCTTTGCACTCTACGAATGATTTCCAACCATTCTGAGGGAACCTTTGGGCGCCTCCGTTACTTTTTAGGAGGCGACCGCCCCGGTCAAACTGCCCACCTGACACTGTCCCTGATCCGGATTACGGACCGAGGTTAGAATTCCAGTACAACCAGGGTAGTATCCCACCGACGCCTCCACCGAAGCTAGCGCTCCGGCTTCCAAGGCTCCTACCTATCCTGTACAAGTTGTACCAAAATCCAATATCAAGCTACAGTAAAGCTCCATGGGGTCTTTCCGTCCTGTCGCAGGTAACCTGCATCTTCACAGGTAATATAATTTCACCGGGTCTCTCGTTGAGACAGTGCCCAAATCGTTGCACCTTTCGTGCGGGTCGGAACTTACCCGACAAGGAATTTCGCTACCTTAGGACCGTTATAGTTACGGCCGCCGTTTACTGGGGCTTCAATTCAGAGCTTCTCCCGAAGGATAACCCCTCCTCTTAACCTTCCAGCACCGGGCAGGTGTCAGCCCCTATACTTCGCCTTACGGCTTGGCAGAGACCTGTGTTTTTGATAAACAGTCGTTTGGGCCTATTCACTGCGGCTCTCTCGGGCATACACCCTAATAGAGCACCCCTTCTCCCGAAGTTACGGGGTCATTTTGCCGAGTTCCTTAACGAGAGTTCTCCCGCGCGTCTTAGAATTCTCTTCCCGCCTACCTGTGTCGGTTTGCGGTACGGGCACCAGTCACCTCGCTAGAGGCTTTTCTTGGCAGTGTAGGATCAGGAACTTCGGTACTATAATTTCCCTCGCGATCACAGCTCAGCCTTATGACAAGCGGATTTGCCTACTTGTCAGCCTCACTGCTTCGACGCACATATCCATCAGTGCGCTTACCCTACCTTCCTGCGTCCCCCCGTTGCTCAAACGGTGACGTGGTGGTACAGGAATTTCAACCTGTTTGCCATCGCCTACGCCTTTCGGCCTCGGCTTAGGTCCCGACTTACCCTGAGCGGACGAGCCTTCCTCAGGAAACCTTAGGCTTTCGACGGAGGGGATTCTCACCCCTCTTTTCGCTACTCATACCGGCATTCTCACTTCCAAGCGCTCCACATGTCCTTCCGGTCATGCTTCAACGCCCTTGGAACGCTCCCCTACCACTGTCCGTAAGGACAATCCATAGCTTCGGTGATACGTTTAGCCCCGGTACATTTTCGGCGCAGAGTCACTCGACCAGTGAGCTATTACGCACTCTTTCAATGGTGGCTGCTTCTAAGCCAACATCCTGGTTGTCTAAGCAACTCCACATCCTTCTCCACTTAACGTATACTTTGGGACCTTAGCTGATGGTCTGGGCTGTTTCCCTCTTGACTACGGATCTTAGCACTCGCAGTCTGACTCCCGAGGATAAGTAAATGGCATTCGGAGTTTGACTGAATTCGGTAATCCTGTGGGGACCCCTAGTCCAATCAGTGCTCTACCTCCAATACTCTCACCTCGAGGCTAGCCCTAAAGCTATTTCGGGGAGAACCAGCTATTTCCGTGTTCGATTGGCATTTCACCCCTACCCACACCTCATCCCCGCACTTTTCAACGTGCGTGGGTTCGGGCCTCCATCCAGTGTTACCTGGACTTCACCCTGGACATGGGTAGATCACACGGTTTCGGGTCTACAACAACGTACTATGGCGCCCTATTCAGACTCGCTTTCGCTGCGGCTCCGTCTCTTCAACTTAACCTCGCACGTTATCGTAACTCGCCGGTTCATTCTACAAAAGGCACGCTGTCACCCATTAACGGGCTCCAACTACTTGTAGGCACACGGTTTCAGGATCTATTTCACTCCCCTCCCGGGGTGCTTTTCACCTTTCCCTCACGGTACTGGTTCACTATCGGTCACTAGGGAGTATTTAGCCTTGGGAGATGGTCCTCCCGGATTCCGACGGGGTTTCACGTGTCCCGCCGTACTCAGGATACACTCCGGAGGAAACAACATTTCGGCTACAGGGCTGTTACCTTGTCTCGCAGACCTTTCCAGATCGCTTCACCTACGCTGTTTCTTTGTAACTCCGTGTGGAGTGTCCTACAACCCCAAGAGGCAAGCCTCTTGGTTTGGGCTAATTCCGTTTCGCTCGCCGCTACTCAGGAAATCGCATTTGCTTTCTCTTCCTCTGGGTACTAAGATGTTTCAGTTCCCCAGGTCTGCCTTCTCATACCCTATGTATTCAAGTATGGATACCATCCCATTACGGATGGTGGGTTCCCCCATTCGGAAATCTCCGGATCAAAGCTTACTTACAGCTCCCCGAAGCATATCGGTGTTCGTCCCGTCCTTCGTCGGCTCCTAGTGCCAAGGCATTCACCGTGCGCCCTTTCTAGCTTAACCACTAAAAAGTGTGGCGTCTTACATTCGCCTTAACTAAGACACACAGTTGATTTCGTTAGAAGAATAGACTTCTATTGATATCTACTGGTGATCATTTAAATCAGTTTTTGTTATCTAGTTTTCAAAGGACAAATCGCACCACGCAAGTGTGCGATAATCAAGTAGTTGTGCTGTCTTTTGAGCTGATACGCGTTAGCGTTCAGCGAGCACAACAACTTTATTTTGAGAGTATGACCTCTCAAAACTAAACAAAAAGTCCAAAGCGAAGTTCGAAAGTAATGAGCTTTATGTTTCTACAGTTGTTGTAGAAAATAACTGCTCCTTAGAAAGGAGGTGATCCATCCCCACCTTCCGGTAGGGATACCTTGTTACGACTTCACCCCAATCATCTGTCCCACCTTCGGCGGCTGGCTCCAAAAGGTTACCTCACCGACTTCGGGTGTTACAAACTCTCGTGGTGTGACGGGCGGTGTGTACAAGGCCCGGGAACGTATTCACCGCGGCATGCTGATCCGCGATTACTAGCAATTCCGGCTTCATGCAGGCGAGTTGCAGCCTGCAATCCGAACTGAGAGTGGCTTTATGGGATTCGCTCGGCCTCGCGGCTTTGCTGCCCTTTGTACCACCCATTGTAGCACGTGTGTAGCCCAGGTCATAAGGGGCATGATGATTTGACGTCATCCCCACCTTCCTCCGGTTTGTCACCGGCAGTCACCTTAGAGTGCCCAACTGAATGCTGGCAACTAAGATCAAGGGTTGCGCTCGTTGCGGGACTTAACCCAACATCTCACGACACGAGCTGACGACAACCATGCACCACCTGTCACTCTGTCCCCCGAAGGGGAACGTCCTATCTCTAGGAGTGTCAGAGGATGTCAAGACCTGGTAAGGTTCTTCGCGTTGCTTCGAATTAAACCACATGCTCCACTGCTTGTGCGGGCCCCCGTCAATTCCTTTGAGTTTCAGCCTTGCGGCCGTACTCCCCAGGCGGAGTGCTTAATGTGTTAACTGCGGCACTAAGGGTATCGAAACCCCTAACACCTAGCACTCATCGTTTACGGCGTGGACTACCAGGGTATCTAATCCTGTTTGCTCCCCACGCTTTCGCGCCTCAGCGTCAGTTGTAGGCCAGAAAGTCGCCTTCGCCACTGGTGTTCCTCCACATATCTACGCATTTCACCGCTACACGTGGAATTCCACTTTCCTCTCCTACACTCAAGTCCCCCAGTTTCCAATGACCCTCCACGGTTGAGCCGTGGGCTTTCACATCAGACTTAAGAGACCGCCTGCGCGCGCTTTACGCCCAATAATTCCGGACAACGCTTGCCCCCTACGTATTACCGCGGCTGCTGGCACGTAGTTAGCCGGGGCTTTCTGGTTAGGTACCGTCAAGGTGCCAACCTATTTGAATGGCACTTGTTCTTCCCTAACAACAGAACTTTACAATCCGAAGACCTTCATCGTTCACGCGGCGTTGCACCGTCAGGCTTTCGCCCATTGCGGATGATTCCCTACTGCTGCCTCCCGTAGGAGTCTGGACCGTGTCTCAGTTCCAGTGTGGCCGATCACCCTCTCAGGTCGGCTACGCATCGTTGCCTTGGTGAGCCATTACCTCACCAACTAGCTAATGCGCCGCGGGCCCATCTCACAGTGTTAGGATTACTCCCAACTTTTACAATAGAACCATGCGGTTCCGTTGATCATCCGGTATTAGCTTCGGTTTCCCGGAGTTATCCCAGTCTGTAAGGCAGGTTGCCCACGTGTTACTCACCCGTCCGCCGCTGATCTCATAAGAGCAAGCTCTTAATTGATCCGCTCGACTTGCATGTATTAGGCACGCCGCCAGCGTTCGTCCTGAGCCAGGATCAAACTCTCCAAAAAATTGTTGAGTTCGATGTCTCTGACATCAAGCCAAATTTTGGCTAATTTTTAAATCTTATTGACGGGATATCCTTTCATCAATCGTATATACGACTAATGTGTCTATCCCACTTCGCTTGGCTTTTTGTTTAGTTTTCAAAGGTCAAAATGATATGGTGGGCCTGAGTGGACTCGAACCACCGACCTCACGCTTATCAGGCGTGCGCTCTAACCAGCTGAGCTACAGGCCCTCAAGCAACTTTTATACTATAACATTAGTTATTCATCAATTGCAAGAGGAAATTTTTGGAGCGGGTGATGAGAATCGAACTCACGACATCAGCTTGGAAGGCTGAGGTTTTACCACTAAACTACACCCGCATATTTTTTATATTGTTCTTGTTTTTCTAAATCCGTCTTACATGTCTCTTCCTCTTCTAGCTTCGCTTTGAGGTGAATCCGTCGAGACAACTCGTAGATAATTCGACGATGTAAACGCTCGTGGCTGAGGTTTTACCACTAAACTACACCCGCATTTTTCTTGTATAACAGTTATTTAGTAAAGATGGTCGGGAAGACAGGATTTGAACCTGCGACCCCCTGGTCCCAAACCAGGTGCTCTACCAAGCTGAGCCACTTCCCGATATATAGTATATTTCATTTATTATGGCGCGCCCGAGAGGAGTCGAACCCCTAACCTCTTGATCCGTAGTCAAACGCTCTATCCAATTGAGCTACGGGCGCATTTTATACATTTGGTGCGGTCGAGAGGATTTGAACCTCCACGGGGTTAACCCCCACTAGGCCCTCAACCTAGCGCGTCTGCCGTTCCGCCACGACCGCGTTAAAGTGAATACCTTTAACGGACAGGAATACTACTATACAGCAAACAATAACTCATGTCAATGATAATTAATTGATTTTTTCGTGTATTATCGTAAGCGTGTATACCAATTTACAAATTGGTGCGGGTGAAGGGAGTCGAACCCCCACGCCCGAAGGCACTAGATCCTAAGTCTAGCGCGTCTGCCAGTTCCGCCACACCCGCTAACGCAAACAATAGTATATACAGTTATTATGGCGGTCCCGACGGGAATCGAACCCGCGATCTCCTGCGTGACAGGCAGGCATGTTAACCGCTACACCACGGGACCAAATATTGTCTTAAGAAATAAAAACACGCCACATAAAACGAAGCGTTTTTTTCTAAATATGGTGGAGGATGACGGGATCGAACCGCCGACCCCCTGCTTGTAAGGCAGGTGCTCTCCCAGCTGAGCTAATCCTCCATATAGTAGGTGAATTGTATTTTTTAAAATGGTGACCCGTACGGGATTCGAACCCGTGTTACCGCCGTGAAAGGGCGGTGTCTTAACCACTTGACCAACGGGCCATTTTATAAGAAGTTCTGGCGGAGAAGGAGGGATTTGAACCCTCGCGCCGCTTACACGACCTACACCCTTAGCAGGGGCGCCCCTTCAGCCACTTGGGTACTTCTCCAAAAAAAATGGCTCCACAGGTAGGACTCGAACCTACGACCGATCGGTTAACAGCCGATTGCTCTACCAACTGAGCTACTGTGGAATATTTTTTAAGAAAGGACTTTTAAAATTATAATCAATGCGTCTTGAAAAGTCAAGTGATCATCATATAATTTTTAAAGCTCGTCTTTCGGCGACTTTTTATAATTTACCACAGTTATTTTTTAACGTCAATATTTAATCAAGAAATTGTTTTTACCAGTTTTATCCTCCCTTTGCAACCGCCACAAACATACTTTTCAGTGTTGAACCGTCTTTTTCTTTTGAATGATATATTGCATTTTGTACAAGCGTATACATGTATTTTCGATGATCGCTGGCGGGGGTTAGGAATTGTTTTGCAGAATCTAGAACCCCCTACCTTTTTCAACAATGTTTTAAAATCGGCATCTTTGTGCATATATCCTTTTCCTTCAATATGTAAATGGTAGTGGCAAAGTTCGTGCTTGATTATCTTCGTTAGTTCCTCTATTCCGAAATGCTCCATTTGCTTTGGATTAATCTCAATATCGTGTGTAGATAAAGAATATCTCCCTCCCGAAGTACGTAAACGGGAATTAAAAAAGGCTTTATGTTTAAATGGTTTATAAAAGTACTCCTCTGATATTGTCTCCACTAACTCCTGAAGTTCCTTGTTCGTCATACCAATCCCCTACCGCTCATTTTTTTACTATCTTATCTTTATTTGTTCACCTCTACAACATCAAAACAACGATCAAACATTATTTTTCCATAAAAAAAATGATAACAAAGACAAACCGTACAGCATATGGTATTAATAATACATGTTTAGCTATGTCACTGAAAGGAGTGAGTATATATGCCTTCTTGGCTTCAAAGGCAACTGAAGGAAGCCTATCAACAAAAAGACATGAGGCAGGTAAGGCTCTTAAATCAATGTTGGTTTTATTATAAAAAGACAATCCCAACGTCTTCTCAAAAGCAAAATGAAGTATGAATTTAATGTATACTTAATATAAATTCAAAAAGGGGTGACTCAAAATTTTTTTCTACTTTGAGTCACCCTTTTTATATTTCAATAATCAGTTTTGAGCGAAGTCTATATTTCCGCATCTAAGGAAAGAGATCATTTCCTATTATATGATGTGATAATATGAGAGTCCCGTAAACTATGAAGAGCCTTAATATTAACTCCCCTCATAGCGCAACCACTTTAAGACTCGTCTTTCCTCAGTGACTTACCGGATCCGAACATCGTCGGTTGATCCACTAGGTAAAATCGCCTTTGAGTCAACCACCATGTTTTACAGTATATATAGTTATTCTTTAATTTGCTTTGCTGGCTCTAACATCGTTAAAGCAATTCTTCCCTTTTTACTATCAACATCGTCCACCCACACTGTAACGACATCACCAACGGATACGACTTCCATTGGGTGCTTTACATATTTATTAGCTAGCTTAGATATGTGTACGAGGCCGTCCTGTTTAACACCAATGTCAACGAACGCACCAAAGTCAACAACGTTTCGCACAGTACCTTGAAGTTCCATGCCAGCAGATAGATCCTCCATCGTTAAAACATCCGTTTTTAACAACGGTTTCGGTACGTCATCACGTGGATCACGCCCAGGTCTCGTTAGCGCATCTAAAATATCCTTTAATGTGGGCACACCTATATCAAATTTATCTGCTAATTCATTGATTTCGACTGCATCAATTTTTTTCTTCGCTTCTTCCGTTCCTAAATCATCCTTTGTCATATCTAAGTAACGCATAATCTCCTTCGTCACTTTATAACTCTCTGGATGAATTCCTGTTTTATCTAACGGTTCATCACCATCGATGACCCTTAAGAAACCGATACATTGCTCATATGTTTTCGCTCCAAGTCTCGGAACCTTCTTCAATTTAGCACGGTTCGTGTACTTCCCTTCCTCTTCACGCTGCTTCACAATATTATTAGCGACTGCTTTGGATAAGCCAGATACATATTGTAATAATGAAGCTGAGGCAGTATTTACATTAACTCCCACTTTATTTACTACTGTTTCAACTACGAATGTTAACGAATCGTTTAGCTTTGATTGTGTAACATCATGCTGATATTGTCCTACCCCAACAGACTTCGGATCTATTTTCACAAGCTCAGCAAGAGGATCCTGAATACGGCGCGCAATGGAAACCGCACTTCTTTCCTCTACTTGTAAATCTGGAAATTCTTCCTTCGCAAGCTTTGATGCAGAGTATACACTCGCGCCTGCCTCATTCACAATTAAGTAAAATAACTGCTTATCTACTTCCTTTATTGTATTTACAATAAATTGTTCAGTTTCACGAGATGCTGTCCCATTTCCAATCGCGATCATTTCAACATTATATTTTTCTATATATTCTTTTACTTTTTTCATCGCTTGATCAACTTCGTTACGCGGTGGAGTAGGATAAATAACATCAATCGCTAACATTTTCCCTGTTTCATTCACTACCGCTAGCTTACAGCCTGTTCGGTAAGCCGGATCGACTCCTAGTATAATACGGTCCTTTAAAGGCGGTTGTAATAAAAGGTTCCTTAAGTTCTCAGAAAAAATATGAATCGCTTGTTCCTCTGCTTTTTCTGTCACTTCATTTCTTAGTTCACGTTCTATTGAAGGCTCTATCAGTCGCTTATAACCATCTTCAATAGAGATGATTACTTGCTCTTTAGCAATTGTCATTTTGTCTTTCATAACGAATCTCGTTAACCAAGCAATAATTTTATCTCTTGGTGGTTCAATCGATACTTTGAGGACACCTTCACTTTCACCTCTGTTTAAAGCCAATACTCTATGAGGGACAATTTTACTTACCTCCTCGGAGTATTCATAGTACATTTGAAATACTTCTTTTTCATCCTCTGCCTTCGCTTTTTTCTCAGAAGTTATTTTGCCGTTTTGATATGTCATTTGACGGATCTTTTTTCTAATTTCCGCATCGTCGGATATGTATTCACTAATAATATCTCTTGCACCTTGAAGTGCGTCTTCTATAGAGTGAATTTCTTTTTCTTCATTAACATACTTTTCTGCTTCGTTTTCAATCTCACCTTCGTTAGGTAATGAAAATAACCACATCGCTAAAGGCTCTAATCCTTTTTCCTTCGCCACCGTAGCTTTCGTACGTCGTTTTTGTTTATACGGTCTATATAAATCTTCCACCTCTTGGAGCTTTGTAGACTTTTCAATGTTTTCTCTTAGTTCTTCTGTTAACTTCCCTTGCTCTTCTATTAAGCGAATGACCTCTTCCTTACGATTCGCTAAATTAGTCGCATAATTCCACGCATCTAATATGCTACGTATCTGCTCTTCGTCCAAACCACCTGTTAGCTCTTTACGATACCTCGCAATAAATGGAACTGTATTACCATCCTCGGAGAGTTCAATAACACTTTTTACACGATCTTTCTTTAATTGAAGTTCTTTTGTCACTATTGATAATATCGAATCATTTTGTTCAGTCCATTTCATAACAACTAGCCTCCATACCGTTATAACAAACTTCCGTATTAGTTTTCCTTTACCAACCTGATTATACTTGAAAGCCTATTAAAATGCACGATTACACAGTAGATATCCAATTCCAAATCAACTAGCGTAATCAATTTGCGTATTATCCAAAGCCTCACTGCTCAGTTTCCACAACAGTACATTTTTACCGGTTGGAAAATAGTTTTTTACCTTTAAAAAGCATAGTAAAGAACCTATAACAAGTTCGATAATCTTGTTATAGGCTTATAGATGCGGACACGGCACCATATTAATCGATTATTTTTCCTATTACAATAGTCGTATCATCATCTGAATTTTCCATTGTTTGTAACACTTGTTCTATGGCACCTTTTGGAGAGTCCAAATTGCTAAAATAGCTATGAAAAAAAGGTGTGAATAATAATCCATCTGAATAAAGCACAAAAGACATTCCCTGTTCGAAATTCATTCGCTGTATCCTAAATTTTTGCTTTTTACCAGATAAATAGCCTCTTGAAGGAATCGGTCTAGTTAATTTACCTGATGGTGTATAAAAGTGGCATCCTATATTCCCTACATTACAATATACGATTGAGCGATCATGCTTATATATTTTTAAAATTGCAACAACAGCACCTCTTTTATTCCAGAGGACGTTGTTACACATTGCCATTAAATCATCTAATTCTAACCGGTGGTATTCTGTAATTAAGTTTATTGCAGCCGAAGACGATTCTCTCGCATCTTCACCGCTTCCTAATCCATCTGCAATTGCACATATGATATAGTCTTCCGTTTCATTAGTATAAAAGGAGTCTCCTGAACACCAATTACCTTTTTTCGCCTTAGTATATGTGCTGATTTCCACTCCATTAAGTTTGTGATGCTGTATCATTTAAAGACACTCCGTCGCCTCAACCTTTAGCGATTCCCTAAGCTTTTGTAATGCTCTTCTTTGTAACCTCGAAACATGCATTTGTGATATCCCGAGTTTTTCACCGGTATCCTTCTGACTTAGGTTTTCAAAATAGGTTAAATGCAAGATTTGTTTTTCTCTATCCGACAACACTGTGAAAGCTTTCTCTAACAGCATCTGCTGATCCGTTTTCTCATAACCACCCTCAGTGGAACCGACTAAATCTAACAAAGTTACTGCACTACCTTCATCGTCTGCTTCAATGGAACGATCTACTGAAAGTGCTTGGTAGCTTTTACCCATTTCCATTGTTTCAAGCACTTCTTCTTCAGAGGCATCAATATGAGCTGCAATCTCCTCCACCTTTGGTGAGCGTTGTAACTGTGTTGTAAGTGTATCTACCGCATTTTTCACTTTCGGTCCCATTTCTTTAATTCGCCTAGGAACGTGTACACTCCATGTTTTATCTCTAATAAAGCGTTTAATTTCACCGATGATCGTTGGAACAGCAAAAGACTCAAAGCTCTTCCCGATTGTTGGGTCAAAACGGCGGATAGCCGCGAGTAAACCAATCATCCCAACTTGGATTAAGTCTTCGTCATGCCGCTGCCCCCTTGAAAACTTTCTTGCAAGGGCATGAACAAGACTCTCGAATTCGAGAACAAGCTTTGTTTGGATTTCTTTATTTCCTGTACTTTGATACTCAGCAATCCATTGTAGTACTTGTTCTTTATTGTTTCGGGACTTCTGTTGAGATTCTGTCTTCATTTAGTTCCACCTCGTCTCTTTGAAGAAACTTTGTCATCACAATTGTAACGCCTGAGGTGCTAGAAATTTCAACCTTATCCATTAATGTCTCAATGAGAAAAAGACCGAGACCCCCTTCCTTCAAATCACCAACAGGCTGGTCAGCATTTACAGGGCCTTTTCCATTTTGGAACTTACTGACATCTACTTCACCACCACGGTCTGTAATTGCTAGTTCAAGTCTATCTTCAAAAATACTACATGAGAAAAGTATGGTTGGATCGCTCGCCGTATCTTTATATGCGTGTTCTACCACATTTGTACAAGCCTCGGCAACAGCGATTTTTATATCTTCAATATCATCATAGCTACAGCCTATTCTATTTGCTATACCTGAAACAGTTAACCTTACAACACCAACATATTCAGGTTTGGCTGGTATTTTCATTTGAATCTTATCAGCTGCTTCAGTCATCGTCACACACCTTCCCTTTGGTCAGCGTCAATATCGATCACTTCATCTAACCCCGTAATACTAAATAAACGCTTAATTCGAGCATTCACACCTGTTATTTTAAACTGACTCCCCGATTTATTTGTTGCTTTTAAAGCACCGATAAAAATTCCTAACCCGGTGCTATCAATATAATTTACATTTGATAAATCGACGACGATCGTTTCATTGTTTTTTTCAGCTAAAGGTAATAAAACCTTTTTTAAACTGTCCGCTGTATATACATCAACTTCTCCGTTTAAATGTACAGTTTTAGCTTGTCCCTTATCCTTCACATCAACTTGTAAATTCATAGTTCCCCTCCTACCATTGAATACATTAAGTTTAATTACCCGTTTTCAATTAAACTTAAACATTTCTTCGTAAGATTAAAAGTGTAAAATCATCCTTTAACTCAAAGTCTTGTATTTTTTCTAGCTCACGGAAGACATTTTCAGCAATTGCTTGTGCTGGTAAATGTTTATACTTACCAATCAAGCTTGAAATTTGACTCCGTTCTAAAAAATGATCATGAATTCTACACTCCGTTACCCCATCGGAAAGTAATACAATAAAGTCCCCAGGCTCCATATTGATAGAAAATTCCTTATAATGAACTTTAGGGGAAACTCCTAACACTAAGCCCTTCGTCTTTAAATCTTCAAAGGTGTTAGTGGCAGCTTCATAAAAAAAGCCTGGTTCATGACCTGCACTTGCATAATAAAAAAGGTGTTCCCTCGGAGCATATGTCCCATACACCATCGTAATGAACATATCACTATCAATATTCCGGGCAACAACTCGGTTTAAATTTTCTAAAAGTGCTGCAGGCTGGAGTCGTTGTTCTGGTAAACTATCCATAGCATATTTGATCATTGACATACACATCGCCGCGGGAACGCCTTTTCCAATGACGTCCGCGACAGCTATGCCTATGTTACCATGTTCATCTGACAAATAATGATAGTAGTCACCGCTCATTTTGCCTGCAGGAACACTTACAACTCCTAAATCAACTGCATCTACTTCAATTTGTTCGTTCGGTAGTAATGATTTTTGCATTCTAGCTGCGACATCCAGCTCGGAATCAAGCTGTCTTTGGCGATCTCTTAAGCTAAGATGCTCTTGATGTGCTAAGCCGTAACCTATCATCACCTCTAGTAATAAATCAAATGAAGCTATCACTTCTTCAGGGAGTTCATCAACAATTTCTTTAAACACAGATAAGTGAAGACTTACCATTTCTTCTGGTGACATATCTTTTTCCATCATCTCTTTACTAAATTGCTGCGCCGAATATAAGGCGTGTTCACTCTTGCTTTTTATATAGCTAGTTAGCATTTCCTTATATGATTGGTACATGGAAAGTCTCGTCTCCTCCAAAGAACAAACACCTCCTATCGAAGCCACTTGATCGCTGTTATCTTTGTCCCATTGTTAATCTCCGAATCTATTGAGAATTCATCCATTAAACGTTTTACTCCCGGAAGTCCCGCACCAAGGCCGCCAGAGGTGGTGTAACCATCCTCCATCACTTTTCTTATATCTTTGATTCCCGGTCCTTTATCAACCGCAATAACTTTTATTCCTTTTCTATTATTGGAAGCTATCACTTCTTCGATGTGAATCTGCCCTTTTTTTGCATATAGATATATGTTCCTTGCTAGCTCTGAAATCGCTGTTGTGATTCTCGCTTGATCGACGGAACCAAACCCGATCTCTCGTGCGAGTTTTCTCCCCGCCTGTCTAGCAGCAACTATTCCCCACTCGCTTTGTATATCCACATGGGTTTGGACTTGCATGGTCACCCCTCCAATTCAAGTTGGAGTCTCTCCAACCCTTGTTCAAGGTCCAAAGCAGTAGGTACATCCTCTAACATGATCCCCATATCTATTAAAGTCATAGCAACTGCCGGTTGGATCCCTGTTAATACCACTTTCGCCCCCATCAAATTAGACATGTCCACAACATCGCCTAAAACTTTAGCAATAAATGAATCTATCATTTCTACTGAAGTAAGATCTATTACTACGCCACGTGAGCCTACTTCATGAATTTTCCCTAATACGTCCTCCTGAAACTGCAGTGCTGTTTTATCATCCAATTCTACTTGAACTGAAATGAGTAAATAGTCATGCAGTTTTAAAATTGGGATACGCACATCTAACCCCCCTACTCTGTTTCAATCTCAACAATTTGTCGACTCGTCATTTCAAGAGCCGCTTCAATTCCCTTTCTTAACGTACTCTTTGTCGGGAACTTACTTAAATCAATCCCTAAATTTACAATCGTTTGGGCAATTTCAGGTCTTATTCCAACGAGGATACAAGTAGCACCAACAAGACGAACTGCTTCTGATGCTTGAATAATATGATGAGCGACCATCGTATCTACGACAGGAACACCAGTAATGTCGATCAAGACGACTTCCGACCTATGCTCAATTACTCCTTGCAATAAATTTTCCATAATATATTTTGCTCTTTCTGTATCAATTGTTCCAATTAAAGGCATCACACTTATTTTGTCAACAACAGGTATTAACGGTGCAGACAATTCTTTTAAAGCCATCTTCTGTAAAAAAACGGTGTTTTCCCATGAGCCTGAATACTCATTAACGAGTATATTGACAATACTATCAATCCAATCTTCAATTTCTTGAAAAAACTCCATGCTCTTATAATAGTCTGCTTCTTGCTTCGATAGCGTTGTAACTGTGATTTTCCTAAATTCCTGTAAGCCTCTCGTAATATAATTCAGCGGCCAACCTAGTTGAATTAATCTTTCTGAAAATAAAATGAGTACTTCCTCTTCACCATTGTCATTTTGGACAGTTGAGAGGAGCTTGTCTGCGAACTCACGGTTCGTATTTTCATACATCGTGTCAGTAATGTTTTGTAGTGAATCTTCTTTTCTAAACTTTCTAATTTCGACTAACCATTGGTCAATGATTGCATCCTTGTACTGAAAAATAATGTCTCGTATGTTTGCATCCATCCGCGTCTTCCCTCACTTTACTCTATGAATATATATATTATTTCATTGATTAGCATCGATTGCAATGAATCCACAACAATACTGAAAAACACTGAACATTGTTATATATTCTTCGTAGGACGAAAATATTCACTTAACGGAAAAGCATTAGCCCGTGGAAAGCGAACATCCTAAAGTAATATAAACAACAAAGTTTAACATAGACTACACTAAAAAAAGCTACTGTCCATTGTCAGTAACTTTTTTTGTCAAAATTATATTTTTATTAATATACTAAAATGTTCCGTTTTCATTGACAACCATCTCACTCTTCGATGCTAAAAGTCAATCAAACCTAAACTTATACGTAAGGCATCATTCACTTTTACCATCATGTCATCGTCTAGATGAGTGATTTTGTCAGTTAATCGTTGCTTATCAATCGTGCGAACCTGTTCTAATAAAATAACGGAGTCTCTATCAAACCCGTATTTTTTCGCATTGATTTCAACGTGTGTCGGCAATTTAGCTTTTTGAATCTGTGCTGTAATTGCTGCGACAATGACCGTTGGGCTAAAACGATTTCCAATATCATTTTGGATAATCAATACTGGTCGAATCCCACCTTGCTCAGATCCAACCACGGGTGAAAGGTCTGCAAAATAAACGTCCCCACGTTTTACAATCAAACTTTTACACCCCACTTACTAAGCGATCCAACGTGTGCTCGGCTTCCTCCTCAGCAAGAAAGGCTTCTGTCGCGATGTTTAAATTAATTTTTGCCATTTCCATATAGCCTTGTTGCATCGTTTCACGAATTATTTGTTTTTTATGTTCCTTTAGATACATTTTCGTAGCTTTGTGTATTAATTCGCTACGGTTAACATTACCCTCTAATAAACCATCTAATTCATTAACGAGCTCTTGTGGTAAGCTCACCATTATTTTTTTTGTGCTCTCTTCAGACACAAAAAACACCTCCAGCGCAGCATCGACCCATTTTTTAATCCTTATTTATCATATCACCTACAACCCAAGTTTGCAAAGTGACTTTTCTTCCTGACCTTTAAACTTTTCGGCAAAAATCTTATAATTCCTGCAAGATTTAATATTTTTCTCATTTCTACTAGCTTTTTTTACTTTTTATCCACCATAATACGAGGAACACGTGAACCAATCGTACAAGGAATCTCGTAATTAATCGTGTTTAATCGATTAGCCACTTCATCTATCGTAATAAAGGAATTTCCTTGTTTTCCTATGATCGTCACTTTCGTTCCTATTTGTACAGGCTGTTTTAACGCAACCATCATTTGATCCATACATATTCGTCCGACGATTGGTACTCTTTCACCGTTTACTAATACTTCTCCAGTAGCATTTGCTCTAATCCAACCATCTGCATATCCAATAGGAATTGTACCTATCCATTCCTCACCAGGGGATTTATATGTTGCGCCATAGCTTATCCCGTCACCTTTTTCAGCCTTTTTAATATGAGTTATTTCACTATATAATGAAAAGGCTTGTTTGAGTGGGAAAGGTAATAGTTCCTTTATTTCCTCAGATGGTGATAGACCATACATAGATATTCCGTAACGTACCAAATTATAATACTCACTTGAAAAGCGAAGAGCAGTCGCACTATTTCCACAATGCTTCATTGGAACTTCCGCTCCCCACGTTGCTTCAAACCACGAAATCATATCTTTAAACCGCTGCTGTTGAAGTTCTAAATAAGAGGTGTCTAATTCATCTGCAGTAGCATAATGAGTAAATAGGCCTTCTATTGTAAATAAGGAATATTTTTTTAACTTAACAATTAAAGCATTTCCTTCCTCT
This sequence comes from Evansella cellulosilytica DSM 2522, assembly GCF_000177235.2. Lineage (NCBI taxonomy): Bacteria > Bacillati > Bacillota > Bacilli > Caryophanales > Bacillaceae > Evansella > Evansella cellulosilytica. Next base: position 363,008 of record NC_014829.1, on the reverse strand, counting down.
TTCGTTCTTATACCTAATCGTCCCATTCCTGTATCTATTTTTACATGACATGCTATTTTTCCCTTGTTGTCAGCTTCGAGCACTTTTGCTGCTTCTTCCACCCACTCACTTTGAAAAACAGTTAAGCGTATATCATATTCAGCCGCTACATTTACATACTTTGGACTAACATAGCCAAGTACTAAAATCGGCGCTTTAATCCCATTTTCTCTTAGTTCGATCGCTTCATCTAATAAAGCAACACCTAAATACGTCGCACCAGCTTGTAATGCAGCTTCCGCAACAGGAACACTACTGTGTCCATAACCATTCGCCTTTACTGCCGCCATAATATGGACATGACTAGGAAGGTGATTTTTTAAGTTTTTTACATTTTCTCTAATCGCATTTAAATCTACTTCCACCCATGTATTTCGGTAAAAATGATTTGTAGAATTCATGACATGGTGCCTCCTATAAGACCGTTACATATACAGTATATCTTATAATTTCTTTCCCAACACCTGTCAAATAAACATTTTATTATCGTTTCCTTATGAGTCTCTCGTATAATAGCCATAACGCACAACATTTCTGTATTTGAAAAAACAGGCTCAAGATCGGTTATATCTTTGAGCCTGCCTTTTTCTTTATATTACTTTTCTTCTGTTCCATATACATTTCTTGCAACTGCTACAATATCTTCTTTTTCTAAATGCTGTGAGGATAGGAAGAAATCCGATCCTTCATAAGACCATGTTACAGAAAGTGTATCCCCGTCTCTCGTTAAAGCTCCGTAAGTAAAGCCTAAGTCGACAGGCTCTCCTTCAGCCATATTAATCGGCGTAGAAGCTTCAACAACTCGGCTACGTTGCTGCACAAGTGTGAATGGCTGCTCCCCTTCATATGTGAGGACGACTCTTGTACCGTTTTCCGTTTCAATCTCTTCAATCGAGGAATTCATCGTACCATCAGGCACATACATTGGGAAAAGTACATCAAGCGCTTCCTCTTCTGCCATCACCTCTTCTTCCCCTTCACCGAGCGTCGGCACATTCATGTCAAGCTGCGCACTTGTCATGTTTCGTTCCATATCAAAGTCACTATCCCCAAACTCGGTATTTAACTCAAAGCTATGAAACTTTAATTCTACTAAAGGCTTCAAGTCTACATCCATTATCTTCACTGAAGCTGGTGAAAGGTCACTTTTATTCAACATGATTTCCTGTTGGCTTAAGTTTTGATTAGAGTAATTCGTATTTGTTTGAAAAACGTAATGTTCATCCGTTGCAGAAAATGTTCTTTCTGGATCCATTAAAATATCATCAATTAAAGATTCATACAAGTACACTTGACTATTGTTGTCAGGCCAATCACTTTGGAATCTGAAGCTTTTATTTAGTGCTGGTGTTAAAACAAAAACTCCTTCATCGTTTCTTAAAATAATTTGATCTGGATCATTTTCTTCATTACTTAATGCCACTCGATAATATGAAGGTTCTTTATACCAAACCTCTACATCGTATTTCTGTGGTTCTTCTCCTGTTTGAAGTGTCATTTCAGCCTCTGCTTTATATCCCGTTAATTGATCATAAGTACTTTCAAGATCTGCAATAACATCTTCTTGTGTTTTCTCTCCACACGCAGCAAGTACAAGTGTAAGCGCTGCTCCTACTACGAGTAAGGAAATGATTTTTTTCATTTACTCAACCCCTCTGTCTCAATTCAACGTCAGGGGAGGCAAACGTTTTATTTACGCATAGATAGTATCACCTTTGGCAGATTATTAGCTATATCTGAAGCTAACACGCTCCAAACATCATGCGTCTTTATTAACATATCTGCTGTTTTCCCATGGATATAAACTGCATTATAAATAGCTGCAGCTATATTTTTGTGTTGAAGAAGAAAGGCTAATATCATTCCGGTCAGAACGTCCCCAGATCCACCTTTTGCAAGCGACTCATTTCCCGTTACATTTATCCACTGTTCTCCTGCAGGAGTCGTAATAATTGTAAAAGGCCCCTTTAGCACGACATACATGTTATATGTCATTGCAAATTGTTTTGAGACGTCAAAGCGATTTGCTTCTACCTCTTGAATAGATAGCTTTGTTAAGCTAGCCATTTCTCCAGGGTGAGGAGTGATAATCGTAGGTGCACTCCTCCGTTCTTTTTTCCAAAGCTGTAATTCTCTTGATAGATGGTATAACCCATCAGCATCAATAACGAGAGGTCCAACATAATTTTTAAAAGCATGGAAGAGTTGATGTTCTTGCTCTCGCCCCATACCTGGTCCTATCGCGACGCCTTGGAAATTCGAATAGTAATCAACATTTTCTAATTGCCCTGATTCAATTTGTCCATTCTTGCTTTTAAAAGGATAAAAGGTTGATTCTGTTAGTTTTTGTGAAACAATTGGCTGAATGCTATCAGGAACAGCTAACGTTACTAACCCTGCTCCGGAGCGAAGACAAGCATAAGTCGTCAACACAGGCGCTCCTGTCATTTGGAGTGCTCCACCAATGATCAATGCTCTTCCCACTGAACCTTTATGGGCGTCTGGCATCCGCTTGGTGAGCGTTTTCTTTACCTGCTCCTCCGTGATTAGTCTTCGTGACACCCCTACATGTTCAAAGGATACTTTTGGAATCCCAATGGATAAAACATGTACCTTCCCATAAAAAGAAGCTGTCGGATACGAGTAAGCACTTAGTTTTGGCGCTTGAAGTGTATACGTTTCGTCAGCCTTTATTCCTATAGGATCACTATCCCCTTCCACTGGCGAGACACCACTCGGTATATCAACTGATATTTTTTTTACCGGCAAATGATTGATAGCTTCAATGATCTCCCGGTAAGGTGACCGAGGTTTCCCTTTTACCCCTGTCCCTAGGAGGGCGTCGATAACAATCGAATAGTTTTTTAGGTTAGATTGAAACAATTCCTCATTCGTTTCAAATGGTTTCCACTCATAACCAAAACGTTCAAAAATTCGTTTATGAACGGATGCTGTGCCACGAATTTTTTGTTCCGGCGGAATTACCCACACGTCCACATTGTAGCCAGCTTCCTTTAGTAGACGACCTATTACAAATCCATCTCCACCATTGTTCCCTGTCCCTACTAGAACAACCAAATTCTCCTTTTTACTAATGAACTTTATCAAATGCTGATAACATGCTTGACCGGCGTTTTCCATTAAAACTTCTTCTTTCAACCCAATTTCTCTCATGGTATGGCGATCTATTTGATGCATTTCAGCACCAGTTACCACGTACATAAACGGTTCCTCCCATCCGCACTAACACTATATGTGGCTGTCCATTACAATATGCAGACTAGCAATGACAAGCTGCTTATTTTTCTTCAACAATCACTTGTGCAGCCGCATAACAACGGGTATGAGTAATGGTTAAATGTATTTTCATATTTGAAATTTTTTCTGTAATAACGATTGGTTTTCCTTTTATGTCATTCATAATACTGACGTCTTGAAACGATAATTGTTTTCCAATTCCTATACCTAACGCTTTGGAAAATGCTTCCTTTGCAGAGAACCTGCCTGCCAAATATTCAATTGCACGTTTTTCAGAAAGCTGATTGAAGCGCTCCAGCTCCACAGGTGTCAACACTCGCCTTGCAAACGCTGGCTTCCGTTGATAAAGCGCATGTATCCTGTCCATCTCTACTAAATCTAAGCCCGTTCCTACAATCATAATATACACTCCGTATTCATCTCATTTTTCTTAGTTTACCACCTTTTTCCTTTAGAAAAAACTTGGGCTTTTACGGGATCATAAACGGGATTATATGAAATCTCGCTACATCAATCGTCAATCGTTAAAATGAAAGAATCTTTTATCTTCTATTTATAATGTAGTAGCTTAAAGCAAGTAATACGAGGCCACTAGGAAAGTGGTTTTGTACTTTTTCAGCAGCCTTATTTACTTTTTTCAGTGCCCTCTTCAACCTTTCATGCGTGTCCTTAGGCAATCTAGGGTCTGTAAAATTTCTATTAATAGGCCTTTAAAATGTTCATATGTTAAAATGAGGGTGGTTAAAAACCTTGTTTTTGAATATAAAAAGGATGAAGGGTAAAACTAGCAATATATGAAATATAAAATGATAAAGGGGAACGTACACATATGTTTATTAGGAATGAAAGCTTTGGTCAGTTTGTAAGGTCATATAAATTGGTGACGGTTCTCATTGCGATTAATCTCGTTATTTACTTTTGGATGTCTATGTACCCGAAACTAGGTGGGCAACTCATCGAGGCCTATGGGGTAGGAAGTAACTACCATATAGCAATGGGAGAATTATGGAGGATCGTTACACCCATTTTTCTACACGGCTCTATTATGCACTTACTATTTAATTGCTTTTCGTTATTTCTATTTGGTCCGGCATTAGAGAAGATGTTAGGGAAAGGAAAGTTGTTAATAGCATACTTCGCTACAGGTATTCTTGCTAATATCGCTACATTTATACTCGCACCTCTATTTTACTTCCACTTAGGTGCATCTGGCGCCATTTACGGTTTATTCGGTATTTACTTATATATGGTACTCGTACGAAAAGATCTAATAGATCCAAGAAACGCACAATTAATCATTACAATCCTTATTATTGGTGTTATTATGACCTTTATTAATCCAGGAATAAATAGATATGCCCACATATTTGGATTGATTTCCGGTGCAGCTCTTGCGCCGATATTACTTCGAAAGATTACTAGTGCTAGTTTATATAGTATGGCAAGTGATCCTAACGAAGTGACGTTTGATCCAAACCGTTGGCAAAAGCATGCAAAAAACAAGCAAAGGCTAAAAATAATTGGTATTGTAGCAGGGGTATTACTGCTCGTCCTATACTTTTTGCAAGCGCGACTTTAATCATACAATTCATAAGGTGAGTACGGAAGGTAAGATGGCAACAAATGAAGGTTGTCCATCTTACCTTCCGTTTATTAGTTTTCGCTTGAAAAGCAGATAGCACGGCATCATCTTACCTTCAATCACCGGTGCCGTGGCCATTGCTTCAAGACGGAACTGAAAAAGGTCGTTATTTAAGGGCAATGAAAAATTGGTGTTCTTTCACTTTTTAAGTGTCCCTAAGCAATGAGCGTAGTCGCGCAACGAACGGAGCCATCGTATCCAACCGCCACCCAGCGGGATCTTCAGTGAATGCTATTACCGCAGGCTTCTCGCACCTTTCGTAAAACTCAACATTAGCCTATAACAGAGCCAAAATATAAAAAGTTCTGTTCACTATTACTAAATTAACCGCTGACAAATGTGAAAAAACCACAAAAGGCACGATCACCTTTTGTGGTTCATTATCTTTATGACATCAATCTTTTTTCACCTGTTATTTCCTGGATTGGTCCGATGTTTTGTGTAAACTCTAGTGTTCCTGCATAGTTTCCGTCCTTGTCCTTAACAGCAAAGTAGCGAATAAGAACATATTTATCTCTAAACTTAATCCAAAAATCTTCAGAGTCTTTTTTGCCAGATTTAAAATCATCGAGCAATTCATTAACAATGTGTGCACTTTGAGGAGGGTGACAATTTTGTACTGTACGGCCAATTACTGATTTTGTTCGATGAAAAATACGCTCTTTTCCATGTGAAAAATAACGAACGAAATCATCTTTATCAATATAAGTGATATCGACCGGTAGATGGTTCATCATGTTTTCAAGCTGGTCTACCGTTAAAATTCCTGTTTCGAGTTTGATATAACCTTCACCAGAGTGAACATTACCATCGACACCTGCACGCTCCGGCTTCCATACTCCTGCAGGCTCAGCGAAAGTGTAGCCAATAATGTCACTTTCGTTTGCTATTTTTATCCATTCATCTTCAGTAAGCGTCTGAAGTGACATAGGAAATAAAATATTTTCTTCCTTATAAATCATTTCTGTTACTTCATATATGATGTAGTTTAAAGATTCTACTATCTCTTTCGTATTAAGATCTCCATTAACTAACTCCATACGTGCTTTTTTAATTGCTGCTCGAATGCGGTCATCGACACCCCACATGACTTTTGTAGGGCCGAAAATTCCGTACTTCTCTAGAAATGGAAATAGTAAATTTTCTTTTCTACTGTAATGCTTATCAATATCCAAAAGCTCAGATAAGTCGTCTATTAATTTCTTTATATTTTCTTCGCTTTGATCTTTTTCGAAGCGCTCCGTATGAAGCTGAAGCTTAAAGTTAACATGCTGGTCAATCGCTCTATTTTCCAGCTTAAATGTGTGAATTGGGTGTCCAGGCTGCTGTTCAGGTTCATTTTGATTATGAATCTCTTCTATTGAACCTTTAAATACTTCTGTATGGACGGAGCAAAGTCGCTGAACCTCCTCAACTGAAATTCCTTCTTCTACCATTAGAGAATGCTCCATATCAGAAATTTCCGCTACAGAAATTGTTCCTACCGCATCATTAAACCGTTGTTTTACTTCTTCAACCGATTTCCCTGCATGTAAATCCTTGATAATTTCCTTTAACATTTCTTGCCGCTTACTTTTATCTAGTTTTTCCTGTTCTCTATTATTAATAATCTCACTCATATGACACCCTCCATTTATTGATAAACTGTAAAACCATGTTTTTCAAATTCTTCTATTACTTTTTCAAGTGGTATTTCTTTCATTCGACAGCCTTTAGGTAATGTCATAACCCTTCCCGCTGTTTGCAACATGCCTGGTTTCGTAATATTGTCAAATCCTATCGACACCATGATCTCTTTTATTTCAGGAAACTGTGTGACTAAATCATAAACCGATTTATTTAAGTTAATTTCTTTTTTCAAAATACTGTCACCTCACAATAGTGATAATCACTCTCAATTAAAAAATAACATACTGCAGGTAAAGTCGTTGTGATACAAATCACCACGTCAATAAGAAAAGACTAAAACCTAGCTTGGTGAAGCTAGGTCTTAGTCTTTTCTTAGAAGCAGTGGAATTTCGCCGTATCTCTTAAAGTACTAGTGAGTGCTCTTCTCGCTAGTACGCACGGCGATAAAATTCCACTGCCAAATTTCTTACATTTAAAAATCATATAAGAACTGTTAGACTAAATCTCGGTCTGCCGCTACTCTGCCTCGCATTCATTTCACAATCTAACCTACACAAAAAAGCCAATAATGAAAGGACACTGAAAAAGTGGCGTTCTTTCACTTTTTCAGTGTCCCTAAGCAATGTGCGTAGCCGTCGCAATCGTTAAAAAGCCTGATAGGAGTGGGTTTCTCCTACCAGGCGAGCGACTGCAATACAAATAAAAGGCACTGAAAAAGTTGTTTTATACTTTTTCAGTGCCTCAATTATGAGGCATTTCCCCCACTATCGGCTGTACTTACTATAACTATTCAACTAATGCAATTAACTCAGGTTTTATATCAAAAGATACAATTCTTCCAATTTCCACATCTTGTTCTACAGGTGCATAAATGAGCATTGGTTCACTCGAAAGCTCTGGTTGGTTATGAAGGCGTACATACAGCTCTTGATATTCACCACCATACGTAACACGTTCTACAACACCACAATACGCTCCTTGTTCTGCTAATTGGCAGCCTTCAGGTCTTATCGATAATTTGACAGTCTCAACATGCTCCTTCCATTGATCAGGAAGACACACCTTTCCAATATGTGTGTGGATATGACGTTGATCATCATCCATCGTACCTGTAAGCAAGTTCGTTTTTCCAACGAATTGCGCGACAAAGCAATTTTTAGGACAACGGTACATTTCCTTAGGAGCTGCAATTTGCTGGATAACGCCATCCTTCATTACAACTACCCTATCTGAAACAGCAAAAGCATCCTTTTGGTCATGAGTAACAATAATAGCCGTCGTGTTTGCTTTTCGCAAAATATTCGTTACATCAAAACGCATTTTTTCACGTAATCCAGCGTCCAAATTACTAAAAGGTTCATCCATTAATACAACATGCGGCTTTGGTGCTAACGCTCTTGCTAAAGCAACTCTTTGCTGTTGCCCACCAGAGAGTTGTGTAGGGTAACGATTTGCAAAGTCTTCTAAGCCAACGAGCTCTAATACTTCTTTTGCCCGTTGCTTTTTCTCTCGTACACTCCATTTATTCAATCCAAACATCACATTCTTTAATATCGTCATGTGTGGAAAAAGTGCATAATCCTGAAAAACCATCCCAATTCCTCTTTTTTCAGGAGGGAGTGCATGAGTCTTATTAAAAATTTGTTTTCCGTCAATTTCAATGGCGCCGTCAGTTGGATGTTCAAAACCAGCAATCATTCTAAGCGTTGTTGTTTTTCCACAACCACTAGGACCAAGTAATGTAATAATTTCTCCTTTATCAATCCCTAAATTTAATGAATGAACTGCCGGGTTCGAAGTCCCTGCAAAATATTTAGTTATATTCTTTAATTCTATAAAACTCATACACTTACCTCCCAGTATGTCATGGTTGGTTTTGCTTTATAAATGAAACTGCTTTATTTATAAACTTTATTTATTAATAACTATTAAAAACAGTTGAGAATGATTTTCATTACTACAGAGATTATAGCATAGCCCATTTTTTTACGTCAATGCCACTTACCGTTTGTTACATTAAATTTCACACTTTTCTGTATATAAAATATGACAATATTATTTAACCCTCCCCGAAACCTTATACAGTTAACAACACACTCATGATGTTAACTGTATATTTTTTACAATTCTTCACTAATTATTCACAAAATGACTCTCATCACACTTCGTTCATCTATTATCATTATTGCGTGGGGGTAATAGAAGGTGTCGGCTCGTTTATTAAAGTAGTTGATTCTTTCTTCATTTTATAATAGGGAGTTATTCGGAGAGAGGGGGCACATAATGAGTAAGCCAAATTTGCAAGAAAAAGATAAACCTGTGTCAGAACAAGAGGAAGGCTCTTTGAAAGGGACATTTACTTTTGTTTTATTTCTAGGATCATTTTTAGTTATCACTTGGTTTATTGTATTTATTTTATTTCTTACTCGAATTTAACTTAACAAGGGGGGAACTTATATGCATTTGCACAAGTATGAAAAAATCTGGCTTATATTCGGAGTCAGTTCACTCATTTTATTTCTAACAATACTAGGGGTATCAGCATTCGCTATGGGGCACCATCCACCAAGTCATATGCATACCGTAGATCCACAAAACTTAAATAATGATCCAATGTTCTCGAATCCAGGATTAGAACAAATTGATGACACCACATATAGAGCTACCATTATCGGCCAAGCCTTTGGGTATTCTCCTTCTGTCATAGAAGTACCTGTTGGCTCAACGGTAGAGTTTCACGTTACTAGTGCCGATGTCGTTCATAGCTTTACAATTCCAGGTACTAATGTGAATTTCATGCTTACACCTGGACATGTGAATATGTCGGTGCATACGTTTCATGAACCTGGTGAATACCTTGTAATATGTAATGAATATTGCGGCACCGGTCACCACCATATGCAAATGAGAATCGAGGTGACACCATAATGGGACAATCAAATGAAGCGCTACAAAACCTACATGATGATTACACCTTGCAAGTCGATCCGAAAATAAAACCACTAAGTATGATTCACGTCTCCATTGCTTTTGTTGCGTTTATCGTTGGTGTTTTTGGTGGACTTTTACAAGGATTAGCTCGAGGTGGCATGATAGAATTACCTAGCTGGTTAGGCTATTATCAAATATTAACGCTCCATGGTGTTTTACTTGCACTCGTATTTACGACCTATATTATCTTCGGTTTCTTTTTTGCTGGTATGAGCAGAACACATGGCGCTTTTTCAGATAGGTTAAGAAAACTAGGATGGGCTGGTTTTATCGTATTAACGCTCGGAACAGTTATTTGTGCTTTCATGATTTTAACGAATCAAGCATCCGTTTTATATACATTTTATACACCACTTCAAGCCCATTGGCTGTTCTACGCTGGCCTCGTACTGTTCGTTGTAGGTACATGGCTTGAAGGAACGGCATTATTAGCTCACTTTTTTAAGTGGAAAAAGGCAAACCCCGGAAAGCCAACACCACTTTTTGGCTATATGACAACAGCTACTATTTTACTCTGGTTTATAGCTTCTATTGGCGTTGCTGTTTCAGTATTATTTCTTATCTTACCTTGGGCAATGGGTATAACAGATGAGATAAACGTTGTGTTAAGTCGAACATTATTTTGGTATTTCGGGCATCCTCTCGTTTATTTCTGGCTAATGCCAGCATATATGGTTTGGTACATATCCATCCCTAAAATAATCGGAGGAAGATTATTTAGCGGCTCGTTAGCAAAGCTTGCCTTTGCATTATTTTTACTATTTTCTATTCCTGTCGGATTCCACCATCAATTAATGGAGGCTGGCATTAGTGAGTTTTGGAAGTATCTCCAAACAGTGTTGACCTTTATAGTGGTTGTTCCATCTTTACTCACAGCTTTCTCAATTTTTGCTACGTTTGAGCAAACTGGTCGGGCAAAAGGTGGAAAAGGGTTATTAAGTTGGATTAAAAAGCTACCTTGGGGGGATGCTCGTTTCTTTGCTCCATTTATGGGGATGATTATTTTTATTCCCGCTGGTGCAGGAGGGTTAATTAACGCGAGCTTTCAGCTAAACGCAGTTGTTCATAACACACTTTGGGTAGTTGGTCACTTCCATTTAACTGTAGGAACAACAGTACTACTAACCTTTTTTGGAATGGCTTATTGGTTAATCCCTGTTTTAACTGGACGCAAATTTGATCGGCACGCAAACCGATGTGGTATTGTGCAAACTTGGTTATGGGCAACTGGGATGTTCTTAATGTCTGGTGCGATGCACTTACTCGGACTATTGGGCGCCCCTAGACGTACCGCCTACACGACTTATATTGACCACCCACAAGCTTTACAGTGGTTTGAAGGAATCTTTACTAGCCATGTAACCGTCGCTATCGGTGGTGTAATATTAACAGCTGCTGGTGTATTAATGTTCTATAACTTTATTTACCTTGGCTTTTTAGCACCTAAAGGACAAACGGAATTTCCTGTTACACCAGATCCGCTCGATACACCAAGTACACCTAGATTTTTAGAAAGTTGGAAGTTGTGGATTGGTATAGCTATTGCACTCATTCTTTTCGCTTACACAATCCCAATTATTCATATGATTATTGATGCACCACCAGGATCACCTGTCTTTAATTATTTGATACAGTAATTTCTTAGAAGCAGTGGAATTTCGCCGTAGCTCTTAAAGTACTAGCGAGTGGTTTTCTCACTAGTACGCACGGCGATAAAATTCCACTGCAAAATTTAAACTTTCTGGTCTTACTAAAAAGGTTCAAGCTATTTCCGCATGTAGTTCCGTTTAGAGGGAGAAAACTAAAAATGATACAGCAAAAACGGGACTTTTTCACTATGTGAAATTGTCTCGTTTTTTATTAAAAATTAACACTATAAAAAATGTCCTTAAACTCCCTCACTTTGATACTACAGGGGGGATGATTTATTTAGGGGAGGTAGTGAGAGTTTGAAATAAGCGGAGTTTTTCCACTTATGCTCCAGAATTGCGTTTGATTAGTGTTAAATAAACGGAGTTTTTCCCTTTAAGCTAAATAAAATGGCTTATTTTCACGACTTTTTAATCAATAGCCGGAATTTCTCCTTCTATTCCAGTGATTTTTGTTGCTATTTTATATATAAGCGGAATTTCTCCACTTATTTACGCAACTCATTTCAGCAATCTAACCTTATCAAATTAATATTTAAAACTGCACTTGCTGTTTTTGGAAAATAGATGTCTTGCGTTAGTTGGAGATAAAAAAAAGAACGATTACTCCAGTCTAGTTGGTTTTTTACATGTATCTTTATTGGTTACTTAGTTTCCACCTAATACAACATCATTTTAGATAGGTAAATAGCAGATACTTTAGCATACAAAATAATTATTGAATAATGAGCATTAGTCTGTTGTTTTTTAGTACGATATTTCGGGGGCCAATCAGAGACTAGATTAAGGGGGAATCTTGTTATATCAATAAAAATTCCTAGTCCAATTAGCTATCTATTTGGACTAGGAATTACGGTTATATTTGTATTTTTCTCCTCACAAACGGAACTACTTACTATTTCCGCTTGAACCCTTTTTTCTATCATCGATTGGTGTTCTTGCCACTAATTTGAAATATATTTTTTTTAATGATCATTAACAAGAGCCACTAAACTAGGATAAAATAAAGTGCAGAATGATTTCAGAGGAAGTTGGTGTTGAGCACATGAATGCAACCCAGTTAACAGTTCTAGTAATCAAATATATAAGAGAGGCAAAGCGCGATTCCTTGCAAACTCTGCTTGAAGAGCTACATCCATACGACTTAGCAGAGTTATATCGTTCTTTACCCGAAAAGCACCATTTTAAATTCCTAACTTTTATGAACTCGAAACAAATTGCTGATTTAATGATGGAACTAGATTCTGACATGCAAATGGAAGTTCTCCAAAAGCTAGGTATTGAAAAATCATCAAAAGTGATGGACATCATGGATAACGATGATTTAGCCGATTTACTTGCTGAGCTTACGGAAGAAAAATTGGATGAATACTTATCAGCCATGCAAAAAGATGAATCAAAGACCGTTCAGCAGTTAATGAGCTACCCACCAGAAACTGCTGGTGGTATTATGACAAATGAATTTGTTTGGATAAGGGATTATTATACTGTAAGAGACGCTGTAGATAAATTTAAAACCTTCGCTGAATTAACAAGAAACATCTATTACTTATATGTTATCGATGAAAATAAAAAGCTTGTTGGCGTAGTATCGTATCGTGATCTTCTCTTAGCAAACATCGATGAAAAAATCGGTGACATCATGTTTAACAGAGTCATTTCTGTGCCTATCGATATGGACCAAGAAGAAGTAGCCCAACTTATACAACGTTATGACTTTCTAGCTGTTCCAGTTGTTGATAACTCAAATGAACTAAAAGGAATCGTAACAGTAGATGATGTTATTGATGTTTTTATTGAAGAGGCAAATGAAGATATTGAAAAGCTCTCTGCTTCTGGGAAATCGATTGACTTTAACACGAAAGCTAGCGTCGCTTCCTTTCGACGCCTTCCATGGCTCATTCTTTTATTATTTATCGGCTTGATCTCTGGTAGCATTTTGGACGGGTTTGAAGCAACATTAGAACAAGTTGTCGCTCTCATCTTCTTTATGCCAATGATCGCTGGCATGACAGGAAATACTGGCACTCAATCATTAGCTGTCGTTGTTCGGGGGCTTGTCACGAACACACTAGAAAAGAGGACTATTCTCAAGCTTATTTGGCGGGAGTTTAAAGTAGGTATTATTATTGGATTAACATGTGGTTTACTCGTACTCGGAGTAGCTGCATTTTGGCAATCTAGCTTACTATTTGGATTTGTTGTTGGTGTATCTCTTTTGGCAACGTTGATTATTGGAACAATGTCAGGAACCATTATCCCCCTTATTTTATATCGAATTGGCATTGATCCAGCCGTTGCATCCGGTCCCCTTATTACAACCTTGAATGATATCTTTTCGTTACTCATCTACTTCGGTATTGCAACGAGCTTAATTCATTATTTAATATAACTATATTGTAAAAGGCATTCTCATTCGACATATGAGAATGCCTTTTCTACAAATACCATTTCCCGGGAAACAAAACTCGACGTTTACTTCCTATAAAGGTCATCTCCGTGCGAATTATCCCATTTTACATACGTAATTAAGGTTGATTGTCCATTCATGTAAAAACATACGTAATAATTGGCAGCATTACCTTCACTATGTATCAATACGACAAAAGGTGACGCAGTAATGAGGCCATCCCAAAAGTAATTAAAGTTTTGGCAATGACACCACTCGACGCGCATTACTTAAAGGGGAACTCAAAAGGTTAAAATTAACCTTTTGAGTTCCCCTACATACATATTAGTCATATTTTATATTCGGTGTTGTTCTCGTCGAAAGCCTTTCTGTCGTTCTATGTTCCTTAATATCCTCTATTGGACCACCCTCTATAGTAAAGTAATCGATAGAGAAATCGTGCATTGTGTGTGCAAGCACTTCTTCGAAAAGGTCAAATTGTTCAAGCGTTAACGCACTATCGTCTGTTAATGTAATAATGGCATAGTTATCTATTCGCTCTACATCATCAAAGAAAACCGTTTCTGGTATTCCAGGTTCGTACCAAGCATTATCAGCTACATTTTTCATGTTTTCAAGCGTAGCTCTTAAAGAGATAAGTTCACCATCTTCGTATATTGGCTCTTCGGCATTTGCGCCTCTCAATAAGTAGCGTTCTCCACCTTCATCGGCGTAAACATAATAACCACGGTTATCTGATAAGAGACTCCATTCCACTTCTCGACCTTCTTGCCCAAAGTCAAATCCTTGATTTCCATTAACTGTAAATTGAACATAATCAAAACCTAACACACTGAAGTATTCTGTCACCACATTACGAAAACTTTCCGATTCCATACTTGATAAACTAGCCATTCGGTTATCTTCATAAAAATCTAGCGCAACAGTATTTTCCTCTTCAATCATCGAGATCGATTGAATTTGCTCGCTGACGCTTTCAATTCCCCAATTAGCATGCGGTGAATGTAGTGCATATTCTATCTTTGCTAGTAAATCCCCTGCACCTAGTTCATCAGTGGCAACCATTTCCCCGATAACAAATCCTATCGGCTGATAAACATTTCCATTGCCTGTCGGGATGGCCACGTCTAGTACGTAGGGGATAGGCACTATACTTTGTTCTGTTTCCGGCATTTCATCCGCTGAACTTTCCGTTCTTTCGCTTATATTATTTGCTTCAGGCTCTTCCATGATAAACATTTCTTCTTCAACACTTTCATCTCCACCAAACAAAGTATCTGGACCACCTGAATCTGCAGCATCATCGTAATCGCCTGCCAAGTCATTTAAAGGCATATCGTTATGAATAAATGACGGTACGATTAGTATAAGAAGAAGTACTGCGGCAAATGAAGCTATGACAGGATAGATCCATGTGCGCTTTTTATTTATTCGAGGTTCTTTTATCTTTTCTGTATGAGCTTCATTCATCTTTTTTTCAATCGCTTGAAATAGCGCTTCTTTTGATTGACTATCCTTTATCTGAGGAAGCTCGCGTAGTTGGTCCTCTAACTCTTCCTCATCCCAACGTTTCTTATTCATTCGCTAGCCTCCTTTACATCAAAATCGTCTTGCATTAACTGCTTTTTTAATGCCTTTATCGCTCTATGTTGAGTCGTTTTCACTTTACTCTCTGTCCAGCCTAATACATCTGCTGTTTCGGAAATACTCAAACTCTGTATATACCTTAAAATAATGACCTGCTGCTGATCCTCAGAGCATAGTTGAAGCTTCTTATATATTTGCTGGAGTTCATCCTTTTGCAAGAGAATTTCTTCAGGGAGTGGTGCATGATCATGTATCTCGTATTCTCTTTCACTCCATTCAAATTGTTGACCGTCTATTTTTCTCTTTTTGCGACTTTGTCCTCTAATCCAATCAATACCAACATGTTTTGCAACAGAATATAGCCAAGTTTTCTCGCTACTTTTACCTTTAAACGATTGATATGAATGGAGGACCTTTATATAGACTTCTTGAACTAATTCTTCAGCAACCTCTCTGTTACGTACCATATAAAATAAATACTGAAAAAGAGTATTGTGATACGTTTCGTATAAACGATCAAATTCCTCCCTCACAATCTTCCCTCCCTCTCAAACTATTTGTCGTCTTTTCCGATAATAAGTTACAAAAAGGTGCCAAACTATTTGCGTTTGCCACCAGTAGCATATCTTTCTATTTCGTCAATGCCCATAACCAAAATAGTCCCGCACCAATAAAACCAATAATTAACAAATAGATTGCTAGTAAATAGTTTTTCTTTCGCATCATATCCATTCCCTTACTATGAAGTACATAATTTATTATAACAAAAAAATGGACAGGTTAACTCAAAAGGTTGTTTTTAAATTAGAAGAAAACCTCTAAACAATGTTCGGATCCGCTGTGTCAAATAAGAAAAAACTAAAAACGAGCCTGAAGCTCGTTTTTAGTTTTTTCTTAGAAGCAGTGGAATTTCGCCGTAGCTCTTAAAGTACTAGTGAGCGCTCTTCTCGCTAGTACGCACGGCGATAAAATTCCACTGCCAAATTTATACTTTCTTTTAAAAAAGACTTAAAACTAGCTTTGCAAAGTTAGTTTTAAGCCTTTTTGGAGCAATTAAGAATTTTTTCCACTACCAAAGTTAATATTCATACTCTAAAAAAAACCACTATAAGAATAATTCAGGTTGCACGACGAATGTAGCCATCGCTTGAACTTAGATTAAGGCACAAAAATTTTCAGTCTGATTTTTTATGCTTTGGGACGATATCATAAATCTCACCTGTTTCAAATAAACTAATGACATTAGTTAGCCAATAATAATATTGTTCGGCTTCTTCTAATTTTTCTAAATCTAATGTCACTTTTTTTCTAATATCCTCACTATCAGTATCTTTAAGAAGTTTTAAATGAAGCTGCTTCGTTTCTTTTATTGCATCTAAATTTAATTCAGTTGCATTTCGCCACCTATTTATAAACACATTGGAGAAAGATTTATACCAATCATCCTCTGCCTTATATAGATCTTTTCTGATCCCTCTCTCCCAAACTCGTTCAACCATATTAGCATCTAGTAAAGAACGAATTCCGGTACTCATACTCGTTTTACTCATTCCCATCGCTTTACTCATTTCATCTAGTGTCATTGGCTCTTCAGCAAAAAAAACAGTGCCGTATAATCGACCAGCAGATGGCGTAATATTATATAAATGAATATTCTTTGCGATTTCAGTAATAAAACGATTGCGTGCTTCTTCAAGAGCATCTATGTCTTTTTGTAACTTTTCCTCGCTACGCATCGTTGGCCTCCTCTAGTTATAAACTAACTATAATAAATAGTAGCAAATCTACCATTCTAATGGAAAGTCACAGTTGCAATACTATTAAGGAGTATTTTAAAGCATTTAACAGTATCCCTCCTGTAATTTATGTACAGTTTTTTCTGAACAAACTTTTTATACATTTCAGAGTAAATATACGGTTTGATCTAATTTTATAAAAAGTTTATAGTTAAAAAGGTCGTTCATACGGAAAAAATCATTAGCTTGCAAGAAAGCTAGATATATAGAATGTAATGATTTTTTTAATTATGCTTTGTTAAGGGTGTGTGTTAGTTTCGACAAAATAATTGCAAGAGGCTAATAGGAGCCGTTAATAAAGAAAAATTGAGGTGCTTTAAGTGGCTAAAATAAAAGTTGATAAATTAACGAAGCTGTTTGGAAAAAAGCAAAAACAAGCTTCAAACATGTTAAAGGAAGGTAAGTCAAAAAATGAGATCCTTCAAGAATGCGGTGTAACCGTCGGGGTTAATCAAGCTTCTTTCGAAGTACAAGACGGTGAAATATTCGTTATTATGGGGCTCTCTGGAAGTGGTAAATCCACACTCGTACGTTTGTTAAATAGACTCATTCAACCTACTAGTGGAAGTGTATGGGTGGACAATGAGGACCTTGCAAACATAAGTGAAGAACAATTAAGAGAAGTTAGACGAAAAAAAATGAGTATGGTGTTTCAAAAGTTCGGATTATTTCCATATAGAACGATTTTACAAAACGTAGAATACGGATTAGAGGTTCAAGGAATTGATAAAGAACAACGTACGAAAACCGCTCTAAGTTCTCTTGAACTAGTTGGACTTAAAGGATATGAAGATCAATATCCTGACCAGCTATCTGGTGGTATGCAGCAGCGTGTAGGACTTGCTCGTGCGCTAGCAAACGATCCTGAAGTTTTATTAATGGATGAAGCCTTTTCTGCACTAGACCCGTTGATTCGTAAAGATATGCAAGATGAATTACTAGACCTGCAAGTTTCTATGAAAAAAACGATCATCTTTATTACGCATGATTTAGATGAAGCGTTACGCATCGGTGATCGAATTGCACTGATGAAAGACGGTTCTATCGTACAAATTGGTACACCAGAAGAAATACTAGTCAATCCAGCAAATGACTACGTTGAAAAATTTGTCGAGGACGTTGACCGTTCAAAAGTACTTACAGCGCAACACATTATGAAGCGTCCAGAAACTGTGAATATCGATAAACATGGTCCGCGTGTTGCACTAGAGAGAATGCGAGAAGAAGGAATATCCAGTATGTTTGTCGTCGATAGCAACCGAAACTTAAAAGGCTATATTACAGCAGATGATGCTTCTGCTGCCAAAAAGAATGGGATTACTAATTTAAGTGAGATTTTGCATAACAATATTCCTAAAGTAGAAAAAGACACACCAATGCACGATATTTTCAATATTATTCATGACTCACCTATCCCAGTAGCAGTCATCGATAACAACAAGCTTGTTGGAATTATTGTACGTGGTGCAGTAATCGCAGCACTAGCTGGAGATGGTGAGGTGAAGTTCAATGTTTGATACAATTCGTGACTATATCAATACAGTTCTCGATTTTATTGTAAGACTTGTTAATTTTGAACTCGTTCCAGCAATTCCTATTGCAGAAGGAACAAAAAATACAATTGATTGGATTACGAGTACATTCTCGTTTATTTTCACACCGATTCGTGTTCATTACAGTACTTTTATGGAGTGGACCGCAGAACTAATTTATAGTGTACCACCTATTATTACGATTTTAGTAGTTGCTGTTATTGCTTATTTCCTTACAGGTAGAAAGTTTGGACTTCCAGCATTTTCTATTGTAGGTCTTTGGCTTATTCATAACCAAGGCTTATGGGAAGAGTTGATGTATACATTCACTTTAGTTTTAAACGCAAGTATTTTATCGGTGATTATCGGTGTTCCAATCGGGATTTTAATGGCTAAAAACAATACGGCTGAAGCAATTATTAAGCCAGTATTAGACTTTATGCAAACTATGCCTGCATTCGTATATTTACTACCTGCTGTTGCTTTCTTTAGTATCGGTATGGTACCTGGTGTCTTTGCATCTCTAGTCTTTGCAACACCACCAACAATTCGCTTTACAAACCTTGGTATTCGCCAAGTTTCAAAAGAACTCGTTGAAGCAGCTGATGCTTTTGGTAGCACAGGTTCTCAAAAACTATTTAAAGTGGAGCTACCAATGGCAAGAGCAACGATTATGGCTGGTATAAACCAAACAGTTATGCTCGCACTTTCCATGGTCGTTATCGCATCGATGATCGGTGCGAAAGGCTTAGGAAGAGAAGTATTATCTGCGCTACAGCGCGCCCAGGTTGGACCTGGTTTCGTAGCAGGGATAGGGATTGTTATTCTTGCCATCATTATTGATAGATTGACGCAAAGCGTGAATACAAAAAAGAATTAATTTTATCCATTCAAAAAGCTCCATTATTGAGCTTTTTGAACAGGCTGAAGATAGTGAGGCTGATGCTGTTTTTAAAGTTTGCTAGGGAGTGGCACTCTCCTAGCAAGCGCGCAGCGAGCGCAGCCATTTCAAATTACTTTTTGAACACGTTCTTTAACTAAGTGGGTTCCTTTTCTTCATGAAAAGTCCAAATATAAAACATATTACAAACAAAGGGGAGAATTACGTTATGTTAAACTGGAAACGTCTTGGCCTTGCAGGAGGTCTTTCATTAACGCTATTAGTAGCTGGTTGTGGCGACGCTGACACTGATGGTGATGCTACTGAAGGTGATACTACTGAAGGAGAAACAGCTGGCGAAGAAACAACTGATGAAGCTACAACTAATGAAGAAGGTGGCGAAATCGAGCTAGTATACGTAGAGTGGGATTCTGAAGTTGCATCTACTCATGTCATCGGGCAAGTTTTAGCAGATCAAGGATATGATGTAACATTAACACCAATCGATAATGCAATTATGTGGCAATCTGTTGCAAACGGAGAAGCTGATGGTATGGTTGCAGCATGGTTACCTGCAACACATGGTGATCTTTACGAAGAGTATTCCGATAGTTTAGTAGACTTAGGAACAAATCTTGAAGGAGCTAAAATTGGTTTAGTTGTTCCTTCTTATATGACAATTGACTCTATCGAAGACTTAGACCAATATGCGGATGAGTTAGGAAGCACGATCACTGGTATCGAGCCAGGTGCTGGAGTTGTTCAAGCTGCTGAAACTGCAGTTGACGAAGACTACGCTAACCTAGATGGTTGGGATGTTCAAACATCTTCTAGTGGTGCAATGGCACAAGCATTAGGAGAAGCGGTTAATAATGAAGAGCCTATCGTTGTTACTGGTTGGACTCCACACTGGAAATTCGCTTCTTACGATCTTAAGTATTTAGATGATCCACAAGGTTCTTTTGGTGAAGCAGAATACATTGCAACAATGGTACGCGAAGGTTTACAGGAAGATTTACCTGGTGCATACCAAATCTTAGACCAGTTTAACTGGACTGCTGCTGATATGGAAGAAGTTATGCTTGATATTCAAGAAGGAGCATCAGCTGAAGATGCTGCAGCTGCTTGGATTGAAGCTAACGAAGAAAAAGTAGCAGAGTGGGTTGCAGGAGTAGAATAATATATAAAGACTTAAAACTAGCGTCAAAAAGCTAGTTTTAAGTCTTTTTTTGAAGATGGTGAAGGAATTTTGCCACCTTCATCTTAAGTAGTACTCTTCTCGCTTCTACACGTGGCAAAATTAGTGCGTATTTACCTCTATCCCACCATTTGTTCCATTGACGATAATGGAGTAAGTGCCATCGCCTAACGTGGAAGAACCTTGTCTCCTCGTTAACACTAATTCCCCTGCATATTTCCTCTCCCACTCAAGATTTCCGTCTACCGACCCATTGCTCGTTTCCCCTTCAATATAAACATTAGCTTCCTTCGGTATGTCGATTGAAATTTTTCCATTTGTCGTTTTTATTTCCCAATCTCCCCCCACTTGATGACTCTCTATATCTATAGCACCGTTCGTCCCTCTAGCAAGAACCTTTCCATCTACATTTTTCACGCTAATTTTTCCATTCGTCGTCACTGCTTCAATTTCACCTATAATACTAGCTAAACTTAAACTTCCATTTGTACTGCGAACAGTTGCATGACCAACAACATCGTTAATTTCAATATCACCGTTAGTAGTCTTTAAACTTACCCCATTTTCAATATGAGAAGCTGTTAAAGAACCATTTACAGCCTCAATCTCTAATAAAGCCTCTTTCGGCACCGTAATCACAAACTCAATCGTTAAATGGTTTCTATTTGATGAAAAAATAGACGAAGACTCTTTCACGACATACTCAAAGCTACCTTCCCCTTCTTCTACTTTTCTCGCTTTTTCAAAGTTCTCTGCAATACCTGATTCATCATAATGACGAGATGTCACTTTTCCTTCGATATGTACCGTTGATGTATCTTCCCCAACGACTTCTATAGAACCATTAACATATTCCATTAAAAAGAGATTTAAATCGTCAACTTCATATTCCTCTTCAATTTCAATTGAATTCTCCGGTCCGAGAAAAAAGAACACATCAACAACTCCTGTTTTTTGAACCGAAAATATCCCTCCACTAATCAGCATGAAAATAAAAAGCACACTCACTGAAAAACCATCAAACGATATCTTCTTCTCTTCTACTCTATTAAAATATTTATTCGCATACTCTAATACGAGGATAATAAGTATAATAAACCAGCCATATGTCATGACATATTTTAACAGTGAAGCCCCTATTAATTGCTGAACTATCCATACAACTCCAATAAAAATAAGAAAGAATCCTAATGTCACCTTACCAACCTTGTAACCTCCCACCGTTTCTCCACCTTTCCAAAATATTCGTTACTTTAATTAAACGCTATTTCTTCAAAAAAGTATCTACTTTTCTATAAAAAGTATAATCACATTAACCTTCTTTCTAGTTCTATGTTAAAATTTTGTGTAACGTTTTTATTTTAACATCGACTAACAAAGTACAATACACGAAATGAGGTCTTTTATTATGAAGAAAATATTCTTTGGTACGCTTCTAAGCTTTGTCATTACTTTATCTCTTTCAGGGTGTGGGCAAGGGGAAGAAAATGATAATACGACACCTATCGACCGCTCAGGAGCAGATGATACGGAACAAGAAATAGTCGAAGATGACACAACTGACAATCTCGATGAAGGTATTGAGAATGAAGAAGATAACAATAAAGAGGAAGAAGAAGCAGATAGTCAGCTAAGGGAAGATGATGAAACTGCTACACAAACAGATGATGTGGAAATGGTTGATAACGTAGTACTTTATTTCTCTGACGATCAATTAATGGAAATGTATCGCGTGAATACCGATGTTTCTGTTCCTGCAAATGAAGAAGGTGCAAAAAATGCATATGAACTTTGGACTGCTGGGCCACTTCAAGAAAACTTAGTTAGCCTTCTACCCGAAACGACAACTGTGCAATCTGTTACTTTTGAAGATGATGTTGCTTATGTTTCCTTCTCAGAAAACATTTTAGAAGCTAACCTTGGGTCATCTGGTGAACTGATGTTAATTGAGCAAATTGCACTCATCGCAAAGCAATTTGGTGTTGGTAAGACACAAATTTTAATCGGTGGGGAAGTTCATGAGTCGTTTTTAGGACATATGGATACAAGTGAACCATTTACTGCTGGAAACCCAGAAGACTATGAAGTCGTAGAATAATCTCTACAATTTTTCTAAAGAGGTTGACTCAAAAGGTCGATTTTTACCTTTTGAGTCAACCTCTAAGCTATGTGCGTAACCGCCGCAATCCCTTAAAGACCACTATAAGTGGTTTTTTTTATAGTGGTCGCGCGGTGAGTGGAGCCATTGTCAAAATTAATAATAGCTTTTTGGACAACCTCTTCTTTCTGTATTAATTGTCGGATGATGTTCATAGTTCTGTGTGCGTGTAGACGAAATTTCTACTATACTTATTGTTATGAGATTTATATCATCGAAGGGAGTTTTTCTCATGTTACAAAGTACTGACAAAACTGTACTCCATTGCTATCCTGGACTAGTTGCTTTAGTGACAGCAAAGCATGAAAGTACGCAAAATATTATGGCTGCTGGTTGGCATTCCTACATATCCTATGATCCCGCTATTTATGGTGTTGCAGTCGCTAAAGAGCGGTTTACTCATCACCTCATTAAAAATAGTGAATCGTTTGCTATTAATTTCATTCCTGCCGAATTTGCACATTATATTGAAGGATCAGGTAAGTTAACAGGGGCTAATGGAGACAAATTTACAACACTAAAAATAGATTGGAAATCAGGCGAAACAGTTAATTCGCCTATTTTGAAAGATGCTTATGTTGCTTATGAATGTAAGGTCATAGACATGCAAACTTATGGGGACCACGATTGGATTGTTGGAAAGATTACAAAGTTTCATAAAGATTCTACTAAATTTACTGATAAAGGATTACCAAACTTTAGTGCTGTTGAGCTACCGATTTATTTGGGGCAGTCGAAATATATCATCGCTAATCAATCCACAACAGTGAAAGAAGTTAGTTTGGATAAGGAGTAATCATCTTATATAGCCATGAATTTGATGGGCTGCTTTATTCGTTGGTTTGACGCGTGTCATTGATGTTTTAGCTTGTTTCTCATTTTATTCAAGCGCTATGACACGCGTTATTGTATTTTGCGCAATGGGTGTTAAAACCAGTTTATTAGACACTCAGATTATGAATCTCGCTCTAATGGGCTTTTAAACCTTGTTTATTCGACACTTAGTTATTGAATCCTGCTCTAACGGGATTTTAAACCCTGTTTAATCGACACTTAGTTATTGAATCCTGCTCTAACGGGCTTTTAAACCCTGTTTAATCGACACTTAGTTATTGATCCTGCTCTAACGGGATTTTAAACCCTGTTTAATCGACACTCAGTTATTGAATCCCGCTCTAACGGGATTTTAAACCCTGTTTATTCGACACTTAGTTATTGAATCTTGCTCTAACGGGATTTTAAAGTCTGTTTATTCGACACTCACTTTTTCTCGTTTCAACGCCCGCTTCTGACACCTCACAATCACGCCTAAATTACTCCTACATTCTTTTCTTCTCACTCTTTCATTTTTATCCGATACAAACGTAAGCTATTAAAAGTGACGAGTAAAGTTGCTCCCATATCCGCAAAAATGGCTATCCATAGTGTTAGCCAGCCAAAAGGAACGAGTAAAAGTGCCACGGCTTTAAGTCCAAGTGAAAATACAATATTTTGTTTAATGATCTGCATTGTCTTTTTGCTCAAGAGCTTCAAGTCAGTAAGCTTTTCAAGGTCGTCTCCCATAAGAGCAATGTCGGCTGTCTCTAAAGCAGTGTCTGTTCCTATTGTGCCCATTGCCACTCCTACGTCAGCCAATGCTAAGGCTGGCGCATCATTCATTCCATCTCCAACCATGGCAACTCGATAGCCATTTTCGATCCAATTTTTAATATGTTGTAGTTTTTCTTCTGGTAGTAACTCAGCGTGTACTTCGGTTACTCCCGCTTCACGAGCAATGGCACTTGCTGTAGCTTTGTTGTCACCAGTTAACATCACTATATGCTTCACGCCTGCTTTTCCTAGTTTTGCTACTATTTTTTTTACGTTTGGTCTGACTTCATCTCGTAATCCAATTAGTCCAAACACTTTTTCCTCGGAACCAACTACTACAACTGTTTTCCCTTCATTTTGCAGCTTCGTAATTTCATTTACGTGTGCATTTGTTATGAGGGTTGGGTAATTCTCATTAACATACGCTGGGCTACTTACATACATCATTCTCCCATTCACGATTGCACTAACACCTTTTCCTGTTAATGAGTTAGTATCTTCAATGACCATTTCTTGATAATCTTCGCTTTTTAGATGTGCTTCTGCTTTTCTCACGATTGCCTTTGCTAACGGATGCTGCGAGTGTTTTTCCAGCGCATAGGCGTGTGCTAGCACGTCTTTCTCTTCAACAGATAGCCCAACGATATTAGTCACTTCTGGAAAACCTCTCGTAAGCGTGCCGGTTTTATCAAATGCGATGACATCAATAGCACGAGCTTTTTCTAAATATATACCACCTTTTATTAGAATCCCTTTTTTTGCACTGTTACTAATTGCTGTAACGATCGCGACTGGGGTCGAAATAACAAGTGCACATGGACAGCCGACAACAAGTGTTGCAAGACCTAAGTAAATCCATTGCTCCCAGCTTGCTGAAAAAAGGAGAGGAGGAACAACCGCAACTAATAGTGCTAATAGCATTATTGCAGGTGTATAATATGTTGCAAAACGATCAATAAATTGCTGTGCTGGTGCTTTATTGTTTTGTGCTTCTTCTACTAAATGGATAATTTTTGCTATCGTCGTATCATTCACTTCTTTTGTAGCTTTGACTTCAAGCACACCTTCTTCATTTAGTGTCGCAGCATAAACATTGTCTCCAGCCTGTTTTGTTTGCGGTATACTTTCACCTGTTATACTCGCTTCATTTATTGCAGATGTCCCCTTCGTGACAACACCATCAACTGCTAGCTTTTCGCCAGGCTTTACGATAATGTGATCTCCTACCTTGATTTCCTTCACAGGGATAGTAGATTCAAGTCCATCTCTTACGACAGTCGCTTCCTTCGGTGTCACATCGACTAAGGAGCGAATAGACCTTCGCGCGCTTTCCATTGAATATCGCTCTAACGCTTCACTTATCGCAAATAAGATGACGACAAGTGCTCCTTCCCCCCACTCACCAATAATGGCAGCTCCGATAATCGCAATTGTCATTAGAGTTTTCATATCAAATTGTAGCTGAAAAAGGTTTTTTAACCCTTGTAAAAATAAGCGGTATCCACCAATCACTATTGCAATTAAAAAGACGCCGATTGTTAATAGATGCCCTTCGCCGTAAGAAAACACAAGACTCCAGCCTGTAATGACAAGTATACTAGCAAAATAGACAAGGATATTTTCTCTTTTTTTCCAAAAAGGTTGTTGCGGCTCAGCCGATTCACTTTCTTTTCTCACCTTTAAATTCTCAAAAGCACCTGCTTCTTCTAGTTGTTCTATCGTTACTTCTCCATCAACCTTTATTTTTCCAATAGAAAAATTGACTGTTGCATCATCGACAGTTGAAATGTTCTTTACGTTTTTTTCAAATCGTGCGGCACAATTAGCGCACGTAAACCCTTGAACGACAAATTGCTCACTATTTTGTTTCGTCATCCTCCATTTTCCCCTCTCGTTGATGATCAAAAGCAATTTTAATTAATTGCTTTACATGATCATCATCTAAACGATAGAAAACAAGCTTTCCCTCTTTACGATGTCTTGCTAATCCTTGCTTCTTCAATGAGCGTAAGTGATGAGAGGCTGTTGCTGTAGATGACTGAATGACGTTTGCGATATCACATACACAAAGTTCTTCCTCTAATGTGAGGGAATATGCAATCTTCAATCTAGTAGGGTCAGCAAGCACTTTAAAAATATTGCTCGTATCAGTAATTTCCTCCTCTTTCATTTCTACTTTTAAACGACCTACCTTTTCTTCATCAAAGCAATAAATATCACACGCGTCTTTTGCCATTTTATTTCCTCCAAACAACATTCAAATGATGGTTTGATTATAACATAAAGTAAAAAACATTCAAATAATTGTTTGAATGTTTTTGAAAGATACGGCGAAATTCCACCAGCTACACACATTGCTTAGAGATTCACTCAAAAGTAAAAATTCGACCTTTTGATTGAATCTCTTATTCTATTTAAAACTTTTTTCGAATAGAATATTTATAATCAAGGCTCGTCAATCAGATGCTACCGGAGGTTTTATATGCTTATTTATAGCCTACTCTTTCTTTTTCCGATTACCCTTTATTTCATAGCTATGGCACATAAACAAGCAAATCGTACAAACATGGAAAAAATGATGTTAACGATGGGTGGCGCTATGATAATAGGGTTTACGATTGGTATTTTCTTTGGGGGGTTATTTTATGGTGACTTTTTTCTATCCCTCATGATCAGTTTAATAACTACTTGTTTAATAGGTTTTGTCATAGGAATGCCACATGGAAAACTTCCTATTATAGAAGGGGTTTTTACTGGAGGTATGGCAGGTGCAATGGGGGCAATGACTGCGGAGATGCTCAACATTCCCGAAGTTAGAATTTTATTATTACTATTATTTCTGCTCTCTAGTTTAGGTGGGTTTTGGTGTTTTCATTTTTGGACGAAAAATAAGCAGTTTGAGAAAAAAATACAACGTTTTTTTCTACATTTTTTCACGATGATTTATCTCATCATCGTAACTGTAATTTTTGTTATGTATCCACCTTTTGAAGGAAGTGATAACGATCAAAACCATGATCACGGTCTAGAAGTATTACAATAATACTTTCACTAAATCACGGACAAGTATTTATGAGGGTGACTTAATAGGAAATAATTCCACTTATGTCACCCTTATAAGCCTATCGGCATTTAAGACGCTTTTTTTCTTATTAGCTTTATTGATGGCTCCAAGCCGCCATTCCACCTTTTATGTTTGTAATTTTAGAGAATCCTAGCCTCTTTAATAGTTTACTTGCTTTATTGCTTCTCATCCCGCTTTGACAAATCAAAACAACCTCTTGTTCTTTATTGAGCTCTCCGTACCGGTGCATTAATTCTCCAAGTGGAATATTTTTAAAGTTACTTATATGATTTTGTTTAAATTCGCCAGGAGTACGCACATCTATAAACTGATACTTTTTCTCTTCTAAAATGTCATTTAGCTGATAAGTATTTAATTGTTTAACGCCTTTAGCTGGTATAAACCTTAAAAAAATGAACCAAATAAGTAGTACAGCTATAGCGATATAAAAAATATTCATTACAATCCCCCTCATGTGAGTTTCATCAATATCTACCCGTAGTTAAATTACCTACTTTTCACTAACAAATTAACAGCTTCTTGAATAAGAGGTTCAGTGTCTTCTCCTTTTTCAATTTGCTCTCGCACACATTGCTCCAAGTTAGTACTTACAACTAAACCGAGAGTTCTATCGAGGGCATTTCTTGCTGCAGACATTTGTACGACAATATCTTTACAATCCTTTTCTTCCTCCATCATCCTTAAAATTGCTTTTACTTGTCCTTCTATTCTTTTTACTCTATTTTTCATTTGAGCATTATATTTCATGGCAATGCCTCCTTTTTTTATTCACTACATGTTCGCTAGATCCTATATTTTTAGGGTCAATAATAGAATAGCCAATGACGATAAACCCTTTTTTTCTTAAAAAACGAATGCTTAAATTTCTACTAACAATATCTGAAGAGAGTACAATCACCTTTTTCGCCTCTATTTCTCCATAAAAACGATGTAAGTATGGAAGAGGTATATTCTTTTTATTATCGAACTGCTCTTTATATGCCATATTGTAGTCTCTAACATCTACAATTACGCCATCTTTACACTCATTGACCTCATGAAGTGTCATACAAGCACTAGCGACTGGGTAATACCTCATATATAACATTGGAATGGCTACAAGCGCAGCCAATAAAAGTATCCACATCATCACAATCTATCAGCTAGTAACTTCCCCATCCCATGTAAGCATGCCGCCCTTTACATGAACGAGATCGTCATAGCCTTTTCCTTTCAATATATTAGCTGCCTCTAAACTTCGTTTTCCGCTTCTGCAAATAATGACAACTGTCTTATCTTTTGGAACCGAAGAGTACGTAGATTCTAAACGACTTAATGGCACGTTCGCCATCCCTTCTATATGCGCCTCTTCATATTCATGCACTTCGCGAACATCAACGAAAAAATAATCATCGTTTTCTTCTAGCAATAATGCTTCTAACTCTTTTGTGCTTATTTCTTCTATTCCATATGATAGAAAATATTGATAGCCAAAGTAGCCTATTAATAGGAGTACCGGCAAAATATATATCATTTTATTTTTCATCATAGCTGACCCTCCTCTTACCACATCATTATATACCCCGTTAGGTATGAGATGCAACAATTTCGTAGTGAAAGAAAAGGATGTGAGATATTATATTACATCTTTTCAGGTGCTTGCATCCCTAGTAGCCTTAATCCTTCTGTCAATACGATCGTGACCGATTGTGTAAGTGCTAATCGACTTTCTTGGTGTTTATCTTCTTGCAGTATTTTTACATTTCCATAAAATGAATTAAACGCTTGTGCCAGTTTGATTACATATTTCGCAACTATTGAGGGCTCATATGCAGTAAATGCTCTTTCAATCACAGCTGGGAATTGCTCTAGCAGCTTAATCACTTCCCATGATAAATCACCGTCTAATCCTTTAAAGCTATGTTGCTTCGTCTTTGCCTTTGCTAGCAGCGTATTTCCTCTAGCAATTGTATATTGTACATACGGTCCCGTTTCCCCTTCAAATGTGAGCATTTGATCTAAGTTAAATTCTACATTACCGATACGTTCATTTTTTAAGTCGTGGAAAATGACTGCGCCGACACCTACTTGCTTTGCTACATCGTCTATATTGTCTAGTAACGGGTTTTTATCAATGATATTTTGCTTCGTTTTATTGATGGCTTCCTGTAGTACCTCTTCTAATAAAACAACCTTCCCTTTTCTCGTAGACATCTTTTTTCCGTCTTTCAGTATTAATCCAAAAGGAATGTGTACCATGTCAGCAGCCCATTCCTCGTCCATTATTTGTAGCACTTGAAACAGCTGTTGGAAGTGTAATTGTTGTTCTCCACCTACGATATAAAGGCATTTAACGAAGTCGTACGTCTCTTTTCGAAACTTTGCAGCAGCTAAATCTCTCGTTGCATAAAGTGTAGTTCCATCGTTTTTTTGAATTAAACAAGGCGGCATGTCGTCGTTTAACGTGACAACTAACGCCCCATCCGATTCTTCTAAAATTTCTTTCTCTTCTAATTCTTTAACGACTTCTTCCATATGTTCATTGTAGTAGCTCTCTCCTTGCACTGCATCAAAGGTAACCCCTAACAGTGTATACACTTTGTTAAACTCTTTTAAAGACTCGTTACGAAACCATTTCCAAAGGGCAACTGCCTCTTGATCACCATTTTCTAATTTTTGAAACGATCGACGACCTTCTTCTACGAGCGTTGGATCCTTTTCTGCTTCCTCATGAAATTGAACGTAAAGCTTTAATAGCGTAGGAATCGTATTTTCTCTTACTTCCTCCTCATTACCCCACAGCTTATAAGCTGTGATAAGCTTACCAAATTGCGTTCCCCAGTCGCCAAGGTGGTTTATTTTAACGGATTCATAACCGTTCTTCTCAGCAATGGCAGCAAGAGCGTTCCCGATTACAGTTGAACGCAAGTGCCCCATAGAAAACGGCTTTGCAATATTTGGTGATGAAAAGTCAATGACAACCTTACCTCTACTATTAACATCGTTAGAACCATAACTAGTACCTCGTGCAATCACTTTGTCAATGATAGCCTTACCTACTAGCACCTTATCGAAAAAAACGTTTACGTACGCTCCCTTCACTTCTACCGAGCTAATGCTACTACTTTGTAACTTCTCCGCGATCTCATTTGCGATAATTGCTGGCGATTTTCTTAATAATTTTGATAATTGGAAGCAAGGGAACGCTAAGTCGCCTAAGTTTTCATATTTCGGCTTTTCAATAAGCTGTAATACTTGTTCACTTGTCAGTGGCGTTTCTTTTAGATGTGGCATTAATGCATCTGCAAACATTTCTTTCATATTCATCGGTAACCTCTCCTTTTATTTTCCAATGTAACTACAAATAAAATACAAAAAACCCGTCTCTCAACATGCAAGAGACGAGTTTACCCGCGGTACCACTCTCATTGGTTTATTCATAAACCAGCTTTATAACGTATAACGCCGTCACCCGATTACTCCTACTATCATTTTCAAAGTAATTTCTCCGAAGTGCGCTTCCATATGTTTCTCTCTGCTAGGCTCACACCATCCCTAGCTCGCTTGGAGGATAAAACATATGTACTCTCTTCATCGCCGAATAATATTTCCGTTATCATAAATGATTTACCTTTAAATATCAAGCCTAATATTGTAAAAAGAACATCGTTAAAAGCTCTGTCATTTGCTCCTCGTCTGATATACCCGCTTCATTTAATATCATCAAATCATAGTAAGTTCCGTTACGATGCCAATTTACGACCCATTCATTACTTTCTCTTAAGACGAGAAATGTTTCATCATTGATCTCCCACTCTTCTACATCATCAAAAGCCGATAAGAGACGGATAAAGCCATTTTTACTCATATCTAGCTTCCCATAATAGTCATAGTATGTATGGTAATAAAGTTGACGATGCGTCCCTCCGGCTAGTGCTTGTTCATCGTTATAATCATCCAGTTCCTCTTCTGTAATCTCATTATCTGTCGCCCTTTTTCCGAATAACAGCGTATAGCGATATGGTACCTCATCATATTGATGGTTCTCCGGATCTTGCCAGTCCTGAAATCGGTGTCTCACTTCATATTGAATTGAAACGACGTCCCATTCCTCAGGATAATGAAAGGTTGTATATTGAAAGTTTTCATGTATTTGATTATAAGGAAAACCTTCACCTTCTATTTCTACCTCCGATTCACAGCCTAGCAGGATAAAAAAGATAGAAATAATTATATAGATTCGCATTTTCTTCATTCATTCTCCACTCCAATATTTTCAAATAAACGTTTATTTAATTTTTTGTAATTTGATGCCGTAACGAAAAGAGGTTTGTTTTTATCTTACAACAAAAAAGTGATAAACTATGAGAGATTGCACTTATGACGTGAAGGAGCCTCACGATGAAAGATAAACAACTTATTTCATATATTCATGATGACGACAATAAACAGAAGCTATTTGACATAATCCAATCCAACGCAGCGTTTTACTGTAATAAATGGAAAAAGCATCACGTACCAACAACATTTTCTGGCTGGAATTGGGCTGCATTTTTCTTTACACCTATTTGGCTATCTTATCGGCATATGTACGGCTCAGTTTTAGTCTATTATTTACTCATCTTTTTTATCTGGTCTATTCATACTATTTTTCCGCTATTCGTTTTTTATGGAAATATTGATCCTGCACTAGCGATCCTTTGGACTTGTATCACAACATTTGCCGTCCACCTTTATTTCGGCTTAAAAGGCAACGCACTTTATGCAAGAAAAATAAGTTCACTTTTATTTGACACTAGTGAGGAAAAAGCAAAAGTCCCTCTTTTTCAAAGGACAGGACGCTCTTATATTAGTGCTGTTATAGTTCCGATTACTTTCGTGATACTTTTACTCCTTCCAGCAATAAGGGTAGAGGCATGGATGGATACTTCTACACTACCATATGGAACGTATGTTTATTACGAAGATCATGGGCCGCCTCTTTCTGTTAAGGAAGCGTTAGATCACGAGCTCCCCATCTTTGAAAAGTACACATCTACTGTAGAGTTATTATACTATTCTCCAGAGCCTGTTGGCGATCGCGATGTGAGAGTGGTGCTAGAATTTAATCTTGAAGGTAATTGGCAAACAATAAGAGACCGCACCTATACGTTTTTCCGTTCCGACCGTGTCAATCTTCACCTTTTAGATGCAGAGGACCCGTTATTACAAACTGGCCAATATCGCGTGACGGTTTTTATGGAAGAGGAAATAGTAGGAACACAAAGCTTTTTAGTAGAACTACCTTAAATAGAACGGACGCAAATGGATCATCTTTACCACTTGCGCCCGTATCTTTATAGCTACGATATTTTTGTACCGTTTGGCACGCTTTCATCGACGTTTAGTAAAATAACATCCCCTTTTTCTGGAACTCCCCCCATGACGAGTACTTCTGATTTAAAGCCTGCTATTCTTAACGGAGGGAAGTTGACAACTGCAACGATTTGTCTCCCGATAAGTGCTTCAGGCTCATATCTTTTCGTAATTTGTGCACTTGACTGTTTAATACCTATTTCCTCTCCAAAGTCGATTTTTAGTTTTATCGCTGGAACTCGCGCCTCTAAAAACTCCTCCGACTCTAATACAGTCCCTACTCTCATATCAAGCTTTAAAAAATCATCAAAAGTTGCCATGTCGCCACCCCTTACATATGTATTACTATCACATTCTCCATTGTTATGAAATATCCTTTCCGAATTTCAAGAGACAATGAATCAAATATTTTCGACTGTTTTGTTATACTGTAACTATCGATTTTACAAAAGCAGCTGTGAAAGTTATGTCAATAGCTACACTCACCGCGCACACTGTAAGAAAACCTACTTATAGTAGCATTAAAGATGTAATTGCCACTCTCCGTTTACATCACATTAGTCTCGTTTTTCCATATAAAAATATAGAGGAGGTAACAATCATGACGAATGATAGCACGATCGTAATGATTAATGGTAGTATGAGCAGTGACTCGTTCACAAAAAAGCTATTAGAAAATGTAGAAGACCGCTTAAATAAAAATGGACAAAATACTACAATGATTGACGTAAGAGAGTTACATCTAGAAATCTACGATCCTGATGCTCCTTTTCCAACACAACTAGAGCCAGTACGTGAACAGCTAAGAGAGGCTGATGGCGTCATTGTCGGTGCTCCAGAGTATCACGGCTCCTATACAGGTGCCATTAAAAATTTTTTGGATTACCTCGGCTTTAAAGAGTTTGAACAAACACCTATCGCACTACTAACGACTACCGGAGGGTTAAAGGCAGGTACAAATACACTTAATCACTTGAGGCTTGTTTTCAGAAATTTGCATGGTATTGTCATACCACAGCAATTTGCTATCAGTAACAAAGAAGCGCCAACAAGTTTGGAATTTGATGAAAATATAAACGCTCGTCTTGAAGCCTTTGTGAACGCCATTCAAAAAGAAGTAGTAAAAAAACAGCTTTATGAAGAATGGAAGCGTTAAATAGACTCGTATCAACTCTGTGAGGTTGACTTTAAGGGCACTGAAAAAGTGATGTTCTTTCAGGGCACTGAAAAAGTGGCGTTTTTTCACTTTTTCAGTGCCCATAAGCAATGTGCGAAGTCGTTGCAATCGTTTAAAAGCCTGATAGGAGTGGGTTTATCCTATCAGGCGCGCAACGAACGTAGCCATTGCAATACAAATAAAAGGCACTGAAAAAGTTGTTTTGTACTTTTTCAGTGGCCTCATGTTCTTTCACTTTTTCAGTGCCCTAAGTCAACCTTACTTTTTCGCATACATATTTTTTGCCATTTCCTCCAACTATAAACGAAGTAAGTATCCTCGTTTTAATTTTACTACTTATGGGAATAGAATATATGGCAAATTAGCTAACATGAAAGGAGGACATCTACTTCAAAGGTAGGTGACAAAAAACATTGGACAATAACAAATTTGAGTATGAAACGAAGAAAACGAATATTGTATTTTTTATATCCGCTCCAATTGTCGCCCTTTTCGTTTTATGGGGGTTTATCGCACCTGGGCATTTAGAGAGGGTATCTAACGACGCTTTAGCTTTAACTTTGAATAACTTCGGCTGGTTTTATATGTTATGTACTGCCTTTTTTATTGTATTTGTTTTATTTTTAGCTATTAGTCCGTTTGGTAAACTCCGCTTAGGGAAGCCTGACGAAAGGCCAGAATATAAATTTTATACTTGGCTAGGTATGCTTTTTTCTGCAGGTATTGGTGTGGGGTTTGTATTTTGGGGCGTTGCTGAGCCTGCTTTATATTTCTTAGATCCACATCCAGATTATGTTGATGCTGCAGATCAGTATAAAGCCGCTGCTGGGCTTCGATATGCTGTATTTCACTGGGCGCTGCATCCGTGGGCGATTTTCTCATTAGTTGCATTAACACTTGCCTACGTTCAGTTCAGAAAAGATCAACCGGCCTTAATTAGCTCTGCCTTTCAACCAATATTAGGAGATCGTATTTATGGTCCATTAGGAAAAGGGATTGACGTATTAGCTGTTTTAGCTACCTCTACAGGGGTTGCTACAACATTCGGATTAAGTGCGTTGCAAATTACCGGGGGATTATCTCACTTAACAGGTACGATTCCGAATAATCCTGCAACTCAACTTACCGTTATAGCTATTGTGACAGTACTATTTATTTTTTCAGCTGCAACAGGTGTTAATAAAGGCATACGAATTTTAAGTACGATCAACTTAACTGTCGCAGGGCTATTACTTGTTTTTGTGATTATTTTTGGACCAACGCTGTTTATTGCGGAAAGTGTCGTATCGACAATAGGCGGATATATCGCCAATGTCACACAAATGAGTCTTGACTTAAATCCATTTGGTGACGGAGAATGGCTCGGGATGTATACGATCTTTTTCTGGGCTTGGCACATTTCGTGGGCACCATTTATGGGTATTTTTATCGCCCGTATCTCACGTGGAAGAACGATTCGCGAATTTGTTGCTGGGGTGCTTATCGTTCCTTCATTATTAGCGGTCATTTGGTTTACGGCCTTTGGTGGGACCGCCTTAGACATGATTATGGGTGGAAATGATCATATCGCAAACCTTGTGTTGGAAAATGTTGAGGTTGCCCTGTTTGTTACACTCAATGAACTGCCACTTGGGATGATAATGAGTGGATTAGCGGTTATTTTAATCATCATTTTCTTTATCACATCAGCAGACTCTGCATCGTATGTGTTAGCCGCTTTATCTAGTGAAGGTAGTCTTGATCCAAAGCTATGGGTAAAAGTCGTTTGGGGCTTTCTGATCGCTTCAACAGCAAGTGTGTTGTTAGTAAGTGGAGGATTATCAGGACTGCAAACCGCTTCGATTGTCGCCGCGCTCCCCTTTGCCATTATCATGGTCATTATGATCTTCTCGTTACTCATGATGATGAGTAGAGATACGAGAGCGGAACAGCTATGGACGCGACGGAAGCGCACGAGAAAAATAAAGAAGGAAGTTCATAGCGAAATGTACGATAGAGTAAAAGACAATATGCTCGATGACATGAAAGAGGACGTTTACGAGGAAATTAAGGAAGAAGTATACGAACAAGTGAAAGAAGAAGTATACGACGACATTAAAGAAGAAGTGTATGAAGAGTTTAAGGAAAAAATTTATGATGATTTACGCGAAGATTTAAGTGAACAGCTAAATGGAGAGTTGGAAGAAAGAATGGACGACTCGGACGATAAGAAAAAGGAGTAGTTAAAAGGATATTTTCCTTTTAAATGAAACCCCAAGTATTTCACACATACGGAGTGAAATGCTTGGGGTAAATTTTTTAGCTATCTATTTTCATCTTTTTTTTGCGACTCCAAAGGAAGAAGGCAATTCCGGCGATGAGCGCAATGATACCAATGAGCAAATAGTTGTATGTGTTTGTTGCAGTAGTTGGGAGTATATCCCCTTCCTGCGGTTCTTTTTCTAACGAGGCATCATCAATTCGTCTTTGTTCTGTATCTTCATCATCTTCTGTTCCGTTTATTACTTCCTCTGCTATAAAGGTAAATTCCACTTCAGCATCTAAGCCTTGATAGTCATTTCCTAGTTCTGTTGGAAATCTCACTGTTAGTAAAAAGTCCTCTTCATGTAAAGCTTCTAAATAGCGTGGTTCAAAGCCAGTAAATCCCCCTAAGCTTCCTTCGTACAATAGCTCGCTACCATCATAAACTTCCAAGGCTAGACCATGATATAATTTATCGGATCCACTCGTTTTCTCTACTTCCATGTGGTACGTGAAGTCAACATCTCCACGGTTTTGTATCGTTAGCTGTCGATCAGCCCAATCTCCTGGCTTCATATTATCGACTTCAAAAAGAACGCTATGAGGTGTCGTTGTAATATTCACAGGATTAGAGTCTGCAAACGTTCGATTGTTATATTGAACACTCATGATAAAGAGAAGAGCTACTAAAAAACCCGTCGTTGCTACAAAAACTATTTTCATTTTCCTTTGCATAGCATCACCCTCTATTCGGCGGCTCGCACCACCATTAATAAAATTTTATATAGGATCCTCTACCTCATCCACCTTATCTAAGCGTTCCTTTTTCTTATTTTTCTTTTCAAGCTGAGATATCGCATCCCAAATCGAATATGCAGCATAGAAGAATAAAATCAATCCAGGTATGATAAGAAGAAGTGCACTTCCTTCTCTTGATTGTGCAAAGCTTGCAACATAGCCAACATACGGGATCGTAAAGCCTGTATAATGAGCCACAACATTATCAGATAACACTAAGCTACTGTCTGGCGCGTTGTTAGCGTCTCCTTTAGTTTCATACATCAAGTACTCACCACTATGAACAACGTCTACTATTCTATGAGTAATTAATATATTATCTCTCTCAACAAAGGTAATAATGTCTCCTTCTTGAAACCTCGTCATATCTCCACCTGGTTCTACAGCGATAATCGATCCTGTTTTAAATTCAGGCTCCATCGAACCAGATAAAACCGTTTTTATTTGATACCCAAACAGCTCTGGCTCTCCTCCAGATGCTTTCGTAGAGATAACAATGAACACCATGGCGATAAGGGAAACAAAGAGGGTAAAAGTAACTAATCCGCTCGCTATTTTTTTGGCCACTTTTAAATATTTCATCGATTATTCCCCTTCCTTCTTCTCCTTAGACTCATCCTTTTTTTCTATATCCTTTGTTTTAACTTCCTCTTCTGATTTCTCTTTTTTATCCTCTTCTTTTTCTATCTTTTCTTCTGCGTCATCACTGTCTTCTTTCATTTCTTTATCATTTTCTTCTTTTTCCTTTTTATTATCTGATGTATCTTCTAGTTCATCTTCTTTCTTTGCTTTCTCTTCTTGCAGCGACTTTTGATCCTCTTCCTCATTTGTTTCAGACTCCTGCTCAGATTCTATTTCGATATCGTCTTCCTCTATTTCAACTTCATTCTTTGCCGCATTACAGTTTACATGGACCTTCTCACTCCATATTTCCTGAATTTCGTCGTAGTTATCTTCAAACCCTGGCAGTTGATAAACTTTAAATGTATAAAAACCATCTTTCTCAGCCGTATACGTAAGGTTCGTTATTTCCCCCGCACTCAGTTTTTCAACAGTGCCTTCCCCATCTTTATCACCATTTTGTTCAGGGTTTCCGGTTGCAGCAAAATAAACTTCAAACACGGTAGTCTCTGTCATGTCAAAGCCCTTATTCTTTAATTCAACAGTAATTTCGATAGGTGCACATGCCTTCACATTTTGAGTGTTTTTACCTATAAAGTCTAGGTTGCTACCATCCCACCAATAAGCTGCCGAAGATATTGTTGTACTTGCTGACGACTGGTTGCTATAGTACGCTACGGTCCCTGAAGATAACACAGAAGTAGAAGCTACAGCTGCGTACATGATGACTAGCACTTGGGTTGTCATACCAATCTTCTTGAACCTTCTTCTATACCTTTTGGAACGTGTACTCCTCACCGTACATTCCTCCCCTTTATGTATCGGTCTATCAATAACACTTTATTTCCTATCATCTATATACAATCAACTTGTAAATGTATGATAAGAAATAAATAGGGGGAAAGGCGAGATAAACTCGCCTTTCCACTTTTCGTTGAAATTATCTTTCTTCACCATCAGTTTGGAATCCTTCGAATGTCCAAGTAAGCTCTAAGTTTAACCCTTGAAGGTCGTTTTGACGCTCACCAGTGTCATTGAAGCGGAACTGTACGTCGAAGTCTGCAGTATCACCAGCAGCTATACCAGTGATTTCTTCAGAAATATCTTCATATTGAGGTTGTTTCAACCAGAACCCTCCTCCAAATACTGGAATCCAAATACCTGGATGTGTCATCACAGTATCAACATCAATCTTTGTAGCTAAGTCTTCTGGTGTTAAGTTAGCTAAGTCATACAATGATACTTCAAACAATACTTCGTAATCTTCATCACCAGTTGTATTATTTAAGAATTGAACAATTAATTGTTTAGCATATTCGTCAGCAAGGCCAGGTACAACTGCATCACCGTCTGAGTCAGTTACAGAGTACTCAGTATTTAAGTCTACATATTTAATATCTAACGACCCGTTGTTTTGAAGCTCAAAGCTTCTAGGCATCCAATCCCCAGGCTTCAAGTTATACATAGCTACTTGCACTTCTGGATCGACATCTAAATCAATTGTCCCTGATGCAAACGTATTCGTTTGAGTTGCAGTATCACTGAAGTAGGCAAATGTTCCTCCTCCGATCAATGCTAAACCTAGCGCAGCAGTCAGAACTCCCATGCTTAACTTTTTCTTAATACTCATAAAAATAATTCCTCCCTTTCGACCCTTAACGGGTATGTATTATTTATGTGAATCTTTGCTCCTGCAAAGAATCCAACCAAATCAATCAAGGGAGCATTCTCCCCATATCAAAATAAAACGGTTCATATTTTTCATAAAAACAACAACCGTTATAAAGAATAAATCACCTTAAAGTTCTTTATAACGAATTTGTACCCATAGTATAGGCGATGTAAAATGAAAAGAAAAACACCATATTCAACGGTTTTTTCGTTATTAAGAACACAATTCTCCTGATAACTACTTATACCTTCAATATTCTAACGATTTGGAAATTTTTACTGTTATTTTTGTTTTATATATAGAACAATTTTGGTGTACTATTATGTTTCATAATTCATCTTTTTTCGACTATCAAGATTAGTTTAAAGGAGGAATTTTTGGAAAAGGATACTCCTGTAAAAAGAGTGGCAATTTCTTGCCTAGTCTTAACCAAATGAGCTAAAGGAACCACAAAGATCATCACGATTCAATGTTGGCTTACCGTAGAAGAGGAGGGTAAAGTTTAAGCTATAAATCTTTTAAGGCGATATAAAATAAAAAAAAGTGAATCGCTTCGTAGCCATTCACTCGCTTCTTCATTTATATTATTGTAAAAGCAATGATAAATGCAGCTATACTTCCTCCAATAGAAAGTACAACATAACTCGTAAATGCCTTCCACTTCTTCTTCTGTAATAGTGTCACAGCCTCAACACTAAAGGTGGAATACGTTGTAAAGGCACCAAAAAAGCCAATACCTATCAGCAGAAACGGAAGCTCAGCATCTACTAATAGTGGAATTGCACCATATACGATGTTCAAAAATAACCCAAGTCCAAATGACCCTAAAACATTCACTATGAGCATGGCTGTCGGGATAAAACGCTCCTTCGTATTTGTTTTCAGCCATACTCCTAGAAAATAGCGACAAACAGCACCAATTCCGCCACCTAAGGCAACAAACAAGATGTTCATTCGATGTCACCCGCCTTTACCGCTTTTTTCAACATGACCGTACTTAACCCCATCCCTAAATAGGCTGCGGTAATGCCACCAAATAGCGAAAGCGTTATGTAGATGACTAAAGAAATCATAGATGATTCGGTTGATAAAAATACAGTATCTGCCGCTAATGTAGACATCGTTGTAAACCCACCACAAAAGCCTACTCCAAGTCCCTCTTTTATTATTGGGTTTACTTTTTTCACTAATATGTATGCGGTCAGTGCTCCCAAAAGAAAGCTCCCCGCAATATTCTCCATTACAGTTCCTAGCGGAAAAAGTAAGTCCACTACTTGCATATTGATAAAGTAACGAAATAACGTACCTAAAGCACCACCCAAAAAGATGGCAATGATGACTAATCCATGTTTATTCATGTCTATCCTTCCTTGCTTCATATAGCATTCACATATAACTTTTAATGATTTCTGCTCTTTTTATAGCCCATTGCCAATTCTGTTCATTGCTCTCTATGGACCATACACTTGATAAAACCCCTTTACAAAATGCCCAGGCGAGAACTCTATTACGCTCTAAATGAAGAGTACTCTCAAATTTACGTAACCATCCGTCCATTACTTTACTATTAGCCAATAAATCCAATGGTGCATTTAAGAAAAATTGTGCCGGTTCAAATTCCCGCTCACCAGCTACACCCTTTGGATCAAGCATGATCCACTGTAACCGATCATGCATAATATTCCCACCATGAAGGTCTCCATGTAATAAACATCTATATTTCTCTGATGAAAGAAGGTCGTCTACCATACGTTCTGCTTCATGGAAAATAACCGGATCAATGACGCCAGAAGTTCCACCATTTCTTACTCTATGCTTATGAAAGGCTTGAAACAATTTATGCACTGTAGGAAAGTGGTCAATCTGTTTTTCTATAATAGGAAGATCTTTCATAACAGCAATGGTCGCTTCCACATTTGTTAATGAACCATGTTGCTCCCCTTGAATATATGGTAATAGAAATGCACCTAAGGAATCATCTTTGTCGATTAGCGAAATCGCTCCCCTTCCGTTAAAGGCTTGTAACGCTAGCATTTCCAATGTCAACTCTTCATTCGGAACACCCATTTTCACGACAACTGGCGCTTTCGTTTTTCTATGTACAGCTTTTGCCACAAAGTTATAGGATAGCTTAAATGTTTCTTCTATATTTATCTCAAACCTATCTTCAACTTCTTTTTTGAGGGTGGAAAAATGGGTAAGCCATTCCTTCCCTTTTTCTCCATGGACACCCACGATGATGTCTTGAAACGATTGATCCAATCGACACACCTA
This sequence comes from Evansella cellulosilytica DSM 2522, assembly GCF_000177235.2. NCBI lineage: Bacteria > Bacillati > Bacillota > Bacilli > Caryophanales > Bacillaceae > Evansella > Evansella cellulosilytica. The sequence continues at coordinate 321,447 of NC_014829.1, read as the reverse complement.
CCTTCTACTTTCTAAATGCTTAAACAATGTGCGGAGCCCTCGCAATCACTACTATAAGTGGGAATCTATAATGGCGTGAGTCGTGTATACCCAATACTTACACTTTTTTAGCTTATGAGATAGCCACACTGTCTCCCCTCACCTAGTGAGGGTGCATTTAGTTGCCTACATATTTTAAAAAAGCCTACTCCTGATAATATCAAGAGTAAGCTTTTGATGTATTGTTAAAAATTAAAGTTTTACTACGTTAGCAGCTTGTGGACCACGATCGCCATCAACGATTTCGAATTCAACCTCTTGGCCTTCTTCTAATGTTTTGAAGCCTTCCCCTTGAATTGCAGAGAAGTGTACAAATACGTCGTCTCCACCTTCACGCTCGATAAATCCAAATCCTTTTTCTGAATTAAACCATTTTACTTTGCCAGTCATGTTAACGGCCTCCTTAATATAAATGAAAGTTAAATCTTTGAATACCGTAAAACTATTTCTGCCTTACTGAGGCCTTAAAACGTTTTTCGATTTCAAAACATTTACTTTTTGATAATAACATATTGTATTTGGAAGTGTAAACAAGTTTTTCCTTTAATGGCAATGGTTTGGGCCGTTTTCACATGTGATTTCCTCCATCATTTTTATATGAAATAGTAATGAAAAAGTCGATTAAAACCGCGCCGTGAAAGGGCTTTCATGGTCTTAAGCGATTTAAAAATTCATCTAATTTTATTCTATTTGGCACACCACCTTGCGCACCAAATTTTTTTATCGAGAGTGCGGCAGCAGCATTTGCAAAGTTGACGCTATCTTTTATACTTTTTCCTTCGGTTAAGGCAACTACGAATGCACCGTTAAAAGTATCTCCCGCTCCTGTCGTATCAACTACTTCTACTGGATAGGATGGAATATGTATGTCTTCTCCATGACTTTTAAATACAACCCCATTTTCCCCCTTAGTAACAATCAATTTCTCTCCTAAATGCTCCCTTGCTCTTGCTGTAAACAGCTCCTTCAATTCTGTCTCATTCGGAGTAATAAACGTTGCCTTTTTCCACATTGAAGTTGGCAGTTGCTTTGCTGGCGCTGGATTAATGACCACTTGAATATTATTTTGTGTGCATATTTCTAACGTGTAGTATATCGCTTCTAAAGGAATCTCAAATTGTATTAAAACGATCGTGCTCTCTAGTATTCTCTCTTTCAATTTTTCTAAATACGCTTTAGTAACGTAGCCGTTTGCTCCTTCTGTTACAATAATTCGATTGTTATTTTCGGAAAGTAGTATTGTCGCAACTCCCGTACTCGTATTTGGAACAATTTTCACTTCATTACGTTTGATCCCTTCATTTTTTAACACCTTTATTAAATGGTGACCAAACGGATCATCTCCTACCATGCCAATAAATTGCACATGACCACCTAGTCGGGCAGCAGCGATGGCCTGGTTTGCACCCTTTCCACCAGGAACCATTTTAAACGACTCTCCATGAATCGTTTCCCCTTCCCTTGGCATTGTTTTCGCGGTCGTCACCATATCCATATTTAAACTACCAATCACGGTAATTAACGGCTTCTCTGTCATCGTCACACCTACTTGTCAAATAAAATTATTTACTTAATCCCTCACTTCAATCGTTTGTCTCATTCGATGAGAAAAGTCTTGTTCCATTCCCTCTTCCAATTCGGTTGAAAAATCGGCAACTAAATGAACGACATAAAAGCCTGGTTCAATCCCTTCTAGAACAACTGTATTCCCTGCTACTTCATCTTCTTCATCAAGCTCTAGTCTTTGGTCTACATCAAAACCTGAATCGTCATGCTCATATATAACCTCTTCCTCATCAGTTTCCACACGCTCAATATACGCCATTTCATTAACATAAATAAATGTTGTTAGATTATCCCCTAAATAGGTAATCACTGGTGTTAAATAAAGAGTATCTTCTACGTAGGACGGGGTTAAGGTTAGCGTGACATCTGAATGTGCTTGCGCCTCCCCACAAGATCTAAAGGTAATCATAGATAACAAAACAAATATTACTGATAGAGATTTCATTTTAATACCGCCCCCTACTATCCGTTTTTGTTATGCAATTCTTTTTTGTAAACAAAGCCCTCTCTTCATTTTACTTTTTTTACAGCGTGGTGAGTAGACGATTTGATATTTTTATAGGAAAATTCTTACTTGATACTATACCTAAATCCGTGATAGTAGTTGATATGCCAGCATCTACTCGCTTTCCGCGAACGAACCGCGAGCTTCCTCAAACTCCACTCCGTTTCGTTCTGTGGGATCTCGCCAGGCTCGCTTTTCCCGCAGGAGTCTCCTAGATTCCTGTCATATCAACTTCGTTTATGAACTTTGAACTGTTCTTTAGATTCTTAAAATCCTGATTATCATACTATTTTTTCAGGCTTCAAATCACATTTTATAATATTGGATCAAGAGGAAAAAGCATAATAGATCCGTTTAATTGTTGGGAACCAGGGACTATGATTACCAAATTTCAATTAAATCCTACGTGCTGTGATACCATTTTTGAAGCAAGTATTATTGAATTTTGTAACAAATTTTTAGGGTGCGTCCGCCAGTAACGGACTCAGGTATAGTAAAAACCCGCACCATATAAGGTGCAGGCTTATTACTTCCAACTTAATTAAAGGATATCTAACTTCACAGCTAATGCTAATAATAGTTGTAGTAAAATTTGAATGTTAACTGCTGCTTGCGTATCTGTAGTTGAAACATCAACATTTCTTGAGTTTTCTACGATTGTTTGCTGGCGAGAAATTTGCTTCACTTTAGATGATTGTAATAGCTCTTGTGTTAACTTTTCAGCAGTCTCTGAGCTTGCTACTGAGATGCTAATTAAAACTGCAATTGCAGCTTGTAGACCAATCTGAAGGTTAACCGCTGCTTTCGTATCAGTTGAGTTCACTGTTACATCACATGAATCTTTAATTAAAATATATTCTTCATTGAGCTGTAATGTTTTATTTTTGTTCGCTGCATCTTGCGTTTCATCTTGCGTATCACAAAGCGGGTGCTTACTGATTGGATCTAAAGCATTCCACTTTTTATCTTTTGAGTCTGTTGAGCGATATACTTCCTGATTCACTTTAATTCCTCCTTTTTGTGTTTTCAGTAACACTGTATGTGGAGTTAGTCATTTAGATTGGACGAAGTAATCAGGGTGAGCATACAATTTAATTTTCGTCTTTATTATAAAAGATTTTTGGCTTTGTTGTAGGTTTTTGGATCGTAGCATCTCCCTGCTCAGAAGCCTCTGCTGTTTGCTCTTCCTGAACATCATGTTCTGTCGTTTGCTTTTCATAATTTTCTAGAAAACGACTTACATCCTCTTGAATATTTTCGATGATATCTCTCACTCTTTTCTTTTCATCATCTTTTAATTCAGCTGTCTCTGGTTTTACGTTGTGCTTTTCCAAAACTTTATCTACGAATATATTGATTAAATCTTGTTGCCCTTTCACAAAATCCCCTCCTCACATTTCACGCGATACTACACCATATGCACGGTTCTTTTTTTTGCATAGGAGAGTGACTAGTAAACCGATGAAAGGCCACTGAAAAAGTGGTGTTCTTTCTTTGAGGACACTGAAAAAGTGAAAAACTTGCTGTTTCGTTGCATTAATATTCAATATCCCTCATTATAGGGAAAGTTGATGAGACCGGAGCAAGCGAGGTAACTGTCTCTTCCTCTACGAGCATATGCTTTGGAGCGTATCCGTCGAGACAACTCGAAGCATAAGGCGACGAAGTAACGCTCGTTCCTGTGGGATCAAAGGCAGGGGTGAGACCCCGCAGACCGCAGGTCAAGGAGGCTCACCAGCCGCCCACGGAAAGCGAGTTTGCACAGGTCTCATCAACTTCTATATTCAAACAACCTTATATTAATTAGGCTGCCCTTTAAATTTAAGTACTTTTTCAGTGGCCTCGATGAAAGTCCTTGTTTCTCGACGTATTCGTTTCATTATTTTTAAATAATCGTTTGTTTAAATAACAAAGAATAAAATACTTATTCCCATTTTTGGAAAAGATCTTTTTTATCATTTTGAAGTTTTTGTGAATAGCAAGTAATCAAGTGTAAATCGTCGTAATCAAGCGTATTCACCAATTGTCATACGCTTACATTCGGTTTTCTTTTTTATTCAATATTTGTTAAAATCCATTTGTTCTTGCCGGTCGAATTTCTTACGGAGAAATTCATTTCATTAATAAAAAGGCTTTGTTAAATATCCATGTTGTAATAAGAACGTTGATTACTTTTCTTGTGGGAAGCAATGGCTGAAGACCCCGAAGATATGAGTAGACTAAATTACTCCCCTTGGTAAACAACGGATCCCAACACGATAGTTTAACATCGTTTAAACAAAAAACTGAAAGAGGTGCAACAGTGAATTTTACACAAAAACTGAAAAAAGAATGGTTAGGAAATGTTAGAGGAGATGTATTAGCGGGAATTGTTGTCGCCCTGGCGCTTATTCCTGAAGCTATTGCCTTTTCTATTATTGCAGGAGTAGATCCTATGGTAGGGTTATATGCTTCCTTCTGTATTGCGGTTGTCATCGCATTTGTTGGAGGACGCCCTGGTATGATTTCTGCTGCCACAGGTGCTATGGCATTACTCATGATCACGCTTGTTGCTGATCACGGATTAGAATACTTGCTTGCTGCAACCATTTTATGTGGTATATTGCAAATTTTATTTGGTGTGTTCAAATTAGCTACTTTTATGAAGTTTATTCCACGTTCCGTAATGGTTGGCTTTGTCAATGCATTAGCAATCTTAATTTTCACAGCTCAACTACAGCATTTTGTCGATGAAACGTGGGTGATGTATGCCCTTGTCGCCTTAACTTTAGCAATCATTTATATTTTACCTAGATTTACAAAGGCTGTTCCTTCTACTTTAGTTGCTATCATCGTCGTAACTGCGATTGCTTTAATAATGAACATTGGCGTTCGAACAGTTGGAGATATGGGTGAATTAACACAAACGTTACCTGTGTTTGCATTACCTAATATTCCATTAACCTTTGAAACATTAATGATTATTTTCCCATACTCTTTAGCTCTTGCTATTGTTGGGTTACTCGAGTCCCTATTAACAGCATCTATTGTCGATGATATGACAGATACAGAAAGTAACAAAAACAAAGAAAGCCGTGGACAAGGTATCGCCAACGTTATTACTGGTTGTTTTGGTGGGATGGCTGGTTGTGCGATGATTGGCCAATCCGTCATCAATGTAAAGTCTGGAGGTCGTGGAAGACTTTCTGCTTTAGTTGCAGGGGCATTTCTCATGTTCCTTATCATTGTATTAGGAAATATTGTTGTCCAAATTCCAATGGCGGCTCTCGCTGGTGTCATGATCATGGTGTCAATTGGAACTTTTGATTGGAGATCGTTAACGAACATTCATAAAATTCCACGTACAGATGCTGCTGTCATGATTGTGACTGTCGGAACTGTCGTTTATACGCACGATTTAGCACAAGGTGTGTTAGCTGGTGTTGTATTGAGTGCGATATTCTTTGCTTGGAAAATTTCTAAAGTAAAAATAAAAAGTGTCTTATCTAACGATAAATTAGAAAGAACGTATTATGTTGAAGGTCAATTATTCTTTGCTTCTGTTACAGACTTTTTGGACAAAGTAAATTATAATGAAGATATAGAGAAGGTAATTATAGATGTCTCAAAAGCACATCTTTGGGATGATTCCGCAGTAGGAGCCATCGATAAAATCGAAGGTAAATTTGAGCAAAAATCGATTAAGGTAGAAATTAAAGGATTAAACGAAGAAAGCTCTGTTTTATTGAAAAAAATTGGTGGTTTAAGTAAAGCATCAGAGCATTAACGATTTGTATAAGGGTTAGTCTCCTAAGAATTACTAGAGAGGCCACTGAAAAAGTCCATACCGCCTTTTTCAGTGGCAAAAATTCTAGAATTATTGAGACTAACCCTTTCTTTAATAAAAGAGAGGAGCGAAAAATCATGTTTTCTCACTTATTGCTAGCAATTGATGGGTCTGACCATTCACGAAGAGCCGCTGAAAAAGCGATCGAACTTGGAAAACTAACTGATCATGCAACGATCGAGATCCTCTATGTCGTCGATGGCTCTAAGTCAAAATCGGATATTTTAAAATATGGTGATTCAGAAGCTGCTTCAAAGAACAGACAACAAATGCTACATTCATTTGAAGAATTGATTAACGACGCTGGAATTAGTACAAAGATAACAATCCTACATGCAGGCACGCCAGCAGAATCTATTATTAAGCATGCTAACGAAGGCAACTACGATTGTGTTGTCCTTGGCAGTCGTGGGTTAAGCACTGTACAAACAATGATTATAGGCAGTGTAAGTCACAAAGTAATGAAATATGCAAAAGCTCCAGTATTAATGGTCAAATAAGAATGAGGTTTACTCAAATAGGTGGCATTTTTTGAGGCCATTGAAAAAGTAGTGTTCTTTCACTTTTTCAGTGGCCCTAAGCAATGTGCGAAGCCGCCGCAATCCCTTAAAGGCTACTATAATTGGCTATCTTATAGTGGGCGAGATCGAATGGAACCATGCTAGAACTTTTTTATAGCTATTAGGAAAGGAAAGTTTCTTTTCTTTCAAGCGATGGAATTTAGTTGTTTCTCTTAAAGTACTAGTGAGTTTTCTTTTAGTTATTTTTTGGAAAATGGTAATCTTGCTTTATTCTCCTGTCAGTTACTGTGTTTTACTCTAACGGGATTTTAAATCTTGTTTAATGGACACTCAGGTCATGTTTCTCGCTCTGATGGGATTTTATACCTTGTTTATTGGACTTTCAGACTATGATTCTTGTTCTAACGGGATTTTAATCCTGTTTAATGGACACTCAGACAATGACCCTCGCTCTAACCGGATTTTAAATCCTGTTTAATGGACACTCAGACAATGACTCGCGCTCTAACCGGATTTTTAATCCTGTTTAATGGACACTCAGGTCATGTTTCTCGCTCTGACGGGTTTTTAATCTAACTTTATTCGACTCTCAGATAATACCTCTTGCTCCCATAGAGTTTTAAACCTAAATCCCTTTATTCTCCATAGTCAAACGGCGTTTCCTTCATAAGTACTCACTCAATTGAACAAGCAAGCATAGAGGTTGACTCAAAAGGTGAAATGTAACCTTTTGAATCAACCTCTGAATAGTACCTTTTCCACTTTTAACACACTTTATCACATTATCATCTCAATATTCATAAATTAATAGTAATGCTAAGTCCCAAATCACACCGAAAACGGGAGTGAGAATGATGAAAAAAGAAAGCTTTTCACTAATGACAAGTGGACTACTCCTAATTGGATCTATTTTCTTCTTAATTGGGTCAGGTCTTAGCTTTTTCAAAGCTTTAGATAGCTATAATGGCAGAGTCAATGGAAATAGCATGCTAGATTAATACCCTTATGATGAAACAACCCGCTCTGTTCCTAACGTATCATGATCACTATTGTCCTTGGATTTAATGAAAAATAGTTTCCGATCACGATATAGAAAAGCAGCTGATAAAGCAAATGATAAAATATCAGCGATAGGGAAAGCGATCCAGACACCTTTTACTCCAAAGAAATGTGGCAAAATAAGTACTAGTGGTATAAGGAATAATACTTGACGTGCCATTGATAGGATTAGGGCTGGCTTCGCTTTTCCTAAAGCTTGGTATAGTCCACCACTGACTACTTGTGCTCCAATTAATATTGCCGCTGCAAACATAATACGCATACCTTCTGCTCCTGATTGAATTACCTCTTGATCAGATGTAAAAATTCGCATAAACAGCTCAGGAATAGTCATGACAACAACAAATACAATAGCAGAATAAACTGTTACAACTTTTAAACCGAGCCATATCGTATCTTGTAGTCGCGTTATATTTTTTGCTCCGTAATTATATCCAATCATCGGCTGCATACCTTGTAAAATACCCATCATCGGCATTAGTGTAAACATCAATACTCTTTGCACTATCCCAAATACACCTACATGAAATTCACTTCCAAACTGGATAAGCATTGCATTAATAGCGATCATCATTACACTTCCTGCTACTTGTCTAAAAAAGGCTGGAAGACCTACTGTAATCACTTCTTTTATAAGTGCAAAATGTGGCTTCATATTGGCAATTGAAATTGTTAATGTACTTTTCCCTGAAATAAAATAACGGAGTACATAAATAGTAACAAAGGCTTGTGAAATAACTGTTGCTATAGCGGCTCCTTGAACTCCCATATCTAAAACAACGATAAAAATAGGGTCTAGTAAAATATTTAAGATAGAAGGGATGATCATCATCATCATTGCAAAGCGCGCATTCCCTTCTGAACGAATAATTGCATTTGTTGTAAAACCAAATGAAAAGAAAAATGTTCCTAACATGATCGGTAGCATATAATCTCTTGCAGGACCAATAATGTTATCTGTAGCCCCAAAAAGGTAAAGTAGTTGATCTAAAAATGTAAAAGCACCTATCATTCCGAAGATACTTACAACAATAACCAATAAGAGGATATTACCAAACACCTTGTTTGCATCCTCTTCTCGCCTTTCCCCTAAACGGCGAGAGATGACTGATGCACCACCGACACCTAACGCAGCTGCAATAGCCATCATAATCATCATTAAAGGAAAAGCAATGGTTACTGCTGCGACTCCTGTAATACCGACAAAATAAGATATAAATATTGTGTCGACAACGTTATATAAAGCCATTACAAACATCCCAATCATTGCTGGAATGGATAATCTTCGTAATAGCTTCGATATCGGCTCCGTACCTAACCTTTCACTTTGTTGTTTCTGATCCATATATAGTCCTTCTTTCTACGTTGTTTTGTCCCGATCCACTTCCTGCATGTTTTCCTTCATCCTTTTTAACCACATCATTAAGAGTTGTTGTTCTTCGATAGAAAAACCAGCTAATAACTCACGCTCCATATGGTCTAGATTCACCCATAATTCTCGCTCTATTGAGATCCCTTTTTCCGTTAATGATATTACTTTTGAACGCCTATCTTCTTGACTATCTCTTTTCTCAATTAAAGCTCTCTTTAACATCGAATCTATAATGCCATTCATTGTTGAAGCTTGAATAAAAAGTCTTTTCTGTAGCTCTGATTGGAGCTTGTCACCATCGTGAGAAAGTAAATACAATACTTTCGCTTGAGAAATGGTTAAGTCAAATTGAGATAGGTTTTTATTATATTGATTTTGTATGAGATGGGATAAAACTCCTATATGATATCCAAACATTTGATCCATTTCTCGCCGCGACATTTACTTAGCCTCCTAATTAATTCATAAACCTAATTATATATCAGCCTTCGATATTACTCAATAATTTATTTCGAATACCGTAACATAAATTTCGTTACCTAACTTTTCGTAAAACTAAGTAAAACAAAATAAAAAGAAGGCGACTCAAAAGGTTGATTTTGAACCGCCCTTATTAGCTTCGGGAACAGATATGGTGAAGATACTTCATCCACATTCCTCTATACTTCTCGTTGCTACCCATTGGCAACTGCGACAAAAAGACATTTTACTAAACAGAAAAATCCGTGATGCCTAACAACATCACGGATTGAAATATATATTGTTGTTGATCAATGACAATACGCTAAACCGAAATCATCAAATTGTCCTGTTACATCAAGTATAAAGGCTAATTCGTCATCCTCTGCAACTCTTAAGGCTATTTGATACATTTTATCTTCTGATTCATCGAGTATATTTAATGAAAATCGGTCTTCCTCTTCCCAATATCTAATCCCATCTAACTTTATTGCTTCTTTTGAGAGCGCATGTTCACTTGCGATAAAATCAATGGCATGGTCTGCAGCAACTCGGTGCTCATGTGGTAGTCCTTGACCGAACGAAAACCAGCTAAAGAAGGCCAATATAATAACCGCTGCACCTATCATCATATATCGTTTCATGCGTTCCCCTCCATTCTCTATCATTGATTAGTTATATTATAGATGGTATGCTCGGAAAAGTGAACTATTTCCTACTATTTTGATAGGAAAAACTTATTTTAATCCATATTAGAAATGAAAGTTATTCTTGAAAATAATCAACTAAAGCCGCTGCACCGTACAAACCTAACTCCCCACCTAATTTGGTAGCTGCAAATGTGAGCCTTCCCTTCATACCTGGTAAAATCATTTTTTCCGCTTTTTCGATAACTGGTTTAATAAATGATTCACCTGCCTGCATAACCCCTCCACCATAAACGACCATCTCTGGGTTATATGCATGAACAATATTTGTTAAACCTAATGCCAAATCAAATTGCACCTCTTCAATGATTCTTTTACAGAGTGCATCTCCATTTTCTGCTGCAACAAACACATCTTTTGAAGTAAGCTTAGATTTCCCCTTCAATACAGACGCTTCCTTAGTTGTTTGTAGAAGAGCCTTCGTTTTTGAAACAATCCCAGTACCTGATGCTTGGGCTTCTAGGCAGCCTCTATTACCACATGAGCACAAGTTCCCATTTGGATTAATGATCATATGCCCTATTTCTGCAGCACTGCCATTTACACCTAATAATAAACGTCCGTCGGCTACGACACCCCCGCCAACCCCTGTACTTACCGTAATATATACGAGATTGTTAACATTTCTGTTATATGCGAATGTATACTCACCTAAAGCTGCAGCATTTGCATCATTATGTAAAAACACTGGTAAGCTATATTCTTCTTCTAGTATCTTTTTTAATGGGATGTGATCCCAACCAGGTAAGTTAGGTGGGGATTGTATCTCACCTTTCCACGGGTCAAGTGGTCCTGGGCAACCGACACCGATCCCTTTCACTTGTCCCATTTCAATATTAGCTTGCTCTAGCACATTGACTATCAGCTGCTTAAGCCTAGTAATGATTGCCACTACACCTTCTTCTGTACGTGTGAATACACTTGTTTTTTTTATCATATTTCCATCTTTAAATAGTCCTACCCTCATATTCGTTCCACCAATATCAATTCCAATAATATACACGATTCACCAATCCTTTATTTTAATTTGTTATTATAACTGAAAAATAATAGCTAACATAAATAACAAAACAACCTATTGTAATCGTACAATATTCCACTGTTATTGTGAACAGAAAATATTTATTTTAATTGGCTATGTTAAAGTATAGTGTTGTTTTTTAGCCCTGTTGATTGTAGCCGAGAATATGAGACTCCTGCGGGAAAAGCAACTGCTGAAGACACCGTAGGGGTGTTTTTCCCCGAAGGGGGCTGAGGCGTTGTCCGCGGAAAGCGAAAATCAACAACAAAGTTTAACAGAGCCTTTTAATTAAATAATATCCCATAATAAAAACAGGCAATATAAATCACCTGTTTTCTATACTATTATTTTTTTCAATTATAAACATCTCTACTTCATCTTTCGGTAAAGGCTTACTAAAGTAATAACCTTGCAGAGAGATGTTGTCTTCCTTTAAATAAATATATTGCTCCTCTGTTTCTATGCCTTCTGCAACTACTTCAATTTTTAATTTTTTACATAATGTCACTATTCCTGAAAGTAGCGCACTATCGAAGGAATCTGACGGGATGCCATTTACAAATGAGCGATCAATCTTTAATTGATCAACAAAAATTTCCTTTAAGTAATGCAAGGAAGAAGCACCCATTCCAAAATCGTCTAGTGAGATTTTCACTCCCATTTCTGTTAATACTTTTGAAGCGAGCGTTAATTTTTCCATATAAATAGCGACATCACTTTCCGTTATTTCTAACACAAGTAATTCTGGTGGAAAATCACATTCTTCTAAAGTCGTTTTAACAATTGAACAAAAGTCGTTGCTGACTAATTGTGTTTTTGAGACATTTACAGATAATGAAATATCCTCATAGCCTAATTCATGCCACCTTTTCACTTGTCGAATACTTTCCTTTAGTACCCATTTTCCAATGAAAGGCATCATCCCTAGCTCTTCAGCAACAGGAATAAATTTATCAGGTGGAATCATTCCTTTATCACGATTCTCCCAACGCAATAATGCTTCAACACCTAATACATTTCCGTCAGCATTCATAATAGGTTGGTAATAAATATTGAATTCGTTATTTTGTAGCGCATATCTTAAATCATTTTCAAGAGATACATAATGATTAAAATATGCGTACTTAGCCACATCTTGATAAAACCTATACTGATTTTTACCGTGCCTTTTCGCTTCATACATCGCGATATCTGCTTGTCGAATAAGGTCTTCCGGCTCCTTCGCATCATTAGGTGCTGTACTAATACCAATACTAGATGTAATTTCAAACGTATATCCCTTCATTACGATGGGTCTTGCTATATCAAGTAATAGCTGTTTAGAAAGTGTTACAACCTCCCTCTCTTCTTCAAACGGTAGTGCAACGATAAATTCGTCTCCGCCCCACCGACCAACGATCGCATCTGGAGGTATATTTTCTTTTAATTTCTTTGATGTCTCTTTAATGACAGTGTCACCAACGTAATGACCAAGTGCATCATTAATCCGTTTAAATAAGTCAATGTCTATAAACAAAATAGCAATACGCTGTTGCGCTTCAGCCTTGACCATTACCTCAAAACGACTTCTAAAATCGTTCCTGTTAGAAAGACCTGTTAATTCATCCGTTAATGCGAGCTTCTGTATTTCTGTTTGCGATTGGAACAAAGCATACAGCATGTGATTAATTGCACGCTTTAAACTGGATATTTCGTCATTTCCACTTACAACAATCCTCTTGTTCAAATCTCGAGATTGTTGTATTTCCTTTAGTTGATCCGATAAAGTAGTGAACCTTGATAAGATAAACTTATCTAAAGAGTAAATACAAATAGCAGTAAGACATAGGCTTATTAAAGCGTATAAAGTAAAAAAGCCTATTAAACCCCTTCGTCCACTTTGATAAACATCCCTATCAAGCGTAAAGCTTAAATTACCTTCCAATGAAGTCCCTTCAATTGGAAAAAAATAATTCCCTTGTATTAACTCGTCATTTAACAGTTTGACAGTTGACTCTTCATATTGTTGGCTTAAGCTTAGTTCGAGAGGTAACTGAGTTGTAGCCGAAAGCGCTTCGACTACAGTCGAATCTATCACACTCCCCATTAACAAAACCCCATTTGCTGGTGCGTTTTGTAGACTAGGGTATATTTGATGTGACGCTACAAAAATAGGGTGTTCATGCCCAAGAATGATTACGCTATTTTGTTCAAAAATGAATGGTTGTAGCTCTTCCCAATCCAGTAATTCCTCAATATGTACAGATGAGTCTGTGACAGCATCATAGCCTTGATCGTATAGCAATTCACCTTCTTCAGATATATATACAACAAAGTTAATATTGTTAGTATTAAACGTGTCCTCAACCCAATTACTATTAATATATTGTTCATTTCCATCTTGCATATATTGATATGTATCATCCCATACGGAATAATCACGTACTATCATTTTTAAGCGATTTAACTCATTATTTAGCGCACTTTTTACACGTTCGTTATTTTGTTCAACAAGTTCTAGCTCCAACTGCTTATATTGACTTAACATAATAGGGTTAATGGAAATAAATAAAATAACTAAAAGAGTGAATACACTTGATAGAATGACAATGGCGGTTTTAACTTTTAGCTTCATTTTTATTCCCTCCCTTGATCCGGTCGAAGCATCCGATCTATAGTTCTATTATCCTACCAATAGTGTCGAAATTAAAGTTATTTTGAAAAATGTATTCCCCTTATATCAAAAATACCTACATTATTTATAATAATTATTATTTGATATTATTTTTATTTAGTATTATAATATATATTATAATAATTATTATTAAGGAGAGATTATAATGAACGAACGAAAATTATACGAAGCTTTAAATTTACATTTAGCAAACTGGAATATCATAGGTAGTAAGCTGCGCCAGTTTCACTGGTTTGTCAAAGGACCGGATTTTTTTACACTTCACGAAAAGTTTGAAGAGTTATATAACGAAGCAACTAGCTATGTCGATGAAATTGCTGAAAGACATTTAAGTATCGGTGGAACACCAATTTCTACATTACGGGAATTTATTGACAATGCTTCCATTGAAGAAGTAGATGGCAACCTTCACGCTAAGGAAATGGTTGCAAATGTTACAGATGATTTTACACTTATGACAGAGGAGCTAAACGACGCTATTTTCATAGCAGAAGAAAATAATGATCACGTCACAGCTGACCTTTTTATTAGTATGAAAGCTTCCGTAGAAAAACACATATGGATGCTAAAAGCTTACTTATCTTAAATCTACTCGACGGATAATTTCTAATCTTTTTTTGAAAAGGAGAGCTAAAAAAGATACCATAATTGTATCTTCTAGCTCTCCTTTATACTATAGATCAATGTTCATCGTATTTGCTACACTTCGGATGTAGTTAGCAGCCTCTCTATATTCCGCTTCCGTAGAAAGATGCTCGATAATAAGCGGCGTATCTTTATCAAGCTTATTTAGCTCTGTTAATAGCGTTTGATAATGCAATAATCCTTTACCCGGTATGACTTCTTCTAAATGAACAGTTAATTTCCCTAATAGGTTAATATCTTTCGCATGACAGTTTTTTATATAAGGCGATAATTTCTTGAAGAAATCCCTTATCATATTTTTATTATTATAATAATTTCTAGGGCTAGTAATGATATTAACCGGATCATAATGAACAGCAAAAGCATCACGTTCAATTGCCTTTATTAAAGCTAAATATGTATCACTAGAGTCGGGATAAACCCATGGCATCATCTCTAACGTATAAAAAGTATGTTTCGGTTGAACGGCATCTATAATCTCTCTTACTGTATCGACTATTAACGTAAATGTATCGTCACTAAAGTTATCAACGTGCGGACCATCCCACTGTTCCCCACGTGATCCTGCAATATTAACACAACACTTCGCCTCTAACATTTCAGCTAGCTCCAACTGCCTTTTACAATGCTCTATCGCAGATCTCCGCATCTCATCGTCCGGGCTAATCGGGTTACTCCAAGCCCCTACTTCCGCTATGACGATATCATTCTTGATCGCTGAGCGTTTATAGGCGTTAATTGTCTCCTCACCGTCTTCATAATTCACAGGGCATAAAGCTGCTCTGTAGCCTTCCACCTTTACTGCTTCTGCCCAGCTCTCAGCATCATGATTTTTAAAAAAAACCGGACCACCTAGTCTCATAAAACCGACATCCTCCTTCTTTGAACTTATCTTCAGCTTCTAGTGAGCGCTCTTGTCGTCAATACAGCGACATTTTGATCATCGAGTATATTTTTTCCTATAAAATGAAAAATCCCCCTTAGCTTTTAGATATTCTAAGGAGGATTTTTAATCATTATTTTTTATACTTCAAAGAAGTTGTTAGCTACTGTTTGCTTGTACCAGTAGAAGCTATCCTTCTTCGTACGCTCTAATGTACGGTAATTTACGTGTACAATTCCGAAGCGCATAGAGTAGCCCCAAGCCCACTCAAAATTGTCAAGTAACGACCAAGTCATATATCCTTTAATGTTTACACCAGAGTCCATCGCACGGCGAAGTGCAGTTAAATGTTGTCTTAAGTAGTCGATACGCTTATCGTCCTTTACAACCCCATTTTCTGGCTCATCGTTGTAGCAAGACCCGTTCTCTGTAATATAAATTGGCACTTGTCCGTAAAGGTCTGTAACGTATTTCAGTACATTATAAAAGCCCTCTGGATATACGTTCCAACCAATATCTGTCTTTTGGTAACCTTGATCTACACGTTCATGATTAAATAAGGAATGCTGTTGTGCAGCTTGATCCTCTACATAACGTCCTACGCTACCTGTATAATAGTTAATACCAAGGAAGTCGATTGGTTGTGAAATAATTTCTAAATCACCATCTTGAATTGGTGGCTCAACACCTTCTTTTTCTTTGAACCAATCAAGCATAAATTGAGGGTAAGAACCTTTAAATACCGGATCCATAAACCACTCGATAAAGAATCCACCAGCACGGCGACAAGCATCAATATCCTCTTGTTTGTTACTGTATGGCTCATTCCATTCTACGTTAGGTGCATAGCCGATTTGGCCACCTTTAACACCAAGTTCACGATATTTTTGAACAGCCTTACCGTGAGAAACTAACATATGATGCGCTGCATCCATCCCTAATTGTAAATCTGTAAATCCTGGCGCATGCTCTCCACCGTAGTGAGATAAGAAAGATGCACACCAAGGCTCATTGAAAGTAATCCAATACTTAATTTTTCCGTTGAATTCTTTGAACATAAGCTCTGCATACTCAACAAATGCATCGATCGTTTCACGGCTACCCCAACCACCTTTATCTTGTAACGCTTGCGGTAGATCCCAGTGATAAAGTGTTGCCATTGGCTCAATATCATTAGCAATTAACTCATCAATAAAATTATGGTAAAAATCTAAACCTAGCTGGTTTACTTCACCAGTACCGTTTGGAATAACTCTTGGCCACGCAAAGGAGAAACGGTATGTAGTAATTCCTAAATCTTTCATAATTGCTACGTCTTCCTTATAACGGTGATAACTATCACAAGCTACATCCCCATTATCTCCATTTAAAACTTTACCAGGAGTTTTGGAGAACGTATCCCAAATAGATGGACCTCTTCCATCAATATTTGCTGCTCCTTCAATTTGATAGGACGCTGTTGCAGTACCCCATCTCATGTCCTTTGGAAATTGAATAATTGCCATTCTTTTTGCCTCCTCTGTTGTTAGTAAGTGTTGTACAAGCTTCTAATCGTTAATCCATTAAGTAAGTGTTCCTTACTAATATTAGATAATGAAGGCTCTTTTATTAGCTCGACCTTTACTTCTTCTCCAGCAGAAATGTCAAAGTAATTATCACTTAAAATGAAGTCTAATTCTTGATGATCTATTTCTACGTATTTCGCATACGCCTTTGCACTTACTGATAGGATAAAGCGATCATTTTTATCTTCCACATGTAAATCGAGTTCTGGATTTAAAAATTCGAAATGTTTAGCAGGCACAAACAGAACTGTTCCATTACTTATATTAGATCCGTGTTCGTCGATAAGCTGATATTCCAGATATGACTTTCGATTTACTTCCTTTAGCTCCTTGCTAAAATCTAAGTGAACAATTGATTTTGCACATACACCGTCTACAATAACTTCTTCTTCACCTTGCTTTACTACTTCTGAACTGTTTGTTCTAAGCGCCCACTTTACTTTACCACGGAAAGCTTTCTCATAATCATTTGTAACTACAATCTCTGCGCCTGTAGCACTTTCTTTTGCAGATATTAACGTCATAGAGAAAAATCTTTTAGCAAAATAGTGTAAAGCTTTCCATCTACCATAATAATCAATACTTGCCCATGAAGCAACAGGCCAGCAATCATTTAATTGCCAATAAATTGCCCCCATGCATCTTCCGAAGTTTCTTCTCCAATGTTCAACACCATACTTAATCGCTTCAGCCTGTAGGATTTGCGACGTATATAGTAAAGAATGAAAATCCTTAGGATACTTAAAGTTTTCCGATAAATAATATAGAATTTTTCCGTTAGCTGTCCCATTTTTTTGGTGCTTCTCCATAACATAACTAAAAATATTGCGATCCTCTGGTAACGTAAATGATTTTATCGTTTTTAGCGATGGGAACGATTGAAATCCGAACTCAGACACAAATCGGTAATAAAACTTCCTATATTCGGTAAAAGGTTTGAGACCATGCCATACATCCCAATAATGGACATCACCTATATTTTCATCACTAGGCTTGTCAAAGCCACCTCCTGATGATGGCGATGATGGCCAATAAAAAGTTTGTGGGTCATATTCTTTCACTATCTCTGGGATAATCTCTTCAAATAACTTTAAATAATCTAGTTTATGCTTTTCTGTCTTTGGAAAGTCCCAATCAACCCAAGCTGATTCCATTTCATTATTCCCACACCAAATACCTAATGACGCATGGTGGCGTATTCTTTTAATGTTATCGATGAATTCCTGTTTCACTGTTGCTTCAAACTCTTCAGATAAATCGTAAACCGCACATGCAAACATAAAGTCCTGCCATACAATCAACCCGTGTTGATCACAAAGCTCGAAGAAGTAATCTTCTGGATAATGACCGCCACCCCACACACGAATCATGTTAAAATTTGCTGCCACACAATCCTTTATTAGCCTTTCTGTCTTTTCTCGACTCGTTCTCGCCAATATGTTATCTTCAGGAATGTAGTTAGCACCTTTTGAGAAAATAGGCGTTCCATTTATTTTAAAATAGAATGATTGTCCCCATTCATCATCTTCTTGAACAATATCTATCGTTCTTAATCCAATTTGTAGGCTTTTAGTATCTACTTTTTTCCCATTAACAACCACTTCTACTTCTACTAAGTAAAGTGGCTGTTCCCCATATTGAGCAGGATACCATTTCTGAGGATTAGGAATTGTAAAGGTTTCATGAATATTGTTATTTTCGGAAGTATTGGCTGATTCCTCTAACAAGTTACCATCAGGATCATACACCTTCGTGAAAACAGTAGTAGTATCAGTAGAAAACTGCACTTTCTCAATAGCTACTGACAGCTCAACAACATGATCATCATGCTTTTGCGTGACGTACACATCTTGAAGCTTCGCTTTACTGTACCCTTCTAAGGAAACATTTCTCCAAATGCCTAAGTCAGGTAATTGTGGTCCCCAATCCCAACCGAACATACTATGCCCTTTTCTCAAATGAGGAAAGCCTTCGACTGCATCAGTTACACCCCAAATAGGATTTTCATTATGCTTCTTTTCCACATACTGAAGTGGTGACAGAAGAACAACTTTAATATCGTTCTCTCCTTCTTGCACAATTCCTTTCACATCAAGCTCATAACGTCGATGCATATTATTCGTTTCATTAACTAAAGTATCATTGATAAATATTTTAGAAAGCGTATCAACACCTTCAAATATAAGAAGTTGTGAATCATTTTCTAAAAAGCTACTATCAACTTGAAAACTTCTTTTATATTCGTAATCAAACTCCGATAACTTTTTCACTGCATCTTCATTATCTCGATAAAAAGGGTCTTCCATTTTTTTATGCTGTAATAGGTCATTATAAACAGACCCTGGCACTTTACCAACTAACCATTCGTTTTCCCCAACTTTACGAAAATCCCAATCTCCATTTAAAGTAATCCTCTGCATTTTTCACCCTCCAGTTTTCTTCACCTAATCAGTATTTTGTTTATTTTGTTATTTTTGTTATCATTTAGTTATTATTACAACAAATATAATACCATCACATATACATTTCGTAAATAAATATCTCTTTATTTCTCATTAAAACCAACATATTTTTGTTATTTACGTTATTTCAGCCATTTTCACATATGTATCACTATTCAAAAAATAGTATTTTCACTTCTTTATATGTTATTCCGACGGAGTCACCCCCCTTTGTTTCACCAAATCTGAGAAGCAACAATTTTTAAGAAAACACCCTTTAAAAAAGAAGATGACTCAGCAGGTTGATTTCTACCCGCTGAGCCACTTTCATTCACTCACAGTTTTATTCGTTTTCTCCCTCATCTTGTTCCGATCTTATTGTAGGTAAAGTGTTGTGAATGTGTTTCGGCGCTGGTTTTAGAAATGGTTTTTCACCATATGCTGGCGCCTTAGAATAATACTTAAACTTATCTAATCCATCCATACTCTTACCTTTCGCCCATCTTCCACGGCTACTTTGTTCTCCTTCAGATAGATTATAAAAGTCGTATGCTACTTCATTTTTTTCTAAATGCTTAGGGAAAGTACTTGGAACAACAATATTCTCCTGCGCCTCTAGCTCTGAAATCGCTGCCTCCCACATGTTTTGGTGCATCGTATCTCTAGCAATTAAGAAAGACAGCATATCCTTTACACCAGGATCATTCGTAGAATTATATAATCTCGTCACTTGAAGTCTACCTTGAGATTCATACGTTAAGTTTAGTCGGAAATCAGCTAACAAGTTGCCACTCGCTTTAATGTAAGATGCCGTCCACGGATTACCAACGCTGTCAGCTGGCATAGCACCAAGCCCCGAAACGAT
Organism: Evansella cellulosilytica DSM 2522; assembly: GCF_000177235.2. Lineage (NCBI taxonomy): Bacteria > Bacillati > Bacillota > Bacilli > Caryophanales > Bacillaceae > Evansella > Evansella cellulosilytica. The sequence continues at coordinate 301,299 of NC_014829.1, read as the reverse complement.
AACATGCTGAGGATTCATACCTCCCATGATTGCACCTACTACAGGATTTTTAGCAGCATCCTCTTGGTCTCCTAATGATGCACCATCCAATAATCTTGCAATCATTGTCGCTAGCATTTCTACGTGCGCTAGTTCCTCCGTTCCTACATCCATGAGCAAATCACGGTATTTTTCGTCACCTCGTGCGTTCCAGCCTTGAAATAAATATTGTAACGCTACAGATATTTCCCCAAAATGTCCACCTAAAACTTCTTGTAATTGCTTAGCAAATACTGGGTCTGGTCTAGTTGGCTTCGCATCATATTGTAGCTCTTTAATGTGATAGAACATACTTCTTTTCCAACTCCTTAAGTATAAGTATATAGTTTCTTCCCTATTACGTAATTCACCACTGCATGTCAACGTTCTACTTTTGGGCGTGTACCCTTACAAATAGGCAGTTGTCTATACTACTTATACATTTGGATCGATAGATGTATTTTACATTGTTTAAGGAGGGGTTATTTGACACGAGGTGTGGCGCCTGGAGCTACACATTAGAAAATTTATTCTTACCTTTCAAAAAAGACCACATACGTCGTCTCTCAAACGTCGTTGTGGTCTTTAAACAATTATAAAAACAGCACCATTAGTTCCTCATCCCAATATTCACCGTTATACTTCATAGCATTATTTTCAATACCATATGTTTCAAACCCTAATGATTCATAAAATGCCTTCCCCGCTTTATTCGTCGTGACAACCATTAGCTGAATCTGTTCTAGCCCAATTTTTCTAGCTTCTTTCACCACTTCCTGCATCAGCCTTTTGCCAACTCCTAATCCCCTCGTTTGATCAGAAACAAACATGCCCAACAGCATTCCTTTATGCTTCATTTTCTCTATTGCATACAGTCTTATCGTCGCAATTGCTACTAGCTGTTTATTAATAAAAGCTCCATATGTAAACGATTGGTCACTTTTCAATTGTTTCTTTAACTGTTCTAAAGGATTTCCACTATCCATTAATTCCTTATATGTAGTGGCAAAGGCTTCTGGATTGCTTTTTAACGCGTTTAAACGAATGTCTAGAAATTCCGCTGCATCACTTTCTTCCAATTGTCTAATAACGATCTCTTCCATCGAACATACCCCTCTACCGTGTAAAATCACTTAGTTACACTATCATACATGAATCTTTTATGAAAAATCAAAGCAGAGTGTTTTAGCTTCGGGGTGGGATTCTATGGCAATATATATTTGAGGTGCCGCGATTCGGTTTATATTGTTGATGCCGAGTGTTGGTTGCTTCATTACGAGTTTTTCGTAAGTATTGCGATCGTATGATGACCTTCAGATGCTTCTTCTTGTTTTCTCGGTATGCATTGCACTTCTATGATGACCTTCAGGTGCTTCTTCTTGTTTTCTCGGTAAGCATTGCGCTTCTATGATGACCTTCAGATGCTTCTTCCCGTTTTCTCGGTAAGCATTGCGCTTCTATGATGACCTTCAGGAACTTCTTCTTGTTTTCTCGGTAAGCATTGGGCTCGTATGATGACCTTCAGATGCTCTATTTCGTTTTTTAGGTAAGCATTTCAAAAAGAATGACTCAAAAGTAAAAATCGAGGTCGCTGAAAAAGTGAAAGAACACCACTTTTTCAGCGACCTCTAAAACCTTGCTATCAATTACGAGGATCAAGCTCTGGATTTTTTTCAAATAATGATAAGTTATTTCCGATTAATTCTTTCCGCTGTTCAACGCTGTAAGTGGAACGGAGCTTATCTTCAGGAGTGTTGGTCGCATAATCTAATAAACGATCAATCGTCGTTGTTGCTACATGACATCTCGTATCTGAAGAAGCATAATAAATAAACACTTCTCCATCTTTTTCTATTAAGCCATTAGTGAAAACGACGTTTGAAACGTCACCAACTCTTTCAATTCCTTCTGGTGCGATAAAGTGGCCTCCCGGGCGGTGCGTGACCTTCCACGGTTCATTTAAGTCCGTTAGGAAAACATAAATAGTATAGCGCAGCCCTGCCGCTGTATTACGTACGCCATGTGCAACGTGAAGCCAGCCTTTATCCGTTTTAATCGGAGCGTCCCCTTGGCCATTCTTCACCTCTTTTATAGTATGGTATTCCTTTGGATCCACAATCAATTCTTCATCTATCTTCGCTTTCTCAATGCTATCTGACAGCCCCCAACCAATACCACCACCAGTACCAGCTTCAATAAAATCATCTTGGGGACGGGTATAGAAAGCATATTTACCATTCACAAATTCAGGATGTAAAACGACGTTTCTCTGTTGTGCAGATTTTGTTTCAAGGTCATTTAGTCGTTCCCAAGTTTTTAAATCCTTTGTTCTCACGATACCGCATTGCGCAATGGCACTTGATGTGTCTCCTGGAGGCGCTGATTTGTCTTTTCTTTCAGAGCAAAATAGCCCGTATATGTAGCCATCCTCATGTTGCACTAAACGCATATCATACACATTGACTTCATCTTCATTCGTATCTGGCAAAGTAACAGGATAGTCCCAAAACTTAAAGCCATCAATACCATTATCACTCTCCGCAACAGCAAAAAATGATTTACGGTCAACTCCTTCGACACGAGCTACTAAATGAAACTTTCCATTTAAATAAATTGCACCTGGATTAAAAACAACATTCATACCTAACCTTTCCATAAAGTAAGGATTAGTTTCCTCATTATAGTCATAGATCCAATATGGCGGTACATGCTCTTTCGTCAAAATAGGGTGTTCATAGCGATCGTAAATACCATTTCCATTTTCAAGTTTTTTATTTTCTCGCTGAATTGTTTCCTTATACCGTTCATGAACCGCTTTCATTCTTGCTTGAAAAACATTCTCCATTTTACATTCTCCTTTTATCGGTCTATATAGTTATTTGTTATTTTTGTTATTCTTTCTACAGCTTCCATACATGCTCGGCTATTATGGTACGGTCCTTTCCACGGCTCAACGATTGGCTTTTCTTTATTTACGTTGTTGTCCTGATCAAGCTCCCAATACCATTCCCCATGTTTATCATCTATAACATATTTCTTTATATACTCCCAACTATTGTGGAAATGCTTTAAGTAACGCTCCTCACCACTTAGCTCATAGGCATTCAAAAAGCCAACTAAGCTTTCCGCCTGAACCCACCAAACTCGGGTCGCATCGACATCATTTGAATCCTTTTCATTAATGAGACTACCATCATTCTCTAATCCTTCCTCAATACATGCATCTACCATTTTTATTGCCATTGTTTTCATTTTATTTTGTCTGACTTTACAGCCTAATACTTCAGCCGCTTCTGTCATTAACCAGCTACCTTCGATATCGTGTCCATATGAAATAACATCGGATTCTTTTTTCCAACCCGCATCAAAAAACAAGCTGTAATGTCCTGTTTTTTCGTTCAATACCTTTTCCGCTACTACATCAAATAACAATTCAAACTTCTCCTTAAAAACATCATCTTTCCATACACGGTATAAATTAGTATAAGCTTCAAGTATATGAAGGTGGGTATTCATTGTTTTTTCTACATCCATATCCTTGTCACTTAGTCTTAAATCTTCATCTTTCTCCCACTGTCTACTGAACGCTTCTAAATACCCTTTATTCTCTTCGTCAAAGCCGTGCATTTCTATTAATTGATAAATCTCTTTTGCTAATTGTAGCGCCTCTTCATTATTAGTCGCTCTGAAGTATTCAACTAATCCATATATACCAAACGCTTGGTTATAGATGTGTTTTCTCGTATCATTTAACTCTCCTTCATTTGTAACCGACCAATAAAGCCCACCAAACTCATCATCTATTAAATAATTTTTCAAATAATTGAAGGCTCGTGTTGCAACTTGTAAATCTGTGTCATTTTTATACTTTCGGTACGCAGCAGAGAAACTCCACAGTATTCTAGAATGAAGGATACAACCTTTTTCACTGTCATGATCAATTGTTAAATGGTAGTCGATATAGCCATGAAAGCCATCTCCACTTCCATCTATCACCCTTTTTTTCCAGAAAGGGAGTATTCGATCGGTCAGTTCTTTTTCTATTTCTTGCTTCGCACGATACAACAAAGTTTTATCCATCCACACTCACACCTTTACCATTTATTTTAAATCACTGATTCATGAGTAGTAATAATTATTATATTTGTTATTATTTTTGTTATTTACATAATAACATTTAATATCAAATTTAGGAATCATTATTTATGTGTGTATGGAATAAACGTGGATTTGTCAGCAATCAATAAATGTGTTATAATACAAACTTACGTTCACGCGTAAAATGTGGTTTTATTTTTTTTCGTTCGTAATGATTTACTATAGCTATTAAACAACTATTAAAAAATTATATACGGATTTTTTGGAATCCTGTAAATACTCTGAGTGCGCCTTATTTATACGATAAGAAGGAATTTTCTTATCACTGGCACGGTCTCGGAACCGTAAGGATGAGAGAGAGGTAGGGCTTTCATTATTTAAGATGTTTCAAAAGAAGTACAGCGATGTACCGCGGCAATAAATGAAGTAAAATCATATAGATGCATTACTGTGTATAACAGAAATGTTAGAAAGGGAGACTCAAAGGTTGTTTTTACCTAGAGAGTCTCCCTTTTTGCATATTTTTCTCCTATTAAAGAAGTTATTTACCGTTTTTTAACAACAATTGGGTGGCTAGCATTAATATAGGAAGCTCTAATAAAGGACCTATTATTAACGTTAATGGTATTAAAGGCTCAGCTGGAAAGGCTACGATAGCTAAAGCTAAGGCGATTGGTGAATTTCTAGCTAATGTCGTCAAAACTAAGCTCACACGATCGGCTCGGTTAAAGTTCAGCTTTTTCCCTATTAATTGACTCATATAAAAGTTAATGATAAAAAACAATGTCACAGGGATTAACAGTACAGCTAGCAGTTCTAGATTTTGAAACAGTAAGTATCCTTCTGATGCAAACATAGCCATAATAGCGATACATAAAAACACTACAGGTAAGCTCGAGAGTTTAGCATTTATGTTGTCATATAACACTTGACGTTTTCTAGTTAGCCTTTTTACAATGTAAGCCATTAACAGCGGCAGACACAAGACGAATAGTATGCTTTGGACAATTGTAGTCATTTGAATGAAGCCGGTTGTACCCGCAAAAATGATTAGAAAAATTGGTAACAGGAGTACTTGTACTATGAAGTTGATTGGCAAAACCGCTGTCGAAAGAGGTACGTTCCCTCTAGCTATACTTGTAAAAATTAAATACCAATCCGTACATGGTGTTACCATTAGTAAAATAAAACCGATCCATAGAGCTGGATGGTCATATAAGAAAATGTAGGCTAACAGCCCTGCTAATAGAGGTGTCCATATAAAGTTAATGCCGAGACTTGTTACTGTAAACTTTGTGTTTTTCATAGCATGTATCGTCTCTTTAAAAGAGATTTGTAAAAAAGTAATAAATAGCATCATCACTAATGCTGGAACAATGATATCATTTGCATTCTCCCTTATAAAATCATATCTGCCTAATAATAGACCAAATAATGCAGAAAAAGTAATAAAAAGTGTGTATAGCTTTTCAAATGTATGCATATGATGTACCCTTCTGTTTTATTTTTGTAAATAACAATAGAAACTCATTCTAATACAAGCTAATCTGTGTATACTTAAAATAGTATCACAGCAAAATGAGTTTACATATGGAGGTTTTATATTTTGATTAAGAAGATTTGTGTGTTTTGTGGATCAAGCTTTGGAGGAAACAACATATACTTAAAGGAAGTTGTTGCTCTCGGAAAATCGTTAGCTGAGAATAATATTGAATTAGTATATGGGGGCGGGCATTCCGGATTAATGGGTGCACTAGCTAAGTCAGTTATTGACCATAGCGGGCAAGTAACTGGGGTCATCCCCCAAAAAATATATGATCAAGTTGAGCATATTGAATTGACGCATTTACATATTGTAGAAACGATGCATGAAAGAAAGCATAAAATGTATGACCTTGCTGATGCTTTTATTGCGCTACCAGGAGGAATCGGTACGCTTGAGGAGCTTGCGGAAATCATGACATGGCAGCAAATCGGTTACCATGAAAAGCCTGTTGGTGTGTTTAACATTAATGATTTTTATGAGCCTTTCCAACACTTATTATCTCATATGATAAAGGAAGGATTTCTAAAAAAGGATTTCATTGATCAACTAGTTGTTGAAAATTCTCTACATGACCTTCTTGACAAAATTTCTTCTTACGAACCATTAAAACATAATAAGTGGAATTAAGAGGGTGACACAAAAGGTCGCATTTTACCTTTTGTGTCACTCTCTAAGCAATGCGCGTAGTCGTTGCAATCTTTTAAAAGACTACTATGAGCGGGGTTCTCATAGTAGTCGCGCAACGAACGAAGCCATTGCAATTAAATTTTTGCGTGGCTCCTTCGCCACGCGCTATTTCGGTGAAAACCACTCCGATATAGCTTCAAGTGCTTGCGGCTTTTCGCTCACGCTTCGAGTAACCAGCAAAAGGGAAGTACTCCCTTTTGGCGTGGCTCCTTCGCCGCGCGCTATATCGGAGAAAACCACTCCGATATAGCTTCAAGGGCTAGCGGCTTTTCGCTCACGCTTCGAGTAACCAGCAAAAGGGAAGTTCACCCTTTTGGCGTGGCTCCTTCGCCGCGCGCTATATCGGAAAAAACCACTCCGATATAGCTTCAAGGGCTGGCGGCTTTTCGCTCACGCTTCGAGTAACCAGCAAAAGGGAAGTTCGCCCTTTTGCTGGTTACTCTTCTGCAAATCTTTTAATGCGTGCTCCAATTTCATCACGTACGCGTTGGAATACGGCCCATTTCTCTTCATCGGTTCCTTCTGCCTTTGCTGGGTCATCGAAGCCCCAGTGGACACGTTCCTTATTAGGTGGTGTTGCTGGGCAAACATCGTTAGCATGGCCGCATAGAGTTACGACTAAGTCTGCCTTCTGCAAAAGCTCTTGATCTATAGTGTCTGATGTTTGATCAGTAATATCAATGTCTACTTCTTTCATTGCTTGAACTGCCTTTGGATTTACTCCGTGAGCTTCAATCCCTGCAGAATACACGTCATATTTTTCCCCTAAATATGCTTTCCCCCATGCCTCAGCCATTTGACTTCTGCATGAATTACCTGTACATAAAAAATAAATAATTGGTTTAGTCATTATTTTCACTTCTCCTTTAATGATTCGTTTAAATTAAATTTATTAGATACGTTAACGTTTAAGTTAACAAAATCATCCGTGTTTTACGACGCTGCTTTCTGGGAACCAGTGCTTTGTTTTGTTGGCAATTTTCACTAAATATAGCATGAGCGGAACCTCAACAAGCACACCGACAACTGTCACGAGAGCAGCACCTGAGTTTAATCCAAATAATGCGATTGCAACGGCTACAGCTAGCTCAAAGAAATTACTCGTTCCAATCATCGCAGCTGGTGCTGCTATGCTATGCTTAATTCTCCACCACTTCGCCCATAAATACGCAATAACAAAAATAAATAACGTCTGGATAATGAGTGGCACTGCAATTAATCCGATGTGGAACGGATTATTTAAAATAACGTCTCCTTGGAAAGAAAACAAAATAACTAACGTGAGTAAAAGGCCGATAATTGTAAAATTCCCAGCTTTTTTTAGAAACACATTTTGGAACCAATCCATTCCTTTTCTCTTCACAAGGATTACTCGTGAAATATAACCAGCAGCTAACGGAATAACAATAAATAATAGCACCGATAAAAATACTGTATCTAACGGAACAATGACATTATTTACTCTAAGTAGTAGCGCTACGATTGGTCCATAAGCAAAAATTAAAATTAAATCATTAACTGATACTTGAATTAACGTATATCCTGCATCCCCTTTTGTAAGGTAGCTCCATACGAATACCATCGCTGTACATGGTGCAGCTCCGAGAAGTACGGCTCCTGCGATATATTCAGTTGCTAACGTTTCGGGTATAAATGGACTAAATATAAAGCGAAAAAATAACCAAGCGAAGAAAAACATTGTAAAAGGCTTGATAAGCCAGTTAACTACTAAAGTAATAACTAAGCCTTTAGGTTTTTTTCCTGCGTTGACAATACTTGAAAAATCAATTTTTGCCATCATAGGAAAGATCATTAACCATATTAAGATGGCAACAGGAATGGAGATCTCTGAAATCTTCCATTCATCTAATGTATTAGGTACTGCTGGCATTAATTGTCCGATTGCAATTCCTACGATAATACATACTGCTACCCAAATCGTTAAGTAGCGCTCAAAAAAACTAAGTCCTTGTCCTTGGGCTTGTTCATTACCCATATTTTATTTCCCCCAATTCAGTAATAATAGCTATTTATTTCTTCAATTGAATGAAAAGCTTAATTACAACACACTCTTAAACCTTTCTCCTCTAACGCTTTAATACGATCATTTTGCTCTGGGAAGTGTGAAACAATGCTATCTATTAGGGGATAAATCTCTGCTGATGTATTTATTTTGTAAAAAATCCACTGCCCTTTTCTACGTTCCGTTATGATATTAAAGGACTTTAGTTTAGCTACATGTTGACTTATCGATGGCTGACTCATCTGCAGAATTTCCACGAGCTCACATACACAGCATTCATCCTCCATTAGGAGTGTTACAATATTGAGCCTCGTATTGTCTCCTAACAGCTTCAAGATTTTTGCTCCTTGTTCAATATCTAACTTATTTAATATTGTCATCGCTACTCCACCTCCATTTCACTAATCATTATATAAGTGAATAATTATATAATCAATTACTTATATATTAAGAAATTGTAAATTATCTTCCTCTGCAGCCAATCTTCGCTCACATCAACTAGATGGCTCCTAAATAATCGGATAATTATAAGGGAGACTCAACCTTTTGAGTCTCCCTCTCATTTATTCTTCTTCTTTTTTATTACCGTCTAATACAGAGGTAACATCATTTTCATCCAAATATTGTTCATATTCCTTGTGATCCACACTTGGTCCAGAATAGTTTCCTTCAATATCTGCAGTTAAAATTCCCTCGATATCTTCAACTATCCCAATAGGTTCTTCAGATTCAACAAACATGTTGTTGTAATCTTTGTTGTCTACGTTTAGAAAATCTGAAGGTGTCTCTGATGAACCGTATATACTTACTGTTTGCCAAGCATCTTCTGCATCGAAAAACGTTTCGTTTCGTACGCTTTCGTCGTATTCAAATTCACCAAATGCGGGTGCAATGACGTCTTCTTCAACTGGCCGTTTATTAGAAACCGACTTCTCTTCTGCGTGCTGTATACATCTTCGCGCATTTGGAATTGCTTCTAATCGCTCATACGGAATGTCCGTACCACAAACTTCACATTTCCCATATGACCCTTCCTCTATTGCTTTTAACGCATTATCTATTTCATCTAACAGCTGTTCACTATGCTCATTTAATGCAATATCCTTTTCTCGTTCATAGAGCTCTGTTCCTTGGTCCCCAGGGTGATTATCATAATTGGATAACTCACCAACTGATTCTTTTAGTAATTCTAATTCTAAGCCATAATGTTGTCCATTTAAACGAGTGAGCTGCTCTTCCTTCATCTGCATGAGTTCTTTTTTCAATGCATTTATTTGATCATTTGTAAGCAATGGTGCACCTCCTACATAAAAGTTTGCATACATACTTAGTTTGTCTTATTCCCCTTGTAATTTGATACAAACATTTTGGAAGTAGCTTGTAAAAATTAGACAAAAGAAGAAAGCTAGTCCAATGAATTATTCTCATTTTGCTGTCTAAGCTCGTCCTCAGCAATGTCTAAATTGGCCTTTTCAAGTTCTTTATGCTCATTAACAGAATCTCCTGGGTAGTAAGCATTCGATTTGAACGGATTCTCTGAGCTAATATCTGAGGCTACAGTAAATTCTCTACGTTCAGGTGTATTGGTCAGTGTTTTCTGATCAGCTGCAAATGTTTTTCCCTTTTTAGTTGTACTCACAATGTGTCCCCCTCATTTTTCTTAGGGACACTGAAAAAGTGAAAGAACATCACTTTTTCAGTGCCCTTCAATAATTTACCTTCCTGAGTCCTCAAAGGATAACCGGTTTGATGGTTATTTTCTGAAGAAATATCATTCTAAATCCATACCAAATAGAGGATACTTTTAAGTAAAGCATCCTCTAAGCAAAATAAAGCTACCTCAATAAGGGAAGTTTATCTCCACGACTCCATTGCTGCGACTTTCTGTCATATTCTAGTGACATCGCAAAGGGAGGGTTGCAACTTCTTCTTTTTACTTCAACGCTTTTCTTGCTAGCTGCAAGTCATTTTTTAACAGCTTATCTAAATCATACGCTGGGTATTTTCCTGTTTTATACATATAGTTAAATACTTTCCCATGTAGATCAATCGCATTATTTAAATGCTTTTGAAATACCTTTCTAACTTCAGGTGTTGCCGCTTCTGTAATTGCAATCGCGTAATTCCGAACACTCATTTTAGAAAAAGTGAGTAAGTCACCTGCATACAAACCTTCTAACTCTTTTTCTGTCATCGTACTTTCTGCCCTTGGCATATCAGGATAAAATGCTATAAGTTCCATCAAATTATTTGTAACACCTTTAATTGCGCTTTCATAAATCCCATGTAATTCTTGGTTATTAATATCCTTTATTGCTTTTTTCATCTTCATTAAACCGATTGATTGTGCTGCTACCAACTCATGAATTTCCAACGTTTCATGCCAAGCTAAATGACCTTGACTCATTTAAATACAACTCCTTATTTTATTTTGCTTACAACGATAACCTATTCACGGTAGGGTTGGTTCTGTTCTAGACCGTTCGTAATAGATCTCAATAAGGAGATTGTTTATTAGACCGTATAACAAATTGCAACATTCTCATACTAAATGTACGAAGAGATAACCTACTACTTTAATTAACAGTGCTTAATTTTTATCGCTTAAATACTGTTAAAGATAAAGGATGTGAAGGGCTTGGAGCAGATTCCTATATACCTTATTTTATTACTATTTCTCCTACTAATCATGTCTGCTTTCTTTTCCTCAGCCGAAACCGCATATTCTAGTGCGAACAGAATACGCTTGAAAACAATGATGGACGAAAATAATAAAGGTGCACAGCGAGCATATAGTATTCTCCATAATTTCGACCAAGCATTGTCAACAATATTAGTTGGGAATAACTTAGTAAATATTGCTGCTGCAACAATATCTGCACAAGTAGCAACAGCGATTTTCGGACCTAATTTAGGCGTATTTGTAAGTACATTTGTCATGACTGTACTCGTCCTCATTTTTGGCGAAATATTACCTAAGTCGTATGCAAAGGAATTTGCAGAAACGTTCTCTTCAAAAATATCATGGATATTGCTTGTTCTTATAAAATTTTTATCACCGATAACTTGGGTTTTCCTACAGCTTAAAATATTCGTTTCAAAACTTATAAAAAAGGAGAAGACGGCACCTTCCGTCACAGAAGAAGAGTTAAAGGAATTAATTAGTATTAGTGAAGAAGAAGGCGTCATTGACGAAAGTGAACGAGAATTAGTTCACCGCTCCTTAGACTTTAATGATATTATCGTTGCAGAAATAGTCACGCCTCGGATGGATATCGTCGCTATTGATGTCAATAACACAGTGGATGAAATAAAAAACACATTCATAAAGGAACGTTATTCTCGTATCCCTGTTTATGAAGGAAATATCGATAATATTATAGGTATTTTATCAGAACGTGATTTTTTAAAGGCATATATTCAACTAGAATATGATGTAGATATTCGCAAGCTTTTACGTGATCCTGTATTTGTTTTTGAGTCGATGCGAATCCATACATTGCTGCCGCAACTTCAGAAAAATAAAGGGCATATGGCTATTGTCATCGATGAATATGGAGGAACAGAAGGACTCATTACACTCGAAGATATTTTAGAAGAAATAGTGGGAGAAATCTGGGATGAACATGATGAGGATATTAACTTACTCAAACAGGTTGACCCTTCCACACTCATTGTTCATGCCGATTGTCCATTGGATGATTTCGTAAGGAAAACGAAAATTGAGCTACCTGACACACCATATCACACAATTGGTGGTTGGCTTTCCGAAGTGTTTCAACGAATTCCGTCGGTTAATGAAGAAGTACAATATGAGCATATTTCTTTAAAGATTATTGATGCTGACGAGAGAAGAATACGTGCGATCGAGGTTAGCTTAAACTAAAGTGGCACACAGGCGTCACTTTAGTTTTTTGTTGAAGCAATTTATTTGCTAACAGCTAGAAACTAGGCTAATATATTCAGGTCTAAAGAATCATATATTGGAGGAATAATATGAGTATCTATCATTACTCTGCTGTTGCAATGAATGGCAAAGATAAATCTTTAAGAGAATATAAAGGGAAAGTTGTTCTCATAGTGAATACTGCTGGAAGGTGTGGATTTACATACCAATACAAAGATTTACAACGTTTATATGACCGTTATAAAGATAAGGGGTTTGTCATTTTAGGTTTCCCATGTAACCAATTCGACCATCAAGAGCCTGACTCTAATGATCAAATTCAAACGAGCTGCATGCTTAATTACGGTGTTAGTTTCCCATTATTTCAAAAAACAGATGTCCGCGGAAATGACGCACATCCATTATTTAATTATTTAACGGGTCAGAAAAATTTTAAAGGCTTTAATGAAATGCATCCAGTATCAAAAATCTTGCTGCCTCTTATTAACGAGAAGCACCCTGAGTATTTAAGCGATAACTATAGTATAAAATGGAATTTCACGAAGTTTCTAATTGATCCTGAAGGAAACGTTGTAGATCGATTTGAATGTACGACAGATCCAATTGATATAGAGCGTGATATTGAAAGCCTACTTCAGCAAGTAACTGCTTAGGCTGATTACATTCAGATTACTTCTCTTCATTCATTTTTATCATGTATACTATAGATAAGTAATTATCCTATGTAAAGCGAGGGTTCATTTTGCTAAAAAAAAGGTTAATGAATTTATCCATATTCATCATTGCCATACTAGTGAGTGGCTATGTCGTATACGACTATATATTAAAGGAAAGTTCTCGAAACGATCAACGTATCGAAGAATACTTATCAACTGGCGGGATAGAGAATAGAGATGAGGAAGTGAGTTATTCTGAATCTGAGGAAATCGGTCCTTACCCTGGCCGAATTGCACCAAACTTCACCCTCCCGTCTTGGGATGAATCTTCGGAAATAAGTTTACATGATTACCGTGGTAATTTTGTCATCATGAACGCGTGGGCATCTTGGTGTGGCCCATGTAAAGATGAAATTCCATACTTAATTGACTTTCATGAAAACTATGCCGAGGAAGATGTCGAAGTTTTAGGCGTAAACTTAACAAATACTGAAACGAGTAAGTCTAGTGCTATTGCGTTTATTAATGACTTCAATATTCCTTATGATATAGCGATGGATGTTGAAGGATTCGTAGAGAAAGAATACTTAATTGTGAGTTTACCGATGACATTTGTAATCGATCCTGATGGGCGAACGATTATTAGGAAAGTTGGTTACATGAACTACGAGCAAATTATTGCATTATACGAGGAAGCACAAGAAATCTACTATAATGAAGGTGACTCAAAAGGCTGATACCTATTGAGTCACCCTTTAGCTTTGTACGGAGCGGCCACCTCCACTACTAAATGTGGTTTTCTTTTAGTTGGCCGCGACGAGTGAAACCATTGCCAACACTGTTAATAGCCGTATGGCACCGTCCTAAGCCCTAATTTATTTCGTACCGTGTTGGATCCATTGTGCCACTTCTACTGTTCTTCTTGCTTGATGCTTCACTGCTTTTTCTACGTCCTCCTGCATTTTTCCATCTTGGCTAACTGTGACACTTGTCCCGTATGGGTTTCCACCAGATTCAAATGCTACTGGATCGGTATAGCCAGGTGCAACAACAATTGCTCCCCAATGATACATAGTATTATATAGCGCTAATATTGTTGCCTCTTGTCCACCGTGAGCATTAGAAGCAGAACTCATCGCACTCACTGCTTTATTAGCAAGCTTACCATTAAACCATAACCCACCAGTCGTATCTAAGAACTGTTTCATTTGTCCTGGAACATTTCCAAATCGTGTAGGGACGCTAAAAATGATTGCATCTGCGTTCTCCAAATCATCCAAAGTTACCTCAGGTACATCCTTCGTTTCTTCCATATGTGCTTTCCAAGCAGGGTTTTGCTCGATAGCTGCTTCAGGAGCGAGCTCAGGCACCTTTAACACCTTTGCGGCAGCACCTAACTCCTGTGCTCCTTCCTTTGCCCATTGTGCTAGCTGGTAATTCGTTCCTGTTGAGCTGTAATAAACGATTGCTACGTTTATATTAGACATATTACCTTCTCCTTTATTATGTATTTCACACATCCTTGTTATTTTTCCAACTGTTTCATTGATTATTCAAAGGTTGACTCAAAAGGTCTAATTTTTACCTTTCGAGTCAACCTCTAAACAATATGTGGAGCCAACGCAATCTATTAAAACCCAAAAGCCCACTATAAGTGGATTATAGTGGGCGCGCGGCGAGTGGAGTCATTGCCAGATCTTTTAATAAGCTTTTGGATCAGCCTCATTAACGGGGATATTACTTTATTTAAAGAGATTTCGGAACCAATCGACTATGGAAGAAAAAAATGTAGATATTGTACTTTTTTCTTCTTTTAACTCTACTTCTCCCACTTCGTCAGTGTTGCTTTCTTCTATTTCTTGTTCTGTGAGTAACAGCATCGGCTGCTCCCCTTCAACAACATGAATCATTTCACTACCATAATAGTCATAAATCATTCTCGCATTTTCTTCATTATATGGCTCAATTGCTATCTCAACGCGATTATGAGTGACATCAGGTCCAACTCGGTAAATCGAAATGCCAGCTTCTTGAAATTGATTTAAATCTATTTCTGCAGTTTTCGCATTTAACTCCGCTTCCTTATACTGAACCTGTCGTAACTCAACTTCCGCTGGAGAGCTAACGAGTTGTTTCATTGCGCTAGCATGCTCTTCACTAACAGGCTCTATAAAAGAAAACACAAGTACACCTAATTCTCGTTCGCTTCGGTCTATATGCATACTGGCAAATATGTCACTCAAATGTTCATTTACATACTCTAAAAGGTTTTCACTCACTTCTGTATGATTTGGGTCTATCCCTTGCTCCTCCCATTCCTCTAGTTTCTCACGTGTGATCGGCTCCTGTTCGGCAAATGCAGAAGTTCCTAATAGAAGAGAAAACACAACAAGAAAGCTGAAAAATAAATATATCTTATTTGAAATTCTCATACAAATCTCCTTCCATCATTTCTTCATTTAGTATTTAAGACGATTACTATTGTTCTTTGTTACAATTTTTAAAGGTAAAATGACCTTTCATATTTCAAAATTTCTATTTTTGTTAGAAAATAGAAATAGTTATTAAGTAAATATAAAGAATCCATTTACAAGTGCAGATGACGTTTATACTTATAGGTAGAAAGCGAGTTGAGAAAAGTTGAGTCATACTCGGAATATATTAATAGTTGAAGACGATAAGGATATTGCAAGAATCGTTGTCGATCACTTACGTAAAGAGGGCTTCCATGTCACATGGGCTTCTACTGGTATGGAAGGGTTAGAGGATTTTAAGCAAAATAGCTTTGATTTAGTACTAGTAGATTTAATGCTACCTGAAATGGATGGATTTACTTTATGCAAGACGATAAGACTTGAAAGCAATGTTCCATTGCTTATTATTAGCGCTAAACAAGAGGATGCTAGTAAAATCCGAGGGTTAGATCTTGGTGCCGATGATTATTTAACGAAGCCCTTTAGCTTAATCGAGCTTTCTGCAAGAATCCATTCACATTTAAGAAGGTACGACCGTTACTTACATCAACATGAAGCACAACCTATGATTGATTTTCTACATGGTCTATCAATCGATTTTTTGAAAAAGAATGTCTATTTAAATGGTAAACCATTATTGTTAACAACTAAAGAACTAGACTTACTTTTACTTTTAGCTAAAAACCCTTGTCAAACGTTCTCGAAAACAGAGCTTTACGAGCATATATGGCAACAAAGTAGTTTAGATGGGAATAATACAGTTACTGTTCATATAAAAGGGCTACGAACAAAACTTCAAGATAATTCTCGTACATCTAAATTTATTCAAACAGTTTGGGGAGAAGGATATAGATTCATCGGTGAAGTGATTCAATGAAGATAAAAACATGGCTTATGATTAGTTATTTTATTGTAATGATTCTTCCTATTACTACTATTTATGCCCTTTATATTACAATTAGTAGCTATGATAAAGAACAAGATTTAGAAAATTATTTAGACGTTTTACAAACATTTTCAAATTTAGAACCTATATTAAATAACGCTAGTTTGTACCAGCTACAACCAATGACAAACTATGAACATATACAAAAGATGGGCAGCGATTCGTTACAAATTAATTTGTACCGTCCTGATGGGGTACAGCTATTTTCAACATTAAATAGTCCATCAACCAATACCCCATTATTTGCAAGTACAACTGAAGTCTATCAAAACCTTAATGAGATTCAAAAAAATTATCGTACATATTCGTTAAAAAAACCTGTTTTTGAAAATGGCGAACTTGCTGGTATTTATGAGATGAAATTAGCAAGAGACGAGTGGTTAGAAGGGGTAAGTAACCGAACACTTACATTATTTACACTATTTAGCTTCTTTTTTATTTTAACGTATGCAGTAGTTATTTTTTTATTAAATCGAAAGCTCAATCGGCCCCTTCAGCTTTTACATGCGAGAATGACAGACTTCGCAAAGGAAAAGGAAATTAGTCCGTTAAAAACGATTCCGAAAGATGAGATCGGTGAGCTAATGGGTCATTTTGAAGAAATGCGCGTGGAAATAGAAGGAACGAAAAAGGAACTACTCAATCATCAGAAAGAAAAGGACTTTATTGTCGCTTCCTTATCCCACGATCTTAAAACACCCTTAACCGTTGTCCGAGCATATAATGAGGCTTTATTGTATGGGCAGCTATCACCAAGGGAAAGAAATGAATATAAACAAGTTCTTTTTGAGAAGTTAGATTTCATGAGTCAAATGCTTGATGATTTAGTCACATATAATTCACTTCAATCTACACGTAACCATTCAGAATTCAAAGTAGTCGATGGAGAAGAATTCTTCGATATGCTTCTATCAGGTTACGAAGAATCAGCTGCTAGTAAAGACATTCAGTTACACACTCACTATGATGTAGAAAGTAAGTATAAAGTGAATCCAAAACAAATGATTAGACTTGTTGATAATGTGATGACAAATGGGTTGCGGCATACTCCGCAAATGAAAAGCCTTTGGATTGGTGCCTATAAACAAACTAGCCCACTACCAAAATGGGTTTTTCCCTCACTCATCAAAAAAGTCGATGAATGGAGAAAGGGCGGCACTGTTATATTAGTTCAAAACGAAGGTAGTTTCATAGACTCAGAAAATGTAGACTACCTTTTTCAACCATTCGTTCAAGGAGAAACTGCAAGAAGTCAATCTGGAAGCTCCGGTCTTGGTTTAAGCATAGCTAAAATGATTATTGAACAGCACGGCGGAAAAATTATGCTATGGTCAGAAAAACCACACGGAACACTTATTGCATGTTGGTTGCAGGAAATAGAAGGGGATGATTATAGGTGAAAAACATGACTTTACTCATCGGGCTGATCACCATAGCCCTAATTGGAGCCGGATGCACTTCCTCACAAGTAGGGGTTTCGGCTGATGAGCTATATTCCAATATTTTATCTACTAATGATGATTTTTTCGCTTACTATGCTGAAGGTGAGATGACCTTTCATTACGGCGATGGTCTTTCTGAAAAAGCTACCTTTAAAGAACATGTTAGTCAAGAAGGGAAAAGAAAGGTTATTACGATTGACAACGCTACAAACCAACAATCAATTGCAGTAAATGATGGTTTTGACTTGTATTTTTATGAAGAAGCTAATGATACTGCCATTAAAATAGATCTCTCTGACGAAGCCATTCCTACGTTAACTCATAGGGAGCAAGTAACCTCGATGCTAGAAAACATGAAAGACACACATTACTATGAAGTAAAAGGTGAAGTAGTCGTTAATGGAATAGATACTTATCATATGGTTCTTACTGCGAAAGAGTCAAATTTACTAATAGGTGATATCGAGTTATGGGTCGATAAAAAAACATGGTTCATGGTGAAGGGAATATCTGTAGCTGGTGATATTACAACTACCATTGAATATAAGGAGATCGATTTTAGCCCTCAGTTCGATGATGATACCTTTACGATTGATTTACCGAGTCATATTACATTTACAGAAGTGAATGATACGTTAAATGAAAGTATCAAGATTATTGACTCAATTTCAGATGCAGAGGAAATAGTGCAAACACCTTTTTATTTATTCGATGAAGAGGACTTAAGCCTCCTATCGATTGAAAGTTATTCTCTTTCCGGTGAAATACAAGAGGAAGTTACTCTCTATTATTGGAAAAATGATATTCCTTATTTATCATTAAGTGTTGCACCCACTTATAATGAAGATGCATATTTAGGAGGTGAAAAAGTAACGATACGTGGTAGTATCGTAGCAGAATATTTAGAGAGCTTGAGGTATCTCATTTGGGATGAAAACAATATTCAATATTCTATCTCTATCCTTCACCCTGATGTAGAGTTAGATGATATAATACAACTTGTGAATGAAATGAAATTGAGTAATGATTAAAAATTGAATTATTATTTTGAAAAAAGTAAGGAAATTTATTATGGAATGTGCTTTAATTATTTGTATAAAATGGTAGAAGTTATTACAAATGTAAATACGATCAAGCTTTTGCAAATTTACTAGTAAAGGAGTTAGTAGTTATTATGAAAAGAACTGGAGAAATTGTACTTGGTGTAATCGGTGCTATCGGATATGCGTTTTTTACTGTAGCAGGATTTTTCTTCCTCTGGCTACAAAATCAAGATGAATTTATGGGGGAATTATCAGCAGAGCTTCAAGCTGACGACGAGTTATCTGCAGCTGAAGTTGACGCTGTATTAGGCTTCTTAGACGGCGGATTCCTCTCTTCTAGCGGTATTTTTCTTATTATCCTCTCAGTAGTTGCCATTGTTTTAGGGATTGTAGCAATGGTATTACTTAAAGGAAACAACAAGCCTAAAGTTTCTGGGTTACTATTTATCATTACTTCTGTCGTTGCTGCAATTGCTACTTTAGGAGCTGGAATCTTCCCTGGAATTTTCTATCTCATCGCAGGAATAATGTGCTTTGCTCGTAAACCTAAAGAACCAATTGAATCCTACTAAAATCAACTAAGAGAGTTAGCACAAATGCTAGCTCTCTTTTTTAGCTGATTTTATCATTTTAAAAGATAAATATTTTTTTTAGTCTAGATCATACATTTTCACATAGCTTCATAAGAAGAAACAATTTATGAAGAAAAGGGTGATAGCGAATGTCGTTAACCTCTACAAATGTCACTGTTTTAGATTTTGATCATACTTATTTATCGCAAAAAACGTTACTGCAGCCTCACTATCAATGGCTCGATTTTTCAAAAATACATGGTACACAAGGCTACTGTAACTTAGACACGCTTGAACGCATCCGCAATAAGTTAATACAAAACCACAAAAACAGCATCACTTTCTTAGGCAATGGTAACTATCATTACATTAGTTATTTATTAATCGAAAGAATTAAACAGCCGTTTACACTTATATTGTTTGACAATCATACAGACACGATTAAATCTTCTATTACTCCTTACATATCTTGCGGTTCATGGCTACTACACGCTGTTGAATCATTGCCTTCACTTCAACACGTGATCATTGTAGGTACTCGTGCTGATCTTGATAAGTCCATTCCTAATCATATAAGAAATAAAGTAACCATGATCTCAAATCATCATCCAAAAATAAATTGCGCGAGTGATCTTGCTAAAATTCTTTTTTCTCTTATTAAAACTGAGGCAGCATATATAAGCATTGATAAGGATGTTTTAGACGAAAGTGATGCATATACAAATTGGGATCACGGAATAATGCGTTTATCAGTACTAAACGAAGTCCTTGATACCCTTTATCGGCTTGTTTCTATTATCGGAGTTGATATATGCGGAGAATATCGTTTAGACTTTTCTCAGGTTTATACTCAAAAAGCTCAACAGGCAACGTTTATTAACGAAAAGGCTAATGAACAAATTTTGAAGGTAGTTAATCAGTTTTCAAAACGTATACAAGAAAAGACTAAAAACGAGCTTAGTAAAGCTCGTTTTTAGTCTTTTCTTAGAAGTGGTGAAGAAATGATGCCACATCTCTTTAAAGTAGTAGTGAGTGCCTCTTCTCGCTACTACGCGTGGCATCATTTCCACCGCCAAATTTATACTTTCTTATCTTTCAAGCAAAAAGCCAGTTATCCTCGTAACGGATAACTGGCAACCTATGAATCTACTATACCGATTGTTCATAAGAATAACCACTTTCTTGTAGCTCCTTCATTAAAACTGGCATCGCTCTATGTAAAGTAGACTTCACTTTCCCCTCTGACCATGTTAATTTTTCACTCGTCTCTTTTATGCTACATTCATTTATTCGCCTCGTAACGATTACTTCTCTATAAGAAGGCTTCATGTTTTCTAGAGCATTGTACAATATATGCACACTCTCATTTCTCTCTACAATTTCTTCAGGAAGGAGTCTTGTATCTATCGTATTCATGATTTCATCTTCTATTTGAGGTAATGGTCTTCTTTTCCTTAAATAATCGATCGTTACATTATGAGCAATACTATATAACCACGTTTTTGGATTGCTCTTTTCTTCAAATGATTCAAAGTATCTAAAAGCTTTTATAAAAGTTTCCTGTGTTAAATCCTCAGCCTGGTGGTAGTCACGAAGCATCCTATATATATATTTTGAAATAGCAACACCGTACTCTTCATGCCACTTCGTAATTTCTACATTTCTATCCGCTGATATCAAATTCATCCACCACCATTCCACTTATCATGTTGTCTTATACACTAATGTACCATTACTTTTGTACCATGTGTACTAGTCTAAATAGTACACTTATTATCATATGAAAACCTACAATATTTGTCAATGTAATTTAGAAAATATTTCCTTTATCTTTTTTTGAAGGATTAATAATAATCGTATCACGACAAATTTCAAATAATGAAAAATTAATAAAGCTTTATAATTAGTAATAGAGGGTTGACTCAAAAGGTAAAAAATCGACCTTTTGAGTCAACCCCTTCCTTTATTGCTCTAACTAAACGAGCAATGAAAATTGCAATCCATCCTTACCAACGATGCGCCTTTGCGTTACTTCGCAGGATAATGTTTGTTTGAGTCATTTCAGTATGACCGTTCACCTGCGATTTTGAGCGTTTATATCGTGTCCAGTTGTGGTGAAATTTCTGAGAATTTTGATCTAATTGATCTCTATAACTCATTACTTATCACCTCTTCGGTAGGATATCTTGCATGATATTCAACAGAATATCTTTTTTAATTTAACCATTTAAACCCGAACTTATCACATTCAAAAACAATCAAAATCTTCCTGTATGGTCATTTATGGATTGGATAAAAATAAGCATAAATTATAGCATTTTTACCTTGAGTATTAGTATTTCTCGAATCCTCCTTACTCATATACATGACATTATTAAGAAAATCCCCCATTCCCAAACAATATTTTTGACATTTTTGTTCAAACATTGCTCACACAATCACAAAAAATGAGTGAAAACCCCTATAATCATATGTCACAATAATTATTACTATAGACACAGTGTTAAATAATGCGCAAAGTATGCAATGATATTTACATTTATTTATTTCTTTTTTTAAGGAGGAGACATCAATGATAGAATACGATCCGGTCATATATAGTCGGATTTTAACTGCATTAACATTAGGTTTTCACGTCATTTTTGCTACGATCGGTGTTGGTATTCCACTTATGATTGCTATTGCAGAGTGGATGGGAATTAGACGAAATGATCCTCATTATACTCTTATGGCAAGAAGATGGGCTAGAGGCTTTGTTATTACCGTAGCAATTGGGGTTGTTACTGGTACTGCTATCGGTTTACAGCTCACTTTATTATGGCCTAGTTTTATGCAAGCTGCTGGACATACTATCGGTTTACCAATGTTCATGGAGACCTTTGCATTTTTCTTTGAAGCTATCTTTCTTGGAATCTATTTATATACTTGGGACAGATTTAAAAGTAAATGGAAGCATTTTTTACTCGTCATCCCGATTGTCATTGGTGCAACAGCCAGTGCATTCTTTATTACAAGTGTCAATTCGTTTATGAATGTACCTCAAGGCTTTAACATCGTTGACGGTGTTTTAACGGATGTTAGTCCACTTGCTGCCATGTTTAATCCTGCAACTCCTACTAAAATAGCACACGTAATTATTACATGTTATTTAACTTCTGCATTTATTTTAGGAGCGATTGCAGCCTACCATATCATTAAAGGTAATGCACATGTTTATCATAAAAAGGCGTTACACTTAACAATGGTTTCAGCATTCGTTTTCGCTATCGGTACTGCTTTAATTGGAGATCTTTCAGGTAAATACTTGCATGAATATCAACCAGAAAAGCTTGCTGCTGCAGAGTGGCACTTTGAGACAGAGGCTGAGGCACCACTAATATTAGGTGGAATTCTCACGGAAGATAACGAAGTGAAGTATGCACTAGAAATTCCATACGCTTTGAGTATTCTTGCCGGTGGTTCTCCAGATACAGTCGTTGTTGGACTAAATGACTTTGACGAAGAATATTTACCACCTCTCTGGGTTCATTATGCGTTTGATTTAATGGTGTTTATTGGCATCTATTTAGCTGCTGTTTCGGCTATATTCGTATTCATTAATTGGACGAAAAAATGGAATGCCTTTACTAAACCATTACTTTGGGCAGTTGTTGCCGGTGGTCCACTATCGATGATAGCTATCGAAGCTGGATGGTTCTTTACAGAGGTTGGGCGTCAGCCTTGGATCTTAAATGGTGTCATGACCGTTTCAGAAGGTGCTACGACTTCACAGCACGTCGATATACTTCTTTATGTATTCGTCGTTCTTTATGCGATACTCGGTGTTACTTGTGTAGTAGTGTTACGTCGTATGTTTAAAACAAATCCTGTCGAACGTGAGCTTGAGAAAAGAGGAATCTCTCATACAGGCAGTCGCATAGCAAAATAAGTAGAAAGGAAGTGAGACGATGGATTACGAGATTATAGGTATTACGGTCCTTTGGACATTTCTTTATGGCTATTTAATCGTAGCGTCGATTGATTTCGGCGCTGGGTTCTTTAGCTACTATACAAAAATTACGAAGAAAAACCATATTACACACAACATTATTCAGCGTTATTTATCTCCTGTTTGGGAAGTGACAAACGTATTTTTAGTATTCTTCTTTATCGGTATTGTCGGTTTTTTCCCAAGCACTGCTTATTATTATGGAACCGCACTTTTGATTCCGGGAAGTGTAGCAATCATACTAATAGCTATTAGAGGTTCATACTATGCCTTTGCAACCTACGGAGCTAAAGATAGCAATTTCTACTCGTTTCTTTACGGTGCGACTGGCCTTTTAATTCCCGCTTCTTTATCTACTGTGTTAACGATTTCCGAAGGTGGATATGTTAGTGTCGAGGATGGAAAGGTTCAGCTCCTATATGGTGAGTTGTTTACGAGCCTTTACTCTTGGGGCGTAGTTATTTTAGCCATTGTCAGTGTGCTATTTATATCAGCAAGCTTTTTAACGTACTATGCATCAAGAGCAAAAGACTTAGATGCACTCGAATTATTGCGTAAATACGCACTCGTCTGGGCATTTCCAGCGATCATTATGGGAGTTGTTGTATTCTTCCTACTAGGTAATCAAAACCCAGAGCATTATCAAAATATGCTAGACATTTGGTGGGTATTTGCCGTTTCCTTTATTAATTTTGCAATTGCCACTTACTTGATTTGGAAACGTAAAAATTACGGTACTGCTTTTATACTCGTGATGCTTCAATACTTCACGGCATTTTACGGCTATGGGATTTCACATTTTCCATACTTACTGTACCCGTACTTGACTATCTACGATGGATTTACGAATGAAACGATGGCTATTGCATTAATCATTGCTTTTATAGCTGGATTGCTTTTATTAATTCCGTCGCTTTACCTGCTCATGAGGTTATTCTTATTTGATGCCGACTACGTTAAAGGAAAAAAATAGATTCAGATTATGCTAATTTGTTAATGTCAATTAAAGGAGGAGAACTTATCAATGGATATGACTACATTTTTAATCATGGTTGCTCCACCACTTTTATTAGTTGCCTGTGTCGTTCTCGTTTTTGTCTGGGCAACTTTCGCAAAAGAACCCGCTTTCGTAAGAGAAGCTCAAGAGCAAGCTGAATTACAAGAAGATACAAATGAAGCTTCTAGTTCTTGATGTGATGTGTTTAGGTAAAAGAACGTGAAGTGTTTTGAAAAGCTGTTGAGGAAATTTCTCTCAACAGCTTTTTTCGGTTATTTTTTGACATCCACACTTTTTTGAGTGGGGAGAAGGCTCGTCTTATTTTATTTTGTTGTGTTTTGGTAGCATTGATTATGTTTGATGTTAGCTATTTGTTTCGGTTTGGTTTGGATTTGGTTTGTATCTGGTTTGGATTTGGTTTGGATTTGGTTTGTCGGTTGTCAGTTGTCGGTGCAATCACTTAAACACATCTTATGCTGAGCTTGGAAATTTTTTTGTGGTGTTGGCTTCGTATGATGACCTTTATTTTGGTTAATTAGCTTTTTCGGGTGGCATTGCACTCGTATGACACATCTTATTTTGACGATTCGACTTTTTCGCGTGGCATTG
The DNA here is from genome assembly GCF_000177235.2 of Evansella cellulosilytica DSM 2522. Classification (NCBI taxonomy): domain Bacteria; kingdom Bacillati; phylum Bacillota; class Bacilli; order Caryophanales; family Bacillaceae; genus Evansella; species Evansella cellulosilytica. Next base: position 276,293 of record NC_014829.1, on the reverse strand, counting down.
CTCCTCTATGACACATCTTATTTTGACGACTCGACTTTTTCGCGTGGCATTGCACTCGTATGACACATCTTATCTTGACGATTCGACTTTTTCGCGTGGCATTGCTCCTCTATGACACATCTTATTTTGACGACTCGACTTTTTCGCGTGGCATTGCACTCGTATGACACATCTTATCTTCGTGACTCGGTTTTCTCGCGTGTCATTGCACTCGTATGACACATCTTATTTTGACAACTCGACTTTTTCGCGTGGCATTGCACTCGTATGACACATCTTATTTTGACGACTCGGTTTTCTCGCGTGGCATTGCTCCTCTATGACACATCTTATTTTGACAACTCGACTTTTTCACGTGGCATTGCTCCTCTATGACACATCTTATCTTCGTGACTCATTTTTTTCTCGTATCATTCCATTGATTTGACACAATCTAAATTCGATTCATAATATTAAACTAAGTATTGAACAGATTTCCCATGACCTATAAACTTATAATTTGATCTTAACAAACCACTAACTGTTCTATCTGACAAAACCTCACACCAATCAACTAAATTATTCGTTGTTATTGCTTTTTCAGGGAACAATACTCGATATTGTAAGACGTTTCTTATAAATGCTTTTTCTACTTTTTCCTCACACCCACAGCTTGTACATTTTAAATAACTGCGTTTTGATGATAGCTTCATAAAATTGTTACACACTTCACATGTAATCCCCTTTTTTAGCATGTCATAACGATGTTCTGGAATACATTTATGTTTTTTATCTGATGTTTGGTTACTTAGTAAAAATTCAGCTAGCTTATGATGGGATTCACTTAGTTTTATAGGCTTTTCATTTAGCGTTTTCATAAATCGGTTTATTTGTGTTGGTAGTATAAGAGATGAATCAATTGGGGCTTGGTATAAAGTAAAGGCAGGGTTAATAAAGAGAAGATAAGTCTCGACTAACAAGTTAGACGAAAAATGATTCAAGAGATCTTGAAATAAAATTGCTATTCTTTCTTTTTGTGCGATTGGATTACTAATCTGATGTTGCGAGAGTGTATACCAATTTCCATCTTTAATATAATAATCGTTTTCGAAGTTCTTAATATCAACTAGAATCAGGTTATATTGACTAATTAGTATTGAGTCGATTTGGAAATCTGTTCCTTTTAGCGTGTAGTGCAAATTTCTAAGGACAAACCACTCAGGAGGTAAGTATTTTTCACACAATTCATCAAACTTGCATTCGCCCTCATAGCCTTTCTTTAAATTGTTAAAGTAAATATAGCTATCCTTGGGCAATGTCATTCGTGGACTCAGTGCAGCTAAAACCTGGTGGTTCGTTGATTTCAGACGCTCATTAAGCATCATGCGCAACAACTCCCTCATATTGTATTTACTAGCTTCATCATATTCCACTTTTCCCCAACTAACAAGAGTGAATTTCTATATTAAAGTAAAAATGAGTGATAAACCGCCTTAACAGCTCCCTACTAAACAAATAAATGGGCTATTTCCCCACGTAACGCTTTTCCCTTTCTATGCGTGACAAATTGCAGCAAGCTCCTTTCTATTAAAGAACCCACCAACTACTTAACATTTCGTAGTTCGTGGACTCAGCGCTAATGACACTAGACCACTGAAAAAGTACAAAACAACTTTTTCAGTGGCCTTTATTTGTATTATAGTCGCTCGCCTGATAGGAGAAACCCACTCTAATCAGGCTTTTAACAATTGCGACGGCTACGCACATTGCAGTGAAAGAACACCACTTTTTCAGTTCCCTCCATGAGACTTTACGCGGTGAATACACTTTTTTCGATTTGCTTCATTTCGTAGAAGTAGCCTTGCTTCTCCATCAGCTCATCGAACGAGCCTGCTTCTATGACGGTTCCCTGTTCCATTACAATAATTTGGTCCATCATTTCTAGGCCAGTTAGTCGGTGACTAATGAGTACAAGAGTATCTTCTTTACTTTCTTCAAAAAGGTTGTGATAGATTGCCGCTTCCGTTAACACATCTATCGAAGATGTCGGTTCATCTAATAACCAAAGGCGCGATTGTTTTAGCATCGCTCTTGCTATCGCCAATCTCTGTTTTTCTCCACCAGACAAGTTTTCCCCTTTTTCCAACACTTGATCATATAGGGAAAACGTATCTAGCTGCACCTTTCGTAGAGCGGATTCCATCTCTGCATCTGATAAGTCCTCGCTTACTAACAAAAGATTGTCTCGAATTGTTCCGTAGAAAAAGTGATTGTGCTGTAGGACGACATTGGATGTCTCCCAAATCGACGATTCATCCAATTTAGATAAGCTTACTCCGTTCACATCAAATGTCCCATCATAGGAAGTATACATTTTTAATAGTACTTGCATGAAGGTAGACTTCCCAGAACCACTCGGACCAACAATAGCTGTTTTTGAGCCAGCTGGTATTGTTAAGTTTAAATGCTTCAGTGCTGGACGTGTTTCCTCTGGATAGATAAAGGTTACATCATTCAATTTAATAGCTGGTGCAACATTTGTGGACATTTTTTCTTTAGGAACTGTTTCATTTTGATCAATATCTTCTTCACCTACAATGGTAAATAAGCGCCCGGCAGCTCGACGGCTGTCTTCAAAATGACTTGGGAAAGCAGCCATCGGAGTTGCATTTTCAAAGACGGTTAAGGATATCATGACGAGCATAGCTAAAAACACGCCATCTAAAGTGCCTGCACTGACAAGGTACGCACCCATCGCTAATATCACCCAAGATACTAGTAACGTAATCGTTTGGTTAAGCGATTGCGCATATAAAGCATGTACACTCTCTTTACTTTGCTCGTCTACGTACGTGTTGGATGCATCGATTAAATTTTTCTCTTGCTGTTCAAGTCGTTGGTATAGCTTTAAATCACGAAAGCCATATAAAAACTCAGTCGCCTCCGTCGAAACAGATCCTCGTACACTTCTTAACTGATTTTCAATTGCTCTTTGACGAACAGCGAATATCATTGGAATGATAAAACCTGTGATGAATAGGCCTACAACGAGTGCTACTGCCACTTCTACTGAGAAAAAAGTAGTAAATGCAATCGTTGCTAAGAAAACGATAACCATAATGATTGGTGGATAATATACACGTAAGAAAAAGTTTTGTAAGCTCTCTACATCGCCGACAATTCTTGCCAATAAATCTCCACTGCGATATTTATGAAATACCTTTGGTGCTAATGGCTCGAGTTTTTCAAAAAACTTCACTCTTAAATTACTTAATATCGTGAATGTCGCCCTATGCGAATAATACCGTTCAGCATATTTACTTAATGCTCTAGTAAAGCTAAAAAATTTAAGTAACGCAATGCTTACTGTCAAAATGTATAATGGCGGGTTTATTGCTGCTTTTGAAATCAAATAGCCACTGTTTGCAAATAAACTTACCGCGGCTATTCCAGCTAAAAAACCAAATAAAATTGAATACAGGACGTCTTTTTTCTCGACTAGCATGAGTTTTATTACAATGTTTAACTCTTTCATCCTGCATTCCCCCCTTGCTGAGCAGCAACCATATGACGATATTCCTCCACCGACGCAAGTAGCTCTTCATGCGTCCCTTTTCCTAGCAATTGCCCATCAGATAAGAATAGAATTTGATCTGCATTTTTTATCGTATGAAGACGGTGCGCGACAGTGATGATCGTTGCTGTTTCTGACAGTTCCTTTATTGAGCGCTGTAGTATTCTTTCCGTCTGTAAATCTAGTCCTACTGTCGGTTCATCAAATAAAACGATAGATGGTTTCTTTAAAAATGCTCGTGCAAGAGCAACACGTTGCTTTTCTCCACCAGAAAGTCCTCGTCCCGCTTCTCCAATTTTTGTGTCATAGCCTTCGGAAAGGTCTTCTATCATTTCGGCTATACCGGCCTTTTCCGCTGCGGCGATGATCTCTTGTCGAGTTGCATCTTTCTTCCCACCAATAGCGATATTTTCTGCAATTGTTCCAGAAAAAAGATAAGGGTTTTGGGAAATATAACTTAGCTCATCAAACCAATCAGTTTCCTTATAGTCAAAAAGCTTGTTTCCATTAACGAACACATCTCCTTCAGTAGTAGGAATAATCCCTGATAGCAAATGAAGTAACGTCGTTTTTCCGGAGCCGCTACGCCCAACAATTGCTACTTCGCTTAACGGATTAATTGTCGCATCTATATTTTCAAGTGAAAAACCTGATTCTCCATAGCGAAAGCTAGCATGACGTAATTCAATGGTAACTGGTTTTTTATCCAGTGCTTTACTTCCCCAAATAACAGGCTGTTCTTTTTCTTCAAGCTCCTCATGAATTTTATTGGCTGCTCCCATACTACCTCTTCCGGTGTGGAATGCACTCCCTAATTCCTTTAACGAATTAAAAAACTCAGGAACTAATATGAGCACGAAAAACGCTGTGAAAAAGGTGAGATGCCCATATATGACAAGCCGTAGGCCTACCTCGAGCGCAACTAACGCAATACTCAGCATCGAAATGAATTCCAGTGCTAAAGATGACAAAAAGGCTGTCTTTAACACGGTCATCGTTGCTTCCCTATAATCAAGACTACTTTGCTGAATCACATCACGTTGTTTTTTCGCTCGCCCAAAAAGCTTTAGCGTCGTAAGGCCTTGTAGAATATCAAGAAATCTCCCTGAAAATGCAGCTAATTTATCCATTTGCTGTTCTGATTTTTTTTGAGTGGCACTCCCTATTACAATCATAAAAATTGGAATAAATGGTGCCGTCACTACCATAATCAATCCGGAAACCCAGTTTTGAGAAAAGATAGCGATTAATATAATGAGTGGGACAATACTCGTTTGGATCATTTGCGGATAATATTTACTAAAGTAACTATCAATTTCATCAACAGAATCAAGTAAAACACTTACTTTCTGTCCTGATTGTCCTTTAAGTGAAGCTTGAATAGGATTGGTTGAGTACTTTTTTAATAATGCTCGCCTGTAATCCTTTTTCACTTTGGCAGCCATGCTAATGCCTGTTCGTCCATTAGCATAAGAAAAAATAGCTCTAGCAATCAGCACTAAAACAAGACCGCCTAGAAATGGTAAAACGGCCTGAAACGTTTCTCCTTGTAAAAACACCCTATCAACAATTTCAACAATAAAGTAAGCTTGACCAACGATGACCAATCCAATTAAAATCGATAAACATAAAAGCACATACATTTCTTTTTTTTGGGAGCGTGCAATTTCCTTTAGTTGCTTCATATATCTTTCATTCTCCTAACTGAGTCATTCGTTATTACTAGATAATGTTTATCACTTCACAAATAGTGCTTACTATTATTTTAATCTCACTTTTCATGCTATACGATTCATTTACATGACAAAATGGTGACACTTTAGACTAACCGAACACTTATTATTATCTTTAATAATATGATAGATGACGTTGGTTCTTCGAGACACCTGTAGGAATAGGATTATCTGAAGCTCTCGTTTATAGAAAACTGAAGTCATGCTCGTGGCAAGCGATTATCCTATAGTAAAAATCAACAAGCAAGTTTTAATGTCACCTCTATATTAAATGACACCTAATTTTTTTCCCCAATCATACCATTCACTGCCTTTATGTATGTTCAACTTCTTTCTAATATTTCGCCGATGGTTCTCCACAGTCTTTGGAGAAATGTTTAATATTTGTGCTGTATCTTTAACAGTGTAGCCACGAAGCTTCATATAAAATACTTCTTCTTCACGCTTTGAAAGCTCGTGAAACTCCTCGTCTATTTCTCTGTAGTTTCTAGGACTACCATTATTTAAGAACGCTTGCTCACCATTCAAAACCTTTTCGAAAAAACTCATTAAGTCTCCTAAAGGAGATTGCTCGTAAAAAAGGCCTTGAATATCTTTATTCATTAACAATTCTTCTAATTCTGGGTGTAAACTATTATACATGAACACCTTTTTCGTTGTGTGAGGTAAAATTTCAAGGATGGAGATGAGGCTTCGTAATCCGCCTGCTCCTCGAAGGTCAGCGTCGACAACGATTAAATCAAATTCATACTTTTGGACTGACTCGATAAACATTTCTGTTGAAGTTGCTAACACCATATATTCAACTTGTCGAACATCTTTTAAAAGGTGTACTAAACCATTTCTTAATAGCTCATGGTCTAACCCTATTAACAGTCTCATACTTGCACACCCTCTCCGACTAACTTTTTATCTATTTTGAATTGGAGATATCCTACCTACAAAGCTATTTTATATGTTTCCTTTATACAAGAAAAGAGATACAGTTTTTTCTTGAAATTTACTTCTTCTTAAAACGCTTATCCACTATCGGCCACTACCACTATTTTACTCCCGACATGAAAAAGGGAAACGAAACGGTCATGCCGTACGTTCCCCCCTAGTTCAGTTAATTTTTCATTATCTTTTCCATTTATTATTTTCTAGATCATTCTGGACTTCTTGATCGACATGTGTAAACCCACACTGAATGGCGTATTTCTTCACCGACTCACCAATATAAGCAAATGACAGCGCCTTAAGTTCAATACGTAACCTTTCTATTTCAGCAATAAAAGAATCAATAGAGGCCTTATTTGGAAAAATGACTGTTTGCCAATTGTCTTCCGTCAGTATGCGTTCATTTAATTCATCAAATCTATGATCCCTTTCCCAAGCATGAGAGCGAAATACATGACTATCTACAAATAGACTTTGATCGATTTTTTTCCCACTTGGACTAATAACCGCAGTTGTTTTTTCACTGAATTCCGCTTTCGTTGCAATAATTCCTTTTTCCATTAGTTTTTTTCTCGTTTTTTCTGAAAGGAACTGTATGTCCCTTGGTAAATCACGAATATCAAAGCTATGATTAAGCATACTCGATAAAAAAGTATCTACACTTTCAGGAGCTGTAAAAATGATGCGGTCACTTTGTAATGCCTTCGTCAATTCTCCATTAGTAAAGGCGGCTTCCTCCATTTTTACAGTAGGAAAAGAGTAGGCTTCTGCACCGTGTCCTGTAAAATAATCCTCTAAATCGAAGGACGTTCCTGACGATTTAGCTACTAATACTCTTTTCCCAATAAATTTCTTTTTATCAAACCATTTGATTTTTTGTCTTAATGAAACAACGTCTCCTATAATTGTCATCGCAGGGTTTTTAATGTTTTCTGTTTCCACGATATCGCTTATCGTTTCTAAAGTCCCTTCAACAACACGCTGCTTCCCTAATGTTGCCCATTCGATGACAGCAACTTTTGTTTGTGGAGTTTTCCCTTGCTCTATCAGCGTATGACAGTTTGTTTTTAAACTCTTTACACCCATATAATAGGCAATTGTTTCTCCTAAGTACTGACCATTGTACGTATTATCAACCGTTTCTTTAGTAACACTTGCATGACCCGTACGAAGTGTGAAGCTATTGCTATAATCACGATGAGTCACTGGGATTCCGGCATACGCTGCAGCAGCAATGCTCGACGTTACACCAGGAATTATTTCATACTCAATACCTTCATTAACAAGAGCTTCTGCTTCTTCACCAACCCTACCAAATACAGAAGGATCACCGCCTTTTAGTCGCACGACATATTGACCTAACTTCGCTTGTTCAATGAGCGTTTCATTAATTTTTTCTTGGCGCATAATGTGACGATTCGGTAATTTACCACAGTATATAAAATCACACGTTTTTTTCGCTTCTCGGAGCAACCTCGGATTTACTAATCGATCATATAAGATGACATCTGCTTTTTTTATCGATTTCAAGCCTTTATTTGTAATTAAGCCACTGTCCCCAGGACCAGCCCCTACAAAGGAGACAAAACCTGTCTGATTAGTCATTTCTTACACCACAACGTATACATAGCCATCAATGACCTCCGTCTCATACGTTACCACTTTACCATCGTCTGGCTTTTGTACTTCCCCAGTCACTAAAGAGACTTTCCAATCTTGAAGTGGGCAATAAACAAATTCTCCTGCTACGATCCCTTCTGCTAGTGGACCATTTGTGTGAGGACAGCGGCTTGCTACTGCGCGTACATCACCATTACTTAAGTGAAAAATCGCGATCGACTCGCCTTTTATTTCTACTTCCTTACCGATTAACTGAGGTAATTGCGCTAACTCTAATACTTTTACTTTTTCTTGTATAGCATTCATGTGTAAAACCTCCGCTCCTGACTTTATATTTTCACCACATCATACATGTCTTTTTGCTTTGCATTGTTGATCATGTTCCCCCATGCCTCATCGTACGTTGTTTTCGCATGGTCAAAGTGTATTGCAAGCTCCTGCTTTGTTGCTTCATTTAATAGTACTTCTTTAATCGGTTCTACACCGATCCTTTCAACCCAGTTAGATGTACGCTCACCATATATTCCTGTTTCTCGGTAGTATTGTACGTACGCCTTAGCCATTTCAAGAACTTCTTCTTCAGTTGCAACAGTTGTTAATGAATCACATTCGCGAACCTCCGTACCTCCGTTTCCACCGAAATAAAGCTGATAGCCATTTTCTACGCAGACAACACCAAAATCCTTCGTTAAAACCTCTGCACAGTTTCTTGGGCACCCTGTTACACCCATTTTCATTTTATGAGGCGTATCGACCATTTCCAATGCTTTTTCAAGTTGTATACCTAGTCCTAGTGAATCCTGCGTGCCAAAACGGCAGAATTGAGAGCCGACACATGATTTCACGTTGCGAAGCGATTTAGAATAAGCATAGCCCGAACGCATCCCTAGCTCTTCCCATATATGTGGCATATCTGTCTTTTTTACTCCGTAAAGACCAATTCGACTTGCTCCTGTTACCTTTACTAATGGAACATCATATTTCTTTGCAACCTCACCTAGTTTTATAAGGTCATCAGCAGTTGTCGTTCCACCATACATTCTCGGTATGACGGAGAACGTACCATCATTTTGGATATTTCCTTCCATTCTTTCATTAACAAATCGAGAAGCTTTGTCATCTTCATACTCTTCTGGACGAAGCATACGCATATAGTAGTTTAATGCTGGTCTACATTTAGAACATCCTTCCTCCTGCTCAAATCCTAGCACAAGACGAACCTCTTTTGGAGATTGTAACCCTTTTTCTTTCATTTCAGCAACGACTTCATCACGAGATAAAGGTGTACATCCACACATGCCATTACTTTTTGCCGATGCATCAAAGCTATCTCCTAAAGTTAGCGCTAAAATGCCCTCTACGACATTTTTACATTTACCACATGAAGCTCCAGCCTTCGTACATGTTTTCACTTCATCGAACGTTTTTAAGTCCTGTTCTAGGATGGATTGCACGATTGTACCTTTTTTCACGCCATTACAGCCACAAACCGTATCCTCTGCACTCATTTCTGCAATCATCGCTGCTTCTGAATCTTCACCAGCTTTTTGTAAAATAGATGCACTCGTAAATTCGCTTATATCCGTTTCCTTTTTCATCATGCTGAATAATCGCGTTCCGTCAGATGCATCCCCGTATAAAACAACACCAACAATCTTATTATTTGTGATGAGTACTTTTTTATAAACGCCTGCAAACTGATCTTGCACAATAATCGCTTGTGTTTCATCATCCTCTTTAATTTTCCCTGCAGAAAACAAATCACAGCCTGCAACCTTTAATTGTGTTGATAATAAGCTTCCTTCATACCCTGTGGAAGCTAATCCAGTAATATGTTCAGCTAGAGCAACGCCTTGCTCATATAATGGTGCCACTAGCCCATAAGCAATGCCATTATGCTCTGCGCATTCTCCTACAGCATAAATAGATGATTGAGATGTTTGTAAGTGGTTATTTACAATAATCCCTCGGTTTACGTCTATACCTGCTTCTTTTGCTAATGCAATATTTGGGCGAATCCCAACAGCCATCACGACTAAATCACACGCAACAGATGAACCGTCTGCAAATGAGATGCCTTGTACACGGCCGTCTCCGTAAATTTCTTTCGTTTGTTTTTCCATTAAAAACTTCATGCCTTGTGCTTCTAAATCCTTCTTTAATAATCTTGCTGCAGCTTCATCTAGCTGTTGCTCCATTAAATACGGCATAATATGAACGACATGAACGTCCATTCCTTGATCCATTAATCCTCTTGCTGCTTCAAGCCCTAACAATCCTCCACCAATTACGACCGCTTTTTTATATCGTTTCGCAGTATTTAACATATAGTTTGTATCATCAATCGTTCGGAAGCCAACTACTCCTTCAAGATCACTTCCTGGAACAGGTAATATAAAAGCACTTGAACCTGTCGCAATAATTAGCTCATCATATGCCACTGTATTCCCTTTATCTGTTACAACTTGCTTGTTGAGGCGATTGATATGCGTCACCTTTTCACCAGTAAAAAGTGTGACACCATTTTCTTTGTACCAATTCCAATCGTTAATATTAATATCCTCTATCGTTGTTTTGCCTTGTAGAACATTAGAAAGCATAATGCGATTATAATTCGGGTATGGCTCATCACCAAATATAGTGATATCAAACATACTTGACTCTCTTTTTAAAATTTCTTCAATACACCTAACACCCGCCATCCCATTTCCTATCATCACTAATTTCTTTTTCACTTGAATTCCCCCATCCTCTATGTGTAATACTTCACATTCAATTTTATTATTTGTGAGATGATTCACATATTTACGGAAGTGAAACCCTTCCTCATAGTAAATCAACTGGATAATTTATAACATTGTTTACGTTAACTTATTAAATATATATGTATCTTAATTCATAATAAAAATACCCTCTGTGATATTTATCACAAATAAAGATCGTTACTTTTTTTGCCACATTTTAAACAAGATTCGATATTTGTAGGCAATTTATACCAACTGATATAACGCACACACACCAATCGTTACTTTTTACCTAATTTATGAGTGAACGAAATCGGTACTTAAGGGCAATGTTATATTACTTCCTTTATTATACAATTGAGATTGCGATATTAGTTTTCTTAATATTCAATCTACAATTCACACTTCAATATCCTCTCTGTTTCACCCAGGAATTTAAGTAATCATGTTATCGAAGTTAGGAAAATGATCCTACCCATAATAGTCTAATTCCATAAACAAAAAGGGGGAAGGCGTTACTGTTGCGTTAAATTTATAGACTATTTATAAGTGGCACTAATTTTTGAAAGAGGTGTATTTCATGTCGATTATGGAACTCATAAAGAAAACTATTCCATTTTTTATTTCTAGAATCATTGTTTATGCTATTTTTGCTGTAGCATCATTATTATTCTTGGGACTTATGTTAGGATTAGGTATTTTACTATTCCGTTGGTTTGAATTTGCTTCATTCTTTTTCATCCTCATGATTGTTGGTACTTTCTTTGCAGTATTAGGTATTTTAAGGTTTGTAGAGAGATATTTCCTGTATATGGTGAAGGTTGGCCATATTGCTGTTGTAACAGAATTACTTAGAACTGGAAAAGTTCCTGAAGGAAAAAATCAAATTAGTTATGGGAAAGACCAGGTTGTTAATAACTTCGGCTCTGCTAATGTTGCTTTTGTCGTAGACAAAATTATTTATGGAGCAGTAAAACAAATTCAACGTTGGCTTATGAGAATTGGAAACTTCCTTAGCTTTGTTCCCGCTGCCAAAAAAATAATCGGTATTATTAGTAAAATAATGGAAGTCAGCTTACGCTACGTTGATGAAGCTATTTTATCTTATATTATGCTAAGAAAAAGTCAAATTGCTGAAGCTGCAGCTACTGCAGAAGAAGGGTCTGACTCTGAAGAGGAATCTGTATGGAAATCTGCATGTGATGGTGTTGTCCTTTACGCACAAAGCTGGAAAAAAATTGTGATGACCGCTGCTGGTATTGTAGCATTTGTTTATATTTTAAACTTTGTTATCTTCATTCCGAGCGTGTTTGCATTCATGGGAATTTCATCTGCTATTACCTCCAATGCTGGGGCGGCAGCTATTTTAGGCTGGTTTGCGATTGTGGGGGCTTACATTGTAACAGCAATGATTAAGAGAGCAATCGTTGATCCTATTGCAATGATTGCAATGGTACGTGCTTACCAACTTAATATTCAAAATATAGAACCTAATATAGACTTGCAACAAAAGCTATTAAATATTTCATCTAAGTTTAAACAGCTATTTAACAAAAGAAAAGAAGACACTCCGCAACCTCCAACGGCTGACCAAGGAGCAACTTCTTCCGTTTAAAATAAAAGAAGTAGTGGACTCAAATGGTGGTGTTTTCTGCCTAATGAGTCCACTTTTTTAATTGCTGCGAAGATTGTGCAACAGGAGGGCACTGATAAAGGTCGAAATTTATCTTTTCCAGTCCCTCAAAGCAATGAAGCGTAGTCGCTGCAATCTTTTGTAACACTACTATGACTGAGTTTTGGATGCAATTTATTTTTTATATCAACCACTCGCTTCCGCAATCATAGTAGTCGCGCAACGAACGGAGCCATTGCCATTCAATTTTTGGCACTGAAAAAGTTGCTTTGTACTTTTTCAGTGACCTCGTGCCACAGGCTTGTCTAGTTTGATAAAGGTACCTCGTTTTCAACTTTCCTTCAGACGTGTTTTCCTTCGCTGAAGGGTAGATAGGACGGCGCTTTCTTACCTACAGGAGCTTTTTTCTTTGCTCAAAGGCAGATAGATGCAAACACAAAGCCATCATTGTACAAAGCAACGACACCTGTTCACCTGCAGAATAAATAATCTATCTACCACACTTGCCCGGTTTATGTAATTTTACTCATATTATCTTTTAGGAAGGTATGAAACATTTCCATAACCGTTGAATAGTATTTTCCCTTTGGATAAATAAAAGAAAACTCTCTTTTACTAGGTTTTTGCAATCGAATTTGACGTAGTATTTGGTGCTCACGTTCTATTTTGTATGTAATAGAGGAAAGAAATCCGACACCAAGTTTTTGTATAACTGCTTGCTTAATTGCTTCGTTATTATTGACTTCAATGATATTTTGCGGCTGAAAGTTCATTGTTTTGAAATACTCATCGACACATTCTCGTGTGTGTGATCCTCGCTTTCGTAAAATGTACGTTTCATTTTCTAGTTGGTCTAACGATTGACTCTGTTTGTACTTTTGCATTTCCTCCGCTAAACATACTAAATGAATGTTATCTTGAAAAAGCGAATCGACGTTAAACGCCTCCCGGTCAACATCCTTTGCAATAATGGCAACATCTAGCTTCCGTTCATTTAATTTATTAATGATTGTATCAGTATTATCTATATCTAGATGGATATGAATATTAGGATACTTCTTTTGGAAATGTACAACTAATGCTGTAATAGCAAAATTACCAATTGTCGTTCCACAACCTACATGTAATTCTCCACTATCACCATTTTTAAGTGTTAATAAAGCTTCTTTTGCATCCTCAGCTAACGTCATCATTTTTTTTGCATAAGTTAAAAGCTCTCTTCCGGCAGGGGTTAACTCTACTTTTTTCTTAGATCGGTAAAACAATGGGAGTCCATAAAGGCGCTCTAGAGCCTCTATTTGCCGCGATACTGCTGGCTGACTCACCAAGAGCTTTTCTGCAGCTCTTGAAAAGTTTAAATACGTCGCTACATAATAAAACGATCTTAACTGGTGTAGTTCCATCCACTCACTCCTATCGATTTAACTATAATCAAAACACATTAACTTTATAATTATTATGCATTTCCATTATAAATAGATCACAATTAAAATAAAAGGTATTAAATAGTTTTTAATATGGAGCGATGTATCATGAAGTACCGAGAGTCGGGAATGCCCGAAGAAGCTTTATGGGAGAATTTTTTTAATCCGATAGAAATACTAAAGAAGCTAGAAGTAACAGAAAAGGTTAACACTCTTATTGACGTTGGCTGTGGATACGGCACATTTCTCATTCCTGCTTCTCATATTGTAAAAGAGAATGTGATAGGCATTGATATTGATGAACATTATTTGCGAGTATGCCAAGAGAGAGTAGCCACAAATGATAAAGTAAGATTAATTACTGGAGATATTACCGATATTGTTAAATCAGCAGAAGGTGATATTAAATTGGCTGACTATATTACACTCTTTAACATTCTACATTGTGAGGATCCTGTTCAACTATTCATTGATGCTGCTAAACTGATAAAAGTCGGTGGAAAAGTCGGTGTCATTCACTGGATCAACGATGATACACCGAGAGGTCCTTCGTTAGAAATAAGGCCATCACCAAATCAAATCATAAAGTGGGCGAAAGATGCTCACCTATCTTTGGAAAAACAGGTTGCTTTTCCGCCATATCATTTCGGCATGTTATTTAATAAAATAAATTGACACGAAAACGAGAAAAGTCATTAATTCACTTGTCTTTCTTCTAGGAATACTTGGATGTTAATTTTCATTTTATTTTATTCGTTTTCTCTTTCTGGAGGCAATACATAAGTTCCTTCATCATCTTGTTAGGGCTTCACTTATTGCTTTTTCCAACAGAGGACGTAAATCTTCACTTCACTATCACTAACATAAAAAAAGCCTCATTTATAATTCCAATAAAATAGTTTAAGCTAATTGGAAAGTAAAGTTTAGGAGGTTAATCATACATGAAAAATACTTATGATATACAAGCAACTACGATTGCTTTTGCTACTTTTGGTATGGGTTGATTTTGGGGTCCAGATGCCCGGTTCGGACATCTTCCAGGAGTGGTAAGAACACGTGTCGGATATGCAGGTGGCACTTTAAAAGATCCTACTTATCGTAATATGGGTGATCATACAGAAGTACTGCAAGTTCAATTTGATCCGACTATTTTAAGTTATAAAGACATTTTACGTTTATTTTGGAAACACCACCATGGATTTAAAGATAGTTTTTATAAAGGTAGGCAATACATGTCTCTACTTCTATACCATAATCAGCAGCAACAACAAGATGCAGAAGAAATAAAATTAGAGATCGAAGAAACACATCAACAAACGTTGCAAACTGAGGTAGCACCTTTTTCTACGTTTTATGTTGCAGAAGATTATCATCAAAAATATTATCTGAAAAGGTATAAGCATGTTATTGAAAAATTACACGACGTTTTTCCTACCGATGATGAGCTCGTGAATGCTACTTTAGTTGCCAGGTTAAATGGCTTCGTAAAGGAGCATGGTACATTAGCCGACTTATCAAAAGAAATACCGAATTGGGGGATTTCTCAAAGTCGTATAGACGAGTTATTATTCCTCCTAAAAAGTATCAAATGGTAAGTCTAAGTATCAAGGGAAGGGTTCGAGAACATCCACTTTTGAAACAAATGAATCCTTCCCGATCCTCGCTTCAATGTTTATATCTATATTAAACACATAAGGTGTGTGAAGTGCAAAGTTGCCCATAATCAACCTATCGGTGGCTTTATTCTCCACTAAATTTTTCACAGCAATTCGTTTGTTTTCGTTTCGATCCTGATTACTGTTGTTTAGTTCAGTAACATATTTTTTTCTAACTTGAGTATATTTTGTCCCCTTCACTAATAACATTGTAATGAAAGCAGCTATTGGTAATGCCAAAAAAGGCTTAATAATTAAATCAACTGGATTAAAATGTCCGTTTAACACATATAGATGAAATAGGATAAATATTTTATACGTTAACGCTAAGCTAATCACAGCATATACTAGTCCTATATGAGCTTGCCACTTCTGACTCATATTGGACTTAAATTGAAGTATTTTTGCTTTTAGCGTACTCGTTTTTAAGTAATGCGTTAATAAAGCCACACATATAAATGGTATTGGAGCTAATATAAACGGTTTTATCGCTACATCAATCACATTAAAGTGGTTCGACCATATGTACAAATTCAACATATTAAAAAGAACATATGAGATGATAAGACTTCCTACTAAATTGTTTGCTACATTGCTTACTTTCCTCGGTTTTTGTTCTACTGTCATATACATTACATAACATCCCCTTTAGTAAAGTTAGCTTGTCCCGCCTACAGAAAACAGTGTACCATAAGGGATTTGACGAATTTTAGGAACCGTTAATCAAATTCATTCATTTCTAGATACGAATCGGCACAAGTGTGTGATTCGTTCGTCTTCATATGTCTAAGAAATGAAATCACCGTTGTTTTTTGTTGGTATAGGATTAAGCTTTTACATATTCCTTTAAAAGAAGTGCTCATTTGCTGTAATTTGAAGGATAACTGCATGATACGACGAATAAGATAATAAACAATACCATAATGGGGTTTTCTAGGAGGTAACTACCGATGGAGGAAAAATATAATGACTTAATTGGAGATATTTTGGAGAGGTCTGGTGAAAAAGATAATTATGAAGGAAAAGGAAAACCTTTGTCTAAAAACTACTTAAAGATGGACGTCTATCAAAACTTTCAGAAAATCGCCAAAGATGCTGGTTACTTGCCAGAATGGGTAAAGCTACAAAAAGAAATTTCGACTCTAATCAGCTGCTGCCAAGGAGAAGAAGATGTTCAAGTAATCAATGAAAAAATTAAAAAGTATAATAAGATTTGCCCTACACAGCTACAAAGACGCCAAATAACGATGAACACTATTAGCGAGGAGAAGAACAATTGGAAGTAATCCTCGCCAATTTCACCTTAAAGCTACTATTACTAAACTATCCTAATTATTGGGCCCGCTTTAACCTAAATGAATCATAGAACTGTATTCCTAGCGCTCCAATGATAGCGATTATGATGAAGGATAGAATAGTGTATACTGGATGAATCACAAAGCCAAAGGTAACCTCATTTTGCAAATAAGCGATATTTTCATACGCATCTGCAATATCGGGAACATAATTACGTGTTACAAACCAGCTGTAACCGACAATCCATAACAAATAAATGACGTGAATAGCAGCTGAAAAAATACTTGCTTTTATGAGTAACCTTTTCATACCATCCCTCTTCTCAACATACTTTCCTTTATTATAAAGTCATTGATTATTTTCAGAGGTTGACTCAAAAGGTCGATTTTTTACCTTTTGAGTCAACCTCTAAGCAATGTGCGTAGCCACCGCAATCCCTTAAAGACCACTATAAGTCGTTTTTTATAGTGGTCGCGCGGTGAGTGGAGCCATTGCCAAAACTTTTAATAGCTTTTGGGACACCCACTCTTTTCTTTGTAGCAATGGAATTTCACCGTATCTCCTTAAGTACTAGTGAGTGCTCTTCTCGCTAGTACGCACGGCGGGTGATATCCACTGAGTAATTTCCCTCCATATGGCCCTTCACGATGATATCTATTCGACTTTTATCGTTACTCTTTTAGTTGTTAGTAATGTGATCCACATCCCACAAACAATAACCAATCCGGAAAGGATAGCCGCTACTGAAAAAGACAGATTAGGAAATGGAATACTCAACCATCCTAGCATTGGAGCCGTTGGGTCGCCTTCCCATAACAAGTCAATTAGCGTAATAAAAGTAATAGAAATAAGGATGAATCCCATTCCCCCGAAACCGCCGTAACGATAGAAGCCTATTGCAATTAGCCATCCTGCAATATAATAAGTGATAATGATGAGACTATATACTATTATCGGCACTAGCCATGTCGAGGAGGAATGAATAAATTCCATATTAGCTGTACCTGGACTAAACGAAATAAACGTTCCGGTGAATTGGAGAATACCAGCTAATATAGCTGAAGTGACTGTTATACTAATTGCCACTCCAATCGCAGCCAATGCTGCTCCGTAAAAATAATCGTTACGTGTTACACCATATTTAACATAGTGTGACATAAACGCAAAGCAAGTTAAAATCCCAATGACTAGCATATAGATTTTAGATGGTTGAAATTGAAAAGCTAGAAAATTTAAATCAAGCTCCTCCAAATTAGGTACTAACGGAATAACGATTAAATATATAGCAAACACAATTGGAATAAACCATAAAGACCACTTCATCTGTATCAAGAACAAGTCTGTCGCAACTTTAAACGTATTTGATGGCTGTGTCATTCTCTATCAATCCTCCTCTGTTAAGTGGATAAATAATTCCTGTAAAGAAACAGGTCCAACCTCTAGACCTAGCCTTTGTGCCTCTACATATTTATCTTCACTTAATTGCTCATATATCATTACCGCTTTTGTGTTGCCTAGATGCTGTGTATTAATTTGTCTCATTCCTTTGACAAAATCATCAACGATATTCTTGTCTCCAGTAACCGTTGCTCCCCTACTAACTATTTCGTCAATCGGTTCATTTATTAGCAAGCTTCCGTTATGAAGGATTAATACATGATCAAACAAATACTCCATTTCAGAAACAAGATGGGTGGAAAGAATCATAATTCTAGGGTGACGCGCTTGCTCTTCAATTACTTCCTTATAAAAAACTTCTCGCGTTGGTGCATCCATTGCGAGGTAAACCTCATCTAGTATCGTCACTGGTGTTCGGCTTGCTAAACCTATCGTCGCATTTAATGCCGATTGCATCCCACTAGAAAGTTGTTTTATCGGTTTATCGAGTGGTAAACGAAAGCTTGCGGACAATTCTTCTGCATAAGCCCTATCAAATTTTGGCCTATAACGTTCCGCAAACTCAAAATAGCTTTTCACCGGTTCGTATTCATCACTATAATCGGATTCGTACATAAAGCTTACGTGAGGCATAACGTTTCTATTTTCAAAAGGGTTTTCCCCACCAATAGTTAAAGTCCCAGAATTGGACTCCTGAAATGAGGCTAATATCGATAATAAAGATGTTTTACCAGCGCCATTTCTCCCTATTAAACCGTACGTCTTCCCTTCCTCTAGAGTAAATGAAACGTTTTTTACAGCTTCAAAGTCTTTATACTTAAGTGATATATTGTCTGCCTTAACGTTGAATGTCATTTGAACTCTCCTTTCATTTTTTCAATAACGTCTACGATGTCTTTTTCTGTCAAACCAAGCTTCTCTGCCTCCTGAATCATAGGAAGGACATATTCATCAGCAAAAACATCTTTTCTTTTTTCTAAGAGTTGTTCCTTCGCTCCTTCAGCTACAAACATCCCAACACCTCTTTTTTTATAAATAATTCCTTCATCTACAAGCAAGTTCATCCCTTTTAAAACTGTAATGTGATTCACTTTATAAAATTGCACCATTTTTGTCGTTGAAGGGATTTGATCGTGCTCCTTTAACTGTCCTTTTACTATTTGGTCTTCAATCTTTTCTTTCATTTGTATAAAAATTGGTTTTTTATCGTGTAAAGATTGACTCACAACTTCACCACCTAATTATTGGGTAACCGATATATACTTATATAGTTATGTATATAAGTATATACCACCTACAGGAAATGTCAAGGGGCATAAAAACAATGAAGATTTTGTTTAAATTAAAAAAACTTCATGAAATAATCTTATCCGATTATTTCATGAAGTTTTTGATAGGTTGAACCACTCAACGTAAATTCACTATTTGTAAATCCTCATTTTGAAGGTATTCAATTATTTCTGGTAATGCTTCTACAACCATTTTCGTTTCATGTAGAAGAATAATCGATCCAGACATATCGCTGCTATGTAAGTGATCCACAATTTTGGTGCTATTTGGACTTTTCCAATCTTTTGGGTCTACATTCCAAATCACCATGTTCATTTCTTTATTTCCCATTAAATCTATGACATCATCATTAAATGATCCATAAGGTGGCCTAAACATAGTGACACGTTCTTGTGTTATATCCTCAATAAGACGATTCGTTTTTAATAATTCATTCTCTTGCCCTTCTTCTGAAAGTTTAATAAAATTCATATGAGTATAACCATGATTACCAATAGAATAGCCATTTTCGTTCACATATTGAACTGAAGATGGATGTTTTATTACATTTTTTCCAATAAAGAAAAAAGTCCCACCCACTTGATATTCATTGAGTATATCTATAATGTCTGTTGTGTACTCTGAAGGTCCATCATCAAAGGTAATCGCAACACTACCTTCTGGAAGACCATATGTAATTAAATCTTTTAATTCTATGTATGGAATATATCCTGTCCCTTTTGTTTCTTCGTAACTTAATCTATTTGCACGTTGCTCCTTTTTCTTTAATGTAATTTCCTTTTTTTCATACTCATTAATTAGTTTTGGGTTATCTCCATAAACTGGATTATAGAAATATTTATAACTAGAGAAAGAAAAAACAGTAAGGATAGTTATACTTAATATAAGTGCTATTCTCCATGCAGGCCGCCGGAGATATAGTGTATCCTCCTCAGCAACCTGCTCATCTTTTTCTTCTTTAAGAGCACTAGTTAAAAAAGGAAGTGCGTCAATGTCCTTTATTTTTTCTATACTTTTTATTCGCTTTAATTGATTAATATAGTCGTCACTACAAGTAAAATTTATTCTTTCACTATTGTCCTTATATGTCTTTGTTAACCAACTTATATTGCGGTTATTAACAGAATTCCGGCTACTGTGAAATGAAAGTCGATACTTATGCCCCTCTTCTCTCAATGTGAGCCCCACTAAGTACGACGCTGTATCATCATCAATTTCCCAAAATAGCACCACTTCCTCGTCTAACACTAATCTTATTTTTAGAAAACTTTTCTCTGCTGTTTTGTCAATTGACAGTAATTCCAATAGCTTTACCCCATAAGCTAGCATGACCTACATTCTCCTCTCCATCCTCCAACAGGAAAAATGTTATTCTGATTTGATAGATGAAGAGTTTTTTGGGGAAAAGGACATGGACATTCTCTCTGTAAAATCATTTATCGTCTGTCTTAATTCATTCTTTTCATCCATAATTTTTTGGCACTTCTCTGCATACTCTTGATTCTCTACTTCTAAAGTTCTTATTTTCTCTTTTAGACTTTTGATTTCTATTAAATTTTCATATTGTATAGTCTTTAATTCTTCATCTAACTTATAATATTTATTTTTCTCTTTATCTAACTGGTTTGATATTTTTTCATAGTCATTTTTAGAAGTATATTGATAGTCTTTAAAATCTTCCATTAACTGATCATAACTCATTTGTTTATTCGTAAGATTGCTCTCTAGTAAACTAATTTCCTCAATCTTATCTTCAACTAACTTTTCTTTTTTATTTAAGTCATACTTTAATCTATCGATTGTTTCATTTGCATTTTTCAATTGGGATTTAAGATCTTTATTATTGTAGATTACTAACTGTCGATCATTTAATAGGTTTTCTAAGGAAACGAGTAAATCCAGTGTCATTTTATCCTTGTTTTCTTTCGTAAGAATTTGCTTGCTATTTGTTTCATCAACTTGCATATCATCAATTGACAATTCTTCTTTATCACTATATGTTTCTTGCTTATCTATCACTTGTTCATCCGTGTCTTCATCATTTAGCAAAACCGTTTTAAACCAACCTTTTGACTTATTTTTGCCATCCTTTGTCACTACGATCATCCCCTTATCCATTCTCTAATAATTAACAACATAAAAATAATTTTATATCCTACAAACTAAATCTATCTAAACGACCTTTAATGAATAGACATTCTAGAATGATAACTTTTTAATCATTTTATTGA
The DNA here is from genome assembly GCF_000177235.2 of Evansella cellulosilytica DSM 2522. Lineage (NCBI taxonomy): Bacteria > Bacillati > Bacillota > Bacilli > Caryophanales > Bacillaceae > Evansella > Evansella cellulosilytica. Next base: position 254,777 of record NC_014829.1, on the reverse strand, counting down.
AAACAGTTACCTTAGTCTCAGTAATATAGATCCACATCATTTCAACCTAATCTATGATAAGTTTCATTTCCCAATAAAAGTTATATCCAATTATTACAATATTCTATATTATATATAAGGTTTCGGCACATATCCATAAAATTCGACACAAATAGGTATTTATTCACTTCCAATCTCTCTCTTCGTTTTCATTATTCGGGACTTTTACCTAAGGAGATCAAAAAAAGGCTACACCTAATAACCATAAGCACTAGGTGTAGCCTTATCACTCAACGAATTGGCTACTTTGACGAGTTCATCGATACATTCCTCGTTATTATTAAATTTATCCTTATTTATTCCAATTAAGTATTCCAAATCATCTAAAACAAAATGAACGAAAATAAAACCGATATTTTCCGTATTAATGATTCCCGCTTCAGTACCATTTTCTAAATAAATACCATCTTTTTCACTTTTGATATTTATTGGATGAACATGTATATGAATAGACAAAGTTTTACCGCTCTTCTCATCTAAATAATCAATTCTTACCCTTTCCTCTGATTTTTCAACATTTCCACCACTGATCGTTGGCTTAAACGGTAAATATGTAGGTGTCTTGCCCATCCTTCCATAGATTTCTTCAAACTCTGTCAATGCATCTTCTATACTTACAACGTCTCCTAATGGCTTATGAGGATCAGGCTCCAATGGATCTTTTTCAAGTAATTGAAATGCGTCCGTCTGAAATAATGAAAAGCTTACTATAATGGATAATGCTATTTGTAACATATATATCACCTCTCAATTAGTATTTCTAATTGGAGTTATTTTATGTTATGTATTAGTCTTAATAAGTTATTTTCATCAAAAACAGACTGAATCCTTTACGGATCCAGCTATTCTAAAAAGTCCTTCCCTCTCCCCTCAAAACCGTATAAATGGGCCGGTATACAGTTGGGAAACAAACTGAATAGAATTTTTATTCTAACCTAGTGACCATCAAAAATAAGGTTTCATGCACCAACCCTCCCTCAATAAAATTTATCAAAGTCAAACCCTATTATCCCTCCAATAATTATCAGTAAGACAATTCCCATGATGTAGTTCACTTTGGTAACTCTAAGGATGCAGTAAACTTTAATATTCAACAGAGTTAGCGGTATAAAATACAATGCTGTTACCAAGAGACTAATGATAAGCATAGGAAAAAATAACCCTTCTTCCATAGTTGGATCAAGATTCCAACCAATTAGCTGCGTAAACGATAGAAAAAACAATAGATATACTATGAGAAGGTATTTGACTAGGATATACCCAAACAGAAGATTAGTAATCAGTCCGACAATAGCCGCAGTTTTATTCAAAATAATCCTCCTATTTCATTCGAAGTGACCTTGTTTGGAGATTGACTTACAATCACAGTCTCTTTATCTACTTGCATGAAATCTAAAAAGTGGTGGTAGTTTCCATTTCGTTATTATTCCAAAACTTGAAAAGGAGTTTCAAGTTCAGGTTCTTTAAACTCTATTATCTCCGGCTCTTGTTTCTTTCCAGAAAGAGTAACATATGATTCCTGTTCATTAATCCATTCCACTATTACATTGGATGATTCAAGTCTGTACCTGTCCTGTAAAACCCTTTGTTCAATGGAGTTACCCTGAGATTTAATAATGACTTTAGAATCCGTTTCACCCCCAACATACCCTTTTTCAACAACTTCAATGGTATTGGTGGCATTAGGTGACTCACTTATTAGCAAGATTGTTTCTTCATTTAGTTCTTCATATACTTCCAGCCCCCATATGACAATTGGAATTGAGATTAAAACGATTAAAGCACATGTTGCTGCTATTGATGCTATGAAACACCTCTAATCTCTTTTCATTTCATTGGTCACAGATCTAGCACATGTTACTCAACAACCTTGAACGACTTCTCCAACAAACTATTACTTTTATTAAATGAAATGACATATCCTTCTAGTATACTAATCGTTGCTTCTTCATCATTTTCCCAATAAATATGGATTTCAAGTTCCTGTAGTGAAGATCCTTCATGTATCGGAACTTTTATAGAATCATTGCTACTTTTCAAAATTACTGTGCTTCCTCTATGTAAGAAGCCTCCCCCTTTTTGAATGATAGTTATTTTTTCTAGATTATTAGGGGATGTGCTTTCAGTAATAACCTGTTCTTCGTTTACACTAGAAATAAAAACGCCACCAACATATATGATTGGGATTAAAATAATAAGTAGAATTGCTAGAAAACATCCTAATAATGACTTTTTGTAGGTTTCTTTCTTTACTCTATTATATTCGTAAAGGTCTTCTTCCTGATTCCTCATTCTTAACCCACTTTCTATACTTTACTCATATTCAAATGTCACCACACGAAGATCATGAGGGCTATAATCATAGTCGATAGTTTGATCTTAAAATAAATACAATTTGTAATAGAGATACGAAAAAACACCCAATGCCAAAAAGAAAACAACAAATAGATAATACAAATATTTCTTAGCAAGTAATCGCTTATAAATAAAGACATTGATTAATATTAAAATAGGAAAATAGAAAAGACCAGTTATTGTTGCGAGAAACAACGCCCCTAGTAGAAAATCCGGTTCCAAAGTAGGGTCTATTACCCACCCCACTGTCTCTTCCAACAGATAAAGGATAAAAATATACAAGAATCCACCGGGAATAACAAATACGATTCCTAACACATAGTTGACTATCGCACTTACAATCCAATAATAGTTATTCAATCCATGCACCTCTTTTACTATCGTTCCAATTCGAAACACTTATTGTTTCATCTTGATTCTCTTCCTTTTCGGAAAGATAGTTACTAAAATAATCCTATAATATTTAAGCTAATTATATAGAAGGTGGAAAAAAATAGAAATGTTTAATTTAGTATTGTTAGGAGCTTTTAAAGAGAATACTTCTAGAGGGAGATTTAAGTAACACATTGAATAGAAACTGAGAATCCGTAGGATTGATATGGTTTTGAAGGCAACTGGAAAGATATATCGAACACAGCCTAAAACCAATATTGATAAGGAATTGAGGGATTATTGAACAGCTAAAAAACTGGAGCCGAATTGGATCTGCCAGAGTTATGATTGAAATATTTATTGATTACATAACGTTCTGCCTGCTCTTTTTTCTTCTCGTTCTTGCCTCAGATGTACCAACTATTTAGCAGGCACATAGTCATTTAAGTACCCCATATAAATATATTAATCATTCCATAATCGTTTAATATCAAAGTTGTTTTGTAATATCCTCAATTGATACACGTCTGGATTACTCAGACCTTTCCATTGCTCAAAGCCAAATTTCTTATCATAGTGATTTAATAATAAGGATATAACTCCTCCATGTGCCACGATAATCGTATTTTCAGAATCACTTGCCACAATGTCATTTACAACTTCTACAATTCGATTCATGGCTTCATTACTGGATTGTCCACCTTCATACTTCAAATCCATATCCTTGAATGTTGCTTCCAGTTTATCCATCCAATCTGGAAAAAAGGTGGAGCTAAGTATACGTTCAGTTAGTCGCCTATCCATCTCAAGTTCCATATTTTTATTCTCTGCAAATGGCTTTATCGTTTGAACCGCTCGCAAGTAAGGACTGGAAATAATTCTATCAACCTTTACCTTTATATTCGATAGAAAGTCAGATAGTTCATTTGCTTGTGTGAATCCTCTTTCCGTTAATGGTGAATCAGAAGATTGTCCTATCGCTTCACAATGTCTAATTATGTATATATTTTTATTCATACTTCCTCCTTTTATAAACCTACAAGGCAACAATTGCACTCTTAACATTCTCAGCTTTTTTAATACTCACTTTTAAATAATCGGGAGCATTAGGGTGTTCATATACTTGTTGAGGTGTCATCCAGTTTACTGACTCTACTTCATCAGGACTTTTGGCAATTGCCTTACCAGAGTCATATTCACACAGAAATACTATATCCACTACATTTTCACCCGAATCAGCTACAAAAGATGTACTATGTACGTATTTTAATTTCTCTTTTACTGTTACATCAACTTCTTCACTTATTTCACGTTTCACAGTTCTTTCTAAAATATCTGATGTATACCCTTCCTGTTCAACTTTACCGCCAACAAGTGATAGCAATCCACCGGCATGTTCCTCTTTTTTACTTCGTTCAATAATCAACCATTTATCATCTTTATATATCGCACCCTCTACATTTACAATGAACATATAAACCTCCAATTGGATATAATAGTTTTTTTTCTAATATAAATTTACTTTCTCTTTCCTGAACTTAACTAATTTTTTTCTTCCTCTTCTTGCTGAATTAGCAAGTTTATCATCATTTTCAAAAATGGAACTGCTTGAGAATCGTTTTCCACCTTGGATTCTATCCAATTGATTTCATCACTCATTAGGTAAATTAAGTTATACACTGCCTTTTTATGAAAATTTGGCGTCATATACATGAAAATTTTCTTTATTTTGTCGAGTTGAATAGGAGGTAATTGTGACTCAAGACTTTTTAATCCCAATTGAGCTTTTTCTGGTTTATACCTATGTAATAATACTTTAGAAAAGTTGACCATAACGTGTTGCAACATTTCCACGGCCCATAAGTCGTTTCCTCTCTGTCTTGCCTTATTATATTGAAAAAGGAACCATGCCACATCATAGGCACATCCACTAAACTCTTCTAAGGAAAGAAGTAAGTTTTGAGTGGATTGAAATTTAGTTAGCCTGCCTTCTGGATCATACAACACATGGAAATAATCTTTTTCTTTGAAACTCTTTTCAGTAACAGTAAATAAATCTACATGAAGGAGATTGTCAAAGACTGCTATCATTTGAGGTGCAATGATAAAGAAATCTTCATAAAACAATATCTTTCTATAAGTCTCTAAATGCTTTAATCGATGTGTTAAAAACAAATCTTCATCTTCTTCGTCGACGAAACAGTAAAGGTCTACATCCGAATATTCATCATATTCACCTCTACCCATAGAACCTTTTAAAAAGATTGCCTTTACAAGTTCATCCTTCATTAAACTTTGCGAAATGGCCTTAACAGCATCTTCCTGCTTCATCATTATCCTCCCAACTTAAAAATAAATATTACGCCATTATATTCCATTTCCTTAGAATAATCAATAATCAATTGTTCCTCTAATCATCTTTTTATCATTGAATTGGATTGAACATCCTATTGAATAATAATATAGAAACCATTGAAGCACATATGGTTTTCCGGCTACCCTTCATCCTTCCTTTTTTATTTGGATACCAACTGTCTTAGTAAAGTGTGGAACCATACTGGTTTGAGTTTGTAAATCCGTTGATTCAATATGGTGAGGAAGAACAATGAATTGCACATAAATGATGGATGAAGAAAAGATTGAATCTTTATCGGTAATAAACAAAGGATTGGTTAATATCTGAAGCAAAGAAAGATAGACTAATTGACTGGTAAATATCAATACACTTTTTTGTAAAACATATGGCATCTACTATGTCCCCAGAAAATAATTCCTTTCCACCGCTACCTCCCTCCCTCATCCCCCTCAAACCCTTCTCTCCCTAGGGCTCACGACCACTTTTCCCTCTCCCCTCCATTTCCTTCATAAAAAAATTACGTTCCAGCTTTTTGGCCATTTTTACCAGTTTGTGTAATGATTTTACACTGATTTTGAGAAAATAATTATGTTCCAGAATAGAGAAGGAATGGACGTAAAGCAGCATTGTTATCTGCCTGAATCAGCCAAGAAAAAACACAGATTCTATTACGTGAGGAAACCAACTGAATAAGAAATGAATTTGCTTGAACCCTTACAGAGCAAGGTTTGAAAGATACCCGTTTAGAAAAAAACGGTTGGATCAGGTTTGATTTTTGATTGAAAATTAAGTCGGATTGCGATTGAAAACCCAGAGAAATTGGCAATAAAAAATCCGAAGGTTAGCCGGAAAAGTACCGGAAAAACCTTCGGATTTGGAACGTTATTTTTTTCTCTGGAACCTTATTATTTTCTAAAGAACCTTAATTTTATATGGAGACACAACAATTATTCCCCTGCTAAAAAGTCTTTCCCCATCCCCTCTCTCCTCCTCACTCCCCTCAAACCCTTGCTACTCTAAGTCCCACCCCTCTTATCTCGCCTTTTTTCTTCATTCTATTCTGCTAATAAGTTGTTCCCTCAAAAGGCTTGTTTTTCGCCATTTTTCCCTCTTTTTTCTGTTCTGGGTTGTACGGAATATTCGGACAATGTTATTAAGATGTTCCGTAATGGAGAGAAGAATTAGGAGAAAAGAAAGGAAATGCAGCTAATCTAAGTTGGCTTTGTAGTTAGGAAACACACTGAATAGAGATTGAATATCCTACGGTTCTATGAGTTGAAATACCGCTGAAACCCTTATTGGACAAGGGATTAAAGGTAGACTGGATAAAAGAAAAAGACTGGACCTGTATTGGATCCAGCCTGAGTTTGTATTAATTTAACGATTGAATTAACGTGATTGTCTCTTTGTTCTTCCTCCCCCGCTCTTCCCTCCGTAATACCAACTATTTAGCAGTAGGTACCGACTTTTTAGCGTGGGGAAAGAGAATAAGACAGGGGGATATAATAGAGGGAAGAATAAGTAATAGGAAGTAAGAAATAAATTCTTATTACTATAAAACAACATCTCTCTTTAGATTCCTACTATATTACTTGTTTATCCTAAATTTCCTCAGTAAACATATCAGATTGTAATATATCAGTGATTTTCAACGTACAACCTCATAAATTCATCTGCAAATTTTCTTACAAAGTCTCTATCAATGGCAGTTGCTAACGCCTCATCGTTCCCTCTAGCATTTTTACTCCAGTTATAAGAGCCATGCATGACATACTCAAAGTCGATAACACAAAATTTATCATGAAGTCTATTCGATAAATACGTCCCTTTAAGTGGAACTTTCACCACTTCAAAATTCCTTTCCAACTTATCCATCAAATATCTATTTGATTCTTCATTTGAAGTAATGATTCGAATGTTTACCCCTACCCTTTTCCTTAACATCAACTCTTCAAATATCTCATTATCGGTAAACCAAGCTACAGACACCCAAATTGCATATTTCGCATTTCGAATACCTTGGACGATTGTTTCTTTTATTTCATCAAAGACCACATCATGTTCAATATCTTCATCACTCTCAAGTTCTACAGGCTTGGGCTTGATGTTTAAACCACCGAAGTCATATTCAGGTGTCTCAATATAAATTAGTGCGGCCAACTTTTCAAAATCATTTTTTAATCCTCTTGCCACTTTTAACATTGGTACAGGTACTCTTAAATCAATATACTCCCAGCTTTGCCAGGACTTCTTAGTGAATTGGTTTGTTTTTCGATAGGTGATGATAGAGTTTCTCAAGATACCAAGCAGCTCGTCTTTATAGTCGTAATCATCATACTTTACGGTTTCTATCATTGTTTTCAAAAATTGCTTTTCGTTCATTTTTCACCCCCTCCCAATGGTTTATATATTAGATCTATCAGTTAGTCTATCAACTTCTCTATTCCTGACTAGCTGCAACCTGGGCTAATACCTCTTGAATTTCTTTGCTAGCCTCATCGTTTGCATCGTTCTGCTCCACTTCACTATCAAAGTTCCCCATCATCATGTTGAAATGAGACTCATGATTAGAATTAATAAAGATCTTTCTAAATACTTTAAAATAGATTTTATTCTGTTCTTGGTTACTATCTACATATAAATCATCGTTCACATGATGCGATCCATCGTTGGCCCAGGATAGTAAAGAATTACAAACAACCTTATCTTCATCAGGAAATTCTTCGATTATTTTATGGACATCAACGTTACCGAAAAATTTAAAGTAGTTTTCCAAGATTCTTCTCATGATGTTTGGTGTTGTTATTGAATTTGGATTTTCATTTAATTCATTCCAAAGAAGCTCATATGAATTTTTAATAGGATTTTCTTCATACTTAGTTATTTGAGATGCATTGTCTGTCTTTCTTAAAATCAAAAAGGTTTCATCATTTAGCTTTTTACTACCGTGCTCTTTATTAAATGAAATTTCCTTATGAAAATATACATTATGAGTCAAAATAATCAATTGCTTAAAGTTCGTGTCATTACTTCTTACCTTTTTCTTTAAATTATTTATTAGGTTGCTGACCATAAATAGTATATTACTGTCTAAGCTAGAAATCGGGTCATCAATCGCAACTATCCTTGCTGTATTTACCTTGTCCTGATCATTACTTCCATTAATAAGCTGATAGAAATACAGGAAGGTAATAAAGGTCTTCTCTCCTTCACTTAACGTTTCGTTTGCATCTTCACCATTTTCCCTTACAATCTTGTAATTACCCTGTTCATCAGATTCTGCTAACTGAAAATTTGTGAACCCAAATGATTTAAGAAGCGTATTAATTTCTTGAATAGAAGGTAAAACACTTGTTAACTGATTTTGAAGTTCAATGGCCTCTTCTTCCAGTTTCCTTTTAAATCCTACTTGTTGGACCTTGCCGTTCTCCATTCCAACTAAAGCTCCATTCTCTCTTCGAAAATTACTCATGTAATTGTCATAATTACCCTTATTCTCTTCAACGATAAAACGCCATATATCTTTTATTAACCTTTCCTTTTCTTCTTTGATATTGTCAATTACCCTATTAAACTCTGAAATTTGCACATTCGCCTGTACAACCTCTGATTTTATTTGCTCAAGGTAGTTTGTAATTGAACTTAACTCAATACTCCTACTTGGTTCATTTCTCTTCCTTTCGAGCAGCTGCATATTTTCCTTGAAAGTAGAATTCATTATTTCAAATAGGGATGATATTTTCTCTTTATTAATATAAGGTATGTCCTCAGTTATAAGAAAATTGTACTGTTCGAAAAAGCCAATTGTATCTCTTTCATATTTTTCTATGGATGAATTAAGGTTTTGTATTTGTTCAGTGTATGTTTCATCAAAATACTCATCCAACTTCCCCTTAAAACTTCTCGGTAACTCCTGTTGACAAAATGGACAAATACCATCTGTACCCTCCATGTGTCTGTGACCTTGTTGCACCCAGTCACTTAAATTTAATTCAGATATTAATCTAGCAATATCTATATCATTTTTACCTATTATTTTTGATTGAAATATTGATTGCTCTTCTACAGAACTATCATATTGAATCTCTGGAATTGGTCTGATTTTTACTCGTGAGTTTTTAAAGACGGATTCCACTCTACTATTTAATTCCTCATATGTATATAGTTCACTGTTGTTATTTACGGCTTCATCCAAACACCTTTCCATAAAGTTCTCTCTTTTATTGCGAAAACCAGTAAATGCCTCTTTGAAGTTTTCATCATACTTTTGTTTTAATTCCCAACAATGATTCGTAAAATTTGTTTTTAAGATTTGTATCTGCTCTTTTTTTTGCCTTATATTATTTTCTAAATTTCCAATTCTGTCCTGATGTTTCTCCGCTTCTTTCAATTTTCCATTAATTAAGGCTAATATATCAGTAGATTCTTTTCCGAGAGTAAAGATACCTTTTATATCGTTATGGATGCTGAAATTCTCTTGAACAAAATACCTATTATAAACAAACAAATCAAAGTCAGGGCTGCCTTGCTTCCATTCAATATTACAAGAAGAGAACTTTTGATTATCCCTATTACGAAGCAATTCAGAAATAGTAGTTTTCCCCGTACCATTACTTCCGTAAATGTAGTTGATCTTACTCAAATTAACTTCAATACCCGTTGAATCATAAGATGCTACTTCCTTAATCCTGATCTTTTCTATCAAATTACTCCCTCCCAACTTTTCCCACTATCAATATAATTTGCCTAGTGTCAACATCTATTTTACAGGAAAAGATTGACAAGTTTAAACAAAATATTAAATATTCCAACTACTTTTTTTGCTTTTTTGTGATATTTAGTTGCACACAAAAAAGCATCCCTGTATTTATGGGATACTCTTTTATCTAATTATTGTAGAATTCTATTATTTTAGTATCTATGATTCTTAATCCCTGCTTTTCTATTGCTCTATTAAAAAAGGAAAATATATGCTAACAAGTTATATAGGAACTCACTTTTCTACCTTTTTTCAATGAAGAATGTCCCCCTAATTTTCAACCTACAAACTAAAAGTGATAGATATTTGGTTCCAGCTTTTCTTTATTTCCCTTTATATGAGGCTTTATCCATGTCTTTTTCCCTGATGGCAAGGTTCTCCAGTGTCCTCTGACCTTCCATGCTTCTTTCATTTTCTTATATGCTTGTCTTTCTTCTTCAGTAATATGTACATCTGGAATTTTTATATTATAAACCACCATATTTATTGGCCGAGTGTTCTTTTTCTTTCCTTTTTTAGTTTTTTTAGTTTTAGTTTTTCGCAATTTCTGAAATGATACTCGCTCCCGCTCATCCCTATACAGTTCCATGTAATTCATCAAAGCGATATGGCTTGAAGTAACAGCGTCCAGATAGTGGACAGCATGTTCTATTTTTAGACCGATATGATTATTTTTGTTTATCGTAAGGTCACTTTTTAACTCAACATAATTCTTGGTGCCTTCCAAAATATGTTCCACCTGGTTCTCACCAATCGTCCGGTAAATTTCATAATAGACCCGCACATCATCTAATTGTTTGAAATACAGTAAAGCTAATGAAGTGGTTAAACCGTGTGCCTTTACAAAGTCCTTGTCGAATTTCAAGTGCGGATCAAGTTCTTGTATAATCACGCCCTCTTCCAAAACTGGGCGAAATTCATTAAAAGCTCCCTCGTGAATATTGAGCCACCAATCATCTAAACGTTTCGAATCCTCTGACGTCAGTAGGATTCTATCCACTGTGTCTAAACGTTCAAATTTCATGACATTTTCCTCCCACTTCCATTTTCTTTATCTTATCATTTATTTATTTTTTCGAATCCCTTATAAATAAAGGATTTGATTCTAAACAGACTCCATCAACACTAATAAAATGAATTGTTTATTAAATGAATTTGATATACTGCGGTTTTTTGATAGTTATTAAGTTTTTGTATTTTTTTCTGCATTAACATAAAATTTCTTTTCCATTTGGAAACCAACTTAGTTCCAAGGGAGAAACTAAGTTTCGTCCTGAAGGGAGTTACAGGAAAATAAGTGGTTACTAGAACTATTATTCACATCAAAAATCCTTCTGCTCATAGGATTCAATATCATTTTTCATTTCTATTTAATTTTAATATTCTTTCAATGCTTATTATTGATTTTTCTTGTAATGGAAAAATCACTTCTTGTTCCGCTCTGATTGCCGGTGAGTTTAATTCAAAATTTTTATTATCACTTTTCATAGCTTCTATAAATCCCTTAATACTAATTCCTGGATTATCTTTTGTTGCTTCTGCTGTAATTATTGTATGATCACATGACGAATTGAACCAATATAAATCTTCTAGATTTTCAGTTGACGTCCATGAAACATAATGATTATTATAATTCACTTCATTCAGGTCTAAATGAACTCTTCTTATTTTTCCTGTATAAAGTAGATATTTTGCAAAATCATTATCATTTTTATCTTCACTGCTCTCCCAATTACGAATGTCTTGTAATACCTTTTTCCAACATTCATCTGTATTGTCTAAATTTCTTCTACCACTTCCTTTTTTCGGATGATTTATCCACATTTGAAATAATTCATATAGATTCATTTTTTACTCCTTATTTTTAATACATACCATTTTGAATAAAAACCGATTGAATATACATTAACAAAAGTAAGTCAAAACCCAATTATTAAAATAATCGCATTATTGTATTTTCCCGCTAAATATATTTCCAAAGTTATTATCCAGAAATTCAGCCATTTTAGTAGCCTGAAAAGACCAGTGTTGACCTTTTGTTTCGGGATAATAAACAAATCCTCCTTTATTAATGTCAAGTATCTTTCTGAACCTTCCAGGATATAGAATATTTTCTTTGATCCATTCTGACTTTTTATTGATACGTTTTTCAAGATCTTTCATGTTCCAATACAAACCCGATAATTCTTTTTGCTTTAACATTTCATATTCAACTCTTGTAATAAGTACCATATCCTCTGGAATTGTTATTACAACTTCGGCTTTTAGTTTTTGCAAGATTCAACCACCCGCTAACCTTACTTTTATTGTGTTTACTAATAATGATTATAGAAGCCAATCCCTTCAGCTATTAAAGTATCCACTCACTTAATACCATTACTACAAAATGCAAAGTTTCTTTTTCAAATCATAGAATATTGCCTCTTGATGTTGATATAAGACCAAATACTGAAAAGAAGGGGTATCTTCAGTTAATTTCTTTATCATCGTTTCTTCTCCCACCTTCACACCTTCAAAAATGATGGTAACAGTAGGTAAAGCTCGGCTAATACCTCGTTTAATATTATCTAATCTCCAGTAATCTTGAAGTAGGTTATTTCTAACGCTGTATTTCTTTGTCAACTCTTTATAGGAGGTGCTTGATTTTTCATGTGTTTCCCAGCGAGTAGAACCAATCTCACGCTTCACGGAGATTCCGTATTGAATTTCTAAAGATTTATCAAGAAAAGCAATATCTAATTCATTTTCTTTCCCATTTACACCCTTAACTTTATAGTTTCTTTTCAATGTATAAGGAAGACTTTGAGCCTCGACCCAGTGATTGAGATACATATTAACGACCAGTTCTGTAATTCCTGTTAAGTTGTTGCTATGCCCCATAAACTCAACACTTTTATCGTAAAAATCTTTCTTCAAATTATATAAATCGTTACCAGAGAGCGTAAAAACATTTGATTTAATAAAACTGTCTACCTCTTCAAGTGCATTGCGGAACATAAGTATCACTCCCGTTTTAAGAAATCAACAAATTCCTTATAAAACTCCTTTTTAATAGCAGCTTTTCTCAGAACCTTCCATTCTTTAATCTCTTCTCCCTTCTCCATCATTTCATTTATTACATACTTCACCCTTCTTAAACGAAAATCCTGTTCTGATTCAGAAACTTTTTCAATGAACACCCTCGTTTCCGGCAACTTATCCAAATGTCTTTCCAATAAGGCTCTTTCACCAATGCCATCTCCAAGTATCTTAACCGTGATTCTTACTGGCTTCTTATCAATGCCTCTTAACTCACTTACAACCTTCTGAACCTTCTCTAATATTTCTTTATCCCTTTCTAGCCAATTGACTCGGTTATTTGTTGGGTCCACCTTCTTCCTCTTCGGTGAATTTACCTTTAACCAATCTCTATCATGACGATACAAATAAGCATACACTTCGGGCCTTTTCTTCCTCAATTCTGTTTTTGAAAGGCCAGGAAAATCCCTTTGAAGATGAATCCATTCATAACGGTGTTCCTTTACCAAATCACTATCAATCCGAACTTTCGCCTTTTGTTTATTTTCAATATTTTTCTTTTCATATTTAATTACTGTATTGGTATCAACACCAAGTATCCTAGCAACTTCCCGATAACTTAATCCCTTATTTAACAATAATTGCAGCTCCCTCTTCCAAAGGAAACCAAAATCCATAATTCGACTAAACTTGTAACAATCATCTTTGTTGGGGTCCATTCCCTTCCTTGTATAAGAAAAGTCACAGGTGTGACAAGTAAATCGTCCAATTAGCTTCTTCGTTTTTTCACATCTTCTAATCGTTATCTCTGGAATGGCGTTTTTCTTATAATCTGGACATGTAGCATTTAAACAAGGCCAATTAGGATGACCAAATGGGGTATTTTCAAAAGAAGTTTCCTCGAATGCTGCATTCACTTTTAAATCAAAAAAGTTGAGCATCAACAAATGATAGTATGGATGGAACGATTTTCGATGTTTCCTTGAAAAATTGGCTATCCATTGTGTCGCCCTAGGCTCTATACAAAGGGTATTCAATAACTCTTCAGAATAAAGGTTATAAAAGGCATCATATAACGCTTTTTGCTTTACCTGTCCTTTTAAACTAGCATAACCTTTTTCAATTAAATGATAGCGATAAAACTGTGTAAAATGAGAAAATGTTTGATTTTGATACTTTCTATTCAGCAAATCCTCTGCTTGTAAAACAATATTTTTTAGTTGTATTAAGCTGGTCTCAGTAATCATACTCTTTCTGTTCAAATCACAGTTGCTAGTGGTTGGTAAGATAAAAGCATGTTTATTAGAATGAGTTATCAATACATCGCTATCCTCTAAACACAACTCATGCTTAGTACAAATGAGATTACCAGGTAACTGATGAGTTCGATGCCAATACATTTCTCCAAAAGTAGCAATATCTTCCCTGGCACAAGCTGAACAATACTTTAAATACTTATTTTGTGGTATCGAACTTGCCATAATACCGGATTGCATATATATCTTTTTTCCGTCATTACTTATCATTGATTCATAAATTGATTGAGCCTTTTCTGTTGGTATGAACACTGTATAAAAAGGATACATTGTATGCTTCTCTATCAATATCTGTTCATTTAATGTCGTGTTTTTAGGTAACCGCTGAACAAGAGAACCGATTCCCGAAGGTAACAATACCGTGGCACTTATAGTCCTCTTGCCAAATAAATCTTCCAATGTGTGTTTCCAAAAAACATTGCCCGATCGGATGTGATACCTAGCAATCACACTAAACAAAAGCTCATCTGGATAGGGTGTTGGAAATTGTATAATCATGACACAACACGCTCAGGGTAATCTTGCTTAATTACTCCAGCATCTAGTAATGCTTGATACGCAGTTACTTGTTGTTCTTTCCCTTTTTTTATAATGGTTCTTAGGTCATTACTTATTACTTTTTCCGTACTTTTGTCATTATTGTTTAATAAAAGAAAAGCATCTTTTACGATTTGTGATACCTCTTCTAATTGATTGTTCTCAGAAATAGCCTTTTGTACTGCCTTAACGGCAACGTCATTATTAAAACCTAGCATCCCTAAACGGAATGTAGCGTCATCAATTAATTGTAGTTGCTCATTTTTCCGTTTGGCTCCCTCTTGGAGTGAGTTCATTACCTGTTTTTGATCAACAGTAATCCGTTCTTGTTCCATAAAATCCTCAATTTTTGGTAGCATCAAGTCATCGTATTTTGCTAGTTTGCTATAATCTTTGCTTTTTAACATATTTAACATAGGCTGAACCATTTTTAACTCTTCTTGAGCCACTTGTTTAATTAACGCAGTGGTTATCCTTTCCTTACAGCTACTAATCGCACGTAACTGCACCATCATATAGAGCTTAATTGCGATGTCTGCTATCCCTTGGGACTCATCATATAGGGTTGAAGAAATTTCTTCTGTAAAAAGCACGTCCTCTTTTATCCACTGATATTTCCACATACCACTAACAAATAGATCCCATATGTCATTCTTTTCAAAACGATCCCACATGATGTTTCCCATATTAGTGCTTCTTCTCGCTTGTCTAAACTGTGATTGCAAGACATCCATTGCTTTTGGGGTTCCGACCATAATAAGAGGGATATTTATCGTATTGATTAAGGCAGTAAAAAAGTTTAGTATCTGTGATGACCTAGAACTTTTGATACCCTTCAAATGTTGTAACTCATCCAAAAACAACATTCCAAGGTTTATACTTTTAGCTATCTGAGCCATGATAGGCATTAGTTGGCTTGTTGACAAATGACTGTTCACATATCTATTGAAATAGTTGGAGCCAAGGAGTAGATCTACCTGATACATAAAATCGTAAATAATGGTTTTTACGGAACCATCAAAAGGAGTCTCAATTTTCAAATAGGTTATTTGATAATGATTTAAGGCTTTCCCTTTATACGAAACATGAGAAATCACCTGTGGAATAGTTTGTAATATTCGCTGTAATGTTCGTGTTTTTCCTACACCAGAGACCCCCAAAATACTCAATGTTTGTCCTGTCTGGATAATAGACTTATCGAATGATTTATTCTGTATATTGTTCCAATTATCCACAAAACTCTGTGCATAAGTAGAGCTTACAGGATTTCGATAAGTATAACCTGTTCTAATTAACCTTGAAATTGATGACTCAATTTTCAGATGAATCGGTATGGCTTGAAAATATTGTAACAATCTTGAGATCAGATGAACTCTCTGATGGTCATTCATATATCTTTCTTCCACATTATAAGGAGGATACATGCTTAAACGATCAATAACTTCCTCCTGAGAATAAATTGGAGGCAATGCCTCAATAAGAGGATTGCCTTGATACTCCAATATTTCCTGTTCCCTATACTCTGCAACTTGAGCTTTGGTTCCATTAACTAATTCATTTATCTTCATCACGAAGCACTTCCTTTTGTTTTTTACGGAAAATATCTAGCACGTTTACCGATTCAAGATCATGATTTACTTTGTTCAATTGCTTTCCAATGTTTTGTTGATCTATTACGGCTTGTTGTTCCCTTTTCAATACTTCTCTCTCCTTTTCTCGATTTTCTCTAATATTCTTTATATCTTTAGGAACCTCACCATTAAGAGATTGGTCTTTGGTTTTCTCCTTCGCCTGTTTAACAATTGATTCAATATCCTGAGCTAACTGCATAGCTCCATTCATTTGAGCTTCTACATATTCCGCCTTTTGTAACCGCAGGTTCTCCTTTAAGCTAACAAGTTCTTCCTCCTTGGCATCTCTATACATTTCATATTGCTCGATTAAAGAACAGACTTCATAGTTTTGCCTATCTATCCGAATGTAAATAGTTGCTACACTTTGAGGATTATAATATACTTCCATTTTCCAATTCCCCTGAATTCGAGCATTAGAAAACCACCTCTCTTTTACAGCTTTAGAGCATGTGTAATAAAGATTGCCAAAATGAATGCCCTTGGGAGTTACTGTTGCTTGGGATTTTGGATAAATATTACTTCGAATTGCATCTAATAACATTGTTCTTAGCTGGCCATTTCCTTTGTGTAACCCCCATTTGAAAATCTCAATCGGGATAGGCCGAATCTTTTCATCTATCATATTTTGTGTTAAAGGATAGTCCGAAAGAAAGTTATGATTGTTGTAATAGAGAACGCAGCGAACCAAAATCTGAGTGTATTCGCTGAGGTTAAGAACTGCCTTTTTTCTGTAATCTTGGCCACCTCGTTTCATATAATCTTTCTGTATGGATCCTGGTAGGAACGGGCTTATGTGTTGCTGAACGATATGAAAGTATTTTTCGCAAACCGATTTTAATTCAGGTCTATATGAACCAGTGTTTTGTATTTTAATATTTAGATTTTCTACTATTTGAGTTAATTCATTCGAGATTAATTCACTTCCCCTATCTGCCAATAAAGTGTGAGGAACATAGTGTATTGGCCAATCATCATTTCCGATCTCCATATCAAGTGTTCGTTTGCAAAAGTCTTTTTTATTTTCAAAGGTATTAGCCAATGCAACCCTCAATGACTGCCCGGACATATTCTCAATACCAACACCTAACCCTACTATGGTACGGGAAAAAATATCCACACAAAGATATACAATACTTCGACCAATAACAATGTTTCTATCTAGCGAGGAAACTAAATATATATCACCAATCGTTGCATCAATGGCATATGTGCCTATCCCCATAGAATCTTCTGTGGCTGAACCAGTTATAGCTCGATAATTTTGTAAAAATTCTCTTCGTCCTTCTCTTTTATGAATCGCATCTTCCGGCTTGTACCACTTGCGATACCAATAGTAAAATTGGTCATATGAAATAATCGGCTTTTCTACATCCAATACTTTATAGCCCGATTTTTCATCCTCTTTGGAGAAATACTCTTTTACCATTTGTTGATAAGCATATTTCAATGATGGCTTTGAACGAATAAAGTAGTATTTTTCTAGGCTTATTCTAATGATTTCCTTCCATTCATCAGTAATTGCTCCTCTCTGAATAGAAGAAGAGTAAGCGAATTTCCTTCCCGCCTTTTTGTTATATTTACGATCCATCCCATACTGTTTACCGCAATTATTAAAGTCGGGTAATAGAGCATTCTTTATCATCCCTCTTGTCCAATACCGTATTAAGTATTTTCGAACTGTCTTTGTACTAAGGGCAAAATCCTTACTAGCTATTTTTATGAGTGCTGATCGTTGCTTCGGATCAAAGATTTCTGGAGTTAAACAGATTTGATTTATTAGCCTCCACGCTTTATCACGTATTTCAATTTCCGATTCTGATAAATCCTCTTCATCTACACTGATAGCCCAAGGATCTGTTTTAACCTTGATAATCTCACCTCTATTAAAGGATGCTTCTATATTGTGTATTCCCTCACTGTATGGAAATGATAATTTACGGATATTGACCAAAAAACAAAGTTGATTCTTATTGTCTACCCAAACTATCCTTTGAATGTGGTCGGGATTTTCCGTGCTTTGTAATAAATCATTAATGACCAACTGCATATCTATTATCACCACCATTTTTACCCACAACTTCAACCTGATAGTTTTCGATACTAGAAGTCAAATAGATTTTTTTGGTTAAATCCATGCTTATTTCTTTATTGGCTATTAAATGTTTAAACAAAATTAGTCCCAAACCTTCATCTAAGCTATATCCCCTTTCCAATCGGGAGAAAACCCCTTGAAACGTATCATATTTATTGGATAGACACTGAACCATATCCCGTTTTAAGTGCACTAAATTGGAAGTAAGTATGGGGTAATCTTGAATGTCATAGGAATTCAATACCCAACCAATATTTCGTGCCAATTGTTTATTAATTTCTTTTTCTGTAACTATCCCAAAATCAATCCCTTTCTTCTCAAAATACCTTCTTTGCAGTTCAATTCGTTGCAAGGTTGCACTTTTTTCCAACTCATGCGATTGCTTGATGATTCTTGCTTGATAATAAGGTTCACCATTTTCTCCCTTTCTTGTAACCAAAAAAGAAACCGTAAAGATATGTGGTACTTGAGTCTTCTTATCAAACAGTTTCTTTGTTAGCTCTTCGTCCACTTGAATATTCATGTCATGGAAATCTAGTAAAGGATACTGCTCTCTTATGTCAGCAACATCATTATCAAACTCTAAAAAATAGAAGTAATATAACTGCAAATCACTCAACAGATGATGCACCCTTTGTGTGGTATGACCAAAAATGCGAGTGGATCTGCCCTTAGAGGCTATATCTTGAACCTGTAGCCATGGCTTATAGTCTTTACCCATTCCTTGTCCTCGTTTTTCTTTCAGAAACCTATTGATAGTTGTTTCGTTCCATTCTCTAATCATGATTGTCGTTTCTCCTCTTTGTTATCAAAATACTTGTCATCGTAATTGTAAAAAGAGTAACCCTTGGACAAGAAGAGTATTTATCATTGTAGTTAAATCTTCCTCTTCTAAATTTTTACATCCTTCCTCAATCAACTTGTATCGTGTAAATTTATTAAAATTCTGGTTGTTTATTCTCTTTTTTTGTTTGCTAAAATAAACATCAACCCAACCAAAAAGTTCATCTATATTGGCGAAAGAGATGTTGCCTAAATCTTGCTGTTTTATTGCCTCCATGACACTTTGCGACAAATTAGAATGCCACTTATGTGAAATAAGCTCTTTATCATGTGAAACTGACCACAGAGTTTTCAACTCATTCACTTCATAATCAAATCCTGCTCCATACTCCCATACCAATTTATTTATTAATCCACGAAAAACCAAGATATACCTTTTAGATACATCAATTGAGTGTTTGGAATAGTAATCACTCTCCAGCATATAGTAATTTTCCAGTATGGTAACAATCTTTCTAAACTCACTTAGAGATAGTTCTCCGTGTACTTTCTTAACAATACTGGATATTAGATTACTCCTTGAAGGTTGTATGACTTCCGAATCCACTTCAAAATAATAGGGCTGAAGTGACAATAAGTACCTTAGAGCCTTACTAGGACACTCAAATCTATTAAGCAAATCTCTTATAACTAAGTCACACATATTCCATTCCTTAGACCCTATTTTTTCTTGAAGAATGAAGTGTTCATTCTTAGTGGCTGTATCAATAGGGATCTTAAATTCTGATTTAAAAAGGGTTGAAAGTTCTTCCCAACTTTGGAATGGTGAACAGTTCAAATCCTTTTCACAGGTAATGTTGCAGAGTTCATCATTTATTCTGGTTAGTTGCCTTCGTACTAAGTATGTAGAAAACGTTACCCCCGTCTTTTCCTTAAACTTCTTCGCAAATTCTTCAAAAGTGCAGCCTGTTACATACTCAACCGTTTTTTCATTGATTTCATCATGATAATGTTCTTCAATGTAATCCAAGACTAATGAAATAGCATTCATATTTTCGTTGTCCTCCTTAAAAATAAAAAACACTTGTGGATTGACTATTGTCAAAATGGATTGTTTTTTTTATCCATGTAACAAAGTCAGCAACAAATGCTTTTATCTCAAAAAACTTATTTAATTGATTCATAGGTTCACCTGAAGGTATAAATTATCGAGATCTTCCTGCAACAACCCAATATATCTTTTAGTTTCAGCAATAGAATTGTGGTTTAGGGCCATACATATGTAATCAAGTGATATACCTTTTTTAAATGCGAATAGAGCCCAAGTTTTCCGAAGTCCGTGCGTCCCAAATCGTTCTTTTATTCCGACCATATCACATGCTTCATTTAGCATTGATGCTGCATATTGTCTAGAAATCGGTTGATTGATTCCTTTCCTACTTGTAAACAGGTAATCTTCCCTTTGCTTTTCAGGAAATTCCTTCATGTATTCCTTGATAGCCTTTGTTAGGTTCGGTGTAATCGGAAACCTTTTATATTTACCAGTTTTCTTCTCATTCATTTCTATAAACCCCAGTGGTTTCTTTCCATCCCATACATGGTTAACTCGCAATTTCAAAATATCACTAATCCTTAAAGCAGATGAGATTCCCACCATAAAGAGTAAAAAGTCTCTTTTATTCTTCCCTCGTAAATATGCTTTTACCGCTTCAAGCTGCTTTAAATCCCTAATAGGCTGGACAACTTTCAATAGTTTCACCCCCTAAATGTCTTTACAAAACCATTTTAAATCTATTGATGAGGAAAGCTCAAGAGCCTAGGGGCAATAAATGGATACTTTATTATTTTTTTAATTTACTGTAATAAAAAAACATAGAAATCTTGGAGGGACTTCTATGGTTGAAGGCATTAGTTATTCTCTTATATGAAATGTCTTAAAATCACCTTTAAATCCACAGCTTCTCAAAAATTCCATGTACTTCTCTATATTAGCTTTGTCATAGTCATTAAAGGACCAAGTGACTTTCTTAGTGTTAATGCGTTTACATATTTCCACAAAATAGATAGCATCCACTTCATTAAATGAAAAACCATACGAATATATATTTGTTATATTTGCATCTCTTAAACTTTCAAAAAAGTCCAAGTTTTCTTCAAGAGCCTTTTCTGTCTTCTTTCTCAACTGTTCATCAATATTACTTAAACCGTCCTGAGAACCGATATGACTTTGCATATATCTCTCATAATAGTCTTCCTTGCTCCCGTGGCCAAAGTAAATCTCTTCAGTCTGCTTTCCATGTATATGACAGATATTTTCCGGAGAAATATTATAAACTATCTCTAGTGTTTCAGTATAATTGAATGATAAAAACTGCTCTTTATCCTTTAATAGCTTAATAAAGTCGCTTTTCGGGCTTGCTGAGTGAAGACTTATTGAATTTACCCATTCCCAAAAGAAGTTTTGTATCTTTGTAGTTGGAATGACTAATTGAGAAGATAGATCTTCATTTCGATATACGGTTTTCCACATATCAATATCCCCATCTTTATCCAATATATCATCGAACCAATCAAACGCTTCACTAAAATCTAAATACCCTAGTGCAGTTTCTATGTCACTCCACTTTTCTTCATTTTGCTCAGCAGTATTTATTAAATAAAAAAGCATGGACAATACTTCTGCATCATCATATTCAATGCCACCATCAGGTAAATGAATTTCATCAGGTACTATCAACTCATCCATTTTTATTTCTGGATAGTTTAAGAGGAGATACTCTCTAAAATGATTGTATGATGTTTCTAACCCATGGTCCAAATCAAATCCATTCCCAATTACAAAAAGATTAGCCACTATACTATATCATTCCTTTCTCAAAGGCTAAATATCACATATCTAATAACACCAAAAAGAAAAAGTAAAGTAAATCAATGAATATTACATAATAAGTATAATAGAAGGATTGAAGAACATTCAAAAAATTGTTGTAATAAATAGAAATAGCAATGTTGATTTAACCGCATTCCTTTGTTTACACAACAGGGTTGTGTAAAGTAAGTGATTATAAATTATCTTCC
Organism: Evansella cellulosilytica DSM 2522; assembly: GCF_000177235.2. NCBI lineage: Bacteria > Bacillati > Bacillota > Bacilli > Caryophanales > Bacillaceae > Evansella > Evansella cellulosilytica. Next base: position 232,438 of record NC_014829.1, on the reverse strand, counting down.
CAAATTCCTATTTGAGTGTCAGAGGTTAGATAAATTTTCATTATAGTTTTATATTATAGATAACACCCAATTTTACCAGTGCAAGTAATCAGGCCTTATGGCAAAACGGAATAATTCGGGAACTATTTCTATTTTTATTGAACTAGGAATATTTTCTTTATATTTATTTTTAGCATAATTGCTTTCAAATGCAACGCCCCAAATATAGGAAGGTTCTATATCTTCAAAAACTAAGACTTCAGCTTGAGGGCTCGTTGTTAAGGATTTATCAATGTTTAATTTACTTCTTGATGGTTTTCCACTTATGTTATTAAACAACCCATTTAGAGATTCGACACTCATTCTTTTGTTTAATGGTATCTTAGAGACATTAGAACTTGCAGCATTTTCATTACAAAATCCACATCTTTTTTCCCAAATGATATCTGGTTTTATGCCCAATACAACCCATTCACAATTAAACTTATTTTTATATTTGTACAGTAGAATATTATTTGGTAAATGAATAGACACACTTGTTGCATTTAAAAATTCGTCATACCTATTTGGATCATTCCTCGACACTTCAAGACTTAGACTTTTTTGCTTTGAAACTGATAAAATTCCATATCGGAAAATACTATTAAGATTCTCTGCTCTAGTAAAATGCAATAAGAATCGTATTCCATTATCTTCTGCAGCTCTTTTAATATCTTCTCTAAACATGGTTACATCATCTCCTAAATCGTTTCTTAAAGTCACAAAAGTGCATGGCCTACATTACTAATTTCCATCTCAATTTTCGTTTTGTATGTAAACATACTTAAAGATTGTTCTAGATATTTCTTACTTTAATTGAAAAATTAAACATTTCGAAATTAACAATTCTAGGTATGAAACTTTTTTACTTTGAAATACATAAAATACTCCGAGGACAAATGGGGCAATCTTAAAATATTGAGCTAATTACATTGACATATATCTGGTATAGTAAATCACCCCAGAAAAGGCTATGATATAAAAATAAAATACATTAATGCTTCAAGATTAACAGAATTTATAAGTTGTTGCACTCATTCATGGACGTTTTGGAACTTCTACATGACTAAGTTTAAATATAAAAGTGGGGGGATTCTTGATGGAAAAAGAAATATTAATAAATACAGGTGTATCATTATCAAAGTCAGCTTTGGGAGCAGTTCCTTTTGTTGGCACCCTATTGAATGAAGTATTTTTTGATTACCGTGGGAGACTTAAACAGCAAAGAATTAACACTTTTATTGAGGATCTAAAAAAATATCTGGACTCACATGTCAACGAAAGAAATATTGACATGAAATATGTAAGGAGCGAACAGTTTGGGGATTTGTTTGAGTCAATAATAAATAGAGTTAGCCAGAATAACCAAAAAGATAAGATTGATCGGTTTAAATCAGTTCTAGTAAACCAAATGATAGCCCCGTATGAAACAGATTATACAGAAACATTCTTAGATATTGTTTCAAAAATAAGCGAGAAACAAATTGAAATATTAAGTGTCTACAGGAAGGTCCATGAAGGGATAATTAAAAACGAAGATGATTTAATGAATAGAAATCTACTTGATGCCAACCATGAGTTGAAAACCTCTGATTTTAGGACACCACAATATTATAATCTCGATAAGAATATATATATGTTTTATGTTCAAGATTTGGTCTCGAAGTCTCTTCTTCTCGATGACAGTATTAACAGATTCAGTACAAGACCTTATGAAATACTTGAAATAACAGCTTTTGGATTAGAGTTTTTAAGATTTATTGAAAGAAAATGAGATTGTTATTAATTATTGATACATTTCTTACAATACATTTAACAAATGTGTTGGCAAATTAAAAGGGAAGTTTAATCGGTATGAATACGGACACAAAACATTGCCATTATTGGCATCTTTTTTACCAATTAGCACTAAGAGATTTACCGTCCGTTGTCAATAATTTTCCATTAAAATAAAATGTACACTTGAAAGAAGTCCAAGTGTGCATTATTTTATGCACACTTGGACTTTATTTAAATCGGGAGTTATCGAATTAATCCCAGTTAGTTACAGAAGATAGTTTGCTTTCAAGAAAAAAGAGAATTGATCCGTTGACCCCTCTAAATCCTTTTTCTGTTCAGCCTGCTTTTTCTTTACTCAAGTTTGACATTTTTGTCGAAAGTATATTCCGTATAGAGATCCTCAGCACACCGATCTCTTTTAATTCCTTCTCCGAAATAATCCCTTTGAATAAGCATGTTTCCAACAAACTATCAAGACCATCCAATGCCTTTAGTGAATCATTGAAGAAACGGAACTTTTTTAGGATGTATAGTTGGTGTGCTTCTGCAATGTTTGCAGCACATGATGTTGCACGTCTCCTTAGTTTCTTTACAATGATTTTTTCTTTCCAAAATTCTTTTCTATTTGTAATCTCATAAATCTTTTCAACCAGCAGCAAGGCATTATTATAGGCACCAAAATTCTTTACATCAGGTGTATAGGGACATGGCAAATCCATACCTTTTCCCTCTTTCTCTTTAATGTTGGATAGGCTCTTTGTTAGAATCCGTACCACTTGTGTTGTTAAGTTATCCAACTCATCAAATTGATCCCGTGTTATATACTCCTGCCCCATTGATATTTGGAGCCATGCTGTGGTTTCTTTTGCTGATCCTATAGCGATGCTGTATTGGTTAAACTTTTCTCCTACATATATTTGTTCACCCATTTCAATCCTTTCTTTAATTGAACTAGCACTTCTTTCTATCTGGTTTACAATGTAGTCAACTTCGTATGAAGGAAAGTTCTGACATAGTTCAATTACTTTTTTTTCTAGCTCCATAGCCTTTTTATAACCAATGAAATGAGTTACATCCCTTACTTCAAGATGCTGTCGTTTCTTAGTTTGCTTTTCTTTTGAGGGTTTTGTTGATTGTGAGGGTTTACTTGAAATTGCTTCGGTAAGATTCTTGGAGGATTGAATATTGAGGAATTCTTCGAGGTTGTCGTAAATCTGATTGGCTCTGTAATCATGAAGGTATTTTTCTATCAATATTTCTTCTGCTTCACAAATATCCCTTAAGTCTTTCAGAACCCATATAATTCCTTTCTCTGCAAGATTCTTAAGACTAGCTTCTATATCGAAGATGCTGTAATTTGATAGTTCCCGATTTCTTCTGTACTCACGCTGAATCTGATTGACTATGTTGTTCGTCATCCTGGACCATCTCCCCATATATTTTATACTTCTGTGTTAAGTAGACAGAAAAGAAGTTTTATAATGGTGCAAAATAAAAACTTCTTTTCCTACTGTTGATTTAGTCTTTTTTATCTCTGACGGTTCTTTCCAACCACTCATAAACAATGTCATATATTCTTCTATTCTCTTCGATTGCTATAGCCGCTTTTTCGTGATTTCCTTGAATAACATAATGATGGCTTATGAGCCAGGTAGTATGGAAAAGGATGAAGTGTAATTCATCATCAGCAATTAACTGGTCTCCAGAAATGAAACTTTTCATCTGAATTCTAGGTTTTTCATTTTTGGAACTGTAGAACGTTTCTTCAAATGTGCAGAATCGAACCAGATCACCTCTGTCTGTAAGGTAAATTTCGGTCAAAGCTACAATTGAACCTTTACCTACGTTTAGTTCCTCATAAGTAATCGGTTCCTTATAGACCCTTATTCCAAGCAATGGAGTCCCATCCTCGTTATGAAAAGGATGCCGTGATTTGTTATATTCTGGTTCAAAGCCCTCTCCAGATCCAGACTCTACTATTTCCACAAATTTCAAAGTCGTTTTGGCTAGTTCAATTTTCTCTCTTAATAGTTCGGCTGCCATTACTCTTGTAGATTGCATAATCGTCACTCCTTGAATGTTTTTTCGTTTGAAACTTGGACTTTGTTTCCTAATGTTTTTTGCTACTGACTCTATCTCTTATCCAGCTGCTTGTTTTAATGATGGTGTTTCCAGGCTGGACCCTAATTCCTTATTGTTTCTCCTCTAGATACGAGAAACTGATTTATCTCAATCGCAAGATATGTAAGTATATCTTCTTTTTCTTCTTGCGTTAGTTCTTGGTTATTTGAAATGATACGGTTCAAGTTACAATGGATCATCTCACAACTCCCACAATTATTTTCCTCCCGTGTGACAAAGCAAACTAAAATACTACCATCTGGACAGACAAATATTTGCTTTCTCACCTCAATATCACCATCGATTCCTTCACAACGATATTCTTGTCTTTCATAAACAAGATGACCCATCTGGTATTTCCTGTTCTTCCCGATATAGTATTCAACACTTTCAAAAACCCAATCATCCCCTTTCGCTATTTTGGCAATCGGCTCAAAACCAACAATTCCAATCGCTTTCTCCACTATTTCCTGTCCACTTTTACCATTCCATACTATCTGCTTTTTTTCTTTCATTTCCTTGAATCTTTCTTTTAAAGTCATCATCTTTCCAACATCTCCTTTTTTGTTAACTTTCTATATTTCTATTGTATATAGTCATTGGAATAAAAAGGTTGCCTGCCAAGTCACACCTGAATTTAATTGAAAAAAACTTTTTCTGATGACTTTTGAAACTAATTTACTAGAGAATACTTATAGAATAATGAGTGCCATGCTGGAATAGAATATCTTGAACCAAAAGAAAAGGAAGCTGCTATGCAACTCCCTTTAAGCAAATCTGAGGTACTTGTATCCCATATGTTTGACTGAGATAGGCTTCATCTTTTAAACCTATTACTCTGTAAAACTTTTTTCCATCCGATGGCCTTACTCTAATATTGAGAAGTTTTTTGAAAGTGTTAGGGTTGAACCGGCTGGCATCCAGTTCAAGTTTCTTTTCCTTTAGTTTCTTGGAAAGGCACTCTTTCAAAAACTCACTCACTTCTCCACTGGACTTAAATTCAAGTCCTTTTTTCTTTCTTTCAAAGACTGAGTCTAACATCTCTATCAGTTGAACTTCCAGTGTTAATTCTTCTCTCCCTCTGATATCTCTGATTTTTTCAATAGCTTTTAAATCTTCGATGTAGCAATAGTTTTCTAACTTTCTTTTCCTAAGATGCGTTTCGAAAACCTTCCTAACCAACTCAATATCAGGTTCGGTTATGAGAAAGTGCTGCAAGTCCTTTTTACTTCCACTTGATAAAGTATTGCGAACGAATTCAAGTTCACCATCTTTTCGAATAGACAAATACTCTTCCTTTAGCTGTTCGAAATACCCTTGCTCAAGAGCGATTTGCTTGATGATTGCTTTTGCATCCCCTTTTGTTTTCTTGCTTCTCAACAACTCCTTCTTACTTATTGTTACTGACCTGTCTAAATCAGTGATTTGACAGGTGAATTTCTCTTCCAGTTCTTTCAGGAGAGAACGGTAATTGTTGTAATTGTTGTACACCTTTTTCAGAATTCCTTCAGACTCAATTGCAGGGATATTTACCTGCAACCTACCTTCTTTGTCTGCAAACAATCCACAATTCCGTTCTATCTCGTCTAATTTTCCGATAACTGGTACACTCCCACCTCGTATCAATTCAATGTAGATTTTCGAATTTTTTGCTTTTCTTATTTGTTCTTCTACGTAGGCATGATACCGAAAAACATTGTCTTGTTTTTCGGAAGAACTTTCTTGAAAGAACACATTAAAGGCTGCATAAGTTGGGATTTCTCTGCTGATTCTAAAGCGATTGGACATTTGAACCAGGCGTGTAAATTCGTGATTCATGCTCGAACTGCTACAGTAAACCCATGTTTCAGCTTGTTTATCAAATCCAGATACAATACTGATTCCAGCACTCATAGCTGTTGTCCCAAGTATAACTTGTACATCTTCAGGGATGATGCCAGGACCAATAATGGATTTTTCCTCTTCACTTCTATCTTTTTCCCTTTTTGCATAAACACCAACTGCTTTTATGCCCTTTTCGATTAAGTCCTTTTTAAAGTCCTCAATCAATGACTTATTTTCAACGAAAACAAGGAGTTTTCTTGATGGATTTTTTTTGATCGCTTCTCTAATCAACTTTAACATCATTGAATCTACTTCGTTGGTGTTCTTACCAGACAGAACTTTAAAGCCTGCCTTGTGAAAAGGATTTTTCCGATCCTTTTGAGTCACCTTAATGACTAGATCATAAACACCTTCCGTTGTTAGACTCTCTGGCGTTGCAGTCATGTGTAGAACTATACCTCCACTTTTCATATGCTCCTCCTCAACCACCAAATATCTTTCAATGGTTTCTGACTTGAATGTTGAGTCATTGGCTAACATATGGCACTCATCAAGAACCATGATTCGGTGATGCCTTAAAACCTCCAATGTCTCTAAATCATAGTCGCTTCGCCTTACTCTTTCTCCTTCAGTTAACTTCATGTCCAGAATGATATGAGCATGATCTGGTGTAGTCAGAAATTTATCATTGGAAGCAATGATGCTCTCACGTTGCCCCTTGATCAATTCATCCGAACCGGTTAAGACTGCCGATTTATTTGTGGAAAAGTCCTCTTTAAGGTTATTGATAAGGTTTCTCCTTGGAATTGCCATAATCGAATATGACAAACTACCAATGCTCCTATACATTCTTTTGAAGGACTGCAATCTTTCATTGAATTCATCAAGAACATCTAGGGTGAATTTTGATTTTCCAATCCCCGTATCCCCGATAAACAAAATACGTTTTCCTGGATTGTTCAAAACCAATTCTTTGAACTCCTTACACACTTGCACATCGTCTGAAAGATACCCCTCAATTTCCCACTCCTTATCAATCTTCAACTCATGTTTTTCACTAAGTTGGAAAATACCATTTGTATCAATCCCATACTTGTTCAAATCGTAGATGAAACTTCCTATCGTGCGATTAACATACCCATAACGCTCAATTTTCTTGAATTCTTCTTGGTATCTCCCATTGTCATCATCTATGATCTCACACAGTTTGTATGCTTGGTTTCTATCAATCAATCCCTCAAACATCATACTGTAAAATGTTTGAAGAAAGCTAAACCATTCATCGTAATCATCAATAAGTGGCATTTCTTCAAGAGCCTTCACAATCGCATCAAAGTTAACCCCAATTGGCAGATAGTGATTGTTGAAGTGGTCGTCAGCCAATTTCCTTGTGACTTCTTTGTCTTTTACAGATGATTTACCTTTTCTAACTTTCAATCGCTTCTTCTCCTCGAGGAATTCATCCATATAGGGCTGTAGGTTTGTTGCCTTTTGTTGCCTATTTATATGGACTTTCTTGCCAGAAGCATAAATTAGCTTCAGCAAGTGCTGAGAGTGGTCAAACGATAACCCTAGTTCTTGCTCCCAATGCTCCATTCTTCGCTTATAAGCATAAGCCCATTGCTCATAAGAACAGCCTTCAATCTCCATAACCCTCTCATATACATGGTAGCGAGGATCATTATAATTATCACTACTCGAGAATGAGCGTTGAACCATGTAGAAGTTTTCAAATAGCTTCTTTTCTAGCTCCTTCTTTCTCTGGTAAGATAGGTGGTTCATGTTATCCAAGTCGAATTCAAACATATTCGTCAGATAACCCTTAACCTCATCTCTCTTGTTGGGTGAATCAACCCAGGATCCTACTATATGTGGTGTACCTGTCTCTAACACATTATGAGCAAATTCATACTCACCCATATAACTGTACCTAGACTTGTTTCCAATGTTCACTGTTTTGTAGAAGTTTTGCATTTTTGCCGCTTCATATTTTGTGGGCTTTGTTTCATAGGATTGAATGTAGGGGGTAACAAGTAGCTTGTTTTGAAGATACTGAGAGGTTTGAGGATTTGGTAAGGAGTTAGATGCTTGGGGAGTTGTTTGCATCATCTTTCACCCCCAATCAAACTTTTCTTTTCTTCTTTGGAGATGTTAGTCCACTGTTGAACTCTTTCCACCCCATACCTTTCTATAATTCTATTGTAATGCTTTAGCCCCTCATAGATTTGTTTTGCCTCCTTCAGAGATTCCACATCCAGTTCTGAAGCCTTTCTTTCAAAAAAACTATCTCGATATTCCTTGTTTGTGCTTTTCATATCTATCACTTCCCTTTTCGTTTGGTATTTTATGATAGATTTATTTTGAAAAGATATAACGTAAGAATATGACTGACATGTTCGAGCATGGTTCGAGCAACGCAGCCCCTAGAATATTTGTTGTTTTTTTCTGTTAATGAACAAATGGTTTTATAAAAAAACGAACAGTGACAACTTTTGAGGAATTTTATTAAATATAGACCTCATTTGTTGTCACTGTTTGTTAGTTATGTCATTGAGCTTTGTAACATCTTCATAAGTCAGTAGAAAAAAAACCCAAAAAACTTCTAGGGTCAGCAATATTAAGAGGTAAATTAAAAAAGAACCGGCTATACCGATTCTTTAAACATTTTCTTATACTTATCCATTAACTAACCCCTAAAGCCTTGACCACTGCATCAACGCAAACCTGTATAACGTTTGCCAGTTCTCCAACCTTCTCAATCCTTCCCCCTACTGTTATTTCCTAAAACAACAGTACTTTCTTGTACAGGCTTCTCTAATGCCCCCGAACATAAACAAATTAATTCACAACGGCTAATTGAGGAGTTAAACCTATTCCTTTGTTGAATACTCAAATATAGCAATTTATGAAACATATGAAAATATCATAATCGCTCGAACATTTTATTATGAATTTTTCTTATATTTATGAGCGAACTGCATAGTATACATAGTTAAATCTATTAAATGAAAAGGATGTGTTTTACATGAAAGAACAAATATTGATTGCAGTTGACTGTGGCAAGTACCAAACAAAAGGAATTGCTAGATACAGAGGGAAAACCTTCATGGTATCCTTTCGCACTAAGATGATGCCTGTTTCTAGACTAGGAGTGGATATTCAGCCAAACTCTTTTCTAGTCGAATATCTTGGCAATGAGTATCTAATAGGAAATATGGTCAGTGAAGACTTTGTTGATTACTCCCTCACAAAAAACTCTACCATCCACCAAATCTCCATCTACACTGCAATTTCCCAGTTGTTACAAAAGGCAAATGCTCCAGCAAATGTTGACATCCGATTGGCGGTCAATGTTCCAATATCCACATATAAGGATTCCGTGCAAAAGGATAGTTTTAAACAGATGGTGGAGAACCGTAGAGGCTCCATTCATCTTTTAGTGAACGGGAGAACCCACTCATTTGAATTATCCGATGTGACATTAGCGTTTGAGGGTATGGGTGAAGTCTATTCCAAACCCGATGTTTACAAGGATAAGAATACCATTGTAGTAGATTTAGGAGGACTCAATACAACCTTGTGTACGTTTTCTGGAATTCAACCCCTAGTCAATACCATGATTGTGTCAGACTTAGGCATAAATGTTCTAAAGGGGAGAATTGGGAAGGCCATTAATGAACGCTACGGACTTTCTGTTTCTGCGGATGACCTAGAACAGGTTTTACGGAGTGGTTATTTTGCTAGCAAGGGAGAAGTCTTTGAGGAGAGTAAGGTATTCATTGAAGAGTTGAAATACGATCACGTTCAGCAAATTATTCGCTTTGCTAGGTCACGTGGTTATACCTTCAACATGTCGGACATCCATTTCGTGGGTGGAGGGGCAATCATCCTCAAACGATATATCAAGCAAGAATTTCCACATGCGGTCATTTTAGACAACCCACAGTACTCCAATTGTCTTTCTTTCCTGAAAATTCTAGAGGTCAAATATGCCAAACATTAGGTATACCATCAGCTTTCCGTCAAAGGATTTGGACTTAAGTCAATTCATGGAGGAAAAATTAATGAGAGGCGGTATGAGCGTTAGTGCCTACATTCGGGATTTGATTAGAAAAGACATGGAAAATAAGGGAGCAGAAAGCCTTGAGGAAATCTATCAATATGTGGAAAAAAGACTGAAAGAGAGTGGACTAGCCATGGAAGAAACAAGAGGTAGGGATATGAAGGACATTGTTGATGAAGTGGATAAGGAGTTGATATTGAATCTCTTTTAAGACTACAACAAAGGATGGTGCCTGCAATAATTAGCACCATCCCTTTTTTTTGTAATATTAAATCATTTTCCCGTTTATAGTGAGGTAACTAACTCCTTAACAGACTCTTTCTTTGTACCTCTTAGGTTTTCTAATTGTAATTTTTCAATTGGTGGAATTGAATCATACTCTATTCCAGCAAAAGTTTTTAGTACCGCATTAAATACAATTTTTGCTCCTTCAGGTGGAACTGCCATTCCGATTTGTTTTCTAATAGCTTCCTTACTCCCAAAAAACATAAAATCATCAGGAAATGTTTGAAGTCTAGCTCTTTCACGGTTTGTTAAGGCTCTATTCTCGCTCCAATGGTACATATGAGTACCACCACCACCGCTTCCTGTAACGGTATAGGCAGGTCGATTAGGATCTAATCTTTTATAGATCGAACTTAGCCGTGCCCCTTTCACATTCAGGCGTAGTTCTTCAGGAATACCAAGATACCAAGCATTCTCCCCAGCTGGAATATAACTTAACATCTCTTGAACCTTTTTTGTATGTCTTGGCATTTCATGATTTGGTGCATCTTCAGGAATTGGAGGCTCCAAAATAGCTTGTCGAGAAGTTTTATACTCTGTTGATGCTAAAGTGGTTGGTGCAGGAACTTTAAATTCAATCCCTTCTTTTGCTAAGTCATTTCGAATTCCCACGATAATAATTCTATGCCGTGCTTGTGGAACACCATATTCTTCAAACCTATATAAGTGTGGTGTTAATTTGTAACCCACTTCCTCTAATTCCGATAAAATTTTTACGAATGCCTGACCTTCATTAGCAGACTGGAGTCCACCCACGTTTTCAGCTATAAAAAATTTAGGCTGGTATAATCTCAATACCTTAATTCCATAGGAATACAAGGGTCCGAAAGTACCATTTAAGCCCTTTTTCTCTCCAACCTGGGAGTAATCGTTGCAAGGAAAACCGAATGCAAAGCAATCAATATCTCCTATTACGTCTTTATTGCCTATTGGTAGATTCTCAACTGGTCCTATATGAACCGACTCATCATTTTCATCACCACAGATATTATATCCATATGTTTTACATGCGTTGCTATCATAATCATTTGACCACACATGCTGAATTTTCCATTCTTCACCAGTTTCCGGGTGAATAAAACCAGCATTTTTTGCTCCTAGGGCTAGTCCTCCCGGTCCGTTAAATAACTCTCCCTTACGAAAAATCATAAGAAGTAACATCTCCTTCGATACGAATACTTGTTCTAGCATACATCTATGCTATTCATTATACACTAATTCTATTACTTTTGCAGCTCGGAAGTTTTGCAATGAATAAAACCAAACTAAAAAGGTTAGAGAATCCCTTAGCAGGTACTCTAACCTATTAAAACTAAAACATTTCTCCTACATTTTCATACCCAGTGTTGTTAAACAAAGATATAAATCTTTCTTTTCGTTCTTCTTTGGTTAATTCATGCTCCAAGCAATAATCTAAAAATCCTAATAAAGCCTTTGCAGATAAGATTACACCAGACACTTGAATTTCAGAATTTATCAATTTTGCCTTTTCACATATTTTTTCGAGATGGCGTTCACCACCAAACCTGTTTGCGGTAACATAACCAAAATAAGCAACTGATTTACCTTCATAGCCATGGTAATTGGGAATATACTCCGAAGCCATATGTGACGCTAAATTTGCAGATAGTGTGAATTTCTCTCTGTAATTTTTAGCATCTAGAATACAAACAGTTTCCTCGTCAACATGTATTAAAATTTCTATCTCAGTCCTAACATCATTTCCTAATGGCTTCGGTCGCATTTCCACATTAAAACCTATGGACCTTAAAATTTCACCTGTTTTATCCTCGAAGACACGATCATTTTCCTCATAAAGATATGCTTCAACAAAATCATCATTTAAGGATTCGTAGTTTTGATTGTGTAGCTCATTAGCAAATTTCTTTGCCTCATTTGTAGAAAGTTCTTGTTCTAAAATTTCAACAATTTGTTCTACAGTTAACCCTTGAACTAATGGGTATGCTGCTAAAAGACGCTGGACTTTTTTTACACTTTTTCCTCTATTAGTAGCCGGAGGTAGTGAACCAAATGCACTTGCCTTATAACTGTCTATATCTAAACCTGCATTTTCAGCGAATCTTTCAAGCGAAATCAAATACCTTTTGTTAAAAGGATACCTATTCTCCATGTAATTCAGCATTTCAGAAGTAGTATTTTGCTTATCCGTTGGTAATCGTAAAGCATCCCCTCTGACATAATCAACAAATCCTGTGTAATCGCATAGCATCATAAAAGTATGGGCTACATCTCCGTGTGCGGATGCAAAGTCACGAGCATCACTGTCTGCTCTTTGCCTATGGTCAAAATGGGTAGCTACAGACTTTTTTATTTGACTTTTTTCAGTGTCAGAAGCCTTCCTGAAGTCCAATATTCTTTTTGTAACGTTAAAAATCTCGTCATCCCGTTTTGCTGTAAGAGCGAAGAAAGTTATTTCTTCCTTAGTCACATAGTAGTCAAGTATTGATTGATTCACCAATCGCACAAGAAATCTTGCTGGCCTTATTTGAAAATCCTCTTCGTATTTCGGCCTAAAGCCACTATCCAAAAAATACGCATTTGGAATTTGCAAGGTTAGAATCTGCTTTGAAATATTCTCCCTTACTTTTTCAGAATTCAAAACCTTTTGTCCAACTTTTGTTAGAACTAAGTAACCGTCTGAATTCAAATAAACATAGCCAAATGTTCGCAACATAGCTGCCCATGTTCTACCCCCAGATCCATCATTACTGATATTATCCCTCTTTAGCTCTTCAGAACCTAAGACCGCTTCATAATGCTTATGAGCATCTCTGTTCCCCAACCAAATAACAGTAAAATTATCGGTTGCAATTTGAAGTGCCCTGAGTGCATCGACATGAAATTTTGGATCACGTTCAGGTCGAGTAATAAACCAAACTTTTCGCACCTATTATCCCCCCTACTTTTTAAGAAATTAGGATTTTTACTTCATCCATAATTTCCCTTTCCTTCTCACTTAGCTTATTTTTATATGCCATGGAAGCCCAATCACCCAAAATATCAAGAAAAAGCAGTTTTTCTGAAACGATGAATTCATCTATATAGTTTTCATCTTCATCTGACAATCGAGAAATCAAAGTGGAGATGCTCAATATTTTATTGTCAAAGATAGCCAATAATTTATGGTCACTTAAATCCTGTTTTTGGTAAATAACTGAGAGAATCATAATAAAAGAAGAAATATTAATATCTTCATTGTTGTTGTAAGCATCATTAAACCAATTGTTACTATTCCCAGCCCGGTTGCTTAACTCTCTATGGGTCAACTTAGATTCTGAAATTAAACCATCTATTTTATCCATTAGCCTATATAGTAAACTCTTCCTTAGTAGTTTCTTTAGTATGTTCTTCTCGATATGACATCACCTTCTCTTTTTTTTGTTTCTCCTTATCTATAGTTTAATCCTCGTATAAATAAAAAAATCACCCGTAAAGGTGATATTTTAGTTCAATTACATTTTTTTGAGCCTTTAATTAGATTTTCTTTGTTTCTTTTACTAAATTTAGCAAATTTCCATCATCATACGGCTGTGAATATTGAATTTTATCACACTTTTGACACTGAACATCACAAACTCGATTGTACATAATTTTTTCTTTACTTGATAAGTGTTTGGGGATGTCCTCTATTGCAATAACTACTAATACTCCTCCACAATCGCAAAGCATACTAAAACCTCCTATTTCCAATTATCTCTTTTAAACATAGCAAGAAAGATCGTTGGTTGTTTTGGTCTATTTATAATATAAATGAAATGGACAGAAAATTTGAGTATTGTCCTTATTAATATATCAAAAATCTTGTCCATCTTACATCAGACATAAATAAAGTTTGACTTGGTTGCTGATTCATACAACGAAAAGGGTGGTTTGCTCTTTCACAAAAAAACAGGAACAATTTTTTCTACGAACAAAATCGACCATCAATTACACCATCATTTGCAAACTCAAAATCTCATTGAGACCATATTCAGTCCGTTTCAAGTACACAGCGACTTGTATTAATTTCACCTAGCAAATTGTGTACTTAATTCGGCCTCTATCTGGGCTTTATAGTGAACACGGATATATTAAACGGGTTCCTTACTTGGCTTGTCTCTCTGTCACCGTCAGGGAAAAGGTTTTGTTTTTCCTTTTGAAGGATCCAGTAATTCTAAATTTAAACCCTATATAGTGTTATGTTTCGGTCATCCTGTTTTTAATACCCTTTCTTATGGTTTTTGGAAATTTCAGTAGGCAGATTTATATAAGGAGAACTTAAAGATAAGTGAGAAAAGACAAAAAACTACTGATAATCACAGTAGTTTTTAGAGATTTTCAGTCATTAATTTTTTTTAAAGCCTCCTTATTCGCTACTACCCTCTTTAGAAACTCCTCAACTTCTTTCTCCATTTCAAATCCATTAATAAGAATGTTTAACTTTGTAGAAAGTTCACATCCTCGAAAGCCTTTAATTATTCGGTGTATAAAACTAGGAGACAAATTTGTTTTTTCCGAGATTTTGTACAGAGAATAACCTCGACTTTTTTTAAGTTGCTCTAGCAATTCACCAAAATTCTGATCTATCATATCTACTATTTCCTGGTTTACCTTTTCCATTCTTACTCCGCCCCCTGATAGCATACTAGGTTATACCTTAGTACCTGTTTTGTTTTTTGACCTTGTATGCTATGCAGTTACGGATGCATTTACTACTCTACTAATAACACTTGATTTATTACTTTATACATTGAAACAGAACGTTATACACAATAGAAAGGTTAGTCTTTTATTTAATAAATAGACCTCTCAGGTTCTATCCAGTGTTGTTCTTCACTTTTTAGTAGCTTATGAGTTTCGATTATATATGATATTGTGATATAAAAAAATGAGGGTTTGGACGAATTGTTAACACTTTGCCATAAACAGGACTTGAATTTCCAAAAATACGAATTAAAATAACTCTAAATACTTAAAAATATTAATCTTGAATAGGTGAAAAGTCATATCTAAGTGTACATATACTAATACAAGAAATAGAAATAGTAAGAGGATATGTACGCACATGTAATATAAAGAAGGCATGACAAGGAGGAAAATCATGATTGAAAATCAAGTCAGTAAAGTTGATATGGAGTTATATTTAGACCTCATTAAAGCACCCTATGGACAGAGAAAGAAGTATATACAACTCTTAAAAGCACCAGAATCAGATCAGTACAGATCATTTAAACGAGCTTATTTGTTTTTTAAAGATAATTTAATAGATAGAGAACAAAACATACTTGATCTAGTATACAGAAATAACGGTGAGTTATCTTTGAAAGAAATTGGAGAACGCATTGGAATATCCTCTTCACGGGTTGCTGCTATACGTAACTTAGCAGAACGTCGTCTATCCTTAGTTATGTTACGTCATTTACGTGGAGACGATAGCCCCCAAAAAAAGTCTATGTATACGATTGTATATAATCTGTCTGATCAAAAATTAATAGCACTACTTCAAATTACAAGACCCTGGGAAAAGAATATTAGCTATTACCAAGAAAGAGGAACGCTAACTACCGAAAGGCGTAAAACAGTCCGACACAAGCTATACAACGTTTGGACTTTAGACATGAATGATCATCGTGATAAAATGATTAAATTACTTGCTATTAATAAAGGTGATATTGAATGGGATTAACTATTATGGTTCTATACCATTCTGTTTTTAGGGCACCAAGTTCCTAAACGGTTATCTACTGTACACTGTACCTATGCCCTTATAATATTTTCACAGTCCACAGAATGGTTTTTCATTATTTAACCAATGCTAAATATAAACCAATTATATAGGGTTATGTTTCGGTCATCCTGTTTTTAGCTCTCAAGCATTTTTTACCGTTGCCATCCTATATCTCTTCCCCATCTCCCCTATAGTTTCTTTGCAGTGTTTTTCATCACTAGAAAGTATTTTTATCCTTGTTACTATTTCTTCTGCAATTCTCCATCACTAACTCCGTCATCTCTTCACTCTCAGTTCTGTCCTTCTCGATTTCTGGTTCCATTCTTTTTAGAGATTCGGAATCTATGATGTTATAGCTTAAGAGATCATATTGATCTAATGCCTTTGGATTAGCGTCTTCCAACTCAGCAAACGGTAGCTTTAGATTTAACCAAAAAGGATCATCACATTTTTCCTCATTGACTATAACCCTAATACTATATGGTTCGAGGAGTGCGGTCGATAGTTGCTCAGACTCTGCTTCTCCCCTCGCCAGAGCCTGTTCAATGGCTTTTTTAAGTCTATTAAGGGCTAGCCTATTACCAACCAAAACAACCTCTTCGGACGGCACGTAATGGGGATAAACATGTAATAGTGGTAGCTGATTACCTTCCCTTTTCTCTCTCATAATTAACCTCCTCCTTAATCAAACTTAAAATTATTTATAGTTATGTTCAATCTGTTATTGTTTGCCTATTTGTATTTTGTCCACCTATATAACAGGACTAGGTTCTTTTGCTTCTTATCTCCATTATCTATCTTGCAAGGTCTATTTCTTCCCCTTCATCTAAGAAAGTACTGTTTCAAGACACTGTAATTGGGGGCGTTGAAACTTTGACTTATCAAATATTTCTTGAGCAAAATCCTGTAAAATACCCGTTTGCTCCATAATTATTGCCTCCCTTTATTTTTTCCGCTGTTTGATTCTTGTTCTTCCATTACCCTCATTGCCTCAATTGCAACTAGTAAATGTCGATCATCAGGCTTTGATGTAAATAGATAGTATTGTAATATCCCCCCAATCACTAACATGATGTTCCATATTCCTTTAGGCTCACTTTTCCATAACTCATATCCAATACCCCAGGAGACTAGCAGCACCCAAATTCCATCACCAATAATAAAAAAGCAGCAAATGTAAAAAATCAGTATTGATGTAACTAGATTTGTTCCACAATTTTTATGGATTCTAGAGTGTTGTCTTACTTTCTCTATTGATAAATCTCCTCCGTCTATTTCGTATGCCCTAGCCACCATGTGTTCAGCGGCATGGTACTTTCCAATTGGAGTAACCTTTATAAATAGCCCCGATATAAGTAAAAGGACAAGTAACAAAACTAAGGGGCTAATTGGTATTGAATATGATTTAAAGCTCTCAAATAGCTTAATTTGCAACAAAAGGACAATCATAAATACAGATAAGACGTACCCCCAATATTCCATTAGGAGCTCAAATATGAATGAAAAGGCTCGAACAAAGGGAACCTTTGAAAGTACAAAAAATAGCTTCCTCTTCCCTTTCTTCCTAGTCGTTTTCGTCTTAATTCCCCCATTTTCCCACCTTGAGATTACCTTGTATCTTTCACTTTTAAAACAAACTGAATTATATCCTGCTCTCCCTCCATACACTTCCACGTGTTATCTCTCCTAATCCCAGTTTGGTGTTTCACTTGTACCAATGACTATAAACAATGGGAGCAATAAAAAAGCCCGCATCCCTTATTGAATGCGAGCTTTTAAAAATATTTGGTTGTTTTTCAAATTGATATACTTTTCCTTCATCGAAATCACCATTCATTCCAAATTATTATTAGTATTATATGAATTATAATAGAACACCATTGATAATTCAACGTCTTCAGACAGGTTTAAGAAAGGGATTCATACATAGAAGTGATAAGGTTAATAATACGTGATAAATGGGTCGGTATACCGTTAGCAAACAAACTGAATAGAAATCAAAACCCTATTACTTCATGTATTAGTATTACAAACAAACCCGAATAATTAATTCTTTCTTTTCTTATTTTCTTTAATATACTCTTTAATCATCATACGAAAACCTTTAGAGAAGTGGAGATTTCTAGGTAATCGAAGTTCTGCAAATAATTTATGCGTGTAAACTACTCTCTTGCGTTCATTTGATAGGGTCAAGAAAAAATCTTCCCCTTTTACTTCAATTATTCTTTCAAAGATAAAGTTAGCCGCCTTTTCATAATCATCGTTTTTGAATACATGCTTATCCATTATATTACCTATAACTCTATTGTAACCATTCGGAACTACTGAATCATAAGCAACTATAGCATAGCCTTCTAACTCGTTTAACGATGAAAATGATGTATTATCTAAAGGTATCAAACTTACAATGAATTTATCCCCTGAATTAAAGTCAATATATATCTCCGGAAGGTTGCATTTAACACTTAGTTCATACCTTCCCTTCATGTCTTCTGGGTTGGTAACAAAATGTTTATAAGCTCTGTCAAGAACCCTTTTTGATTGCCCGATATAATATATATCCTTTACACAATTATGTATGATATATATACCAGGGAAGTTTTCAATCTCCTGTTCTCGTCTTGCACTATCATTTTTTAATTCCAATAACTGTTGTGGAGTCACCTTTAACTTTTTTCTTAGTTCATCTAATTCTTTCCTAACTCTTCCTTTATTATTTAACCACTCCAACTCAATTTTTCTTTTATGATAATACGATGGTGATATCTCCAAAGGGTCATGATCCTCTAAAATCATTTCTATCCATCTTAGTTCGTCTTCTGTTAACATATCAATCATCTTCCCCCTCCAAAGAACCACGGAACCCAGAAGCTGAAACTCTCATTGTACAGGGGATTCCGGAACTATCGGGTAAAACTTGAACCTATCCCGAATCTGTTTTAACAAACTAACCTATTTTAGAAGACTTTCTATCCATATTATGAAAGTTTCCCAAAACGAAAAAAGTAGAATAACACCAGCTACAATGGAGATAAAGAGACTAAATAATATTGGATGCTTTTCATGGAATTTTTTCGTACCTTCTGATTCATTACTCTCATTGCTTGAACGGTATTGATGACCAATAGATGAGTTTTTTATTTTATTTTTATCCCCGATACGAATATTCACTTTCTAGCCCCTTTTCCCCAACAAATGGCCTATTATAGACTTATTTATTTTGTTTTTGTCTCCAACTCTGATAGATTCATCATATACAATACTTTCAATATTGTAGATTACTTGCTTAGCAGATTCACTTTCCCTAATTTGGTCCCTAATGTCCAACTCGTCTAGATTTTCAAACTCTTTTTCAAGTTCCATGATCACTTCTACGAGCTTTGATTTCACACGTGATACTATGCCGTTAAGTTGATTTGATGCTATTTTAACCTTCATGCCGGCAATTTGAAGTTCATCTTTTGATATTGCATAGCAAAATGCCGTAGGTACAACAGTTCCATAACTTTCCGCATTTGCACCTTGGAGGATATTTTGAATTGTTGCAACCCCATCATAAATTTTCACTGTCTCTATTTCATCTATCTGTTCTTTAGATAACAAATTTTCTAATGGTACTGGAGCATCAGTATACTGAAACTGAAAATTCACCAAGTAGGTGCCTGTTATGTGTCCTTTTAGTATCCTAAAGGGAGGAAGATTATCTTTATCTTTATACCCTTCTAACTCCCCATTTACCCAGTTCATAATGTTTTCATTTTCCATATCGGCTAGTATAACCTTTAACCTTAGTAGGATATTTTCAATACTTTCCTTTCCACCAACAGCATCTTTTAATAACTGACTCCGTGCCATGCCCACCGCACCTTCCTGTATCACTTCGTAGAATAAACTATACAGTCTTCCTTACCTAAAAAAAGTATTTATAAATATTGAACCTAAATACGATTGTCTGAGAAACGCCAAACTAATTATTAATTTTATTGACTAACCTTCGTTTCAGTTTAACCACTCTTCATTCCCTTAAAATCTTTTAACTTTAAGACAACTTTAGATTGGCTATTATCCAAGAATAAAGCCGGTTCAACTCCACAAATCATAGCTAACATTTTAGGAGTAAGATATAAATTATATTCCTCTGCAATTTTCAATGGTATTTCATGACCTTGTAGGATCTTTTCATCAATTAATAATTCTAACGACTGCTTGAAAGCTACAGGAGATGTTACTTTTGTTTCTAAATCAAAAGGTTCTGGGTTTCTCCATTTTCTATAATGCATTTGCTTATACAATTTTACTTCTTGGTCAACTGAAATAATATTCAAATCCCTAGCTCGTTTAATCATAGCTGCCATAGATACGTTCCATTTTCTTTTCAAATTATAGTATGTGTCTATTTCATCTACTATTTGGGACTTTAATTCTTCTCCGAAGGATTCCTTTGGTAAAAGAAATATTGAAGCTAACTTATTAGCCTCATCTTCCATTGTCTTATATTCGTCTTTATCTAGCTCTTGTGGATTTATACTTTGATGAAGAACCCAATGACCTATTTCATGGGCGATACTAAACTGCTGTCGATAAAAAGATCCAGAATCACCTGTAGTAATTACAAAATAACTGTTCCCATTAACAGTATTCATACTACTAAAAGCATCCACCTTATCTTCTTGATAATCCATATTTATAACTGTAAATCCCATTAATTCTGCAACTTCAATAATGTCATGTATAGGCTCCAACCCTAAATTCATTGATTTTCGGATACTTAAAGCAACTTCCTCAGGATTATCCTTCCCCTCATACATTTCCCTATTTTGTAAGACTGGAAAATCTATATACTGTTCCAGAAAGTCTCGTACAACAACTGAATATTTTAGTGCGATGGAGGCAGGTTCTTTGGATTTTTGGGTTGCTGTTAACCTAGATCTAAAAAAAGTACCTTCGTTTTCAATTACATACTTATCTGTCGTATAGAAAAATTCACGTGGGTACCCTAAAATATCAATTAAAATTAAAGACTTTTCAAAACTAGGTTCACTCTTTCCACTTTCATACTTTGATATCATCTGTTTGGTGACATTTAACTTCTCAGCTAGCTCCGTTATAGTGAGTTTATTGTACAATCTTGATTCTTTTAGTCGGCTTCCATTAAATATCTTCTTCATTATCTATCTCCACACTTACTTTATATTTTTCAAACTAACAATTTGTTTTTTCTCCTTTTTGGTCTCTGGAGTATTATTACTGATTCTCGTATCTGGATAGATTTCATCATCTGTCAGTACCAATCTATAATTAGGCTCGATAAGTTCAGTTAAGTCTCTTTCCCATACAACTTCCTGCCTAGTATTATAGGCAAATGCTTTTACAGTTGTTACAAACGAATGATCAAATGCAAATACATATACTTTTGAAGGTTCTTCTTCCATCATAGATAGCATTTCCCTTGCTTGCTCTATTAAGTCTTCCGAACTGTCATCATCATCCTCAAAGGAAATAGGAAGTGTCATTTGTGAATAAATAGGTTTCAACTCATCAAGTTCATGATTGAATAAATTAAGCAATTTTAAATAATGGTTATTCTTACCCTTTTTTATAACGTTCTTCATATTTTTGTGACTGAAGAAAACATATAGTTCATTTTGAGGTCCTGCTATTAAAACCGCTTCCCACAACTTTCCTCTGTCTAACTTAAAATACCTTAATTCATACTTTTTTGCCATTTCTATTAAAGAGTTATACCTATAATCCCACTTTTGTT
Source organism: Evansella cellulosilytica DSM 2522 (assembly GCF_000177235.2). Classification (NCBI taxonomy): domain Bacteria; kingdom Bacillati; phylum Bacillota; class Bacilli; order Caryophanales; family Bacillaceae; genus Evansella; species Evansella cellulosilytica. The sequence continues at coordinate 210,856 of NC_014829.1, read as the reverse complement.
TCGGGCTGCTATTTTGGGTACCCTCCCCGGAGACATTATTAATAGATTGTAGGTATAATAGACGTGCTTCTGGATCGTCCATTACGAGGATATTAACAATAGCTTTAACAATGTCATTATGTAGATTAATCATAAAACCCCTCCTATCTAATTACTATTTTAGAATTAATTTTAAAAAAGTCAACTAATTTCGAAATAATCACTAAAATATTATATAATATTTCAAAAAGGGGCTAAAAAAGACTTTACTTATGTAATTTTAGACCTATTTCAAGAATCAAAGTACTATATCTAACCTCATAGGTAAGAAGATACCTATATATCTTTCATAAAGGATAATACTCTTTGAGAGAGAGTTAAAAAGGAAACTGCTCCCCCCATTGCCAAAAATGACGACAATAGTACCCATCCAATCAGTTAATACCGGCCTATTCTTGTTCTACCCTGTCCTATCAAATAGATTGAAATATAGTAGTTTTAGAATGGTGGTTACAGTTAAGTATCAAACTGCATAGAGATTTAGAAACATCTGAATTAATACAATGAGTAATAACTGGAGCAATTATGGATAAAAGATTGAAAAGTTACTGCACAAAACAGACTGAATCACTATTGGATGTGTATTGAAAGACCGTCGTAGTTTTCAATACTTTTTAAACTGACATCATATTTACTGCAATTTAAGGCTGTAAATAGTGTATAATTAGTATTGGAATGTTTTGTATGTAAAGTTATAATTATACAATGTTTTCCGGGATTCATATTGCACAAACGGGGAGTAGAGTTGAAGAATTTTTGTTTAAAGAATTGGCTATCCAATTCTTTTTTTTTATTTCATTCAAATGAATACTTGAATATTTTTTAAAATAGGGTTATGCTATATTCAAGCAGATATTTGAATGATGATGGAGTGATGATAATGAATAAAAAAGACACTTGTGAAATCTATATTTATGACGAGGAAAAGGTTAATCGAATACAAGATGATTTACAGACAGTAGATATTTCTAGTGTTGCCCACATGTTAAAAGCTATTGCCGATGAAAATAGGGCAAAAATTACTTATGCTTTATGTCAAGATGAAGAACTTTGTGTGTGTGATATTGCAAATATCGTTGGAATTACGGTTGCCAATGCTTCACACCACTTGCGAACGCTTCATAAACAAGGGGTTGTGAAGTTTCGAAAAGAGGGTAAACTTGCGTTTTATTCGTTAGATGATGAACATATCAAGCAGATAATGATTATTGCATTAACTCATTCGAGAGAGGGGAAAAACAATGTCTGAACAAAAAGTAAATGAACTAGAAACAAAAACATACCGTGTTCAAGGTTTTACCTGTGCTGACTGTGCCAAAAAGTTCGAAACGAACGTAAAACACCTGGATGGTGTTTTGGATGCAAAAGTTAATTTTGGTGCTTCTAAAATCACGGTTACTGGTAAAACAACCATAGAATCACTTGAAAGTGCAGGAGCTTTTGAAAATTTAAAAGTTCGAGATGACAAAGAACAAAGAGTTGAAAGGGTTGCCTTCTGGAGACAAAAAGAGAATTTCAAAGTGTACATTGCAACATTTTTGTTGATTAGTAGCTTCTTTCTTCGATTACAATTAGGGGAAGAGCATATTATTCCTATTATTGGGTATGCGGCATCTATTGTAATTGGTGGATATTCATTATTTATTAAAGGGTTAAAGAATTTAGTTCGTTTAAATTTTGATATGGCAACACTTATGACAGTAGCGATTTTAGGAGCAGCTGCCATTGGTGAATGGGGAGAAGGAGCAGTAGTTGTTATTCTCTTTGCTATTAGTGAAGCACTGGAGCGGTACTCAATGGACAAAGCTCGCCAATCTATTGAATCGTTGATGGATATTGCCCCTAAAGAAGCTCTGATTCGTCGTGGCAATAAAGAAATGATGGTTCATGTTGATGACATTCAGGTTGGCGATGATATGATTGTAAAGCCTGGGCAAAAATTAGCGATGGATGGAGTCGTTATCAAAGGAACATCAACTTTAAATCAAGCAGCGATTACTGGAGAAAGTGTTCCCGTAACAAAGACTATTGATGATGAAGTGTTTGCTGGAACTTTAAATGAAGAAGGTTTACTTGAAGTAAAGGTAACAAAACGAGTAGAAGATTCAACACTGTCTAAAATTATTCATCTAGTTGAAGAAGCTCAAGCTGAACGTGCACCTTCTCAACAATTTGTTGACCGTTTTGCAAAATATTATACCCCTGGCATTATCGTTTTTGCTCTTTTGCTAGTAATAGTTCCTCCATTATTTATGGGAGCCGATTGGAGCGAATGGATTTATAGGGGGTTAGCTGTATTAGTGGTAGGTTGCCCGTGTGCGTTAGTCATTTCAACTCCTGTTTCCATCGTTACAGCGATTGGAAATGCAGCTAAAAATGGTGTACTAATTAAGGGTGGTATCCATTTGGAAGAAACAGGGGGACTGAAAGTTATAGCATTTGACAAAACAGGAACTTTAACGAAAGGTGTGCCTGCGGTTACTGATATTGTCACCTTTAATAATAATGAAGAAGAATTATTGACTATTACAGCAGCTATTGAAAATGGTTCACAACATCCTCTTGCTTCAGCTATTATGAGAAAAGCAGAAGAACAAGGTTTGAACTATAATGAAGTATTGATTGAGGAGTTCCAGTCCATTACAGGAAAAGGTGTAAAAGCAATTGTTAACAATCAAATGTACTATGTCGGAAGCCCCAATTTATTTGAGGAAGTTCTTCCTAAAGGTGTAAAAGCAGAAATAAAAGAAAGTATTTTAAATTTTCAAACACAAGGAAAGACGGTCATGGTATTAGGTACAGACAAAGAAGTTCTTTCTTTAATCGCTGTTGCGGATGAAATAAGAGAATCGTCGAAAGAAGTTATTCGCAAACTTCATCAAGCTGGCATTGAAAAAACAGTGATGTTGACAGGTGATAATAAAAGAACAGCTGAAGCAATTGGAAAACAAGTGGGTGTTTCAGATATTGAAGCAGATTTACTTCCAGAAGATAAACTTAACTTTATCAAAGAACTAAAATCTAAACACTACAAGGTTGCTATGGTTGGTGATGGTGTAAATGATGCACCTGCATTAGCTGCTTCTACTGTTGGTGTAGCTATGGGAGGAGCTGGTACGGATACAGCACTTGAAACAGCCGATATAGCTTTGATGTCAGATGACTTAAGCAAACTACCATATACGATTAAATTAAGCCGTAGAGCATTAACTATTATTAAACAAAATATAACCTTCTCTTTAGCTATCAAAGCGATTGCTCTACTTTTAGTGGTTCCTGGATGGTTGACTTTATGGTTGGCTATTTTTGCTGATATGGGAGCAACATTGCTTGTTACGTTAAATAGTTTACGTTTGTTAAGGATAAAAGAATAAGTTTATGATAGCAGGTAGATAATCACTTCATAGTTTTAAATTATTTCTGACATATTCTTCTTAAAGTCATGGATACGTTTCTGCAACAGCGGCAGGAACGCCTTTTGACTAACGAAGCAGTAGACTTTAAGAAGAAATGTTATGATTTATGTAAAATGGGGGACTAAATTATGTCTGATTGCTGTTCTACAAATGTACAGGAAGTTTCGGAAAAAAGTGGCTCTGAATTGTGTCCAGCGTGTAAAGAAAAAGGAAAAAAAGTGAAGGTTATTACGTTAAAATCAATGCTAAAACCAACGATTTTGAGTACATTAAATGCAGGCTTAACTCATTATTTTTGTTCTACAAGTAAATGTGATGTTGTTTATTTTGATACGGATGAAAAAAAATATTTAACATCAGAAGTCAAGGTTTCTGTACATCAAAAAAATAGCTCTTCAGATGTTCCTATTTGCTATTGCTTTGGTTGGACAAAAGAAAGAATCAAACAATCTGTTGAAGAAGAATATGTTCCTAATCCTGTTGAACATATTCGTGAAAATATAAAGGAACATCGATGTGGATGTGAAGTGAATAATCCACAAGGTAGTTGTTGTTTAGCGAATGTTACTAGCTATATAAAAAGTCTCCCAAAATAAAATAATTTTCGGGAGATTTTTTTCATCTTTACTGACTCTTGTTTTTATTAAAAAATAATAAAAGTTGAGTAATTACGGCTAAAACAGGTAGTTCCAATAATGGACCTATAACTAATACTAAGGCAATCAGGGGCTGGTCTGGAAATGCTGTCATAGCTATTGCCAAAGCAATAGGTGAGTTTCTTGCTAAAGTATTCAAACTTAAACTGGTTCTGTCTGAATACGAATATTTCATAACCCGACCTACCTTTTGACTAAAGATAAAATTTATAACAAAAAACAAAAGGAGAGGGAGTGTTATTTGCCATATTAAATCTAGATTATCAAGCAATAATTGTCCTTGGGAAGCGAACATAGCTATAATTGCAAGGCTTAGGAATATAGTTGGGTACACGCTAAGTTTAGAAATGAAACTTTCTCTTAATTGTTGCTTGTTTCTCAAAAGTAATTTTGTTATAAGTGCTAAGACCAAAGGTATGAATAAAACAATTAAAATACTTTCTACTAGAAACCCCAGTTCAATAACTCCAGTGGTTCCTCCAAAAATCAGAAGATAAATAGGCAACAATATGACTTGCAAGATTAGATTCAAAGGTAAAATAGCCGTTGATAGTGCAACATTTCCTTTTGCAATACCTGTGAAGATTAAGTACCAATCCGTACACGGTGTGACCATCAGCATAATAAATCCAATATATAAGGCTGGATTGTCTCCTAGAAATATCATTGCTAGCACCCATGCTAAAATTGGTGTCCAGACAAAATTTATGGTGACTGAAGTGTATGTAAATTTGATGTTTTTAAAGGCTTTTTTGATTTCCTCGATAGGAATTTGTAAGAAGGTAATATATAACATAGCTACTAATAAAGGAACAATAAAACTTTCTGCATTAACTCTTATTAGGTCCATTTGTCCTATGCCTATACCAATTACAACTGCTAAAAGTATAATAAGTGTATATAATTTTTCGAATAAGCTCATTGTGTCTCACAACCTACTAAATAAATTTTAATGCAAACATAATTTTATCATAGCTTGACGGTTTTGCTTATTGAAGTAACGGGTTGCGTTAGTGACATAACCTTAAATTTCAAAAAAGCCCAAATATGCAGTAATTTATGCATAATTGGGCTTTTTAGTTATTCAGAATTGGTGAACTGGTGGTATGTTTGTGTCCGTATTCACTCCTCTTATATTTTCACCGAGCATGAATCTTTTCATATTGATTTAACGAAGGAAATTTAGTTTTGTTTACAAAGATATAATACTTTCGTAAGGCATTCTGTATTGATCCATTGGAGTCAGTAAATTCCCTCTTTATTCGTTTCAACGTTTCATACATTCGCTCATCTTCTCTTACTATTTCATCCAGATTAACACGAAATTCAACTTCTATTTTTCTTGCTTTACTCAGCCTAGAACGAACAGCTTTATCCTTACTTGCAATCATACTGTCACTAACAAGGTATCTCTCAAACTCTTCTTCTCTCATCAATATTCTCTCCCTGCAAAATTAAATTTTTTTATAATTCTGTTATCTTGTTATAATATAAACTATTTTTTTGCAGCCTGATTTAGCAATTTCATAGCTAAACACGGTGTTTTATTCCTCATGATCAAATAGCATCTACTTTATAAAAGACATTGCTAATAAATGCTAGTTTATTTTATACAGTGAGGATAACAACTGATTCGGACAATTAATTGCAAAGGGATAAGATTTTAAATGGGAAATGATTTGATTTGAGCGTAGGATATGACGGTTGAGGGAGAACATACTTCTTCATAGTATAGTATAACTATCAATATGCAATTGTTGTGTTAATTTTTCGTGATCCAATAACTAAATGAGCTTCTTCTAATTTACTCATTTCACTATCAGTTATCACTTTCATATGTGCTATTTTATTGCGAGTTACATCTAACGAAAATAGTAATTGTTGTTCCTCTTTTGTGAATACACTCTTTAAGGGTTCATATTTTACATAACATCCAACAATTTCATAGTATCTTGACGTTTCCAAAGGTCTCCGGACTTTTAATACAATTGGCCATTCTAATCCATACTTTTTCCTCAGTGTTTTTTCTATTATTTCTACTAAGGTCGTTTCTACTTCATACAATAAACCATATGCCACACACATTTTTTGAGTATTACTAATACTTTGATTATTTTCCATTCTCATTTCTCCTCATTTAATTTTATAAAACTAATATATTTGATATACTATAATGAATAATGGAACGTATGTTCTATTTTGGGTTATTTTATATAGGAGGAAGCCAAATGAAGAAAAAATTCGGGCAAAAATAAGGCAATCGCCACAAAAGAAGAATTAACATTTAGATATTGGAAAAACGGTTTTTATGAAAATTATAAGGGAATTGTAAAAAGAGTTGATCGAATGACCAATCATTTACATGTGAAAAGTGAGGTAACAATGGAGTACATTAGTATTGATTGTATCGTTGATATAAATTAGACTTTTTCTTTCACCTCCTTTTTTTATATTACTATAAGGTAGAATAAATAGTTGTGTCTTTTTTATGAACATATAAAAATAAAAAAAAACAAAAAAAAGAAACTGAAAAAAGCATCTTTCCTCAGCACTTTATTCTTTGTTCTTTCGAACTGTATAAAAGCGATATGAAACTGATCACCTTTTTAAGCACTATTTCAGGCATCCTAGATCAACTTGAAATGGCAGGGGGAAGAGAACAGGAGGGAAAGCCTGTAAAGGCTTGTATCGAATGGAAAGAGGTCTGGAACAAAAGTCTGAAAAGACCTTTCTTTATCCTTAACCCTTACATCTACTACGTACTAACTTAGTTACATTTTATGCTCGATAACCTTCATTAAGTCTCTGCCTTTAATTTCCGCATTTACAACTTTGACAAGCATAGTTAGAGTGCCTGGTTCGTCTTCATGGTATTCAATAACCATATCTCCTAAACTATTGCTCTGGTATACGACAGGGGTACGACACCTAAGCTATTGTAGATTGGCTTGATCCACAATATTATAACTATATAAGAGATAAATGGACTTCCACTTTGATGTGCAACCATTACGCCAATAGTAATTCCGTCTAACGCTTACCACAAACTTTAACCCCGAAGGAGAACTCATAATGAAGAAATCAGCATTTGTAAAATCATTATTGAACCTAGGTACATCTGCGTTTAACAGTTTTACTCAATCTTTATATATTCTCTCTAAATCCCTTTTCAGGCTTCTCCTCTTGCTCTTTACCCTGCCTTTGCCTCGATCACTTCACCTTCTACCTCCCTGCTCATACACGTTTATTAGTGCGTTCTTTCTTACTTTTTAATCAAGTATAATAGACCGAAGGTATATGTCATGATGTGGGGAATATAAAGGGCTTACGGGCCGAATAAAAGGGCTTGGCAATGTGAGGGAAAGTAGTTAGGAAAGAATGGACGGATTTAGGATTGATGAAGGAAAGAAAAAGAACCAGGAAAGCATACCAAGGGGACGTTCCTGATTCCATTTCGAGTTAATGTTAGCCTACTGCCTACTCCCACTTTTAATCCAGTCTGAGTACCAACTTAATATCAGCAGGGAAAAAGTTGCTTACAGGAGACATCAAGCCACTTCATGTAATCTCTGTTTCGACTCTCTTCTATTCATTGGTTTACTACATAATAATAGATGTTTTCCCTATTGTTGCTATGGATTCATCCTTATAGCTACATCCACCTCCTCTTAAAACATGGAGCAAGTAAAAAAATCCACGTTTTAAGAACTATTAATAGATAGGGTTATTCCTAGTAGCGTTCACCTAAACGTCATCCTCTCAGGTCTTCAAAGACATCTAATAGACACTGAAAAGAGACTGAAAATCATCAGTCTCTTTTTTACGTAAAGACACACTCTTCTACTTTCTTTTCTGGTAAGAACCCCTTAAATGAGGTGATCCGCAACATATTCTTACTTGTTTTCTCTAAATACTGTGTAGAACAACACAATAACGGTTCTAGCCAAAAAACTCCATTTTCCTCTTTTGTTATGAGGCGGTTAGCAATTCCTCGGAACGCCTGTTTATCTTCTGGGTTAAATCCAAATTCAACTTGAGCCACTGGCTTTAATTTGCCGTTCGAAAAGGTAGAGCCTACAATCATCGTAAATGGATTCTCTTTGTATCCCATAATAACAGTATCTAACCGTTTAAAATGCTTATGTTTAAGCCAATTTGGGCTTCTAGTATCCAGATGATACAGCGAATTCAGGGGTTTTTCTACTATCCCTTCCATCCCCTTCTCTTTTGTTAATGTATGAAGGGTTTGTCCATCTTCAATAACATAAGGCGTTGCAAGTAATACATTGGATGGAGTAATAATGTCTTTTAAATATTGTTTTCTCTTTATCAGTGTCTCTTTAAGAAGAGGCTTATCCGTTGCTAATATGTCAAATGCTACAAATGTAACGGGATGTGTGATCATTGCTTTTCTGATCTTTTCTGTACTTTTTAAGCGACCTCGATAAGCAAAATCCTCAAAAACGGAATTTCCATTTCGTAGAACGACTCCTTCACAATCGAGGATAGCGGTGTGTTTGTTTATATGAGAGAGAGCTTCCTGTAGCTCTGGAAATTGGTTCGTTACCTGGTTCCCATGTCTAGTGTAGGCTTCGATTCTATTGCCTTGTTTATGAATTAGAATACGCCAACCATCCCACTTTATATCGTAAAGATGTTCAGGGTGATTTGTCGGTTCTTTCCCCATCGTTAGAAGCATGGGTTTTACGGGTGTAAACAGCATATTCCTCACCTCTCTACCACTCTATTCTCTCATCTTCCACAATCAATAGAAATAGTGGAGTGTTACCAGTAAAGCAAGAGCTGGTGCTACACCAGTATTTCATCACAAGAAAGTTACCAGCAGGTTAAATGCCTCATGCACACCTACTCACCTTATAACAATTGTTACAAATCACTAGAGGAAAACATTCTTCTTCATTTTGCTCTTTTTCAATTAGGTACATCACACCTTCATTGTCAGTAACACTGCCGCAACACCAGTAACAAACGCTAGTTATCATTTTGCTAATAACATAATTATGTTTAAGTTTACTAGAACCAACCTCGAACCATATTTAGTTTTGATAGGATTCTTATTGTTATATGATAAAAATGTACAAAACAACTGAAAGGGATGATGTGACAATGGCATATCAAGTCAATGTATTCGAGGACGAATTTAAATCAGAGGTTGTGGCTAGAGTTAAATACAATGAGGATTTGGATTTCTGGGATGGTCGGAATCGGACTAATGGTGGGGTAGGAAGGCATTTAGGAATTACAAAGTTAAAAGACGGTAGGTATGTACTTATCTACGGTACACAGTGGCAAGGAGAAAAAGACTACGGATTGATTGTCTCTCCAGAAGAAGCCCTTAACGAAATTCTAAAGTCTAACAATGATGAACTTTTGGATCAGAAAAGGTTTGCGGACTTGAAAATTCTGGCAGAAGAAATGAACAGTGAATACGAAACGGAATAGAATACACGAAGGAGAGATTATTCTCCTTTTTATTAGCATAATCTATCGTTACATTTTATAGGCTGCATGTAATAGAAAAAAATCAGATGATGTGACAAGAATTGTCCGTAGCTTGAGATTGTTTATAAAGTTCGGTAACACACTGAATAGAGATTGAAGACCAGTTAGATTAATATAGTGTGGAAAATAACTGAATAGAAGGAGGAGATTGAAACCATTAGGGCAAGCAATTTAACAAATTAGGACAAAAGGATTGGACTGGACCAGTATTTGATCCAGTCGAGTATTACCAATCACTGCAAAAGAAGGATGCCCCCAACGGAATATATATCTATTCAATTCCATAGACGTTTTTATTAATTGCCATAGCATAAGATGTCTCGTTTACAGATTCACCTTTAACTAATAAAACACCAACGGATAGGCTGATCTCGGCAATTTTATAGTTATATTTATTCAGTGAGTTGGTTAAAAAAGTATAAAATACATTTTCATGCAATAAAAAGTCATCATAGGAATCCACCTGAATATGTAAATTAATGTAACCTTCTCCGTATTCATCATCATTTATCTGAAAAGTACCGTTGCATACTTCTTCAAAAAATATGTGTATATCTCCTGAAATCATAGGCTTATTACCATGACATGGGCTTGTTTGAATAGGAATCTGTGTTTCAATAACCTCTCTAATGTGACTTGGGTTGACGACATTTCCATCAAGCATTGCAAAATCAACAGAAAATGTACCATCAATAAAACTTCCATATAGCTCTGTTATGTCATTTCTTAAATAATTAAACAGCTTTTCCCTGTTTGCCTTAAATGCTTCCAGTGATTGGAAGTCAATAATAACAAAAAAGTCTCCATGTTCTTCTCCTCCAGCATCGTTAATTTCCATATCTTGCATATCGTATGATTGAATGAACTCATTAATATCCCTAAACAATCCCTTAATTATCATTTTGTATTCCTCCCTCTTTATATTTAATAGATATGAATCAATTTCATAATTCACTTTTATAAAAAAGCCAACACTTTCAGAATTAATAGTTATATCGTTTTTTAAATCAGTTACTTTAAATTTGTGTTGATTTCCTCTTAAGGATACTCGCTTGCCGCGGGCAACGCTTCAGCTTCCTCGGGAAACCCACCCTGCGGGATCTTCAGCTGTTGCTTTTCCCGCAGGCGTCTCGTACCTTCAGCTCCAATCAACGCTGTTTTAAAATAACATTGGTCCTTTTACAAAAGGATTAAGCTGCTACTGAATTCATTGAATATTGTTTTTGAGCAAGTCTCATGCTAGCTAATTTCATTCCATTGTACACCATGGTAACCAAATCAAAATGGACTTTAGCTCGTTTTCCTGTTCGATATCTTACATTGTTCAACTGAAAGAATTCTTTTAGGTATCCAATGACCCTTTCAACGGAACTCCGTTCCTTAAATCTATCTTTCCAGGCAACTGAACCGCGTGCGGGTGCACTGTACCGGCGTAAATCCGACTCTATTTTTATCTTGTAGACCTTTTGGCATAATGTATCTTCAGCTAGAGGACAATCCCTACACTCTTTTGGACGTGTGTATTTTAAGGTTTGGTATTTTTTATCAAAGCTATCGTATCGATAGGAATGTTCCCTTACACACGTTGGAGCGAAATTTTCATCAAACCCAATTGGCTCTGATTCATTTTTTTTGTTATAAGCAATGATGGAATATCCTTTCATTCGATGGACTTGTTCATAGATTGCATCGTAATCATATCCTGCATCCATTAGTGCATAGATCATCCTAAGTTCCGAAAAGTTTCTCTCTATTCCTTTTAATAAAGGTATAGCAGCTTTACCATCGTTTAGCCTACCTGAGGAAATCATTGAATGAAGAATAAACTGAGTTTTGGTATCAACAGCTAAATGACCTTTATAACCAAACCAAAACACATTTTTCCCTTCACTATTTTTCTTCACGCCCCATGTAGGATGAAGTGGCATTTGATCATGAAGTTCATCGTAAGAAACGTCTAGTTGATCTTCAATTTTCTTTTCAAAAATAGACAAGGATGCTTCCTTAGCTTCTTTCTCTTTTAACCATTGTTCATGTTCGGCCTTTGATTTACGCCCACGTTTCTTTGGCTCAGACTTTGGTTTCTCTTCTTTTTTTGAAGGAGCCTGATCTCTCGCCTCGAAGTGACCAGAGTCAATCGCAATATTAGGATCTGTAATATATTCTTCGTTGATTGCATCAGTTATTATTTGAGAGTTTACCTCTTCAAGAATGTCTGTATCTTTAATTTTTGTAATCATCCTTGAAAATGAAGCTTCAGAAGGGACTGGATCAGATATCAAAAAGCCACAGTCCAGCTTAAACTTAAGGTCGGTGTTTAAACGTTCAACTAGGAGTTGCATCTCGGGAATTCTCTCAACAAGCCTCACCACGAGTGCTTGAATCATTGCAGGATAGTTTAATTCTACAGGTCTACCTAAATTAGATCTTTTCACTACGATAGTGAGGATGGGATGAATATCAATCGCTGAAAAAATCTCATCATAACGTTGGGTAGGTTCTAAGTCAAATAAAATTTGCATGCTAAAAAGGCTCTCTTGTCGTACAATAGACATAAGGGGCTTCCTCCCATTCGAATTGGTTTGTTCGTCACTTACTAAATTCGACATTTGGGGAGGTACTCCTTTTTTCATGTTCTGAAACCCTTGGCCCATAAGGGCCAATAATTATGAAATTGATTCATATGCTAAAAGAATAGAAATATGATAGTTTCAAGTACAAAATAGAAAAATTGCTAGAGTAAAAAGGAAAATCCTTGTGTCTAGCATTCTTAAGTGCTGATAGAGTTTTGCGGTAGAATAATGGAGCAATTGAATAGAAGACAAAGGAGAAATGCAGAGGAAGATTGGACATATTACGTATTGACTTTAATATGAGGAGGCACGCTGAATAGAGATTGGTAGTATTTATTTTGAAATAGTGATGATAGAAACTGAATAGATAGAATAACAATTGAAAACCCTACTGTAAAAGGATAGGAGTAACATTGATCAAAAAGAAAAAGACTTAACCACTATTAGATTAAGCTAATAGTGATATTTTTATAGAAAAGGATTTGATCCTAAAATGTGTGGAAACCAACTGAATAAGAACAGGAGGGGCTAGAACCCTTACAGAGCAAGGCTCGGAGGATGCACAGTAGATAAAAGCGAATGGATCAGTATTGAGTTATGATTGAAAATGAGGTTGGATTGCAATTAAAAAAAAATTCTAAATCGACATAAAAAACTCCGAAGGGTAACCGGAAAAGTACAGGAAAAACCTTCGGATTTGGAACGTTGTTTTTTTCTCTGGAACCTTATTTTTATCTAAGGAACCTTAATTTTTATGGAGACAGTTGCATTTACATTCGATAATTTATTTTCTCCAATTTATTAATATTGTAAAACTTTTTGTTTCGTTCTATGATTCTATTGTATATAGTCAAATGTAAAAATAGATTGCTGGTAAGTAGCATTTTGATTATTAGGAGGAGAATTCATGAATAACAACTTAGATCCTACAATTACTACGGAACTTAATCACTTTATAGAAAATAACATGATTGCAAAAGTTATAAAATCTTTATATTTAAACGAGAGCTCTGAAAGCAATCTAGCTCCTTCACCCTCTTTTGGAAACGCTTTTAGTAACAATAACATCTCAGCTGAACTAGACAAACGGGTCAAAAATGTATATAGTGCTCAAACATTAGGTGAATATATCGAAACACTTTATCAAGAAAAACACAAAGAAGACCCCCTTGTATTACGAAGGGCTGGAATTGACAGAGCATATAAATATAAAGTAGTTAACAATCTTATTAAACCAACTAAATCCAAGTTACTTTGCTTTGCAATTGCTTTTGAACTTGACTTAGAAGGTACAGAAAAGCTATTACAAAAGGCTGGATACACATTAGTAGAGGAAAATAGTGTTTTCGATACAATTGTCTGTTACTTTATTCGAAAGGGGTATTATTCAGGAGCTGACATAGATATTTGGTTGGAGGAGTATGATCAACCAACTATATTTTCAGTAGCTTAACCGGAAAAATTATTGCTCAGGACTATATATACAAGATTGTACTAGAAAGAGGAAAAAAACAGAAAAATCGACTTCACACCGGTAAAGGAGAGGTCGACTTTTCGTTTTTTTGGATTTTTAAACCTAATGGACTATAGTGAAAAGTATCCTTTTAATTGGAGTATTGCTCCTTCCATTTGGCGTACAGTTCATTACAATGATCCAAAAAATAGGTTCTTCTAAATTGCAACAAAAAATCGGCATCTTGTTCTGTGAAAGAATCCAGATGAATCTTGTAAAACGGAATTTCATCCATTACTCCTGTTTTGTTAAAATCCGAATAGAAGTACATTTCATCCATATTAGTTAGGATAGCTATTCTTATCGAATTTACATATGAAAAGTATCGCCCAGTCTGTTTAACATGACTGTTTAAGTCTTCACCAACCCCCTTTACTATTGATAAGATAATTGGATTCCCTTCTCGATCAAGTAAACATATTCCATTGAATTCATTTATTTCTTTCCTGTACTGAACATAATTTATAAGCTCATCTAACGTTTTTACCCCACCTTCGATTTTGTTGTTGTATGAGTATCCTTTTTTTAAACTCATATTGATTCCCTCCATTGTTAGGTTATTGAGTCATTTGTTTAACTCTATGTTCTTATTTTATCTTCAGAAGAGCCTAAAAAGGTTGCCTACCAAGTCACATATCAAAATTTTTCTTTCTCATCTTTAAGGGTTTTCCCTTAATGAATGAATCATGATACAGAAAATATAACAAGGTTAGTGGTGATAATATAAAAGATCAAGTTGAACCCATATTGATTTTGATCTTCGAAAAGCCGATTCAATCATAAATGAATTGAAGCAAAGTACATACCCGTTCACTCATTTTTCATCTCCATACTTTGCCGCCCAGACACCATCTTAACTACAATGGAGAATAAGCGACTACAGGAGGATAAGTGAGTGAAGGGATATTGAATACAAGAAAAAAGACTGGATCATATTTGAATCCAGCCCAGAACCTTGATTGATTTTACGATTGTTTATTGATTGAATACGCATTGTTCACCAGCTCTTTTTTCTACGCTCTTTCCTTTAATGTATCAATTTTTTTATTTATCCCAATCTAAGCTAATAGGTGCATTTAAAAATAGTTTATGCACATGAGATTTTAAAGCATTTTGATACATTTCAAAAAATGTCTGCTCCCACTCTTTATTCCGTATAGCTTTATTCCAGTGATGAATTAAATAATACATAAACTCTGTTCCTAAACCAATTGTTTTTTGAGCACGGATTATTTTTGTCTGGGTATCTGCCAAAACAATATGAAGCCCATTACTTAATCCTTCGTATGTAACCAAGGACGTATTTACGGGATTATATGGAATTTCACAACTTAAATCCTTACCAAAACAAACTAACGGATATATCACGTCTTTCTTTTCATAAAAACGAAAACGTATAATGTCATTTTTTATCTTTTTTATTTCTTTTTTTGTTGGATTTGTAAAGCTGATACATAAGTAGAAATTACGGTTTAAGTCAATCGCAAACTGAGCTCCGTCTTGTTGAAACCTACTCGCCAATAAATCTGGTACTTGTTGTCCTACTGCAAAGATATTTTTATCCATTTTAAATACCTCCTAGTTTTTTTCTATCTATAACTCTATTTTAAGTATTCATTTGAATTAAAAGGTTGCCTACCAAGTCACATATAAACTATTTCTTCTGCCTACTAGAAACTAGTTAAGAGATAACGAATAGGAGACTATGGGTGAATTAGAAAAACTGAATCCGTTCTGGACCCAGTTTGAGATAGTTCTGCTATTGACTTTGAAAAGTAAAATCAAATTCTAAAAAGAAGCTAACCTTTAATTCAAACTCATTGCTACCAATTCCGTGCTTAAATCCAGTACTTATATCAAGAGAATGGAGCAAAACTTCCTGAAACTTTTTCATTTTGACTTTTTGTATTTCTGAAAGCCCATTCAATATTTCACTTAAATTTTGTATATTAACAACTGATTCTAAAAAAGCCATCCAATAACGCAAAACACCTACAATCAAATCAGATACTTGCACCAAACGTTCATCTTTTGAATCTACAAATTTATAGTTTATACCTTTATGTCCTGATAACTCTATTGGATTGGCGTTCAAAAGTTCCTCAACAGACAGCTCGTGATCAAAAATATGGTCTGCATTGGGGTAAGTAACTATTAAATTGGCATAAAAAGTAGAATAATCAGTTATTGCAATCCTATCATCATTATCTTCCAGAAATACCAGTTGCTTATCTCTGTAACTTTTTAGTGATTGCCGTAAATATTCAAGATAAAAATCATCCCCAATGTTTACAGACCATATCCAATCTACAAGTTTCTCGACAAACATTTTGTGATTCTTAATGTTGGGATAGTCTAACTCAATTAGCAAACTTACAAACCAATCATGATTATCTTTAATCAATGAATAAAGTCGGTTTTTCACTTCTCTATTTAAATCTGGTCCACCAAACCATGACTCATTCATTGAATCCACTATATCAACGATTGTGTAATAAAAATTATCAACATAAGAGTAATGGATTGGGTACTGTTTTTCGTAAAGCCACTCAATAAGAGTAGTTACTCTCGGTTTTGATAACAAAGATAAAAAGTCCTGTGCATTATGACGAATGTGCTTAAATTTAACTTCACTTGTATTTCCCTGTAATTGAAATTCAGAAAATAGTTCATCAATATCATCATCAGAAGCAGTCTTATCTGGTTCAAAGCCAATTCCACCTAAAATAAAGAATTCGTGTTCATTAACGTTAAACCCATCATCTGTCAATCTAAAAGTACGAGGATTATTAGTTTCGTCATAATACAATATGTACTTTTTTTCTATGTTGGTTACGCCTCCTTCAGAGGCAATAAAATGATAAATGTGAGAATAATCCATTACGATCCCCCTTTACTTTATAGTCCAAGAAATAAATATAGTGAGCAATATTTCCACCAAACTTTTCTTTATTCGTCCGTTCATCATCTTTCACTTCAATGCCTTTGCTTTTACCTCCTGTGACAATGTTCTTCCTGCATCTATTATAACAACCCTAGTGTGCAAATCATTAGAAATAATAATCAACCCAAATCTTTTAAGTAATCTCTCTTTCATCTTTCTTCTGTACTCTCCTTTTCTTCCTTCTACTATATTCCCCTGCTAAAAAGTCTTTCCCCATCCCCTCTCTCCTCCTCACTCCCCTCAAACCCTTGCTACTCTAAGTCCCACCCCTCTTATCTCGCCTTTTTTCTTCATTCTATTCTGCTAATAAGTTGTTCCCTCAAAAGGCTTGTTTTTCGCCATTTTTCCCTCTTTTTTCTGTTCTGGGTTGTACGGAATATTCGGACAATGTTATTAAGATGTTCCGTAATGGAGAGAAGAATTAGGAGAAAAGAAAGGAAATGCAGCTAATCTAAGTTGGCTTTGTAGTTAGGAAACACACTGAATAGAGATTGAATATCCTACGGTTCTATGAGTTGAAATACCGCTGAAACCCTTATTGGACAAGGGATTAAAGGTAGACTGGATAAAAGAAAAAGACTGGACCTGTATTGGATCCAGCCTGAGTTTGTATTAATTTAACGATTGAATTAACGTGATTGTCTCTTTGTTCTTCCTCCCCCGCTCTTCCCTCCGTAATACCAACTATTTAGCAGTAGGTACCGACTTTTTAGCGTGGGGAAAGAGAATAAGACAGGGGGATAACAATAACCTGTTTGTTACACCTATTATTCCACTGTCACTGATTTTGCTAAGTTACGTGGCTTATCAACGTCGCACTCGCGGTGTAATGCTGCGTAGTACGATAGAAGCTGTAGTGGAATTACTGTCACTAGTGGTGTGAGGTATTCGTGTACTTTTGGAATGACTAATTGATCGTCTTCATCGTTTAAGCCTTCCATACTAATCATACATGGTGAAGCTCCACGTGCTACAACTTCTTTCATGTTTCCACGTATACTTAAGTTTACGTGCTCCTGTGTCGCTAAACCGATTACTGGTGTTCCTTCTTCTATTAAAGCAATCGTTCCGTGCTTCAATTCCCCGCCTGCAAAGCCTTCCGCTTGAATATAGGAAATTTCCTTTAACTTTAGTGCGCCTTCAAGACACACAAAGTAATCGGCAGCACGCCCGATAAAGAAGCAGTTACGAGTTACACTTAAATAGTCACGGGCAATTTGCTCCATTTTTTCCTTTTGATCTGTCAACACTTCCATTGCATTTGCTACGATCGCAAGCTCTTGTAGTGGATCGAAATTCATGTCGATCCCAGCTGCTCTTGCTGTATCTACAGCAAGGATTGCTAATACAGCCATTTGTGCTGTATATGCTTTTGTGGAAGCAACCGCAATTTCAGGACCAGCATACGTGTGTAATGTGTAATCCGCTTCACGGGAAAGCGTTGAACCAGGTACGTTCGTTATCGTTAACGCTTTATGGCCCATTTCTTTCACATTCACTAATACACCACGGCTATCTGCTGTTTCCCCACTTTGCGAAATGAAAATAAAGAGTGGTTTTTCACTTACTATTGGCATGTTATATAAAAACTCACTTGCAATGTGCACCTCTACTGGTTTGTTAGCAATGCGCTCTATAAGCTGTTTACCAACTAATCCTGCATGGTTACTAGTTCCTGCTGCAATAATATAAATACGATCTGCACCTAGCATTGCTTGGCGAATATCTTCATCAAGCTTAATCGTCTCATCCTCTGTTTTATATTTAGAAATGATGTTACGTATAACGTATGGCTGCTCATCAATTTCTTTTAGCATATAATGTGGATACGTTCCTTTTTCAATGTCACTCGCATCGAGCTCAGCAATATAAGAGTCACGCGAAGTTACCGTTCCATCCAGGTCTTTAATTGTGACACTTTCACGGGTGACGACAACAATCTCCTTATCCATTAGCTCAACAAATTCGTTCGTTACTTGAAGCATCGCCATAGCATCACTAGCTACTACGTTGACACCATCTGCCAAACCAACTAATAATGGACTTTTATTTTTGCCAACGTAAATCGTTTCCGCATCTTCGTTGTCTAATAAAGCCGTTGCATAAGACCCCTTTAAAAGGCTTAATGTCTTTCGAAACGCCGCTTCCGTATTTAAACCCTCATTTGCAAAGCGCTCAACGAGCTGAACAATAATCTCTGTGTCAGTGTCACTCGCTAATGCTACGTCTTGAAGATATTCTTTTTGAAGCTGTGCATAGTTTTCAATGACACCGTTGTGCACGATTGTATATCGTCTGTTAGCACTTTGATGAGGGTGAGCATTCAATTGACTAGGAACACCGTGTGTTGCCCAGCGAGTATGGCCAATTCCGATTTGACCATCTTCACTTGAATCAACTACTTCACGAAGCGTTGCTATACGTCCTTTTTCTTTATAAACGTGTACGCCCTCTTCGTTCACAATTGCTAAGCCTGCTGAGTCGTATCCTCTATATTCTAACTTTTCTAATCCTCGTAATAATATCTCTTTTGCATCTTCTGTTCCAACATAACCTACAATTCCACACATGCTTTTATTTCCTCCCTTAGCAGGGCAAGAAACGGGGCTTCTTGCCCCACTCTTTATATTCTGTATTATTTTCTTTGCTGCTAACTTTTATCATCATTACAATTACTTTTGTTCGAAAAGTCACCTTTTCGTTTTAGGTAATTGCTTTCGGTTGCGATGATTCAACCGGGAGGCATCCGCCGAAATCTTCGATAAACCTCCTCCTCGTCAACTATCTGTGTTTCCGTCCGTACAGATAGTCCAGGCGCTTTAAAGTTTTTAATTTGTCGCTACTATCCTCCTTCCTTCTTGAATCTTATTTAGCATACTACAATAAAAGAAACTTGGTCAATGACAATTTACAGTTATTTACCGTTTTCCCCATCACCTCCAATATCAATATACGAGTGAAGCGACAATAATATTAATGCTTCTCCCATAAAAGCTGTTTACAAAATTAAAATATGCATGGATAGCAAATGCCGTGCTATCCATGCATGTATCTTTTTTATTCCGCTGTCCCTAACTCTCTTTGAACAACAGCAACAATTTTATCTACGTATTTATCGCATAACTCTTCCGTTGGGGCTTCTGCCATCACTCTTACTAATGGTTCCGTTCCAGAAGGGCGCACTAAAATACGACCTTCCCCATTCATTTCTGCTTCTACGATATCAATTTCAGCCGCTATTACTTCATTTGTTGTTAATGCATGCTTATCTGCTACGCGTACATTTACAAGCTTTTGCGGGTATTTCGGCATTTCACTGGCTAATTCAGACAATGGTTTACCAGAAGCCTTTAATATACTACATAACTGTATAGCTGAAAGGAGTCCGTCTCCGGTCGTTGCATAATCTAAGAAAATAATATGGCCAGATTGTTCACCACCAATGTTATATCCACCTTTACGCATTTCTTCCATAACATAACGATCGCCAACAGCTGTTTGCTTCGTTTGGACGCCAATATTTTCTAGCGCTTTATAAAAACCAATATTACTCATCACCGTTGTGACAACTGTATTATGGCTCAAACGCCCTTGTTCTTTATAGTATTTTGCGCAAATATACATAATTTGATCGCCATCAATGACATTTCCTTTTTCATCGACTGCAATTAATCTGTCAGCATCGCCGTCAAATGCGAGACCTATGTCCGCTCCTTTTTCTAAAACAAGAGAAACGAGCGCTTCAGGGTGTGTAGATCCTACTTGATCATTAATATTAACGCCATTTGGTGAAGAGCCAATCGTACAAATTTGCTCCGCTTCTAAATCTGCAAATAAGTGTGTTGCTAATGGCGATGCAGAACCATGGGCGCAATCTAGCGCAATTTTTAATCCAGAAAAATCCTCTTGTACTGTTTGCTTTAAAAACTGTAAATACTTTTGGCCACCTTCAAAATAATCGTTTACTTGGCCAATATCTCCACCAACTGGTCTTGGTAAATCATCTTCCAAATTGTCTTCTGTCTGTAGTAGCTTTTCGATTTCTTCCTCTTGACTATCAAGGAGCTTAAATCCATCAGAACCAAAAAATTTAATACCGTTATCTTCTACAGGATTATGTGAGGCAGAAATCATTACACCAGCATCTGCACTTAAAGCCTTTGTTAAAAATGCTACTCCTGGTGTTGAAATTACTCCTAATCGCATTACTTCTGCACCAATGGAGAGTAGGCCAGCAACTAAGGCACCTTCTAACATATGACCGGAAATTCTTGTATCTCTTCCAATCAATATTTTCGGTTTATTACGTTCTTTTGTTAAAACATATCCTCCATAACGACCTAGTTTAAATGCGAGCTCAGGTGTCAATTCTTTGTTAGCTACTCCTCTCACACCATCTGTTCCGAAAAACTTTCCCATGTATATCTCTCCTTAAGATTTTTCATTCATCCTTTAAATCCTATTCAAATAGTAAATAGATGCATCTATGTTGTGTTTTCTTCTTGTTCTCCTTCTATTTCTTCACTCGTATTTTCCCCTTGAACAGGTTCCTCGACGAATGGCTCTTCATCCTCATCATAGATGACGAGACGAACACTATTCATGATATTAGGATCAATTCTAACACCTTGTGGACCATTGAACTGTAACGGAACATCGTGCTCTCCATCAGATAAATCGTTTAAGTCAACGTATAACTGTATATCGGTTCGACTCACTCTGTCTAAAACATTTCTACTGCCCAAAATGGAGATATCTAGCATGCCTTCTTCTGGTTCGATAAACGCATAATTGTTACCTTCGGGAACCCCTACTACATCAATCTCAAAGTTAGAAAACTCTCTCTCTTCTTCTTGCGTCACTTCAATGGTTATTGTAATCGTTTCAGGCGCAATACGTTCCACACCATTTGGTGCTTGTACATCAACTTCAAAAGATGTACTTTCAGTGATATTACTTAGATCAACTTTTACACCATCAATAAACGAAATGTCGTTTATGATAGAAACTGGACCAAATACGGTAATAGTGCTTGGCTCTGCTGTTATCGACTCAACCGCAATTCCTTCCGGTAACTCACCTTCTCTCTCAATTCGCACAGGTACTTCTTTATTTGGCGCAGTTATTGGTACAGTTACCTCAACAGCAGGTGGGTCAGTATTAACATTCATTTCATTACCATTTTGATCTAGCACTATAACACTCGTTGCAGATTGGAACGTCGCATCTCTTCCAGCTACATCGACTACCGCCCGAACACTTGCGATTTGCTCAATAACGCCTTGCGCCGCGGTAATATCTACATTAGATGGAGAAACAGTCGGCGTACCTATGCTATAACCCTCTCCTACTTCACCCTCGTTGATAATATCAACTTCAACTGGAAGTGAAACGGTTTGCTTCTCTTGGATTGTAATCCGTACTGTGGGAGGATTAATAGAAACATTTAAATCTTTATGAAAATCTCTATGCTGCACTCGCTCATAATGTACTCCAGGTTCCTTCCCTCTAACATCAACAAATACTTCGTAGCTTTGTCTTTCTAGAGCTAAAAGCGTTAAAATATTTTGTGGACCTCTTAATGTTACTTGAACATGTTCTGGTGCCTCTGTCACAACATGCGTATCCTCATCATAATAAACAGTTAGGTCTAGTTCCTCTATTACACGCTGCCCATTTGTAATTCCAGGTAATCCACCTGTTTGGGTTGGTTGCCTATCCATATTTACAACTAAAAATAGCATCATGGCTATAAGGAGGGACACGCCTTTTAACACCCACGAATTATTAAACCATTTATCCATTTTTCTTACCTCCCCACTGCCAGCGAGAAGTAGACTTCGTTTGATCTACGTTTAGTAAATCATTTTCGAGTAACGTTCTTAACGCATCCTCATCTAAGTTGCGATGTAATTCTCCATTTTTCGTAACAGAAATACCACCAGTTTCCTCAGACACAACTAACGTAACACTATCTGTTACTTCACTAACACCTAAAGCGGCGCGGTGCCGCGTTCCTAATTCTTTTGATATAAAAGGATTTTCTGACAAAGGTAAATAGCATCCTGCAGCCATAATTTCATTATTCTTAATAATGACAGCACCATCGTGAAGCGGAGTGTTTGGAATAAATACATTGATTAATAGCTCTGAAGTGAGGTGAGCGTTCATCGTTATCCCAGTCTCAACATAGTCGTTCATTCCCGTTTCCTTTTCGATCGAGATTAAAGCACCAATTCGACGCTTCCCCATGTAATTTGCAGCTTTCACAATATGCTCTATATTTTTCTTAACATCTTCCTCTTCAGCTGTGGAGCCTTTTGAAAAAAAACGACCTCTACCAATTTGTTCTAGTGCTCGTCTAAGCTCAGGCTGGAATATAATAATAATTGCAAGTAGACCATAGACGACAGCTTGTTGCATAATCCACTCAAGTGTTATAAATCCAAATTGCCTACTTAAAAACCAGACCACTAAGATTACAGTTATCCCTTTCAGAAGCTGGACTGCCCTAGTGCCTCGTATTACATTAATTAATTTGTATATAACATAAGCCACTAATAATATATCAATGACAACAACTAGTAAATCTAATAATGAGATATTTTCAAAAATACTTCCTAACATCGCATTTCCCCCAAGTAATTTTAGGTCCTTATCTAATATATTTCTTCCCTCATTACCATTAACTTTAACATTATATCATAATTTTATAAGAAAAGACCTTTTCGAGCGATGCTCAAAAAGGTCAAAATATATTTTTTATCTCATTACTGTTTATCACCATTCATAACATTTAGTACTTCAGAGAAAAAGGACTTTGTATGGAACCACATCCACTCTAGCACTTGATTTATTTCTTGTATCTCACCAGCAACACTACCAGCTGAGGCTAAATATTGCTCTCCATTAATTACAGTTATATTACCTAGCACTTCTCCATTTATTTCTATATTTCCATTACGGACAGTAATATCTCCAGAAATAGTTTCTCCTTCAGGAATAATAACGACACCTCGCTCCTCATCTACTATGAAGTGACCATCGCCTTTTACAGAAATTTCTTTTCCGCCGTCATTCCAAATAGAAGTTAAGCTCACAATAAATACTAAAAAGAAAGTAGCAGCAGTAATAATATATGGGTGCTTTCTCATCCAGTTTTTATAGCGTGCTTTCTGCGATTGCTTTGGCAACTGACTCATGACATTATCAGTAAAATTTGCTGGCGCCTTTATATGAGAGGCACTTTGTACAATTGCCTCCGTCTTCCTAAGTTCCCTAACATGAGCATGACAAGCACTACATTTTTGTATATGGCTTTCAAACCTTTTTCTCTCTAACAGTGTAAGCTCTTCATCTAAATAATGGTGTATTTGTTCTGCATAATCTTTTTTACAAGCCATTATTGATCTTCCTTTCTCGACTCAAGTTTCTCGTAGCCGTTTCCTTAATGCTTCCCTACCTCGATGAATCCTCGTTTTCACTGTAGCAACGGGTAGGTTCAAAATATTACTAATCTCCTTTAAAGAAAGATCTTCTATATATTTCAAAATGATAGCTGATCGATACTTCGGTGGTAAAGCCATAATTTCTTTTTGTACCCAATCTTGTGTTTCGTATTGGACAACCTTTTCTTCTGGTAATTTATCCTCTGTAGCAAATTGAGAATAATAATCTAAATCCTCTGTCCCCGCCACTTTATCTTCGAGATGAAAATCTGGTTTCTTCTTTCTAATTCTATCGATAGCTAAGTTTGTTGCAATCCTAAAAAGCCAAGTTGAAAACTTCCTATTTGTATCATACGACTCAATATTCACATATGCACGTAAAAACGCTTCTTGAGCAACATCCTGCGCCTCATGCACATTCCCTAGCATTCGATATGCAATTTGATAAACTTTATCTTTATATAGCTCAACTAGCTCTGAGAAAGCTTGTTGATTACCTTTCTTTACTTCTATAACTATTTTTTTTACAACCGCATCCATATATAAACCCCCACTCTGCTGCGGTTATCTCCTATACGAAAACAACCTATAAAAGGTTTCAAACATTATCTTCATTTTAGCATTGTCAAAAAAAAATACCATATTTTTTCAAAAATAATGTGATGTTTTATTACGACGCACATGGGGTAGAATGTCTATAATAGCGGAACTGATGACAACAAAGGAGGTTCTATATATGAATAGTACAGTTTCCAAAAAAGAGCTGCTTAATCAAATAGAAACAGCTCGTGATAAAATGAATAAATTATCAGAAAAGATGAATAGAACTTCACATGAAGTCGTAGAAATTAGCACTCACCTTGATGATTTATTAATAAAATATCAATACTTATCAATAAGAGAGAAAAAATAATAAATGTTTTGAAAAAATGCCACTGCTTAAGAGGCATTTTTTTATTATTTTTTTGTAAGATTACCCTCTTTTTGTGACTGTGAATGTCATCATGCCGAGAGAGACTTGTGTGAGTAAATTGGGCTTGATTGAGGTAAATTATGTGCAAAGGCGGTCTTCTATGAACACTTAAACAAGAATTCGATAGCGAGTCTGTCAGATGTGTTACGCTCTTTCTCACTCGACCAAAATGCTCCATATAAAAAACCTTGAGTGTTTAACACTCAAGGAGTAAATGTTTGTTTGGTGGAGCCTAGCGGGATCGAACCGCTGACCTCCTGCGTGCAAGGCAGGCGCTCTCCCAGCTGAGCTAAGGCCCCGTTGTTTTTTCATTGATGCTTATTCATGAAGATTACGGAC
The DNA here is from genome assembly GCF_000177235.2 of Evansella cellulosilytica DSM 2522. Taxonomy (NCBI): domain Bacteria; kingdom Bacillati; phylum Bacillota; class Bacilli; order Caryophanales; family Bacillaceae; genus Evansella; species Evansella cellulosilytica. The sequence goes on along the minus strand of NC_014829.1, from coordinate 185,432 downwards.
GATGTGGCGCTTTGTAGTCCCTGTCTCTTCCTCTTCTGCATATTCACAGCTGCTAATGCGTCGAGACAACTCGTTGATTATTCTTGGCAGCTTTGCTCGTAGCTGAGCTAAGGCCCCGTTGACTTTTCAATGAAGCTTATTCATGAAGGTTACAGACGATGTTGCGCTATATTTTCTCACCTAATTAAATGGTGAGCCATGAAGGACTCGAACCTTCGACCCTCTGATTAAAAGTCAGATGCTCTACCAACTGAGCTAATGGCTCGTAGTTTTTCATTGTTGCATATCCATGATGTTTACGGACGATGTTTTGCTTTGTGGTCTTACCTGTCTCTTCCTCTTCTAGTATTGCTTTGTTGCTTTATCCGTCGAGACAACTCGTAGTTTATTCGACGATGTAAACGCTCGTCACTGAGCTAATGGCTCGTAGTTTTTCATTGTTGCATATCCATGATATTTACGGACGATGTTTTGCTTTGTGGTCTTACCTGTCTCTTCCTCTTCTAGTATTGCTTTGTTGCTTTATCCGTCGAGACAACTCGTAGTTTATTCGACGATGTAAACGCTCGTCACTGAGCTAATGGCTCGCAGATTATTCAAATGATGCTTTTCATGATGATTACGGACGATGCTTTGCTTTGTAGTTTACACCTGTCTCTTCCTCTTCTAGTATTGCTTTGTTGCTTTATCCGTCGAGACAACTCGTAGTTTATTCGACGATGTAAACGCTCGTCACTGAGCTAATGGCTCGCAGATTATTCAAATGATGCTTTTCATGATGATTACGGACGATGCTTTGCTTTGTAGTTTACACCTGTCTCTTCCTCTTCTAGTATTGCTTCGTTGCTTAATGCGTCGAGACAACTCGGAGATTTTCCGACGATGTAAACGCTCGTCACTGAGCTAATGGCTCGCAGATTGTTCAAATGATGCTTTAATAAAGATTACGACCAATGTCTTCCTCTTCTAGAATTAGAAAAAATAAATGGCTGGGCTAGCAGGATTCGAACCTGCGCATGACGGAATCAAAATCCGTTGCCTTACCGCTTGGCTATAGCCCAATGGTTTTGTTTAAAATAAACTTCGAATCTCTTCGTCAGATTCACTCGTGCATAATTCTATCAAAGTTGGTGACCCGTACGGGATTCGAACCCGTGTTACCGCCGTGAAAGGGCGGTGTCTTAACCACTTGACCAACGGGCCATTAATGGAGCTTCCTAGCGGGCTTGAACCGCTGACCTCATCCTTACCATGGATGCGCTCTACCTACTGAGCTAAGGAAGCCTGGCTCCACAGGTAGGACTCGAACCTACGACCGATCGGTTAACAGCCGATTGCTCTACCAACTGAGCTACTGTGGAATGCTATCAATAAAAAATTCCTTAACAATTCCTTGCTTCACTTTCAGGATCTTTCGAAGCATTAAACAGCGGCATGTTTCTCTAAGGATGAAAGTTTTGGCTCCACAGGTAGGACTCGAACCTACGACCGATCGGTTAACAGCCGATTGCTCTACCAACTGAGCTACTGTGGAACGGCATTAATATATTTCCTTAGCTTTTTCCCTTGCTCTCTTACAGTTCAATAGAACGAGCATCATGATCTTTAAGGATGAAAGTTTGGCTCCACAGGTAGGACTCGAACCTACGACCGATCGGTTAACAGCCGATTGCTCTACCAACTGAGCTACTGTGGAATATCAGTATACGTTGATTACCTAAAGATTCAATTACTTGACCGACATTTGATATAATACTATTTTTTTTCCGTGATTGCAATAGTATTTTTGAAAAAATATGTCGTACTAATGTACAAGTCGGCCACGAAGACTTATATACAATTTACCCTATATAATGTTGACCGACCAATGCACATTTTATACTTTTAAATTTGAAAAATATTTAGTTTCCAATTGGAAAACAGCAGTGTTTAATCAGATTGAGATGTTTTATATTCTGTGTATTGACGATTCCTAACGTACTTTAAATATTCTTGCTTTGTTGTAAAACGCTTATAAAGCTGAAAAATCATTTGGTATCTTTCTTCCATCGCTCTTTTAACAACCCCATCAATACGTGAATCAGAAAAATCAAGTAAAAGTTCTTCTAGCTCTCTCTTTAGTAAGTATTCAATCTCCTGCGATTCTTTACCTGTTAACATCATACCAAGCATTTCTTGTAAACGCCCCCTTAAATGTTATGTATAAGAAATTATTTTCGTTTTTTCCAATTTTTATTCATATGACCCTGTCCATTGAATACATATAAAGTAAAGATTGGACAAGGAGGATCGGTTAAATGAATTTTATTTGGGTATGGAATGCTAAAACATTAAAAAGATATGCTATCATTGCGGTTGCTGCACTTTTCACTGCTGGGATCCTATTTGTAGAACGCTCACAAATACCTGTTTTTTCTACTGATGATCAGCCTGTTGCTATCTATAAAGTTGATGCAGAAGAGAAAGAAGTTGCCCTTACTTTTAACGTAAGCTGGGGAGAAGAACGTGCATTACCTATTTTAGATACGCTGAAAGAGCATGATGTAACATCGACATTTTTCGTTTCAGCTGATTGGGCAGAGAGGCACCCAGAAATAGTAGAAAGAATTGTAGAGGACGGTCATGAATTAGGAAGTCATGGCTATGTTCACGAGCACTATACGAAAAAAGATGATGAACAGATTAAAAAAGACATTCAAACAGCACATCGAATCATTCAAGAAGTAAGTCAAGAAGTCCCTAATCTATTAAGACCTCCAAATGGTAGTTTTGACGAGCGAGTTTTGTCTATTGCGGAAAATCAAAATTACGATGTCATTCACTGGAGTGTGGATTCAAATGACTGGCAAAACCCTGGTGTAGATACGATCGTTGAAAATGTTACTCGTAACATTTCAAACGGAGATATCGTTCTTATGCACGCCTCTGATTCAGCTAAACAAACAAATGAAGCATTGGCAGAGATCATTTCCTACATCGAAAGTGAAGGATATCATTTTAATACCGTTTCTGAACTCGTCTCAGGAGCTGAAGTTGTAACAAAAGAAGTCCAATAATCTATCAGAAATAAAAACAGAGGATGGCTCAAAAGGTCGAATTTTTACCTTTGGAGTCATCCTCTAAGCAATGGCGGAGCCGCCGCAATCTCTTAAAGCCCATAATAAGTGGATTTCTTATACATAACAAATCAAAGCATTTATTTTGTTTTGTTATTTTTACCATCAGACTTTGAGGCGGGCTCTTGCAAGCGATGTAAAACTAATAATTGCCATGTATTCGCTACAAGCAGCGGTACGATCGATGTCGTTAAAAACGTAAAGTCGTTTTGTTGTAGCGCAGGAATCCATTCAATCGTTGTAACAACGACTATAAAAAATAAAGCTGGTATAAAGGCTAGGCGATTTGTCTCTTTACTCTTTATAGACGCAACAATTAACCCGTATCCCAATAATAAACCTGGCATAATTAAATATCCCCAAATCCCTTCACCTTCAGCGAAGGCCCAGTACCGAAAGATAACAAGGTCAAATAATACAAAAGCAATAATGATGACTTGGACTCTATTCCATAGCTGGACGGACTTAAAAATCCCAAGACCAAATCGATGTATCGTTAAATAGGCGAAAAACCCCATTTGTGCGATAACAGCCCAAATTGATGCTGTGATGATAACCATAATAATGCCACCAAATTGTAGGTTAGCTAAGTCATTGATATGCGTTCTCCAATCCAATAAAAAACCAACTAATGCCCCTGAGAATGTCCCTAGAAGTAACGTTGTATAAAATAAATATACTACTTTTCTTGTATTCACTATGATTTCCTCCTGTACATTTCAATCCACATACAATCATATCAAAAATTCTTTTTCTATCGCTACTTTTTTCTCTTTTTCCAAAAAAATTGTCGTTTATAGGACATTTACTTTGTATAAATAAGGCTTTCCTTTAGCATATTATGAACAAAAGTACCAATGGAAAGGAGCCGCTTCCTGTGTGGTATTATCATAATAAATATAAACGTGTTCCACAATGGCACCGATATTTTGAAAAAGTTATTAATAACATTTCCTTGAAGAAGGCCGTTGTTTATATACCGCTACTTTTCATCTTGTTGTTAAATGGCTGTGCAGCTATGGAGGATAATAGCTCTCAGCAGCCAGATTACGAAAGCACAAAAAAAATGATGGTAGATATGTTAAAAACAGATGAAGGGAAACAAGCCATTCAAGATGTACTTCAAGATGAGGAAGTTCGTCAAAACCTTGTTATGGAAGAGGATTATGTCAAACAAACGATTCAGACTACACTAACCTCCGATGAAGGAAAAGAATATTGGCAAAGAGTCATGCAAGATCCTGAATTTGCAAAATCATTTGCTGAGAGTATTCAAAGTCAAAATGAAAAGATGATGAAAAGCTTAATGAAGGATCCTGAATATCAGGGCATGATGATGGACGTATTAAAGGATCCTGAAATGGAAGAAAAGTATTTAGAATTAATGCAAAGTAAGGAGTACCGTCAACAAGTGATGACAGTCATGCAAGATGCTTTTGAAAGCCCTTATTTTGTAGCTAAACTAAATGACATTTTCTCTAATGTCGCTGAAGAGCAAATGAATAAACAAGATCAAGAACAACAAGAAGAAGGTCAAGATAGTGGCGAAAGTGAAGAGGAATAAATACGAAAGGGAGACTCAAATAGGATGATTTTGCCTTTTGAGTCTCCCCTTTTTAATTATTGTTCAATTTTATCTATAATTTGCTGTGCCATATTTAAGTAAATTTTTCCGATTGGATGCTCCTCAGCATATACAGAAGGAGCAAAGTTATCTTCATCGATATCAGGTTGACCTAAAGGAATTTGCGCTAAAACTTCGCTATTCAGCTCTTTTGCTAGCTTCTCTCCTCCACCTTTACCAAATACATATTCCTTTTCTCCAGTTACTTTACTTTCAAAATAAGCCATATTTTCAACAACACCTAATATTTCATGCTCTGTTTTAATTGCCATCGCACCTGCACGTGCGGCAACAAAGGCCGCTGTTGCATGTGGTGTTGTTACAATAATTTCTTTAGATGAAGGTAGCATTGAATGAACATCTAATGCAACGTCTCCCGTTCCTGGTGGAAGGTCAAGAATGAGGTAGTCAAGATCATCCCATTCCACTTCCGAGAAGAAGTTATTTAACATTTTACCTAGCATCGGTCCACGCCAAATAATTGGCGAATTATCTTCTACAAAAAAGCCCATCGAAATCACTTGTACATCAAAGCGCTGTACAGGATAAATTCTCTGGTTCACTACTTTAGGTCTTTCTTCGATCCCCATCATATCAGGTACGCTAAAGCCATATATGTCGGCATCAATAATACCGACTTTTTTACCTTTTCTTGCCAATGATGTCGCTAAATTAACAGAGACTGTTGACTTCCCAACACCACCTTTACCACTCGTTACAGCGATAAATGTGGTCTTATCAGTTCGGTCAAGCAACGATTTTTTCTCTTCTCCTGCTTGTCCCCCATGCTCTCCGATTTCTTCATCAGCCATTTTTTCAAAGCGTAAGCCTACACTCTCTGCACCTGCACCTTTAACTGCAGAAACGACTTGCTGCTGTAACTGCATTTGTTCACCAGTACCTGTTTGAGATAAAGCAAGCTTTAAGCTCACCATTCCTTTTTTAATCTTTATTTCTTTTATCGCATTTAATTCAACGAGGCTTTTCTTAAGAAATGGCTCCTGCACATCCTTTAATGCTTGAAGCACCTGTTCTTCCGTTAACATCGTAACACCGCCTTTATATACTTATGTATTCCTTTAGTTATAGTAAAAGTATAACACAATTACACTATGTTCATGATGATATAGATCACACGAAAAATGTATTGGATACGAAAACCATTTTTCTATCACTTACAATTTTTCAAAAAGACCAACACAGCTTATTTATGACAGTGTTGGTCTTTTTGTTATGAACTAGGAAGCGGATCACCGCTTGCATGTCTTAATATCCCCTCATATATGGAGGCTGCTACTTTTTGCTGATAATCCTTCGTACTTAATAGCTCCGCTTCACTTGGATTTGATAAAAAACCTACCTCTACTAACGATCCAGTTACGTTAGCTTGTTGTAAAATATACACGCTATTGATAGGCTTTGCTTCTCTCGTTGTATTTTCAAGGTTTCTTCTTAATTCACCTTGAATGTGCTTAGAAAGCTCTTCATTACCTTCTACTGCACGGTTATAAAACGTTTGCGCTCCACGCCACTTTGGTGACGGAATAGAGTTAAGATGAATGCTGACAAATAAATCTGCGTTTGAATCATTAATTAATGATACCCGTTTTCTTAAGTCCTCTGCTTTTCTTGACCGTACTCTTGAAGTACTATCAGAAGCTAGGTCATGATCACCCTCTCTTGTCATTAACACAAGTGCTCCTGATTCTTGAAGATAATCGCGTAGTTTAAAACTAATTTGAAGTGTAATGTCCTTTTCTAAATCACCAGCTTTAGAAGATGCGCCTCCATCAATTCCTCCATGACCAGGGTCAATGACGATGACTTGACCTGATAGTGGCAAGTGCCAACCAGTTGAATTTTTACTGCTTAATTGTATTTGAATGACAACGATCAGTAGCCCTAATGCTAATGCAATCGCTACTATTTTAATTAATTTTGATCTTCGCATAACCCCGTCCCCCTTTGTCCTTCCTTTCCATATATATGGGACAGGGTTAAAAATATGATCAAATTAATTTTTAATGAAGCCTAAGTCTGTACTTTTTTTCTCCTTCTGCAAAGCCTTTATTCCACCACCTCAGTATAAATGCCCTGCTCTTTTCGTGTTGTATCGTCGTTTCGACTTCATCTAGCGTGAACCATGACTTAAATTGGCCTGTCGTTTGCTCAATATATGCGTTAATCTCTTCTATACAACGGTGTTGTGCTTGCTCAGCAGTCTCACCGTAATACCCAAAACGTCCGAACTCAGAACCAAGGAGATATGCGTCTATTCCAATATCTAAGCAATAGTCGACTAAATATAGCTTACCTACAGATTGACCGACTAACTGATCAAAAAACTGCTCTTGAACGTCCTTGCGCATGTCTTCTATTGATAACGCTCTTAGCATACTTCGCTCGAACTTCCATTGTTTCCTTCTCCTTCTTTCGCCTAAATCCGTCACTACATTCATCGCCATGTCTCCTCTGTTTTTTACTCTTAGTGTTGAACTTGTTTTTTATTTCATAAGGGAAAAAACTTGGAATACATAGTGGATTATGTCCATGGGAATGATTAGTGTATCCTTATCTTACCTTCTATTCATATGGTTAAAATGATAAAGACATAAAAAAATACAACCCTTTGTACACCTATAAAGGATTGTATTTCCAAGGAAATCATTTTTATTTTCACTCATATTTTCTCATTATATATTTTATTAATGCCAAAAATACTCCCGCGAGAACAGCAAGTGCACATACATCATTCTACAATTATCATGATAGTATATGTGTACCTATATACCAAAGTATTACGATGTGTAAAGGGTAAAATATGTAGAATAAGTACTTTAAACCAATTCCTTTTTTACCATTGTATAACAGAAAGAGAGGTAATGCGAAAATCATCATCCATTGATAGTCAGCAAACCCAAACAAATGTTGGTATAATCCTTCAAGACGCCACCCCCACCTTCGCACAGAGTAAAATATTGCAAGACAATAAAAACTATAACCCGCAGTAACTGTCCATCTATTATCGTTTGCAAAATAAAAGGAAACACCTAGTAGAATGATAAGAGGGCCGCCCTCAACTACAAGAACATTCCCAGAAATTTGAGCTGTAAAAATTGCGAATGGCTGAGGTTGCAACCCGAAAACTTCCAGTAAGCCAAATAGGATAAAAGAAATAATTTGCCAAGCAAAGAACAATAGAAGAAGTTTTATCCTCTTATTTTCCAGTAGCATAATTAGGAATGCTATTAAAAATAAAGTAGCGAAGAAGTTCAGCTCAAGATACGGTCCGCTCAAATCTGTATAGAAGAGACGTAAATTTATAAATAGATTTATAAAGCTCATTCCGATTGCAGCTACCCCTAAACGTACCAAATACTTTGTCCTGTTAGACGTGTTTTGAAAACCGATAACTACGCAATAAATAAAGACTGGCGCTGCAATCCTCCCTATCCAGCCCATCCATTCTGGCGTCCCCGATATGAATAATCCATAATGGTCAATAAACATGGCGATCAGTGCAATAATTTTCAGCTGAGTGCTTGTCATGAATGTTCTCCCTTAATGTAAATGTGTGACATAAAGACAAACGCCAAGAATAGCTTTGGCGTTTGAAAAATAGTATGTGGAATCACTAGGACCATGAAATTTTACATATTCGTTATTTGTACTGCTCAACCTGCTTTCGATCGAAAAAAGGATTGCGCCAGGAGCACATTCAAAGTTCTATAAAAAATCAGACCTTGATGCCTTTCCTCGAAAGTCATATTGACCCTTTCTACTGATGTCCCTTACATCACGCGGTATACCTATACCGAATGGGGAAATTTCTCCTTCTCCACTATCTACGTAGGGCGGGTAGTTCGGGAGACACTTCAACGTTTTCTAGCACCTCTAGATTCATCGTCGTGCTTAACTTCAAACGGATTCTTGTGCGGTTAAGGCGGTAAACGAAACTAACACAGCAAAAATAGCATTAACATTACTGAAACTTACAGTTTACTCAGATTACTCCTTATTTTGTTATTTTCCACTACATAATACCACAATAAATTGGAAATAATATATAAATTTTGTAAAATATTTTCCTTTTATGCAAAAAAACTTTTTTATCGTATTAATCAACAACGGAGTGAGGTTAGTGTAGACGATGAAAATCTGGTGATCTTAAAGAAATGGCGTAGCAAGCAAATACAGCGCTATCTGACGTTAGAACTTTCGACTTCTTTTCAATCTGATGATAAACAGCCTGTCTTTACGGTCTATAATCCGTTTAAACATGATATGGATTATTGCCGACTGGCTTACTTGAATGAAAAGCTGGAGCAAATCTACAAAAAGAACCTAGAGCTCCCGAAAATAAATGTTCACGCCTTTAGGCATACACATGCCAGTTTGATGCCTGTAGCTGGTGCTTCCATCAAAGATGTACAAGCTCGGCTCTCCCATACAGATATTCAAACGACGATGAATATTTACACTCATATGACCGATGAAGCGAAGGAGAAAACAGCGGAGATGTTCCAAAAGTACATGACATTTTAGCGCGGGGTATTCAATTCCATATTTGGACACGAAAAAACCCTCTCTGCTCCATTGATGAGCAAAGAGGGCTTGATCCCTTGTATAACAAGGATATTAACGCTTTGAGAACTGAGGTGCACGACGAGCTGCTTTAAGACCGTATTTCTTACGCTCTTTCATACGAGCGTCACGAGTCAAGAATCCAGCTTTTTTAAGTGAACCACGGTACTCAGGGTCAGCACCTAGAAGTGCACGTGCAACTCCGTGACGGATAGCACCCGCTTGTCCTGTGTAGCCTCCACCTTTAACATTTACAAGTACGTCATACGTACCTTCTGTTTGTGTTTCTACTAATGGTTGTTTAACAATTAACTTTAAAGTTTCAAGGTCAAAGTAGTCGTTAATGTCTCTGTTGTTAATTACGATGCGTCCGTCTCCCGGAACTAAACGCACACGTGCAACGGAGTTCTTACGACGACCTGTTCCATAATATTGAACTTGTGCCATGTAAATTACCTCCTTCTATATTAACCGCGTAGTTCGTATACTTCCGGTTGTTGAGCTTGATGTGGGTGTTCGCTTCCTGCATATACATGAAGCTTCATGCCTTGTTTACGACCAAGAGAATTCTTTGGAAGCATTCCTTTAATCGCTAACTCGAGCACTCTTTCAGGTTTCTTGTCAAGCATTTCCTGAGCAGTCGTCGTTTTAAGACTACCTGGATATTGGCTATGACGGTAATATTTCTTGTCTGCTAATTTGTTTCCTGTTAAATGAATCTTCTCCGCATTGATTAAGATCACGTGATCTCCTGTGTCAATGTGCGGTGTGAATGTTGGTTTATGTTTACCGCGAAGGATGCTTGCAACTTCACTCGCTAGGCGACCTAATGTTTGTCCTTCAGCGTCTACAACATACCATTTACGGTTTACTTCACTTGGCTTTGCCATATATGTCGTACGCATTTGTTTCCCTCCTAATAAACTTTCACAAAAACTTTAGCGTCAAATATCAACTGTAGATTCCGTACCCGGGGCTAGTGGGCATAAGAATACCGTATATCATCATATAACATATGAATACTCATGTCAATAAAATGTTACACCAGGTTTCGTTGTCTTTTCATTTTTTTTTAAAACTGACCTTATCGATGACACTATTCTATGAATGCTTCAAGTTTTTCACTGCCACTTCAAGCGCTTCTTGATCATAGTATACATTTGTTAAATAAAGCCCTGTGCCTGGTATTGATGGTCCAGCGAGGGAGCGGTCCTTCCCTTCAAAGATTTCAGGGATCTCTTCTGGTCTTATTTTCCCTTTACCAACATGGAGTAATGTACCAGTTAACACCCTTACCATCTGATACAAAAATCCATTTCCTATATAAGTAAAAGTCCATTCATCACCATTTTTTTCTAGTTCAATAGCATAAATCGTTCTCACTTTATCAATAACATCCGTTCGCGGAGAGGAAAAACTAGTAAAGTCATGTGTCCCCTCAAGATGCATGGCCGCTTCCAGCATCTTTTCATAAGAAAGTACGTAAGGGTGATGGTAAACAAAATTCCGCTTAAAAATATCTTTTTCTCGTGCAGTATTCACTTTATAAACATACTTTTTCCCGACACTATCAAACCTGGCATGAAAATCATGATGAACATACTGGAGGTCTCTTACTTGTATATCATCTGGTAATAGTCTATTGAAAGCCTGTGGCCAACGTTCCTCAGGTATAGAAAGTGATGTGTCAAAATGAATCGTCTGCCCAAGACTATGTACACCTGTATCTGTTCTTCCAGAGCTCACTACGTTCCACGAATCAGCTTTATGTATTTTAGCTAACGCCTTTTCTAATTCGGCTTGTATTGTCTTTTTATCTACTTGTACTTGATAGCCCGAATATTTTGTACCATCATATGTAACGATCCCTTTTACTCGTTTCACGTAGTCATCCCTCCTCCCTTATGAAAACCTCAAAATGATAGCCACGATCAAAAAACAACAAAAAATACTTAATGATGCTGTGTCCATTTGACGCCATCTCATGTCACGTAGCTTTGTTCTTCCTTCACCACCAGTATACCCTCGTGCTTCCATCGCTATAGCAACCTCCTCAGCTCTATTTAAAGCTCGAACAAAAAGAGGAATGAAAATTGGAATAAACGCGGTCAATCTTTTCCACAAAGAACCAGAAGAAAAATGAGCTCCTCTTGCGGTTTGGGCTTTAATAATCTTTTCTGCTTCGTCACTTAAAATAGGAATAAACCGCATCGAGATCCCCATCATAAACGCGAGCTCATGAATAGGTAGCTTTAGCTTTTTCAAAGGACTTAATAGCTTCTCTAATCCATCTGTCAGCTCTACTGGTGTCGTCGTCAATGATAGTAAAGATGCAAAAATAAAGATCATCAATAACCTTAATGCAAAGTAGCCGCCCTCTATTAATCCTTCAAGATATACATTTGCTATCGGTGTTTCCAATAACAATATATCTCCACCTTGAAAAAGAGCATGAAATAAAAAAGTAAAAGTTATCATGAGTACTACGAAACGCAGCCCTTTCAAATAATATATAATAGGTATCCTTGCTAAAATAAAAGCTATTACTAAAAGAATACTCGCTGACGCCATTACAAATGGATGACGATAAACAAAAAGAATGGCAATAAATACTATCAAGCATAGTAATTTTGCCCTAGCATCTAGTCGATGTATAAACGAGTTACTAGATACATATTGTCCGATAATAACATGGTCAAACATCCTTTTTATTCCTTCCGATAAAAGATAACAACTCCTTCACGACTCCTTGAACGTCGTATTGAGCTACCGCGATATTTTCACCACTTGCTTCCTTTAATTTACTTAATAACCTACTAGCAACTGGAATATCCAATCCGAGTTTATCTAGTAACTCTACTTGTTGGAAAATTTCTGTACGATGACCTTCTAATACAATTTCCCCTTCGTGCAATATATAGATATTATCACCGTATTTTGCAGCATCTTCCATTTCGTGTGTGATGAGAATAATAGAACGATCCTCTCGTTCTTTATACCATTTTTGGAATAACGTCATGATATCGTCATGGCCTTGTGGATCTAACCCAGCTGTGGGCTCGTCTAAAAAGAGGACCTTCGGTTGACATGCGAGCACCCCCGCTATCGCTACTCTCCTCATTTGACCACCACTGAGCTGGAAAGGTGATCGGCTAAATAACGATTCAGCAATTCCTACTAGCTCCATCGCTTCCCTCGCCTGAGCTTCTGACTGTCGTTTAGTAAAACCAAAATTTAACGGACCATACATTACATCCTGCAAAACCGTATCGCTAAATAGCTGATTTTCAGGATTTTGAAAAACTGTACCTACTACTTTGCGTATTGGATGCAAGCTTTTTTTCTTTATTTTAGAATTAATCGTGTATTCGCCAATGACTACATTTCCTGATGTAGGGACTAGCATGCCATTTAATAATTGAAGCAAAGTTGATTTTCCAGATCCGGTTTTACCAATCATTACATTAAAAGAATTAGCTGGTATAGTGACATTAATATCTCTTATCGCTTTCTTTTCAAATGGCGTATTTTTCTTATATGTATAGTTTAATGCCTCTGTTTTAATTTGCATAATTGCGACACCAACTCTTCCTCGGAATGAATTGTTTCAGGGAAATTTACTCCCCTCGCTTGAAGCTCACCTATTATTTCATACATAAATGGCTTTTTTAAACTAGTCTCTTTTAGTATGTGATCATTCGTTAGTATCATGGATGGCTTTTCATCTGCAACAATCGCCCCTTCCTTCATAACGATGATACGGTCTGCTTTCATCGCTACGGAAAGGTCGTGTGTAATAGAAATAATCGTGACACGATCCTCGACATTTATTTTATTTAAATAATATTGTACTTCAGCTCTTCCCTTTGGGTCTAGCATAGATGTCGCTTCATCCAATACTAGTATTTTCGGTCTCATCGCCAAAGCTCCAGCTAAAGCAACACGCTGCTTTTGTCCGCCTGATAAATGATGTGGATCTGTTTTTTCTAATCCTGAAAGTCCAAGTTTACTAATACTTTCTTGTACACGCTTTATCATTTCTTCTCGTGGAGTGCCTATATTTTCTAGACTAAATGCTACGTCATCCTCAACAGTAGGGGCCACAATTTGATTATCAGGGTTTTGAAAAACGATTGAGACATATCTACTTATTTGTGAACGATAGTTTTCATCACAAATATTTAGTCCATTCACATCCATTTTTCCACTAGTAGGTTGTAACACACCGCAAATGACTTTAGCTAAAGTAGACTTTCCGGAACCGTTATGACCGACTATTGCTATATTTTCCCCTTCAAAGATACGTAATGTAATATTACGTAGCGCTAAGTCGTGCTCTGTATTGTATCGTAAACATACATGATCAATATCCAATAATTCGCTCATTAATCCAGCCCCTATGAATGTACTTTCATACAAATAAAAATAAGGAGAGATAGTAGCTTCTCCGATACAATAGATGGTACAAAAAAAGGGCATAGCACCAGAATAGTTGGAAGTTCTGGTGTTGCGCCCTTTTGAAGAATCATTTCGTTAATTTGATATGATTATTCTTCCTATATCAAATGAAATTGTTTGTCTCAATAAGTAAATTCGAACTGTCGAGACTTTTTAGACAATTAAACAAGCTCGATAATTGCCATTTCTGCACCGTCTCCACGACGAGGTCCCAGTTTAAGAACGCGTGTGTAACCACCTTGACGCTCTTCATAACGTGGTGCGATATCATCAAATAATTTCTGAATTGCATCTTGTCCTGTTTCAGTGTCAGCAACTTCATTCCGTACAAATGCAGCTACTTGACGACGTGCGTGTAAGTCACCACGTTTACCAAGTGTAATCATTTGCTCAACAACGGAACGAAGCTCTTTCGCTTTAGGTACTGTTGTTTCGATGCGCTCATTGATGATTAAATCAGTAGCTAAGTCACGAAATAAAGCTTTACGTGCGCTGCTATCACGACCTAATTTTCTATAGCCCATGGGAGTCCCTCCTTCTCAAGTCAAAATTCTAGGTATAATATTACCAAGTGAAGTATGGGAAAAATAAATCTATTCTTCCTTACGAAGTCCTAAACCTAATTCAGCAAGTTTCTCTTGAACCTCTTCAAGAGACTTTCTTCCAAGGTTACGTACCTTCATCATATCTTCTTCTGATTTGTGCGTTAATTCTTGCACTGTATTAATACCTGCTCGTTTTAAGCAGTTATACGAACGAACAGATAAGTCTAATTCTTCGATCGTCATTTCAAGCACTTTTTCTTTTTGGTCTTCTTCTTTCTCAACCATAATCTCTGCATGTTGAGCTTGGTCAGTCAATCCTACAAAGATATTTAAATGCTCAGTTAAGATTTTTGCGCCAAGTGATACAGCTTCCTCAGGTCTAGTGCTTCCATCAGTCCAAACGTCTAGTGTCAATTTATCGTAGTTCGTAATTTGACCTACACGTGTGTTTTCCACTTGATAATTTACACGTGCTACTGGTGTGTATATAGAATCAACTGGAATGACACCGATAGGAAGTTCTTCAGATTTATTTCCTTCAGCAGGAACATATCCTCTTCCTCTGTTAGCTGCAACCTTCATATGAAATTGAGCACCCTTCGAAAGAGTTGCAATATGGAGGTCAGGGTTTAAAACCTCCACATCACTATCATGCATAAAATCCGCAGCAGTGACTACCCCTTCTCCTGTCGCTTCAATTTCTAATGTTTTTTCTTCATCTGAGTAAATTTTTAGAGCTAGTTTCTTTAAGTTAAGAATGATAGAGGTGATGTCTTCTACTACACCCTCAATCGTAGAAAATTCATGCAGTACTCCATCAAACTGAACACTAGTAACTGCAGAACCTGGTAGGGAAGATAATAGAATTCTACGCAAAGAATTTCCAAGCGTTGTTCCGTATCCTCTCTCTAATGGCTCTACAACAAATTTCCCGTACGAACCATCTTCACTTACTTCAACTGCTTCAATTTTTGGCTTTTCTATTTCGATCATTAAACAAACCCTCCTTCAAAACGTCGAAACCCCGGTTGAATCTGTTCGTCCAACCGGAATCCCTCATTGGGCACATCCCGAACCTGTCACGATACCGTCAATACTTTTAAGACTCTTAAACCATTATTGACATGGGTATGAGCTTTCATACCTCTGATGCGACTATACTCTACGACGTTTTGGTGGACGGCAACCGTTATGTGGAACTGGAGTAACATCTTTGATCATGTTTACTTCCAAACCAGTTGCTTGAAGTGAACGGATTGCTGCTTCACGACCTGCACCCGGCCCTTTAACTGAAACTTCTACTACTTTCATTCCGTGCTCCATCGCTGCTTTTGCTGCAGTTTCTGCTGCAGTTTGTGCTGCGAAAGGTGTAGATTTACGAGAACCTTTAAAACCTAAAGCACCTGCACTAGCCCAAGAAATTGCATTACCACTTGTATCAGTGATTGTTACAATTGTATTGTTAAAAGTGGAACGAATGTGCGCAACACCGGATTCAATATTTTTACGTTGACGACGCTTTGAACGAGTCGTTTTCGGTTTAGCCATAATCAAACATAACCTCCTTTACTTCTTCTTGTTTGCAACAGTACGACGTGGACCTTTACGTGTACGTGCGTTATTCTTAGTTTTTTGACCTCTAACAGGTAATCCACGACGATGACGAATACCACGATAAGATCCGATTTCGATCAATCTCTTAATGTTAAGAGACACTTCACGACGAAGGTCACCTTCTACTTTGTATTTATCAAGTACTTCACGGATTTTACCTAATTCATCTTCTGTTAAATCGCGTACGCGTGTTTCTTCAGATACTCCAGCTTCGCTTAAAATAGCTTTTGCACTAGAAGTACCAATTCCATAAACGTACGTTAATGAAATGACAACTCGTTTGTCACGAGGAATGTCGACACCAGCTATACGTGCCATACTTTACACCTCCTAATTATTAACCTTGTTTTTGTTTATGTTTAGGATTTTCGCAAATTACCATGACGGTACCTTTTCGGCGAATAACCTTACACTTTTCGCATATTGGCTTGACGGATGGTCTAACCTTCATGATTTCTACCTCCTTAGGTTGCGGAGTGGTAATATTTTTCGATTCTTATTTATAACGATATGTGATACGACCACGAGTTAAATCGTACGGAGATAATTCTACAGTTACTTTGTCACCAGGTAATATTCTAATGAAGTGCATACGAATTTTACCAGAGACATGTGCCAAGATCTTATGTCCGTTTTCTAATTCTACGCGGAACATCGCATTTGGAAGAGGCTCAATCACCGTTCCTTCTACTTCAATTACATCTTCTTTGGCCATGAATTTACTCTCCTTCCTTCAGTAAATTATCATCAATATATGTTGAAATTGCAAATCGCAATTTAGCATTGGTAACACGACCCGTTTCAACTATGCTATTTTTCACTTCGGGGGCAATCGTTCCGAGTAATTCGATGTGTTGAAGATTTTTCCTCTTCGCTTTATCGACTTTACGTTTGTCTCCATCCGCAATAAGTACAAAGCGATTATCCAACACCTCTATTATACACGCAAACTGATCTTTGTCCCTACCACTTAGAATTCTCACAAGCTCACCGACCTGTGGAACCGAATCAGGATCCTTCATAATAGTGACCACCTTTATTCAACGGTTTTTGTCAATATTTCATATCCTGTATCGACAATAGCAATCGTATGTTCGAAATGGGCACACATTTTGCCATCTGTTGTTACTACCGTCCAGTTATCCTTTAATACACGGACATGTCGTGATCCAGCATTGATCATTGGTTCAACAGCTAAAACCATTCCTGGCTTAAGTCTTGGACCTTTGCCTGGAGGACCAAAATGAGGTATTTGCGGTTCTTCGTGCAAATCCTGACCAACTCCATGACCTACATATTCTCTTACAACCGAGAATCCATGATCCTCAACATAAGATTGAATAGCGTGTGAGATATTAGTCAACCGTTCTCCTGGCTTCGCTTCCGCAAGTCCGCGATATAAAGATTCCTCGGTAACATCGAGAAGTTTTTGATTACTTTCTGAGATAGTTCCAACTGGATAGGTCCATGCTGAATCCCCGTGATATCCTTTATAATTAGCGCCAATATCAATACTGATAATGTCACCATCATGAAGGACACGTTCACCAGGTATTCCATGTACCAATTCATCATTTACTGAAGCACAAATGCTGCCAGTAAATCCATTATAGCCTTTAAAAGATGGAATCGCATCATGTTGTCTAATAAATTTATCTGCGATGTTATCCAATTCCTTCGTAGTAATACCAGGCTTAATAAACTTCTGAAGTTCTTTATGAGTCAAAGCGACAATATTCCCTGCAACACGCATAATATCTAGTTCTCTTGGCGTCTTACAAATAATCATTGATTACTCCCTTTTAATATTTCATCAATATCATTAAAAACTTCATCAATCTCTTTGTTTCCATCTAAGCTGCGAAGAGATCCTTTTTCACCATAGAAATCAACTAATGGCTGAGCCTGCTGTAAGTTAACTTCTAAACGTTTTCCTACAGTTTCTGCCTTATCGTCTTCTCGTTGAATAAGGTCACTTCCATCTTTATCACATTTTCCAGCTACTTTCGGAGGATTATATAACTCATGATACGTTGCTCCGCATGTTGAACATATCCAACGACCAGTGAGTCGCTTAAATAAATCCTCTTTCGGTACCTCGATATATAAAACGTGATCGATTTGTTTACCAAGATCTTTTAACATATCATCTAAAGCAGATGCTTGTGCGACTGTTCTTGGAAAGCCATCAAGTAAGAAGCCATCTTTACAATCATCTTTACTTAACCGTTCACGTACTATTCCTACAGTTACCTCATCAGGAACAAGGTTCCCTTCATCCATAAAAGCTTTTGCTTTAAGTCCAAGTTCTGTACCGTTTTTAATTGCAGCACGGAACATATCACCTGTAGATATATGAGGAATTCCGTATTTGGCGACTATTTTTTCTGCTTGGGTTCCCTTTCCAGCTCCCGGAAGACCCATTAGAATCAAATTCATTCTCTTTAATCCCCCCACCGTTCCATGTTTACGAGTGTATTAAGGGAGATATACTCCCTTTTCTATTTCTTCATAAACCCTTTATAGGAACGTTGTATTAATTGACTTTCTATTTGCTTCATCGTATCTAATGCTACACCAACAACGATCAACAATCCTGTACCACCTATTTGGACTGCAGGTGGTAATCCTGCCAATGCTGTAAAAAAGACAGGGATAACGGATACTGCTGCTAGGAATAGCGCACCGACAAAAGTCAATCGATAAAGGATTCGAGTTATATACTCTTGCGTCGTTTTACCAGGGCGAATTCCAGGGATGTAACCGCCTTGTTTCTTCAAATTATCAGCCATCTGTTCAGGGTTAACTTGAATGAACGTATAGAAATACGTAAACCCAATGATTAAGGCTGCATAGATTGCAAGCCCAAATGGCCTTGTATAATCAAAGTTTTGGGTAACCCAACCCGCAATTTCATTATCTCCCCCTATAAAACTCGCTATTGTAGGCGGAAAAATAAAGAGAGCCATTGCGAATATTACAGGTATAACACCAGCTGAATTTACTTTTAAAGGCAAGTGTGTCGATTGACCACCCTGCGGCTTCCCAGCAACTAAACGTTTGGCATATTGCACAGGTATTTTACGTAACGCTTGTTGAACAAAAATTACGCCGACAGTAATAGCTAAAACAGCAAGAAGTAATAGCATAATGATTACTATGTTGATAAACAAAGCATCACCAGCATCTTGTATATGTGTGGCATAGATCTGGTTTATCCCGTTTGGAATTCCAGCTGCAATACCTCCAAAAATGATGATGGAAATTCCATTACCTACACCTTTTGCAGTGATCTGTTCACCCAACCACATTAAGAATGCTGTGCCAGCTGTTAATGTTAAAGCAATCATTAAATAAGTCGGAAGAGTTGGATTTGGAACAAGTCCTTGGAAAATGTTATTGAACCCAATTGACATCGCCAAGGCCTGTAGAAATGCAATGACAATCGTACCGTATCGGGTCACTTGGGCTAACTTCTTGCGCCCAGCTTCACCTTGCTTTGCCCATTCCGCAAACTTAGGAACTACATCCATTCTAAGTAATTGAACGATGATAGATGCAGTTATATACGGCATGATTCCCGTTGCAAATATTGAAAACCTTTCTAGTGCTCCACCGCCAAAGGTATTTAAAAAACCAAAGGCATTCATTTCCCCAGCAAAATCCAATCGTGCAGCATCAACTCCTGGAGCAGGAATGTGTGCACCTATGCGAAATACGATTAACATCGCCAAGGTGAAAAGGATTTTATTCCTTATATCACCTACACGCATCATATTGGAAATTGTTTGAAACATTAAACCACCTCAGTAGATCCGCCAGCAGCTTCGATAGCTTCCTTTGCGGATGCTGAGAATTTATGAGCTTTTACTGTAAGTTTACGCTCAAGTTTTCCTTCACCAAGAATTTTAATCCCATCTTTTTCGTTACTAACGATTCCTGATTCGATTAATAATTCTGGTGAAACCTCCGCTCCATCTTCAAAACGATTTAATGTCTCTAAGTTTACAATTGCATATTCTTTACGAGTAGGATTTGTGAACCCTCGTTTAGGTAAACGACGGAATATAGGCATTTGCCCACCTTCAAATCCAGGACGTACACCACCGCCGGAACGAGAGTTTTGACCTTTATGTCCACGTCCAGCTGTTTTACCGTTACCAGATCCGATACCACGTCCTACACGATTTCTAGTTTTACGTGAGCCTTCTGCAGGCTTTAGTTCGTGAAGTTTCATGTTGGCACCTCCTCAACTGTTTATATCAATTACGCTTGAACTTCTTTAACACTGACGAGATGAGAAACTTTAGTAATCATTCCGCGAATTGCTGGATTATCCTCTTGTACGACAGTGTGATTCACTTTACGAAGACCTAAAGTCTTCACAGTGACGCGCTGATCTTCTGGACGACCGATCAGGCTACGTTTGAGGGTGATCTCTAATTTATTAGCCATGCCAAATCCCTCCTTAACCTAGCAGCTCTTCAACTGTTTTGCCGCGTAGTTTTGCCACATCTTCCGGACTTTTTACATCTCTTAGTCCTTCAATTGTTGCACGCACCATGTTAATTGGGTTATTTGATCCCAATGATTTAGACAGGATATCACCTACACCAGCTAATTCTAGTACTGCACGTACAGGACCACCTGCGATAACTCCAGTACCTTCAGATGCTGGCTTTAAGAATACACTTCCAGCTCCAAATCTACCAGTAATTTGGTGTGGAATTGTTGTTCCTTGAATAGGTACTGCAATTAAGTTTTTCTTAGCGTCTTCTATTGCTTTACGGATCGCTTCCGGTACTTCTAAAGCTTTACCCATACCGAATCCTACGTGTCCGTTTTTATCTCCAACGACAACCAATGCAGCAAAGCGGAAACGACGTCCACCCTTTACAACTTTTGCAACACGGTTGACAGTAACGACTCTTTCTTCAAGTTCCAATTTATTTGGATCGATACGCATGAATGTATTTCCCTCCTTCTAGCCTTGATTAAAACTTCAGACCAGCTTCACGGGCTGCATCTGCAAGCTCTTGTACACGACCATGATATAAATAACCACCACGGTCAAATACTACAGATTCATGACCTTTTTCAAGGGCACGTTTTGCTACAAGATCGCCAACTTGACGAGCTGCTTCTTTGTTCCCACCGTTTTCGAGTTTTAGTTCTTTATCTAAGCTAGATGCACTTGCGATTGTTACTCCTGCAACGTCATCAATTAACTGTGCATAAATTTGCTTATTAGAACGGAAAACGTTCAAACGTGGACGTTCAGCAGTTCCTGTGACCGTGCGACGAACGTGTGCGTGTCTTTTCTTACGTACCGCGTTCTTATTAGTCTTCGTGATCATTGAACGTCAGTCCTTTCTTCCCGTTATTTACCCTTATTTACCAGTCTTACCTTCTTTACGACGTACATATTCGCCTTCGTAACGAATCCCTTTACCTTTGTAAGGTTCAGGTTTTCTAGTTGCTCTAATGTTTGATGCTAAAGCACCAACACGCTCTTTATCGATTCCTTTAACAATGATTTTCGTGTTTGCCGGAACCTCAATTTCCAATCCATTCTCAGGTTCAAATTCTACTTGGTGAGATAATCCCACGTTAAGTACTAATTTATTTCCTGATTTAGTTGCTCTATAACCAACACCGACAAGCTCAAGTGTTTTTTCGTAACCTTTCGTTACACCCTCAACCATATTGTTGATGACACTACGAGTAGTACCATGAAGTGAACGATGTGATTTATGATCTGAAGGACGTTCAACGATTACTTGGTTATCTTCATGCTTTATAACCATATCTTGATGAAGATCACGGTTCAATTCGCCCTTAGGTCCTTTTACTGTAATGTTGTTTCCGTTAAGTTTCACTTCAACTCCTGAAGGAATCTCAACTGGCTTTAAACCAATACGAGACATACCTTACACCTCCATTCTGTAACAATCTTATTACCAAACGTAAGCTAAAACCTCTCCACCAACTTGTTGTTGGCGAGCTTCTTTATCTGTAATTACTCCGTTGGATGAAGAAATTATTGCAATTCCTAATCCACCTAATACGCGCGGAAGTTGATCCGCTTTTGCGTATACACGAAGTCCAGGTTTACTAATTCTCTTAAGACCAGTGATAACACGTTCGTTCGTTCCACTGTACTTAAGGAAAATACGAAGGATACCTTGTTTGTTATCCTCGATGTATTCATAATCGCGAATGAATCCTTCGCGCTTTAATATATCAGCGACTTCACGCTTAATTTTTGAAGCTGGAAGCTCCAAACTATTGTGTCGAACAGTATTCGCATTGCGAATTCTTGTAAGCATATCAGCAATTGGATCTGTCATGACCATCGTATTTACCTCCTTCCCTAAACGGAATTACCAGCTAGCTTTTTTGACGCCCGGAATTTGACCTTTATATGCAAGTTCTCGGAAGCAGATACGGCAAAGTTTGAACTTGCGGATTACACTATGCGGGCGACCGCAGCGTTCACAACGAGTATATTCTTGCACTTGAAACTTTTTAGGCCTTTTGTTTTTCGCAATCATCGACTTTTTAGCCAAGGTCTTCACTCCTCTCTTTTAGCACGAGTTATTTTTGGAACGGCATGCCCATTTGAGTGAGAAGTTCACGTGCTTCTTCGTCCGTATTCGCCGTTGTAACAATGACGATATCCATTCCGCGAACTTTATCAACTTTATCGTACTCAATCTCTGGGAAGATCAATTGTTCTTTAACTCCCAAAGTATAATTTCCACGACCATCAAATGCTTTCTTAGATACACCACGGAAGTCACGTACACGAGGTAAGGAAACCGTTACTAGTTTATCTAAAAATTGATACATACGCTCTCCGCGTAATGTTACTTTTGCACCGATTGGCATTCCTTCACGAAGCTTGAAACCTGCGATAGATTTCTTTGCTTTTGTGATTAAAGGCTTTTGACCAGAAATATCTGTAAGCTCTTCAACAGCTTTATCTAAAACTTTAGAGTTTTGAACTGCATCACCAACACCCATATTAATGACAATCTTTTCAACTTTAGGTACTTCCATTACAGAAGAGTAATTGAATTTCTCCGTCATTGTA
Source organism: Evansella cellulosilytica DSM 2522 (assembly GCF_000177235.2). NCBI lineage: Bacteria > Bacillati > Bacillota > Bacilli > Caryophanales > Bacillaceae > Evansella > Evansella cellulosilytica. The sequence goes on along the minus strand of NC_014829.1, from coordinate 162,395 downwards.
GGGATAATATCACTTCTATATCTCTCTTGCAGACGATTCATTGAGTAAACCTCCTTTCACCCATTGACTACTACTTATCTAATGCTTCGCCAGATTTTTTCGCGATTCTTACTTTTTTACCATTCTCCACTTTATACCCAACACGAGTCGGTTCGCTCGTTTTCGGATCTAATGGCATTACGTTAGAAACGTGAATTGGCGCTTCTTTACTAATGATTCCACCTTGTGGATTCGTTTGTGATGGCTTCGCGTGTTTTTTAACAACGTTAACACCTTCAACAAGTACGCGTGATTGACTTGGGTAAGCTTCAAGGATTGTTCCTTCTTTACCTTTGTCTTTACCAGAGATTACTTTAACTGTATCTCCCTTTTTCACATGTAATTTAGTTTGTGACATGAGGGCACCTCCTTAACACCTAAATTTCCGTTCATTTATATGATTAAAGTACTTCAGGAGCTAAAGATACGATCTTCATAAACTGATTATCACGTAATTCACGTGCAACCGGACCGAAGATACGCGTACCACGTGGGCTCTTATCGTCACGTACAATTACAGCTGCATTTTCGTCGAACTTAATATATGACCCATCTGGACGACGCACTCCGCTTTTTGAACGTACGATTACTGCGCGTACAACTTCACCTTTCTTGACAACGCCACCAGGTGTTGCTTGCTTTACAGTACAGACGATAACGTCTCCTACATTAGCAGTTTTACGACCTGTGCCTCCAAGAACCTTGATGCATAGTACTTCACGCGCTCCTGAATTATCAGCTACTTTTAATCGGCTTTCTTGTTGAATCATAGATTCCTTTACCTCCCTTCAGGTAAGCAAACATCAACTTCTATTAAATAATAACAGCTTTTTCAACTACTTCTACAAGTCTAAATCGCTTATCTTTAGATAATGGACGTGTTTCCATTACTCGAACGATGTCACCTTGTTTTGCAGTGTTATTCTCATCATGAGCTTTAAGCTTTTTAGAGTATTTAACACGCTTTCCGTAGAGTGAATGCATTTTATACGTTTCTACAAGAACTGTGATCGTTTTATCCATTTTGTCAGAAACTACACGACCAGTATAGCTCTTGCGATTATTACGTTCTGTCACTGTGCAGACCTCCTCCCAGGATTATTCGTTTATTATTCCTAGTTCTCTTTCACGCAATACCGTTTTTGCACGAGCAATAGCTTTCTTAACTTCGCGAATGCGGGCTGGGTTATCTAACTGTCCAGTTGCAAGTTGAAAGCGAAGGTTAAATAGCTCTTCTTTTAAGGACTTTGACTTTTGTTCAATCTCGGCAGTGGTAAGGTTGCGAATCTCATTAGCTTTCATTTGCGTCACCACCCACTTCTTCGCGTTTTACAAATTTAGTTTTAATCGGTAGTTTGTGAGAAGCAAGACGTAATGCTTCACGTGCAACTTCTTCTGAAACTCCGGCTATTTCAAACATGATTTTCCCTGGTTTTACAACAGCAACCCATCCTTCAGGTGCCCCTTTACCAGAACCCATTCGAACTTCTAATGGTTTTGCAGTATAAGGCTTATCTGGGAAAATTTTAATCCATACTTTACCTCCACGTTTCATATAACGTGTCATAGCTATACGCGCTGATTCAATTTGGCGGTTTGTAATCCAAGAAGCTTCTAGCGCTTGTAATCCATACTCTCCGAAACTTACTTCCGTTCCACCTTTTGCGCGGCCTTTCATTTTACCACGGTGTTCACGACGGAATTTTACACGTTTAGGCATTAGCATGATTATTTTCCTCCTTCCTCTTGTTTCGTTCCTTTCGTTGGAAGGACTTCCCCACGATAGATCCATACTTTAACACCAAGCTTACCGTAAGTAGTATCTGCTTCTGCAGTACCATAATCGATATCCGCTCTTAAAGTATGAAGTGGAACTGTACCTTCGCTATATGATTCAGAACGAGCAATGTCCGCTCCGCCAAGACGACCAGATACTTCAGTTTTAATACCTTTAGCTCCAGAACGCATTGTACGTTGAATAACTTGCTTCATCGCACGACGGAATGAAATACGATTTTCTAATTGACGAGCAACGTTATCAGCAACTAAGCGAGCATCCATATCAGGATATTTCACTTCGTTAATGTTAATGTGAACTCTCTTACCTGTTAATTGATTAAGTGCTTTACGTAATGCTTCTACTTCAGATCCACCTTTACCAATTACCATACCAGGCTTTGCAGTATAAATAGTAACATTTACACGGTTAGCCGCACGTTCGATTTCAACGGTGGATAAAGATGCTTCTTTTAAACGCTTCTCTAAATACTCACGAATTTTGATGTCTTCGTGAAGTAAATCAGCGTAGTCTTTGTCAGCGTACCATTTAGACTCCCAGTCTTTAATGATACCGACACGTAGTCCAGTCGGATTTACTTTTTGACCCACACTTATCCCTCCTTCTTTTCTGTAAGAACTAATGTAATATGGCTAGTTCTTTTATTAATTCTACTCGCACGTCCCATCGCACGTGGACGGAATCTTTTTAACGTAACACCTTCATCTACAAATACTTTACTAACAACTAAACTGTTAGGATCTAGTTCATAGTTATGCTCTGCGTTCGCAATAGCTGAATTTAACAGCTTTTCAACTACTGGAGATGCTTTTTTCGGAGTATGGCGTAAGATGGAAATTGCTTCTCCAACACCTTTTCCTCGAATCAAATCAACCACTAGGCGAACTTTACGAGGAGCAATACGCACTTGTTTTACAACTGCTTTTGCTTCCATGGTAAGTACCTCCCCTCTTTATTAACGTCGTGTTTTCTTGTCGTCTGCTGCATGGCCTTTATAAGTTCTTGATGGTGCAAACTCACCAAGCTTATGTCCAACCATATCTTCAGAAATATAAACCGGTACGTGTTTACGACCATCATATACGGCAATTGTATGACCGATGAATTCAGGGAAAATTGTAGAACGACGAGACCAAGTTTTAATTACTCTTCTGTCTTCACCCATTGCTTCTACTTTTTTCATTAAATGATCATCGACAAAAGGTCCTTTTTTTAAGCTGCGACCCATGATTGTACCTCCCTTCGCGATTGACCTACGGCCCTTACTTTTGAGAACCGTAGCGCAATCCCGTTATTTTTTACGACGACGCACAATGTATTTATCCGTGTCTTTATTTTTCTTACGAGTTTTAAATCCAAGAGTTGGTTTACCCCAAGGTGACATTGGTGATTTACGTCCGATAGGAGCGCGTCCTTCACCACCACCATGTGGGTGATCGTTAGGGTTCATAACAGAACCACGAACTGTTGGTCTTTTACCCATCCAACGAGAACGTCCAGCTTTACCAATGTTCACTAGTTCGTGCTCAACATTACCAACTTGACCGATAGAAGCACGGCAAGTAGCTAAGATTAAACGAGTTTCACCTGAACGTAAACGAACAAGAACATAATCGCCTTCTTTACCAAGTAATTGTGCTTCAGCACCTGCAGAACGCACTAGCTGGCCACCTTTACCTGGGCGAAGCTCGATATTATGGATTACTGTACCAACAGGAATGTCTTTCAGTTGAAGTGCATTACCTACTTTAATATCAGCGTCTTTTCCAGACATGATTTCCATGCCTACTTTCAAATTCTTTGGCGCTAGGATGTAACGCTTTTCTCCATCAACATAATTGATTAGAGCGATGTTAGCAGAACGGTTTGGATCATATTCGATCGTAGCAACGCGCCCTGGAATTCCATCTTTATCACGCTTAAAGTCAACGATTCTATATTGACGTTTATGTCCTCCACCTTGGTGACGAACTGTTAATTTCCCTTGATTATTACGACCGCCTTTTCTTTTAGTTGGGGCTAAAAGAGATTTTTCTGGCTTATCAGTAGTAATTTCTTGGAAATCAAGTACCGACATACCACGACGACCGTTAGTGGTTGGTTTATACTTTTTAATTGGCATTCAAATTTCCTCCTTTCACAAAAACTAATTATACACCTTCAAAGAACTCAAGTTCTTTACTATCTGGTGTAAGCTGTACAATAGCTTTCTTACGCTTACTAGTGTAACCAGTGTGACGCCCGAAACGCTTGAACTTACCTTTATAGTTCATTGTGTTTACGTTAGCAACTTTCACACCGAAAATTTCTTCAATTGCCATTTTTATTTGTGTCTTATTCGCTGTTGGTTCTACTTCAAAAGTATACTTTTGCTCAGCCATAAGATCAGTAGATCTTTCTGTAATTACGGGGCGCTTAATAATATCGCGTGCATCAGCCATTATGCAAGCACCTCCTCTACCTTTTTCACAGCATCTTGAGTAATAATTAATTGATCATAATTTAATAGATCAAGAACATTCACACCTTCAGCTGTGATGAATTTTACTCCAGGGATGTTACGTGCAGATAATGCAACCGCATCATTATAATCAGCAGTAACGACTAAAGCCTTTCTCCCAACAGATAATCCGCTAAGAACAGCTTTCATTTCTTTCGTCTTTGGAGAATCGAAGTTTAACCCTTCTAATACTAGAATTTCATCAGCATTCACCTTAGAAGAAAGAGCAGATTTTAATGCTAAACGACGTTGTTTCTTCGGAATTTTATACGCATAGCTACGTGGTTGTGGTCCGAATACTACGCCACCACCAACCCATTGAGGTGAACGAATCGAACCTTGTCTTGCTCGACCTGTTCCTTTTTGTCTCCATGGTTTACGTCCTCCACCACGAACATCAGAACGACCTTTAGTAGCATGAGTACCTTGACGTTGAGATGCTTGCTGCATCACAACAGCGTCAAATAGAACACTTTCATTTGGCTCAATACCGAAAATAGCCTCTGAAAGTTCAATATCGCCTACTTGTGAGCCAGTTTGATTGTACAATGTAACTTTAGGCATCTTGGCTCCTCCTTTCTTTTACGATCTTATTCAGCAGTCGCTTTTACTGCAGATTGTACAGTGACGTAACTTTTTCTTGCACCAGGTACGTTACCTTTAACTAGCAGTAAATTGCGCTCTGTATCTACACGAACGATTTCTAAATTTTGAATAGTCACTTGCTCTCCACCCATTCGTCCAGGTAATAGTTTACCTTTACGTACGTGGTTAGGATCTACAGGTCCCATTGAACCAGGTCGACGATGGTAACGTGAACCGTGGGACATTGGTCCGCGAGATTGGTTATGACGCTTAATTGCACCTTGGAAACCTTTCCCTTTTGATGTACCAGTTACATCAACGATATCTCCTACAGCAAATGTATCTACTTTGACTTCTTGACCAATTTCATATTCCGCAACATTAGATAAGCGGAACTCTTTCACGAAGCGCTTAGGGTTTGTCTTCGCTTTTTCAGCATGACCTTTCGCAGGTTTTGTTTGTTGAATTTGCTTTTTATCATCAAAACCTAACTGAATTGCTTCGTATCCTTCACCTTCTGTTGTTTTCTTTTGAAGAACAACGTTTGGTGTAGCTTCAATAACTGTTACAGGAACAACTTCACCATTTTCAGCGAAAATTTGAGTCATACCTATTTTTTTACCTAAGATTCCTTTGGCCATGAGTCACACCTCCTATTAATCATTAATTTTCAATTTATTATAGCTTGATTTCAATATCGACACCTGATGGCAGGTCTAATCGCATTAACGCATCCACAGTTTGTGGAGTTGGGTTCACGATATCGATCAAACGCTTATGAGTTCTCATTTCGAACTGTTCGCGAGAATCTTTGTACTTATGAACCGCACGTAGGATCGTATAAATAGATTTTTCTGTCGGAAGTGGAATCGGTCCAGCTACGCTAGCACCTGATCTCTTAGCAGTTTCTACGATCTTTTCCGCAGATTGATCTAAAATTCTGTGATCATACGCCTTTAAACGAATACGAATCTTCTGTTTTGCCATTGTATTACCTCCTTTTTCGCCCATTTTTGGAAATAGACTTGCTCCTCGGAAATTTCCACACACTAGCCATGGCAAAGGGGCCGGGCGTGTCAGCAACCTTCCGTATCGTAGCCTGTCAGTGACCAACATTAAACATTATACAAGAAACTAAAACCTAATGCAATCATTTTATGCATATTTTTTCTCGTAACACTTTTCCTATTATACATCGGCAAAATACCAACAACAACATTAAATACAAAAGAATTAATAGTAACCTTTACCATCATACCCATATTGTAAATTATTCAATCTTCTTTTTGTTGTAAGTTCCTTCTATTATATAGTGCGACATTCACTTTCTTAATTTAGACTATTTCTGATAGGTAACGTTGATGTTTATTACGAATGATTGGTTCCTCTTTACTTTTTAGCGACAATATACAATATTACTAAATACTTTCAATATAAGAAAATCTAAAACGAGCTTGAAGCTCGTTTTTTGTCTTTTCTTATAAGCAGTCGAATTTCGCCGTAGCTCTTAAAGTTATAGTGAGTACTCTTCTCGCTAGTACGCACGGCGATAAAATACAATCCGAGCTGTCTCGACGGATTCATCATTAATGCGAAAATCAACAACGAAGTTTAACAGATCCTAAAAAAAGGGGTCCATTGAAGGACCCCTTACTCTTAGTACTATATTATTCAGCTGCTAGTCTATCTTCTTGTGTAACAGCGATTTGATATCTGTAGACACCTGTTCCATCACCAATCGCATAGTTGTGAACTCGGTTATTAACCGGTGATAACACTGCACGATATACAGTTGGGAAAGCAGGAACTTCTTCAACCATTAATTGTTGCCATTCATTATATACTTCTGCACGATAGTCTAAATCAAACGCCTCTGAAGAAACACCTTCTCTTAGTAAACGAGTGTTTTCTTCGTTAGTCCAACGAGTATAGTTCATTGGTGAAACTGGACCCCAAAGACCAGTTGGATCAACATCAATACCTACACCCCAAGCACCTTGGTAAACATCAATGTCAGGATGATCTTCTTCAACACGATCATAGAAAGTGTTGAATTCAAGCATTTCTAAATCTACATTCAAGCCAATCTCTCTCCAAGATTGAACATAATATTGCGCTAATGGTTCTGCAGTGTCTCCACCTGTCATAGAAGCAAAGTTAATTACTAACTCTTCTCCTTCAGGAGTTTCACGGAAACCATCACCCGTCACATCTTCATAACCAGCTTCATCAAGAATTTGGTTAGCTAATTCTACGTCAAACACTAAACCTTCATTTGCATCATCATGGAACTCAGGGTGAGATGGCGGAATTAAAGTTGTACCATTCCAACGAAGTCCATGATAGAAACGCTCTCCAACTGTAGTATCATCAATAGCATGTGCCATCGCTCTACGTAAGTTAACATCACCCATTTTCATGTCTGGGTCTACAACGTTTTCGCCTGCTTCTTCATCCCAATGTCCTAATTTGAAACCGATGTACGTGTACGCACGGTCGATATCGCCGAGGAATTCAACATTTGACATGTCGGCATTAGCTGGGAATTGGTCAACTGGGAAGCTACTTACCATATCTACTGCACCAGTTTGTAATTCTTGTACTACTGTATTAGGGTTGATTACTCGTAGAGTTACGCCGTCTAGGTTAGGCTCACCTCTCCAGTAATCTTCATTTTTCACGTAAGTTACAGACTCACCTGGAGTGATTGTATCAACGATAAATGGACCAAAACCAATTGGGTTTTGTCTTACTTCTGGAGATGAAGACATATCTTCTACAGGAATATCCTCAAAAATGTGCTTCGCTAAAGGATATGTCCAAATACTACCTGTTACTAAAGAAGGAGATACTTCTTTATACGTAATTGCTAGTGTTTTCTCATCAATTACTTCAATACCAGAAATTGTATCAGCTTCACCTGCGCGGAATTCTTCAATACCTTCAACGTTACGAATATCAGAACCGTAACGAGGTCCATCATAATCCGGGTGTGCAATTACTTCATGCGCAAACAACCAATCTTCTGCAGTTACAGGCTCCCCATCATGCCAGTTAACATTATCACGAATTGTGAAAGTGAACGTATGTCCATCTTCAGAAACTTCGTATGTTGCAGCACCATCTTGCGTATATACATAGTTTTCATCCCATGTTAATAATGGCTCATCAAACCAGTTTAATACTTGTGCATCTGGGTTACCAGAATAGAAATTCCAATTTAACGTACCTTCAAATGCAGTGTCAGAAACAAGTCCGAAAGTAACCGTTCCACCTTCGATTGCTTCTCCTTCATTTGTTTTAATATTACTGAAGTCGTCGATGCTATATAGCTCGTCTCCGTTATCTTCAGCCGCGTTCTCATCAGCATCAGAACCGCCTTCTTCAGTCTCATCTGGACTACCACATGCAGCTAGAGCTAACATGAGAACTAACATAAGTGCGAATAAATACTTCATAGTACTTTTCATCATAACTTCCTCCCTTTTTTTATCCTCTTCTTTGTCTTGCGTCAGTCGCACGTTTTAACGCTTGACCAACATTATTTATACTCAACATCAATACTAAAATCATGATTGATGCAGGTAACCATATCCACCAGCGAAACTCTAATGTTTGCGGGTTTGTAGCATAGCTTACTAGTGTACCTAAACTTGGCGTGCTTTCAGGAAAACCAAAACCTAAGAAAGATAATCCTGATTCGAGCCCTATGTTTGCAGCTAAATTCAATGTCATCGTAACGATGATCAATGAGCTTAAATTAGGTAACACTTGTGTAAACATTATTTTAAAATCGGATGAACCAAGTGTTTTCGAGGCAGCTACGTATTCTTGTTCTTTTTCTTGGAGCGCCTTCGAACGAATAAGACGTGCAATCCCCATCCATAAGAATGCAGTCATAATTAATGAGAAATGAACAATATTGTAATTTGGAACTGTTGTTACGAATGCGATAACAACCATTAAAGTCGGTAATATTAAGAAGAAGTCTAATATTCTCATCAGAATATTATCAATTGTTCCTCCGAAGTACCCTGCCATAAGCCCAACAAGTATACCGATAATGCCTGTCATTGCAGTTACAATAAGACCAATGAGTAATGAATTACGAGTTCCAATAATTAGTTGCCCAAATATATCTCTTCCACCATAGTCAGTACCTAACCAAAAATCAGCAGATGGTGGTTGATACAGTGAGAACAAATCTACTGTTACAATTTGATCTTGATCGAGGATCAAAGAAACTGTAAAAACAGAAGTAATTAGTAAAATTAAAAATATTAAAGAAAACAAAGCTAATTTATCTCTAACGATTTCCCGCCAGAGGATTCTAAGACCCGACGGACTCTTCTCTAGAACCTTTGGCGAGCTTGTGTTTGTATTTGTACTACTCATTTTTTCACCTCAGTTACCGAGTTTATTTAATTCGAATACGCGGGTCTACAAGACTTAATATAATATCAGACAATAAAGCACCTAATATTGAAGCAATACCGAACAGTAACACCAATGCAGTTACGACACTGAAGTCACGCATTTGAATTGACTGTAAGAAAAGTTGCCCCATTCCTGGATAGTTAAAGATATTCTCTATAAAGACAGTACCTCCAATTAATCCAGTAAGCTCAAAACCAAAGAAAGCAGCGATTGGTAATAGGGAGTTTCGTAAAATGTGTCGATTATACACACGCTGTTCAGAAGCACCCTTCGCTCTTGCAGTAATAATAAATTCTTTTTGCTTTGTATCGATAATCTCACTTCGTAAATATTGAACTGTCGAAACAGTCGTAATGAGTGCCATCGAAAGTGATGGTAGTAATAAATGATTTATTTTACTTAGTACATATTCAAATGTTCCAGGCTGTAAACCAGGTGTCACACTACCGCTTGTTGGGAACCAACCTAACTGGAATCCGAAGATAAATACCATTAATAGCGCAAAAATGAAAAGTGGTGCTGCGAAACCAACGTATGTGTATCCAGTAATTAGGCGGTCGCCCCAAGTGTCGTTATAACGACCACTTGTAATTCCTAAAGGAATGGCAATTAAATAAGTGAAAATTAACGTCATTAATGATAGCCAAAACGTATTAACCATTCTTTGACCAATCAGCTCAGAAACGTCCATTTTATAACGGAATGATTGACCGAAATTACCTTGCATCGCATTTGTTATCCAATCCCAATACTGTACGTACCATGGATTGTTTAGCCCAAGTCGTTCTCGCATTGCTTCTCTCGCTTCTGCATCAATACTCGGATCTATTAACCCTGTCAAAGCATCCCCTGGCATCGCTTTTGCCATTAAGAATACTAATATACTTAGTACAAATATTTGAGGAATCATTATCATAATTCTTCGTACAACTAGTTTCCACATATCATTCAACCTCTCTCAGGCAAAGCCACATAGTGTGTCTTGGAAATTGGTTTTAATGAGTAGGGTAACCCTTCTTCATCAAAATAATCTTTTTGTAGATTGTCAAAATCCTCTTTTACCTTTTGACGATTTTCTAATTGTATTTCTCTCTGTCTCGGATCAATATCAGGAATAGCAGCGAGCAAACGCTTCGTATAAATATGTTGGCCATTTTCAAAGATGTCATCTGCTGTTCCTTGTTCAACATAACGCCCTTTATACATAATGGCGATATGATCACACATATGGCGAATAATTCCTAAATCATGACTTACAAATAAATAAGTGAGGTTTAACTCTTTTTGAATATCCTGCATAAAATTTAAAACTTGCGCTTGTACAGATACATCTAATGCCGATACTGGTTCATCAGCAATAATAAGCTTCGGTTTTAAAGCAATAGCTCTTGCGATACCAATTCGTTGACGTTGTCCACCGGAAAACTCATGTGGGTATTTATAAATCGCCTCAGGACTCAATCCAACCATATCCATCAACTCTTGAACGCGACGCCGCTCTTCTGTCGCAGATAATTTTTCAAAGTTACGAAGTGGTTCTGCAACGATATCTACTACACGTTTTTTAGGATTTAATGATGAGTAAGGATCTTGGAATATCATTTGAATATCGCGGCGTACGTTTAAATGAGATTTTCGTGTGCTTTTAGATAGGTCGTGTCCATTGAAAATTACTTCACCAGAAGTAATTTGATTTAACCCAATTATTGCTCTACCTGTAGTTGACTTTCCTGATCCAGATTCCCCAACAAGCCCGTATGTTTGTCCCTCTTCTATATTTAAGGACACGCCATCAACAGCTTTTATCTGATCTACCACTCTTCGAAATAGTCCACCTCGAATCGGAAAATGAACTTTTAAATCTTTAACCTCAAGAAGTGCCATTACTACTTTCCTCCTTGCTATTATCAGGGAAGTCAAAATGCTTGTAGCATGTACAACGAACAAAGTGCCCTGGTTTAATTTCATGTAGTTGAGGGTTTTCCTCATGTGCCGAATCATCTATCCAAGGAATTCTCGACTTAAATCGACATCCTTGTCGCGGCAAGTATTGAAGTGCTGGAACAACACCTTCAATGACGTGTAGTTTCTCTTTATCGTCTGATGGAACTGAGTTTAATAATGACCTTGTATACGGATGCTGTGGGTTCTCAAGTAAAGAATAAACATCTGCAATCTCTACAATTTGTCCAGCATACATAACCGCAACACGATCGGCCATCTCAGCTACTACACCTAAATCATGTGTAATCAGTACGATTCCAGCCCTCATATCATTTTTTAGTTCTTTCAATAAATCTAATATTTGAGATTGGATAGTTACATCCAGTGCTGTTGTTGGTTCATCTGCTATTAATAACTCTGGTTGATTAGCTATTGCCATCGCAATAACTACTCGTTGTCTCATCCCCCCCGATAGCTCGTGTGGGTACTGAGAATATGTTTTATCTGGGCGAGGGATTCCGACTTTATCAAGTAGATCCAACACTCTCACTTTTCGATCCTTCTTTGATAATTTAGAATTATGGAGAAGTATCGCCTCGTCAATTTGGTCGCCGATAACCATTAACGGGTTTAAAGCAGATAATGAATCTTGAAATATCATCGCCATTTCTTTCCCGCGTAGCTTGTTTAACTTCGAGGAAGATATGTTTGCTATATTGTTACCTTTGTAATCTATTGTGCCTTCGATTTTCGCTCTGTTGTGTAAACCCATAATCGAAAAGGCTAATGCACTTTTACCGGATCCGGATTCCCCAACAATAGCAAGCACTTCATTTTTATTAATATTTAATGAAACATCATCTACAGCTGCGTAGTAATCATCTAAGATCCTAAATGATGTTTTTAAGTTTTTTAGTTCAACTAAATGTTCACTCACATTAATCACCCTTATAACCCTTGATTTAAGAATAGAAATAACTAATCCCATCGTTTACTCCGTTTTACAAATGGCAATGATATTACAAGATACGACATTACTATATACAGATTTACAATAATCTATTCTTTTCAACCCGAACGATGTAACATTTAAATCTGAAAGTATTTTGGAACTATAGATTCAATTTTGATTTATCTGAATATTATCGAACCGTACTATTTATACCTATTACATATAATAGATATTATTCAAATATAGACTTAACCAACAACTACAACTAGTTTTTAATTATAAGTGAACCTTATGTTAAAATCAATAATAAATATTTCCAATATAATATTATAAATTTTTCTGAATATTATTTTAAATGAGAATTGTCGAATAAATGTTTAAATTCACAGAATTTTATCTATATTTCACCATAATAGTTACCTTTTTCTCAGATTTGTATAATGAAAATATTTTTTTAATATTATTATAATACTCTTTTTATTCGTTGTTTAATATATAAATGTCAGATAATATGACACGAAAATTATTTCGAAACAAAAATATTTCTAGTTTCGAAAATTATTATAATATAAGTAAAATAAAGAAAAAGACATTCACTATCATTTTTAAAAAAGATAGCCATGTTCGAGAATAAATTAACCGATCGTATTAATAAAAAACAATAATATCACTTCGTTTATCTTATTAGTTTTTGACCGTTACTCATAATAAAAAGAAAAAGACTATTAACTAATAGTGGCTTTTGTTAGTTAATAGTCTTTTATATATAAGCTAGGTTATTTCACGGTAAGACAATATGTTTAAACTTATATTTATAAACCCTAAGCGTGGTCTCTTTACCAACAAAGCCCCTAAAATGGCTCTAAATTGACCGCCAACCGTTTATCTTACTCTATTTTTTTATGGATCTACATATTCACGTTTCGTCATGTTGTCTCGCAAACGGTCTTCTGCTTCCTGCTCTCGTATGTGATAAACTATTGTCACTCATGAGATAGTCTTCTTTCGTTGTTAGAAGTTGGTTTGGCGGCCAACTTCTATGGAGATTTTTCTGTTACGCCCTTAAAGGTTAATTTTCACACAGGCATAGCCTGTGGTTTAAAGAGACCTAATAAAAAAAGATACTTTGGGAATTATCCCAAAGTATCTTACATTACTTATTAAAATTACTCTTGAATTGAAGCTACAACGCCAGCACCAACAGTACGTCCACCCTCACGGATAGAGAACTTAGTACCTTCTTCAATAGCGATTGGAGCAATTAATTCTACAGTCATTTCAACGTTGTCTCCAGGCATAACCATTTCCACACCTTCTGGAAGTTGGCAAATACCAGTTACGTCCGTTGTACGGAAATAGAACTGTGGACGGTAGTTAGTGAAGAATGGAGTGTGACGTCCACCTTCTTCTTTTGAAAGAACATAAACTTCCGCTTTGAACTTTGTATGTGGAGTGATAGTCCCTGGCTTAGCAAGTACTTGTCCACGGTTGATCTCATCACGTGCAGTACCACGTAATAATGCACCAATGTTATCCCCAGCTTCAGCATAGTCAAGAAGCTTACGGAACATTTCAACACCAGTAACAGTAGTCTTTCCTGGCTCTTCAGTAAGACCAATGATAGATACTTCGTCACCTACGTTTAATTGTCCACGCTCAACACGTCCAGTTGCAACAGTACCACGTCCAGTGATTGAGAATACGTCCTCAACTGGCATCATGAATGGCTTGTCTTTGTCACGCTCTGGAGTTGGGATGTAATCATCTACAGCAGCCATTAATTCATGGATTTTTTCTTCATACTGAGCATCACCTTCAAGTGCTTTAAGAGCAGAACCAGCGATTACAGGAATGTCATCACCAGGGAAGTCGTACTCAGAAAGAAGGTCACGTACTTCCATTTCTACTAATTCAAGTAACTCTTCGTCGTCAACCATATCAACTTTGTTTAAGAATACAACGATGTATGGAACACCTACTTGACGAGAAAGTAAGATATGCTCACGAGTTTGTGGCATTGGGCCATCAGCAGCAGATACTACTAAGATAGCTCCGTCCATTTGTGCAGCACCAGTGATCATGTTTTTAACATAGTCAGCGTGCCCAGGGCAGTCAACGTGCGCATAGTGGCGAGTATCTGTTTCGTACTCAACGTGTGCAGTTGAAATTGTAATTCCACGCTCACGCTCTTCTGGAGCACCATCAATTTGGTCATATGCCATTGCAGTACCTTTACCAGATTTTTTGTGTAATACGTGTGTAATTGCAGCAGTTAATGTAGTTTTACCATGGTCAACGTGTCCAATTGTACCAATATTGGCATGTGTTTTGGAACGGTCAAATTTTTCCTTACCCATGTTTAATTCCTCCTTAATTTGAGAAAAAGATTTTTTATTTTTATTAAGAAAGGCAAATGAACAGCTTCGTCCTTTTCACCTTTCTTAGCTTACAATAAATTGAGCTGATAGACAATATTTTACGTATTATTGACCAGCGTTTTTCTTAATAATTTCTTCTCCAACACTCTTAGGAACTTCTTCGTAATGGTCGAAGTGCATTGTATATTGTCCACGACCTTGAGTGTTTGAGCGAAGTGATGTTGCATAACCAAACATTTCAGCTAATGGCACCATCGCTTTAACAATTTGTGCGTTACCACGAGCATCCATTCCTTCTACACGTCCACGGCGAGAAGTAATGTCACCCATAATATCACCCATATATTCTTCTGGAATAACAACTTCAACCTTCATAACAGGCTCAAGTATTACAGGATTACACTTGTTTTTAGCATCTTTAAGTGCCATAGATGCAGCAACTTTAAATGCCATTTCGTTTGAGTCAACGTCATGGTAAGACCCGTCGAATAGTTTTGCTTTAATATCGATTAATGGGAATCCAGCAAGAAGACCGTTATCGACTGCGTCCTCTAAACCAGCTTTTACAGATGGGATGTATTCACGTGGAACAACCCCTCCGACAATCGCATCTTCGAATTCAAAGCCTGCTCCCTCTTCATTAGGAGAGAACTCTACCCAAACGTGACCATATTGTCCACGACCACCAGATTGACGTACAAATTTACCTTCACATTTCGCAGCTTGACGAATTGTTTCACGGTAAGATACTTGTGGAGCACCTACATTCGCTTCTACTTTAAATTCACGTTTCATACGGTCAACGATGATATCAAGGTGAAGTTCACCCATACCAGCGATGATCGTTTGACCAGTTTCTTCATCAGTATGTGTACGGAAAGTAGGATCTTCCTCTGCAAGTTTCGCTAAAGCCATACCCATTTTATCTTGGTCAGCCTTTGATTTAGGCTCAACAGATAAAGAGATAACTGGCTCTGGGAATTCCATAGACTCTAAAATAACAAGATTCTTTTCGTCACAGAGTGTATCCCCTGTTGACGTTTCTTTTAAACCAACACCCGCTGCGATGTCCCCTGCATAAACAGTAGCAATCTCTTCACGGTGGTTTGCGTGCATTTGGAGAATACGCCCCATACGTTCACGCTTCCCTTTTGTTGAGTTTCTTACATAAGAACCTGCATCAACAGTACCAGAGTACACACGGAAGAATGTTAACTTACCAACGAATGGATCCGTCATAACTTTAAATGCTAAAGCTGAGAATGGCTGATCATCACTTGATTTACGTGTAACTTCTTCTTCTGAATCCGGTAAAATACCTTTAATATCAGGTACATCAGTTGGTGCTGGTAAATAGTCAATTACTGCGTCTAGCATTAATTGAACACCTTTGTTCTTAAATGCAGATCCACAAATTACTGGATAGAATTCAACATTAATTGTACCTTTACGGATAGCAGCTTTTAGTTCATCAACTGTAACTTCTTCACCTTCAAGGTACTTCATCATTAATTCTTCGTCTAACTCAGAAACTGCTTCTACAAGCTTATCATGATATTCTTCTGCTTGCGCTTTATATTCTTCAGGAATTTCCTTCGCCTCAGTACGAGTACCTAAGTCATCTTCATAGAAGTATGCTTTCATCTCTACTAAGTCAATAATTCCTTCGAAATCATCTTCAGCACCAATAGGTAATTGAATCGCATGGGCATTAGCTCCAAGGCGATCATGTAAAGTACCTAAAGAATAAATGAAGTCAGCACCAATTTTATCCATTTTGTTAACAAACACAACTCTTGGTACACCATAAGTTGTAGCTTGACGCCAAACTGTTTCCGTTTGCGGTTCAACACCAGATTGTGCATCTAAAACCGCAACTGCTCCATCAAGTACACGTAATGAACGCTCTACCTCAACAGTAAAGTCTACGTGCCCAGGAGTATCAATAATGTTTACGCGATGTTCTTTCCACTGTGCAGTAGTTGCAGCAGACGTAATTGTGATTCCACGCTCTTGCTCTTGCTCCATCCAGTCCATCTGAGAAGCACCTTCGTGTGTTTCACCAATTTTGTGAATACGTCCTGTATAGAAAAGAACTCGTTCTGTAGTTGTCGTTTTACCAGCATCAATATGTGCCATGATACCAATATTACGTGTTTTTTCTAAGGAGAACTCTCTAGCCATCGGTTACTTTCTCCTTCCTAAAGAGAATAATTTTTTTTATGTGTAAGGGATAATACAGTCAATGAAACGTCTCATAGACTGTAGCACCCAAATGTTATTCTATCCAACTTTTAGCAATTTGCTACATTGGATTATTCTATAATTACCAGCGGTAGTGAGCAAATGCTTTATTAGCTTCTGCCATACGGTGTGTATCTTCACGCTTTTTAACTGCAGCACCAGTGTTGTTAGCTGCGTCTAAAATTTCGTTTGCTAAACGCTCTTCCATCGTTTTTTCTCCACGAAGACGAGCATAGCTTACTAACCAACGAAGTCCAAGTGTAGTACGTCTTTCTGGCTTTACTTCGATTGGCACTTGGTAGTTAGCACCACCAACACGACGAGCTTTAACCTCTAATACTGGCATGATATTCTTTAATGCTTGTTCAAAAACTTCTTGAGGGTCATTACCACTACGTTCTTGAACTAATTCAAATGCTTTATATAAAATCGTTTGAGCAACACCTCTCTTACCATCAATCATGATACGGTTGATCAAACGGGTAACAAGCTTAGAATTATAAATCGGATCAGGTAAAACATCTCTACGAGGTACAGGTCCTTTACGAGGCATCCGGGTCCCTCCTTTCAAAAATTCTTAATTTATTTTTAAATAGATGGTCATCATCTCTTGCTTATTTCTTTGGTCTCTTCGTACCATACTTAGAGCGCCCTTGCATACGGTTTTCAACACCAGCAGTATCTAAAGCTCCACGAACGATATGGTAACGTACCCCTGGTAAGTCCTTCACACGTCCACCACGAATCAAGACAACACTGTGCTCTTGAAGGTTGTGCCCAATACCAGGAATATATGCTGTTACTTCAATACCATTTGTTAAACGAACACGGGCATATTTACGTAATGCTGAGTTCGGTTTTTTAGGTGTCATCGTACCAACACGTGTACAAACACCACGCTTTTGTGGTGAGCTTAAGTCTGTTTGTACTTTCTTAAAGCTATTGTAACCTTTGTTTAATGCTGGTGAATCTGACTTTTGCGTCTTTGATTCACGACCTTTACGTACTAATTGGTTAATTGTAGGCATGATTTTCCTCCTTTCCTATCAACAATGTTTAAGTCCACTGGTCCAGGTGGTTCATAAATGTGTAAAAGGAAAGTTTTTGCCAACAGTAAGCCTGGTGGCAAAAACTTGTTTTTACTTTTTAATCGCAACAGTTGCTGCACTCACATCTATTCCACATGACTTTCCTAGCTTCTTCATAGAATCTACCTTTGTTAAAGGTACACCTTGTTTTTCTGCTAGTAATGTCACTTTTTGAAGAACTTTCGCATCGGCATCCTCTGCTACGATGACTTCTTTTACCTGCTTATCTTCCAGTGCTTTAATCGTTTGTTTCGTGCCAACGACTCTTTCCGTTGCCTGCACTACTTTTTCATAAGACATCTCTCAATCCTCCAAAGCATCAGGTTATTTGGCACACTTAGATATATTACCACCGTGACATAGCGGTGTCAACATTTTATGTGAAAAACTTTACCGTGTAATCGAACGTTCTGTTTAATCTTGAACGATTACTTCCTCTAATACGTCCTCTGTGCTTTCCTCTTGCGCAGGGTTTTTTGGTGCAATTTGTCGGTAACGTTGCATTCCTGTACCTGCTGGAACAAGCTTACCGATAATGACGTTTTCTTTCAACCCTACTAGCTCATCCTTCTTACCTTTGATCGCAGCATCTGTAAGGACACGAGTAGTCTCTTGGAAAGATGCAGCTGATAAGAATGAATCTGTTTCAAGGGACGCTTTCGTAATACCAAGAAGCACCGGTCTACCAGAAGCTGGCATTCCACCGCGAAGTAAAATATCACGGTTCGCTTCAATAAACTGATGAACCTCTACAAGAGAACCTGGTAACACATCAGTATCTCCAGCATCTACAACACGGATTTTACGAAGCATTTGTCGTACCATTACCTCTACGTGCTTGTCACCAATTTCTACCCCTTGCATACGGTATACTTTTTGAACTTCTCGAAGTAGGTATTCTTGAACTCCTTGTACCCCAGAGACAGTAAGCAATTCTTTAGGATCAATCGACCCTTCCGTCAACTCTTGACCTGGGCGAACTTCTTGACCAACTTCTACTTTTAGACGTGCTCCGTATGGCGGAGTGTAGCTTCTTGTTTCAATTGCACCTTGAACGACAATTTCTTTTTTATCGTTTACTTCTTTTATATCTGATACAGTACCTTCAATTTCAGAGATTACTGCTTGACCTTTCGGGTTACGTGCTTCGAATACCTCTTGGATACGAGGTAAACCTTGAGTGATATCATCACCTGCAACCCCTCCAGTATGGAAAGTACGCATCGTTAACTGTGTTCCAGGCTCACCAATTGATTGTGCAGCTATAATACCAACTGCTTCACCGACCTCTACCTCAGAACCAGTAGCGAGGTTTCGACCGTAACATGCTTTACATACACCGTGCTTCGTATCGCAAGTAAACGCTGAGCGAATCACGACTATTTCAATGCCTAAGTCTTCAATTGTCTTAGCCATATCTTCATTAATTTCTTCATTCCTTGCAATAAGAACTTCATTTGTTTCAGGGTGATATACCGTCTGGTGAACAACACGACCAACAAGGCGGTCATATAACGGTTCAATCACTTCATTACCTTCTTTGATTGCTGCTACTTCTAACCCTCTATCCGTACCGCAATCATCTTCTCGAACGATAACATCTTGGGCAACGTCCACTAGTCGACGAGTTAAGTAACCTGAGTCAGCAGTTTTCAATGCTGTATCAGCAAGTCCTTTACGAGCACCATGAGTAGAAATAAAGTACTCAAGAACTGTTAACCCTTCACGGAAACTTGATTTAATTGGAAGCTCGATAATTCGCCCAGATGGGTTAGCCATTAATCCACGCATACCAGCTAACTGAGTAAAGTTAGATGCGTTACCACGCGCACCAGAGTCACTCATCATAAAGATTGGGTTCAATTTATCTAGTGTTCCCATTAACTTTTCTTGAATGAGATCTTTAGAAGAACTCCATACTTCAATTACCTTATCGTATCTTTCTTCTTCGGTAATTAAACCACGGCGGTATTGTTTTAAAATACGTTCCACCTTAATCTCTGCTTCTTCAAGGATTTCTTTCTTTTCTTTTAATACTACGATGTCAGCTACCCCTACCGTTATCCCAGCTTTCGTGGAATAATGGAAACCAAGGTCCTTCATTTTGTCTAGCATGACTGACGTTTCAGAGATTTTAAATTTCTTAAAGACTTCTGCGATAATATCTCCTAAGAAACCTTTTTTGAATGGTAAAACAACATCTCGTTGCTTAAACTCTTCTTTTACATCTGTAGTCATTGGAACAATATATTTATCAGGTGTTTCGATAACTAAATTTTCGGTTGTTGGCTCATTCAAGTACGGGAATGTCTCAGGTAAAATTTCGTTAAAAATAATTTTACCAACAGAAGTCAACAATAGCTTACCGTAATGATCTTCTTTAAAGTTTGTTTTACTTAATGAAGACACTGGTATTGCAATACGTGAATGCAAGTGAACATATCCATTTTGGTATGCAGTTAACACTTCATTAGCATCCTTATAGACGTTCCCTTCACCAACAGCATTTTCTCTTTCAAGTGTTAAATAGTAATTCCCAAGTACCATATCTTGTGATGGTGTAACAACTGGCTTACCATCTTTCGGGTTCAAGATGTTTTGCGCAGCTAACATTAATAATCGAGATTCCGCTTGTGCTTCAGCAGACAATGGTACGTGAACGGCCATTTGGTCCCCGTCGAAGTCAGCGTTATATGCTGTACAAACGAGTGGGTGAAGTTTAATTGCACGACCTTCTACAAGCGTTGGTTCAAAAGCTTGAATACCTAGTCTGTGTAGTGTAGGTGCACGGTTAAGTAGGACAGGGTGTTCTCTAATTACTTCCTCTAATACGTCCCACACCTCTGGCTGTACTCGTTCCACTTTCCTTTTAGCACTTTTTATATTATGGGCTAATCCATTACTTACGAGCTCCTTCATCACGAAAGGTTTGAAAAGCTCTAACGCCATTTCCTTAGGTAGTCCGCATTGATACATCTTTAAGTGCGGTCCGACTACGATAACTGATCGACCTGAATAGTCAACACGCTTACCTAATAAGTTTTGACGGAATCTCCCTTGCTTACCTTTCAGCATGTGTGAAAGAGATTTTAACGGACGATTACCAGGACCTGTTACAGGTCTTCCACGACGACCGTTATCAATAAGCGCATCAACAGCTTCTTGAAGCATACGTTTTTCGTTTTGAACGATAATATTCGGCGCTCCAAGATCTAATAGACGCTTTAAACGATTATTTCGGTTGATCACTCGACGATATAAGTCATTTAGATCGGATGTTGCAAAGCGTCCACCATCCAACTGAACCATTGGTCTTAATTCAGGCGGTATGACAGGAAGTACATCAAGAATCATCCAATCAGGGTGATTTCCTGAATGACGAAATGCTTCTAGCACTTCTAATCGTTTAATTGCTCTCGTACGACGTTGACCTTGTGCTGTCAATAATTCTTCTTTTAACATATTAACTTCTTTATCTAAGTCAATATCCTGTAACAGCTTTCTAATAGCTTCAGCTCCCATTTGCGCTTTAAAGCCACGACCATACTTTTCACGGTATGTTCTATATTCCTTTTCAGATAAAAGCTGCTTTAACTCAAGTGGTGTATCACCAGTATCCGTAACTACGTAAGAAGCAAAGTAAATGACTTCTTCTAACGAACGAGGAGACATGTCTAAAACTAATCCCATTCGACTTGGAATACCTTTGAAATACCAAATATGAGAGACAGGGGCAGCTAACTCAATATGCCCCATGCGCTCACGACGAACTTTAGCTCGTGTTACTTCTACACCACAACGGTCACAAACGACACCTTTATATCGTACACGTTTATATTTTCCACAATGGCACTCCCAATCTTTTTGAGGGCCGAAGATTCGTTCACAGAACAAACCATCCTTTTCTGGTTTTAGTGTACGGTAATTGATCGTTTCTGGCTTTTTTACCTCTCCACGGGACCAGGAACGAATTTTATCTGGCGATGCGAGACCAATTTTCATATACTCAAAGTTATTTACATCTATCAAGGGGCTAACCTCCCTTTCAGCATTCATGTTCAGCTATTAACCGTTTGATTCGCTCGATTCCAAGTTTAAGTTCAATTTGTCATTTCCTTGCTCTTCCTCATCATCAAGCTCTAGCATTTCAATTTCTTCTTCATTACTTGAAAGCATTTTAACATCCATACCTAAACTTTGGAGCTCTTTAATAAGTACTTTAAATGACTCAGGAACACCAGGTTCTGGGACATTTTCGCCTTTGACAATCGCTTCGTACGTTTTAACACGACCAACAACATCATCAGATTTTACTGTTAAGATTTCTTGTAAAGTATAAGCTGCACCATAAGCTTCTAGTGCCCATACTTCCATCTCCCCAAAACGCTGTCCACCAAATTGCGCTTTACCACCTAACGGTTGTTGCGTTACAAGAGAGTATGGTCCTGTTGACCTTGCATGAAGCTTATCATCAACCATGTGAGCAAGCTTAATCATGTACATAATCCCAACAGAAACGCGGTTGTCGAATGGTTCTCCAGTACGACCATCATAAAGCACAGTTTTACCGTCTCGTGCCATACCAGCTTCTTCTAATGTTCCCCAAACATCCTCTTCTCGGGCTCCATCAAATACAGGACTTGCTACATGGATACCTAGGTTTCTTGCCGCCATACCTAAATGAAGCTCTAATACTTGACCGATATTCATACGCGATGGTACACCAAGAGGATTTAACATAATGTCGATAGGCGTGCCATCTGGTAAATAAGGCATATCCTCTTCTGGTAATATACGAGAAATAACCCCTTTATTACCGTGACGCCCTGCCATTTTATCCCCTTCGTGAATCTTTCTTTTTTGTACAATATATACGCGCACTAATTGGTTTACACCTGGTGGGAGTTCATCTCCGTCTTCTCTGTTAAATACTTTAACGTCTAAAACGATACCATCTCCACCGTGCGGTGCTCTTAATGAAGTATCACGTACTTCTCGAGCTTTTTCACCGAAAATCGCATGTAACAAGCGTTCCTCTGCTGTTAGCTCTGTAACCCCTTTTGGTGTTACTTTTCCTACTAGAATGTCGCCATCCTTCACTTCAGCACCAACTCTGATAATCCCTCTTTCATCAAGGTTTTTAAGAGCATCTTCCCCGACATTTGGAATATCACGAGTAATTTCTTCTGGTCCTAATTTTGTATCTCTAGCTTCAGACTCATATTCTTCAATATGAACAGAAGTATACACATCGTCTTTTACGAGACGTTCACTTAAGATGATTGCATCCTCATAGTTATAACCATCCCAAGTCATGAAACCAACCATGACGTTTCTTCCAAGCGCCATTTCTCCTAGCTCCATCGAAGGACCGTCAGCAAGTATTTCTCCGATTTCTACAAAGTTGCCTTCACTAACAATCGGACGTTGGTTGTAACAAGTACCTTGGTTAGAACGCTCGAACTTTTGAAGGTTATATCTAACTATATCCCCTTCAACTTCATTACCGTCTACTGTTTCGACTCGGCGAATCTCTACGTACTTTGCAGATACACGTTCCACTCGACCTCTTACTTTAGAAACAACAGCAGCACCAGAGTCTTTCGCAGATACATATTCCATCCCTGTTCCTACTAGTGGTGCTTCCGGCTTAAGTAGTGGCACAGCTTGACGTTGCATGTTCGCACCCATTAACGCACGGTTAGAGTCATCATTTTCTAAGAACGGAATACACGCTGTAGCTGCTGAGACAACTTGCTTTGGTGATACGTCCATGTAGTCAACTCTATCTCTAGATACGATAATGTTTTCACCACGGAAACGGCAAATGATATTTTCATCCATAAAAGCACCGTTTTCATCAAGCTTTGCGTTTGCTTGAGCAACAACGTAGTTGTCCTCTTCATCGGCTGTTAAATAATCGAATTGAGATGTTACTCTTCCAGTTTCATGGTCTACCTTTCTGTAAGGTGTTTCCATGAATCCAAATTCGTTTACTTTCGCAAAACTAGATAATGAGTTTATTAACCCAATGTTCGGTCCCTCAGGGGTTTCAATCGGGCACATACGTCCGTAGTGTGAGTAGTGAACGTCACGCACTTCAAAACCTGCACGTTCCCTCGTTAAACCACCTGGCCCTAGTGCTGATAACCTACGTTTGTGCGTCAACTCAGCAAGTGGATTTGTTTGATCCATAAATTGAGATAATTGGGATGAACCAAAGAACTCTTTAATGGAAGCAATCACTGGCCTAATATTTATTAACGCTTGTGGTGTAATGACGTTAGCATCTTGAATGGACATACGCTCTCGAACAACTCGTTCCATTCTAGATAAACCAATTCGGAATTGGTTTTGCAATAATTCACCAACAGAACGTAGTCGACGATTACCTAGATGATCAATGTCATCTGTGTTGCCGACACCATGTAATAGATTAAAGAAATAGTTAATAGATGCGATAATATCTGCAACTGTAATATTTTTCACAGCTTTTTCTACTACCCCGTTACCTAACACACGAATCGGTTGTTCATCAACACTTTCTGGGTTAGTTATTAAAATAGATTGTAATTCTACTTCATCTTCTTCTATTACTCCACCACGTAATGTATAGTGTTTAAATCCAACATTGTTTTCTAAGTACGGAATAAGTTTATCTAATAGTCGACGATCGATTACAGCGCCTTCTTCCGCAAGCACTTCACCTGTGTCTGGATCTACTAGTGTTTCTGCTAAACGCTGGTTAAATAAGCGATCTTTTATATGAAGCTTTTTATTCATTTTATAGCGTCCAACATTTGCTAAATCATACCTTTTAGGATCAAAAAAGCGAGATTCTAATAAGCTTTTAGCATTTTCAACTGTTGGTGGTTCACCAGGACGAAGTCGTTCATAGATTTCAAGTAAAGCTTTTTCACTATTATCTGTGTTATCCTTTTCGAGCGTATTACGTAAATATTCATCTTCACCTAATAGCTCAATAATCTCTTGATCAGTTCCAAAGCCAAGCGCACGTAAAAGAACGGTTACTGGGATTTTACGTGTACGATCAATACGAACATACACAATATCCTTTGCATCCGTTTCTAACTCCAACCACGCACCACGATTTGGGATAACAGTAGCAGTAAAACCTTTTTTACCGTTTTTATCCACTTTTTTATTGTAGTACACACTTGGAGAACGAACGAGCTGAGATACGATGACACGTTCAGCACCATTAATTACAAAAGTACCTGTGTCAGTCATTAATGGGAAATCCCCCATAAATACTTCTTGTTCCTTCACCTCACCCGTCTCTTTATTAATGAGACGAACTTTCACTCGAAGAGGTGCTGAATATGTTACGTCTCGTTCCTTCGACTCTTCCACTGAATATTTTGGTTCACCTAAACTGTAATCAATAAACTCAAGCACCAAATTACCAGTAAAGTCCTCAATTGGAGAGATATCTTGAAACATCTCGCGAATACCCTCATCAAGAAACCATTGATAAGAAGCCGTTTGGATTTCAATTAAGTTTGGAAGGTCCAATACTTCACTGATTCGGGCATAGCTTCTTCTCTGGCGGTGGCGTCCATACTGAACTAGTTGACCTGTCAACTGCTTCACCCCTCAAAACTAACGTTTTTATCTTCAAAAGGACGCATGAAATGCGTAACTCCTTTGATAGACATAATTTTTGATAAACATAAATATTTTTATATTAATATAGGATAGAAAATAAAAAAAAGGCGTGATAGCCTTAATTTTGTAAAGGCATAAAAGACGTTACTAGTTTGTCCAAAGTCACCCTTTTTTATACTCATCACCTATATTTTTAGCAAAATTGCCCATTTTTCACGTTTACATTCATACGCATTAAATAACAATATCATAGATAGAAATTAGAGTCAACATTTTTTTCCTCTAATTATATAATATCCCTTTGACTTTTTTATAACTTCCACATCAAAGCCTAAATCCTCTAGTTTAGCTATTGTCGAAGGTGCACCTTGCTTTTTTTGAATGACAATCCATATCTCACCATTTTTCACTAGCGCATTTGCAGCTTGTTCATATAGTTTAAACACGGTATTTTTCCCCGCACGGATTGGTGGATTCGTTATTATAGCCGAGTAATACTTACCTTCATGCCCTTCTAACAAATTACTTTGCATGACATGTAAATTTGTCACACCATTTAATTTCACATTTTCCTCTGTTAATTTCACGGCACGTTCATTGATATCTAGTGCAATAAAATCAATATTTGGGTTTCTTTTTGCTAATGAAATAGAAATGGGACCCCAACCGCAACCGACATCTACAATCGTCCCAACAACATTAGGCAATTCAAACGATTCTATGAGAAGTCTAGAACCAAAGTCTAAACCTGTCTTAGAAAAAATTCCTCTGTCAACATAGAAAGTGTACTGATCGTTTGTAATTGTTTCCGTTATTTTTTTTCGCTCACTTTTCACAGTCGGTTTCTCAGAATAATAATGATCTGACATTCAATAAACACCTTCTCATAAACAATCACAAACTTTTAATAGAAATAAACCTCTTATCATCATTACCACTATTTAAGTAGTCCATTCTAAATTTTTTTACTTTTTTAAAAATATAACCTTTTCGATTTTTAAATAAACACTTTTTCAGTAATAATGAGGCAAATTACTAAAAAACTCGCTTTGAATTCAAAGCGAGTTTTGGAGTCAAATCAACATTACTTAACTTCTACAGATGCGCCTGCTTCTTCAAGCTTCGCTTTCATTTCTTCAGCGTCTTCTTTAGATACGCCTTCTTTAACTGGTGCTGGAGCTCCATCAACTAGTGCTTTAGCATCTTTTAAGCCAAGACCAGTGATTTCACGTACCACTTTAATTACATTGATTTTAGATCCACCAGGAGATTCTAAGATTACATCAAATTCAGTTTTCTCTTCAGCAGCTTCAGCAGCACCGCCACCAGCTACAGCAACAGGAGCAGCAGCAGTTACGCCAAACTCTTCCTCGATTGCTTTTACAAGATCATTTAATTCTAAAACAGACATTTCTTTAATAGCTTCAATCATTTGCTCTTTAGTCATTTTATTTGTTCCTCCTATTAATTTAAAATTATTTTTATATCACGCATTTTGGTGCTAACGTAATTATGCACCTTGTTCTTCTTTTTGTTCTGCAACTGCTTTTGTTGCCAAAGCAAAGTTGCGGATTGGAGCTTGCATCACGCTGAGTAACATAGATAGTAACCCTTCGCGAGATGGAAGTTCTGCAATTGCTCTTACTTCATCAAGACTAACTACTTTCCCTTCGATAACACCAGCTTTAATTTCTAAAGCGTCGTGTTTCTTAGCGAAACCTGCTAATACTTTCGCCGGAGCAATAACGTCATCATTACTAAATGCAATCGCTGTTGGTCCAACTAAGTTTTCATCAAGCTCAGTAAGTCCAGCTTTTTCAGTCGCACGGCGTGCTAAAGTGTTTTTATATACTTTAAAGTCAACACCAGCTTCTCTAAGCTGCTTTCGAAGTTCAGTTACTTCAGAAACGTTTAGACCACGATAATCAACAACAATTGTCGATTGGCTCGCTTGTAATTTCTCTGCAATTTCGTCTACAACTTGCTTTTTCTTTTCAATCACTGCGCCCATTCTGACACCTCCTATATTATTGCTGTCATACCGTATGTTCGTAAACATTAGCGTTATATAAAGAATGCCTCCATGTAGACATGGAGGCATTAGTATTTAATCCTATCCTAAAATAGGCTTCATTACTTCACGCACCTCGGTAGGATAATTAAGCAAATAGCCCCTACTGTCTACGGTATGAAAATATTAATTTCACATTCAATAGTATATATATATGTTAACGAGAAGTCAACTTATTGATTAAAGTTTAACTGCGGAAACATTTACCTTAACACCAGGACCCATTGTAGAAGCAATGGCTACATTACGCATGTATGTCCCTTTTGATGATGCAGGCTTAGCTTTTAGTAAAGTTTCAATAATTGTCGTTAAGTTTTCAGCTAGTTTTTCATCACTGAAAGAAACTTTCCCGATCGGCACATGAATGTTACCTGTTTTATCAACACGATACTCTACCTTACCAGCTTTAATTTCATTTACCGCTTTTGTTACATCAAAAGTAACAGTTCCAGTTTTAGGGTTTGGCATAAGGCCTTTCGGTCCTAATACACGCCCTAACTTACCTACTTGAGCCATCATGTCAGGAGTAGCAACGACTACATCAAAGTCAAACCAACCTTGGTTAACTTTATTAATTAAGTCATCTTCTCCTACAAAATCTGCTCCTGCAGCTTCTGCTTCTTTTGCTTTATCACCTTTCGCAAAAACTAGCACGCGTTGTGTTTTACCTGTACCATTTGGTAAAACTACCGCTCCACGGATTTGTTGATCCGCTTTTTTAGGGTCAACCCCTAAACGTGCTGCTAGCTCAACAGTTTCATCAAATTTAGCAGTTGCTGTTTTCTTTACTAATTCTACAGCTTCTTGTATTTCATATACTCTTTCGCGATCAACTAATTTAATCGCGTCTTCGTACTTTTTACCTTTCTTAGCCATGTTCTTTCCTCCTCAATTGTGGTTTTAGCGGTTATACCTCCCACTAATAAAGGTTGCGAACCTGTCAATGATAGGCAGGACTCAAGTCCTTTACTCGCAACCTCTTGTACGTTCATGGGTTCAATTAGTCTTCAATAACAATTCCCATGCTACGGGCAGTACCTTCAACCATACGCATCGCTGCTTCTACATCAGCAGCATTTAGGTCAGGCATTTTTGTTTCAGCGATCTCGCGCACTTTATCACGCTTCAGTGTAGCAACCTTTTTTGTGTTAGGTTCACCTGATGCTGTTTCAATTCCAGCTGCTTTCTTTAAAAGAACTGCTGCAGGTGGAGTTTTTGTGATAAATGTAAATGAACGGTCTTCAAATACCGTAATCTCTACTGGAATAATTAATCCCGCTTGTTCTTGTGTACGAGCATTAAACTCTTTACAGAATCCCATAATGTTTACACCAGCTTGACCTAATGCAGGTCCAACAGGTGGTGCTGGGTTCGCTTTACCAGCTGGAATTTGTAACTTAACTACTTTAATGACCTTTTTAGCCACGCGACACACCTCCTTAAGTCCGTGATGTGGTAAACCGAGCTTTATATTTGCTCTCCCACTCATATACCTGCATATTTTGCAGGAAAAAACGTGAACGGATGTTCACGTTCATAAACAACATTAAGATTTTATCACTTCAAACATGAGATAGCAAGTAAATTTATAATTTTTCTACTTGAGTAAAGTCTAGTTCCACAGGAGTTTCGCGTCCAAACATGTTTACATGCACCTTAAGCTTCTGTTTGTCAGCATGTATATCTTCAACCGTCCCAATGAAATTAGCGAATGGTCCTTCTTTGACTTTGACAGATTCTTTCAATTCAAAATCAATATCTGCTTTCGGTTCTTCTACACCCATTTGACGAAGGATGCCTTCCACTTCCTCCGGTAATAAAGGAGTAGGCTTTGAACCTGCACCTGCTGATCCAACAAATCCTGTAACACCAGGTGTGTTTCTAACTACATACCAAGAATCATCTGTCATAATCATTTCCACAATGACATATCCTGGAAAAACTTTTTTTGTTACTTGCTTACTTTTACCATTTTTCACTTCTGTTTCTTCTTCAACTGGAACAAGTACACGAAAGATCTTGTCTGACATGTCCATTGATTCCAAACGTTTTTCCAAATTTGTCTTCACTTTATTCTCATATCCTGAATATGTGTGAACGACGTACCAATTCTTTTCCATTACAATCGGGACAAGTTGTCCTTCCCTCCTCTAGCAAAACCTATTTTCTACACAAAAATTAATTTAAGATTGCGCGAATTAATTCAGAAATACCAAAATCTGTTATAGCAAAGTATACAGCTACGAACGCGACCGTTGCAATTACAACACCTGTATATCTCACTAATTCTTTTCGTTTAGGCCATGATACACGCTTCATTTCAGTAGAAACGTCTTTTAAAAACTTAGTTGCGCCCACGAACGCCACCCCCGACTCTCATATTTGTTTTTACTTTGTTTCAACATGCATTGTATGAATACCGCAAGTTTTACAATATTTGTTTATTTGAAGACGGTTTGTCCGCTCTTGCTCTGTTTTATTCGTTGTATAATTTCTTGACTTGCAAATATCACAAGCCAATACTATTTTTTGCGACATCGCCTTAACTCCTTTTTGCTTACGATGTTATCATACACACTGTTAAAACTTATCACAGGGACAAGCTTTAGTCAATCTCTCCTAGCACTCTTCATTGTCGACTAATTTTTATCATTTCATAAGTAAAATTTATTAAAATATAAGAAAAACGTAATAACAGCTTCACGAAGCTGCTATTAACGTCTTTCTTTAAAGTGTTTGAATTTCGCCGTATCTCTTAAAGTGCTAGTGATTGCTCTTCTCGAAAGTGCACTTGGCGGAAAAATTTAATTTCCAAGTTTTATAGCTTTACACCTTTGAGTTCTACATATCTTTCGAGCTTTCTTTTCACCCTTTGAAGTGCATTGTCAATTGATTTCACGTGCCTTTTTAAATCTACAGAGATTTCTTGGTAACTTCGTCCATCTAAGTATTGCATGAGTACCTTCCGCTCAAGGTCACTCAATATTTCACTCATTTTTAATTCAATATCATCAAATTCTTCCCTATTTATTAACAATTCTTCTGGATCGCTTATTTTAGAGCCAACAATAACATCAAGAAGGGTTCGATCTGACTCTTCATCATATATCGGCTTATCTAATGAAACGTAAGAATTTAACGGGATATGCTTTTGTCTTGTTGCTGTTTTGATCGCGGTAATAATCTGTCTAGTAATACAGAGCTCCGCAAACGCTTTAAAAGAAGAAAGCTTGTCTCCTTTAAAGTCACGAATTGCTTTGTATAACCCAATCATTCCTTCTTGGACGATATCCTCATGATCAGCTCCAATTAAAAAGTAGGACCTTGCTTTTGCCCTCACGAAATTTTTGTACTTATTGATTAAGTACTCTAATGCAGAGCTATCTCCTTCGCGCACGTATTCCACGAGGCTTTCGTCTTCTATTTCATCATAATTGGCTTGCAGTCCATTCTCGATGATATTTAAAGCCACCGCGATCCCTCCGCCCAATCTTATTTTGTTTAAAAAAGTATTATTTTGGATATATTACGACCTTTTTAAACAAAAAGAATTGTCTAAATATAGAAATAGTATACAGGAAAAAAAACAAAAGCGTCAAGGTTCTCACTTCTCACCTCGACGCCATTTTTCAAATAACTCTGCCATCTCGTCTGTTATTGGCAGCTTTGTTTTTGCTCTTTTTTGTTTCCGTTTCTCAACTTCTTTTTCAATTCCTTTTTCAATTGAAAGTACTTCAGTTCTCAACTCTCTTGCAGACTTCCTAAAAGCACCGCTCGCAAAAATAACTCGTTGTTCAACAAAGTCAGAAGTTGCCACATAAATTTGTGTATCTACTCTTTTTAATTCTTTAACTAACTTTTCTATCCGCTCATCAGCCGTTTCTTTCTCACGTGTATAAATAATATTGATGCGATAGTTCTGATATTTTTTGCCAAGACCAGGTACCATATGCGCATCGAAAATCACTGTGACCTCTATTCCCGTATATGCTTGGTACTCGGCCATGTGCTCAATCAGTTTATCTCGAGCTCCTTCTAAATCTGTTAATTGAAGGTCTTTTAACTCTGGCCAATCACCAATCATATTATAGCCATCCACTAATAAAACGCGTCTCATGCTACTTCAAACCTTGCGGAAATCTTCGTCTATATACTTCGTACATGAGTAGACTAGCCGCTACTGACGCATTTAATGACGTTACTTTGCCAGCTAATGGAATTTGCACTAGGAAATCACACTTTTCTTTCACTAATCGGCTTATCCCTCTTCCTTCACTACCGATTACTAAAACGACTGGCATGTCCAAGTCAACCTCTCGATAATCTTGCTCTCCTTTAGCATCGGTACCGACAAACCAAAGGCCTTCTTTTTTTAATTCGTCCATTGTTCTTGCTAAGTTCGTTACTCTAGTTACAGGTACATGCTCTATTGCACCTGCAGATGCTTTAGCTACAGTGTATGTTAAGCCAACTGATCTCCTTTTCGGAACAATAATTCCATGGGCACCAACGGCATCGGCAGTCCTTAAAATGGAACCTAAGTTGTGCGGATCTTCTAGCTCGTCCAAAAGCAAGAAAAATGGTTGCTCGTTTTTTTGTCTTGCTCTTTCAAACAATACATCGATTTCCTGAAATTCATATGCTGCCACCTGAGCAATAACCCCTTGATGCTGTTGATCTTTAGGAACCATTTGGTCTAATTTTTTCTTAGGAACAATTTGTGTGTTTATTTTCTTCTCTTTTGATAATTCCAGTACTTGAATCATCGGCCCTCGAAGCGATCCTTCCGCAATCCAAATTTTATTGATTGGACGCTTTCCTCTCAGTGCTTCTAAGACGGGATTTTTTCCAAAAATGTATTCTAACTCCTGACTCATCCTTCTCCCTCCTTTCCTTCTACAATGTGAAATGCTTGTCCAATAAGCTCATCTAAACGCGCTAGCTTATTTGTCAAATACAGAAAACCGATCAGCGCTTCAAATGCAGTACTATAACGATACGTTGCATGATCTGTATTTTTCGGCACTGTTCCAGATTTTGCATTACGCCCTCGTAACGCTACACTCTTTTCCTCATCTGTTAACAAATTTTTCTCAAAGAAAGTGTGTAGCACCTTTGCTTGCGCCTTTGCTGATACATATTTTGTTCCCTCGCGGTGAAGCTTATTCGGTCTAACCTGACCTTTCGCTATTAAGCGGTACCGGACATAAGTCTCCAGTACCGCATCTCCCATGTATGCAAGCGCTAATGCATTAATTTGTTCGGGCTCTGTAACGATGTCATTTAATTTCACGATTCGTCACGCCCTTTTCCATCTTGTTCCTTGAGGTGTATCTTCAAGGATAATGTTTTGCTCTTTTAATAAGTCACGTATTTCATCTGCTCTAGCAAAGTTACGGTTTTTTCTTGCATCTATTCTTTCTTGTATTAAAACTTCTATTTCTTCATCAAGAATTTCTTCTTTTTTATTTAACGTTAATCCTAAAACATAGGACATATCATCAAGCTGCTTTATAAAATACTCAAGTACTCGTTTATTCGTATGGTCTTCCCTTAAATAAAGGTTACCGAGCTTAATTAAGTCAAACATTGCCGCTACCGCATTGGCACTATTAAAATCATCATCCATCGCTTCTAAAAAGCGTGTATGAATAACCCCCATATCCTTCGTCCACTTTTCTACATCTTCTCCTAAATTGGCTGTTTCACTTAAACGATGTTTTACATTTAAATAAGTCGTTTTTATACGCTCTAATCCGCTTTTCGCACTAGTTAATTGCTCATCGCTAAAATTAATTGGACTTCTATAATGTGCATTGACGATAAAAAAGCGAACAACTTCCGGGTCATATTTTTTTATAATGTCATGGACGAGTATAAAGTTGCCTAGTGATTTAGACATCTTTTCGTTATCAATGTTAATATAGCCATTATGAATCCAATAATTAGCCATTTTCTTTCCATTTAAGCTTTCTGATTGGGCAATTTCGTTTTCATGGTGTGGGAAAGACAAGTCTTGACCACCCGCATGGATGTCGATCGTATCCCCCAAATATTTTTTTACCATGGCAGAGCATTCAATATGCCACCCAGGTCGCCCGTTCCCCCATGGACTATCCCAATATATTTCTCCTTCTTTTGCACTTTTCCAAAGTACAAAGTCAAGCGGATCCTCTTTTTTATCACCAACTTCAATACGCGATCCTAATTTCAAGTCATCAATAGATTGGTGAGAGAGCTTTCCATATCCATCAAATTTCCTCGTACGAAAGTAAACATCACCCTGCGATTCATATGCATAGCCTTTCTCTATAAGACGTGCAATAAAATCAATAATTTCAGGCATCGTTTCTGTCACTCGTGGATGCTTATCTGCTTTTTGCACACCTAATGCTGCTGTATCTTCAAAATATGCTTCAATAAACCTTTCAGCAATAGTCGGTACATCTTCTCCCATTTCCTCAGCAGCTTTAATGATTTTATCATCAACATCTGTAAAATTAGAGATATATTGCACTTCGTATCCTCTGTACTGAAGGTACCTTCTAACCATATCAAATACGACAGCTGGCCTTGCATTACCGATATGAATGTAATTATATACTGTAGGACCACATACATACATGCTTACTTTACCTTCCTCTATCGGCTGAAAAGGTTCTACTTTACGACTTAATGTATTATAAACTTGAATAGTCATCTTCAATCCTCCTAATACGTTCTTCTCTAGTTGACTTTTTCTCTTTTTAGCTCGGTTAACTCTTTTTTCAATTCAAGAATTTCTACTTCCAACTCTTTAAACTTATCTGAAATTGGATCTGGTAAGTTAATGTGATCTAAGTCGTGACTAACTTTAACGCCATCCTGTATCACTACTCTTCCTGGAATACCTACAACTGTTGAATTAGGTGGCACTTCTTTTAGCACGACCGCTCCAGCTCCAATCCTTGCTCCTTTTCCAATTCTCATAGAACCTAACACTTTAGCACCTGTTGCAATAAGTACATCATCCTCTAATGTCGGGTGGCGCTTCCCTTTTTCCTTTCCTGTACCACCTAACGTTACTCCTTGAAAAATAGTAACGTTGTCCCCAATTTCACAAGTTTCCCCTATGACAACACCCATGCCATGATCTATAAACAAGCGTTGGCCAATTTTAGCACCCGGATGAATTTCAATACCTGTAATAAATCGACTTACTTGTGAAATAAACCTAGCAATAAAATACAACCTTTTTTTCCATAACCAATGTGCAAATCGATGATTCCATATAGCGTGAACACCAGAATAATTAATGAAAACTTCTAACCTATTTCGTGCAGCTGGATCCCTTTCTAATACAACGTCTATATCATTCTTTAATGTTTTAAACATGTTGCCCCCCCTTCCAATTTGAAAAGAGTATTAATACTGATTTATTACAGTTTTAAACCCTTTCCAATAAAACCAAACCGGCCTTGATGGTAGTAATTTTTCTATTCCCGTTCTTTTTTACTAAAAACTTTGTTGAAGTGATAATGCCCCCAGAAAGAGACTATCCATTTCTACAGCAAGGTTTTTCATAGACAAGAAAAAAAGCGTCACTGTGCCGTATAGACACAGAGACGCTTTCACGTGGTTCCACCCTGCTTGAGCAAATATGTTTGCTCCACTCTAGGAATGTAACGTTTCCTAAACGCCCTAGCATACTAAATATTCTGCAAGGGTCTCAAAGGTGCATTTCGAAATTCTTCTCCTTAAGCTGCTCTCAGCCATGACAGCTCTCTCTAAAAAGGAAAACAAATCTCTACTTTTCCTTATCAACGATTTCTTAATGTATTTTATTTTAGGTTATGCTAAACTTTTTTGTTTATTTTTGCTTCAGGATGCTCGCTAGCCGCAGACCCTCGCACCTTACGTGGCTATCCACACTAGCCTATAGCAGAGCTTAATTTTTGAATCAATTTCATAATTATAGCCCATTACAAGACAAGTGTTTAAAAGCATGACAAGAGGAGTACTTCCCCAAAATGTCGAATTCAGTAGCAGCATAATTATGACGTTTTGTTCAAAGTATTGTTGATTGAAACGAAAGGATACGAGACGCCTGCGGGAAAAGCAAGAGCTGAAGATCCATCGGGGTGAGGTTCCCCGATTAGCTGAAGCCTTGCCCGCGGCAAGCGAGTAGCCTGAAGTGAAAATCAACACTAAAGTTAAATTTACAAGAAATTTTTTAATAAGATGTTTTTTTTGAAAGTGAATGATAAATTGATTCATTTATTAAAAAATTACGTTTTATTTGCTCTTTGAACGCTACAAATAGCATCGATAAAACATATTTACTTAATGATACTCGTTATTCTTGAAATTACTTTTTCTTTTCCTAATAGTACAATTGCCTTTGGCAAATCCGGGCCGTGCGTTTGACCTGTAGTAGCTACACGAATTGGCATAAATAACTTTTTCCCTTTATGACCAGTTTCCTTTTGCACTTCTTTCATCGCCTTTTTAATGGCTTCTGCAGAAAACTCATTTAGAAGTGTTAACTTTTCTTTAAAAGCTTGAAGAACCTCATTCACTTGCTCTTCTTCTAACACTTCTGTTGCTTCTTCATTATAATCGATTTCTTCCTTAAAGAACAACTCCGTTAACTCCACAATTTCAGCACCATAGCTCATTTTTTCTTGATGAAGTGCTATAAGTTCATAAGCCCATTGTCTTTCCTCGCCATCTAAGTCCTCTGGCAATCTACCGGCATGTATTAAATGTGGCAGTGAAACCTCCACTA
Source organism: Evansella cellulosilytica DSM 2522 (assembly GCF_000177235.2). NCBI lineage: Bacteria > Bacillati > Bacillota > Bacilli > Caryophanales > Bacillaceae > Evansella > Evansella cellulosilytica. The sequence goes on along the minus strand of NC_014829.1, from coordinate 125,963 downwards.
CTTTGTCAATGTCTGCTTCTTTCATATACTGATTGTTCATCCAAGCTAGCTTTTTCGTATCGAAAACTGCAGGTGCTTTAATTACCCGCTCTAAGCTAAATTGATTTACTAACTGGTCCTTCGTTAAAATTTCTTCTTCTCCTCCTGGAGACCATCCTAATAGAGCAATAAAGTTCACTATCGCTTCTGGTAAATATCCTAAATCTCGATATTGTTCTACAAACTGAATAATAGACTCATCGCGCTTACTCATTTTTTTATGATCTTCGTTAAGAATGAGTGAAGCATGAGCAAAGCGAGGAGTTTCCCAACCTAATGCTTCATATAATAGTACTTGTCTCGGTGAATTAGATAAGTGTTCTTCACCTCTAATGACATGACTAATTTCCATCAAATAGTCATCAATAACGACGGCAAAGTTATAAGTTGGAATGCCATCCTTTCTAGCAATAACAAAGTCACCAATACCGTCGGAGTCAAAAGTAACGTTCCCGCGAACGATATCGTCAACGACAATCGTTTTATTTTCAGGCACTAAAAATCGAACTACTGGCTTGCGACCTTCTTGTTCATAAGCATTCCTTTGTTCTGCTGTTAAGTGCCGATCTCTTCCACTATATTTTGGTGTCTCGCCGCGACCACGTTGTTCTTCTCGTTCTGCCTCTAACTCCTCTTCAGTCATATAGCAGTAATACGCTTTTCCTTCTTCAATAAGCTGATCAATATATTTCTTATAAATATCGATACGCTCCATGCTTTTATAAGGGGCATGTGGCCCACCAATATCTACACTTTCGTCCCATTCTATCCCTAGCCATTTAAGACTGTTTAACAGTTTTTCCGTAGCAGTATCTACGTTTCTTGCCTGATCTGTATCCTCTATTCTAACAATGAACTTTCCATTTTGATTTCTTGCAAATAAATAGTTAAATAAAGCGGATCGTGCCCCTCCGATGTGTAAATGACCAGTCGGACTTGGAGCAAATCTCACACGTACTTGTTGAGTCATATTATGACACCTTCCAATCTTTTGTTCTTCTTTATATTCTCTTTGTTGATCATATATTAACATTTTGTCGCTACATTGCGTCAAGCTTTCTTAGGATTTCGTTAAGAGAACGACAGCCATTGAAGCTATTCCCTCTTCTCTTCCTGTAAATCCGAGTTTTTCTGTCGTAGTTGCTTTCACATTAATTTGTGAAACATCCGCTTCTAATAATGCAGCTATCCTACCTCGCATCGCTTGAATGTGTGGTGCCATTTTAGGCTTTTGTGCCATAATGGTACAATCTAAATTACCTAACGCGTATCCTTTCTCTTTCACTAAATTCCATACATGAACGAGTAATTTAGCAGAATCAGCATCTTTAAATAATGGATCTGTATCAGGAAAATGTTTTCCTATATCCCCTTCCCCTATTGCTCCAAGGCAAGCGTCCGCTATTGTATGTAATAAAACGTCAGCATCCGAATGTCCTAATAGCCCTTTATCATGTGGGATAATAATCCCCCCAATAATTAATGGGCGTCCTTCTACTAGTTGGTGTACATCGAACCCTTGTCCAATTCTTATCATTTATTTCCTTCCTTCCGACTTTTAATAATAGCTTCTCCAAATATTAAATCTTCAGGTGTTGTTATTTTTATATTCTCATAATCTCCTGGAACAATATAGACTTTCTCCCCATTATGCTCTAACAATGATGCATCATCAGTACCAGTATACCCTACCTTTACTGCGTGTTCATGGGCTCTTAATATTTGCTCATGACGAAAAGCTTGGGGGGTTTGTGCAGCCCACAAGCTTGTACGATCGACGGTATGGTGAATATATTCTTTCGAAACTTGCTTGACTGTATCTTTTACGGGGGTAGCTACAATAGACGCTCCCCTTTTCATGACCGAATCAACAAGGGCGTCGATAATCGGTTGTTTTATAAATGGTCTTGCTCCATCATGTACAAGCACGATTGGATTCCCTTGCACTGCTTTAAGTCCTTCATAAACACTTTCTTGTCTTTCACTACCACCAACAACAATTTTTTCTACCTTTTTAATTGCATATTGACTAGTTAGCCGTTTCATTTGTTCTATTTCTTCCTTGTTTACTACTAAAATGATTTTATCACAAAGAAGATCCTCCTCAAACACACGCAATGTGTGAATGAGGAGGGGGATTTGATTTATTAATAAAAATTGTTTGTTTTTTCCTGCATTCATTCTTTTCCCTTGCCCTGCTGCAGGTATGACAACTTGATAGTTCTTCATAAAAAATCTTCCCTTAACAATAAAAGTATTAGTGCTGTGATTTGTTCATTATAAAGCTTTTTCTAATAGCTTAGGTTTCGCAAAGATCATCCTACCAGCAGATGTTTGAAGTACACTTGTTACAATTACTTCAATGTTTTGACCGATATAATTTCTGCCTTCCTCTACAACGATCATTGTACCATCATCTAAATAGGCAATACCTTGATTTTGCTCTTTTCCATCTTTTATTACTTGAACACCCATTTCCTCACCAGGGAGAACTACAGGCTTCACTGCATTTGCGAGATCATTGATATTTAAGACCGATACACCTTGTAAATCACATACTTTATTGAGGTTGAAATCATTCGTAACGACGTACCCATCAAGTAATTTTGCTAACTTCACTAATTTACTATCAACTTCTTGAATATCTTCAAAATCACCTTCGTAAATTTCTACATTTACTGGTAATTCTTTTTGTATTTTATTTAAAATATCTAAGCCTCTTCTCCCTCGATTACGCTTTAGCACATCTGATGAATCAGCTATATGTTGTAATTCCTCTAATACAAATTCAGGTATCATTAAAGTTCCTTCTAAGAAACCAGTTTGACATATATCTGCAATACGCCCGTCAATAATCACACTCGTATCTAATATCTTTAGTGATCCATTTAATTGTTTGTTCCCTTGACCGTCGACCTTCTTATCTTTAGCGCTTTTTCCAATCGAAAACAAATTAATCAACTCATCGCGCTTTTTAAAGCCTACTTGGAAACCTAGATAGCCAAGTATAATAGTAATAAACAACGGTAAAATTGAGCTTACTATTTGTAGCTGCAATTCAGCAATCGGAAGTCCAAACAAATAGGCTAATAATAAACCTATCCCTAATCCCATTGTTCCAAATAGTAGATCTGTGACGGGTGCCTTTACTAACGTTTCCTCTACTAATCGGATTAAACCGACGATATCTTCCACTAACCAAAAAGTAGATAAAAATAATATAATTGCACCTAACATAGCTCCAGAATAAGGATTATCAATCCATGATGGGACGTTCCCAACATTTAAAATTTCAATAACGTTTTGTGAATAAAGAAAACCTAGTGTTCCACCAATTAATAGAATAAAAAGCTGTACTATTCTTTTGAGCATCTACTTCACCTCCTTTAATTATTATAGACAAATTTATTGAATCCAAACGCTTTATTAAATAAATCACAAAAAATTACATAATCTATCAACAAGGAATATTATCACAATAACAAAAGAGACTATTGATTGTCAATTAAGACAAACATACAATTATATCCTCAAAATACCATATTCGTCAAGGGTTGAGTTTATTTGACAGCAAACAATTTATCTTTATATATGTCTATCAATAAAAAGCTGTTCTTGAATTCTTGTTAAGCCTTCTTTAATCTTTCTCGCTCTAGCTTCTCCAATACCATCAACTTCATCTAATTCCTCTATATTTGCTCTCATGATCTCAGGTAACTCAATAAACTTATCTATTAAATTTTCAACAACAAGCGGTGGAATTCTTGGTATTTTATTTAAAATTCGATAACCTCTTGGACATATGGCAAACTCAGATAAGTTCGTACTTTTCGTATATCCTAGTAACTTGACAATCACTTGATCATCTAAAAGTTCTTCACTAGAGAGACGTTTTAACTTACGAAGAAGTTGCACTGGGTCTTGATCTTTATCGTTCATATAATCTTTTATGAGTAAAACAGCTTCATTTTCTGTGTTAGATACTAACTCTTCTAGTTGCATGGATATTAATCTACCTTCATTCCCCAGTTCATTTACGTAATTTTTTATTTCGCTTTTTATCCTTAAAACCATTTCAATTCTGTGCATCACTTGTGATACTTCCTGAAAAGTAACAAGCTCTTCAAATTCAAGAGCACCTAAATTTGTAATACCTTGATCTAAAACAGATTTATATTTTTCAAGCGTTTGAATTGCTTGATTTGCTTTTGTTAAAATGACACCGATATCCTTCAATGCATAACGGTATTCCCCTTGGTATAGTGTTATAACGTTTCTTCTTTGTGAAATAGAAACAACTAAATTCCCAGTTTGTCTAGCAACCCTTTGTGCTGTTCGGTGACGAATACCCGTTTCTGTAGATTCGATTGCATTGTTAGGAACTAATTGGGTATTTGCATACAATATTCTACTTCCATCTTCATTTAATATAATTGCGCCATCCATTTTCGCTAGCTCATATAAATATGCTGGAGAAAACTCACAATTGATAAAAAATCCACCATCGACAATATCCATCATGCTATTTGTATAGCCTAATACAATTAACCCTCCGGTTTTGGCACGTAATACATTATCTATGCCTTCCCTTAGTGCTGTACCGGGTGATACTAGCTGTAACACTTCGTTGATAAAATTTGAATCATAACTCGAACTTCGGTGATCCACTCGTTGCCCCTCCTAACGTTACTTCTATTGCTTCATTTACCGTATTTACCCCAATAACATCTATACCACTAGGAATATTCCAGCCACCAAGATTTTTTTCTGGAACAATGACTCTTTTAAATCCTAGCTTACTTGCTTCTAGTACACGTTGCTCTAACCTCGTCACTCTTCTAACCTCTCCAGTTAATCCAACCTCACCAATAATAACATCCGAGGTAGGTGTTGGCGCATCTCTAAAGCTTGATGCAATTGCGATAGCAGTCGCTAAATCGATCGATGGCTCATCTAGTCTTACACCACCTGCTACTTTCACATATGCATCTTGATTTTGTAGGAGCATACCTACCCGCTTTTCTAATACTGCCATAATTAATGAAATTCTATTATGGTCAATTCCCGTTGACATTCTTCTAGGGTTTCCAAAGCTTGTCGGTGATATGAGCGCTTGAATTTCCACTAAAACAGTTCTCGTACCTTCCATTGAAGCTACAACAGCAGAACCTGCCGCTCCAGCAGACCGTTCTTCAAGAAATATTTCTGATGGGTTTAGGACTTCCGCCAAACCAATCTCCTTCATTTCAAAGATACCTATTTCATTGGTTGACCCAAACCTGTTTTTTACTGCTCTTAATATTCTATATGTATGATGACGCTCTCCTTCAAAGTACAGAACAGAGTCAACCATATGCTCTAATAGTCTTGGACCTGCTATTGACCCTTGTTTAGTCACATGACCAACTATAAAGATTGCTATCCCTTTCGTTTTAGCTATTCTCATAAATGCTGCTGTACATTCGCGTACTTGCGAAACACTTCCTGGTGCACTCGTCACTGCATCTAAATAGACAGTTTGGATAGAATCAATAATGACTAAAGTTGGATTCATTTCTTCGATAATCTTCTCGATATGCTCAACATCCGTTTCAGCCAAAACAAATAATTCATCTGAAGAAATATGTAGTCTATCCGCCCTTAATTTTGTCTGTTTAATCGATTCTTCTCCCGATATATATAATACCCGTTCTCCATGTTTTGCAACCTCAGAGCTCACTTGTAACAGTAGGGTCGATTTCCCAATTCCTGGGTCACCTCCAACTAGCACGAGCGATCCTGGTACTATCCCCCCACCTAACACTCGATTAAGTTCATTTATATGTGTATTGTAACGTTGTTCTTCTCTTCTCTCTATTTTCGTTATTGGTTGTGGCTTTGATAAAGTTGTTGAAGCAGTGACAAAGCCTCTTTTTTTCGGAGATGCCGTTGCTTCAAATTCCTCCACCATAGAGTTCCAGCTTTGACACCCTGGACATTTCCCCATCCACTTCATTGATTCATAACCACAATCTTGACACACGAACTTTGTTTTCCTTTTTGCCATGAAAATCCCTCTCTACTACATTGGATTTTTATACCCTCTTTGCTACGTTTGAAAACTTCACGCTTCTATAGTTTATCACTTTTTTGTATTAGATGGTCATATGACAATATGTATTCTACCTTTATATGAAAAGGAAACCGGAAAAAGTCAATTTCGACTTCTTCCGGTTTGAAAGACTTAATTTTTACTTGCCTCTTGTGTTGATGTAACCGTATATTCACCGTCTTTTACATCCATTTTTACATGTTGCCCTTTAGCGATGTTACCTCTTAGTAGTTCTTCAGATAAACGATCTTCTACTTGTTTTTGCAGCGCACGTCTTAACGGTCTCGCTCCATACTCAGGATCAAAGCCTTCATCTGCAATTTTTGCCATCGCTTCCTCACTAAGTTCAAATTCAATCCCTTGTTCAGACAGACGTTTTGTTAATTGATTTGCCATTAACGAGACAATTTTCTTTATGTGCTCTTTCTCTAATGAATGGAACACAATTAACTCATCAATACGGTTTAGAAACTCCGGTCGGAAGGCTTTTTTCAATTCACTCATTACCTTCCCTTTCATATCTTTATATTCCTGTCCATCTAGCTGGGCAGTGAATCCTAAGCTTTTCGATTGTCTTAATGTACTAGCCCCTACATTTGACGTCATAATAATTGCTGTATTTCTGAAGTCTACTCTACGCCCTTTTGAATCTGTTAAGAACCCGTCCTCTAACACTTGTAAAAGTATGTTGAAAACTTCAGGGTGCGCCTTCTCTATTTCATCTAGTAAAATAACAGAATATGGCTTACGACGTACTTTTTCAGTTAATTGTCCACCTTCTTCATGTCCCACATATCCAGGGGGTGAACCAACTAGTCTAGAAGTATTATGCTTTTCCATATATTCAGACATATCAATGCGGATAATAGCGTCTTCGTCGCCAAAAAGTGATTCCGCAACTGCTCTAGCAAGCTCTGTTTTCCCTACCCCTGTTGGTCCTAAGAAGATAAACGAACCAATTGGTCTTTTAGGATCTTTTAGTCCTGCTCTTGCACGTCGTACTGCTTTTGAAACGGCTGTAACTGCTTCTTCTTGCCCAATAACGCGGTTATGCAAAATTTCTTCCATTTTTAAAAGTCTTTCTGTCTCTTCTTCAGCCAACTTACTTACCGGTATCCCAGTCCAACTAGATACTACTAAAGCAATATCCTCTGTTGTTACTTCTGAATTTTCTTGACCTTGCTTTTCTTTCCACTCTTTTTTCATTGTTTCAAGCTCTTCTCTCACTCGTTGCTCATTATCTCTAAGTGAAGCTGCCTTTTCAAACTCCTGACTTTGTACAGCAGCGTCTTTTTCTTTCCTTGTTTCTTCAAGCTTTTGCTCCATTTCCTTTAAGTTTGGTGGAGCAGTGTAAGAACGTAGCCTTACCTTTGAAGCTGCTTCATCAATAAGGTCGATTGCCTTGTCTGGTAGGAACCTATCAGATATATATCTATCAGATAGTTTAACTGCTGCTTCAATCGCATCGTCTGTAATTTCTACTCTATGATGCGCTTCATAGCGATCTCTCAAACCTTTCAGGATTTGTATCGACTCATCATTTGTAGGCTCATCAACTTGAATTGGTTGGAAGCGTCGCTCTAATGCTGCATCCTTTTCAATATATTTACGGTACTCATCTAACGTCGTAGCACCTATACATTGCAGCTCTCCTCGCGCCAATGATGGCTTTAAAATATTGGAGGCATCAATCGCACCTTCCGCACCACCAGCACCAATGAGTGTATGGAGTTCATCTATAAATAAAATGACGTTTCCAGCTTGACGAATTTCCTCCATTACCTTTTTCAAGCGATCTTCAAATTCTCCGCGATATTTCGTTCCCGCAACAACTGTTCCCATATCAAGTGTCATTACTCGTTTATTCCGCAATGTTTCTGGGACTTCATTATTAACGATTTGTTGGGCAAGCCCTTCAGCAATCGCTGTTTTACCTACACCAGGCTCTCCAATTAAAACTGGATTGTTCTTTGTTCTTCTGCTAAGAACTTGAATTACTCTTTCTATTTCTTTTGCACGACCTATTACAGGGTCAATTTGCTCCTCTTTTGCAATAGCAGTTAAATCTCTAGCTAAACTATCTAAAGTTGGTGTATTCACGTTACTACCAGCGCCACTAGCACCTTGCTGCTGATTGTTGGTAGATTCGTTGCTACCTAACAATTGAAGTACTTGCTGTCTCGCTTTATTTAAGCTGACTCCTACATTATTTAAAACTCTAGCAGCTACACCTTCTCCTTCACGTATTAATCCTAGTAATATATGCTCAGTTCCTACGTACGAATGACCTAGTTTCCTAGCCTCATCCATAGAAAGCTCGATTACCTTTTTTGCTCTAGGCGTGTAATGTATTTGTTTTGTTTTTTCTTCACCTTTTCCTATCAGGTTCTCTACTTCTGTTTGAATTTTTTCAGGACTTAACCCTAACGCTACTAGCGCTTTGGCAGCAATACCTTCTCCTTCTCGAACTAGCCCTAACAATATATGCTCAGTTCCGATATTATTATGACCTAGGCGCATCGCTTCTTCTTGTGCCAATGCTAATACCTTTTGTGCTCTTTCTGTAAATCGACCAAACATCATAATAATGACACCTCCGTAGTTTATTACTAATCTGTTTCTTCTAGTTTTAATCTTTCTCTAATTAATGTCGCTCTTCTTTGATCTCTTTGTTCGGGAGAAAGTATTTCTCCTGCATATTGTTGTAAGAAGCCTGGTTGCGTTAAGATCATCAACTCATTTAAAATATTTCCGCTAACATCATTAATGAATCCTAAGTCTATTCCTAATCTAACATCAGATAAACGCTGAGTTGCTTCTTTTGATTCCATCGTTCTACTATACGATAATATTCCGAAAGAACGATAAACACGGTCTTCCATCTGGATTTTTGATTGGTGTAGCAACGTTTCTCTCGCCGCTCTTTCTTGTTGAATTAATTGACTAACAACACTCCGTAAATCGTCTACAATATCTTCTTCCGATTTACCTAACGTCATTTGGTTAGATATTTGAAAAAGATTGCCTAAAGCTTCACTACCTTCCCCGTAAATGCCTCTGACAACTAAGCCTAGTTGGTTAATAGCTGGTAATATACGATTCATTTGTCTTGTTATGACCAATGCGGGTAAATGCATCATGACAGAAGCTCTAAGCCCTGTTCCTACATTTGTTGGACAGCTAGTTAAATAGCCACGCTTTTCTATAAACGCAAAATCAACTTTGTCTTCCATCCAATCGTCAATTTCATTTGCATACGTTAATCCTTTACTTAACTCAAAACCAGATAATAATACTTGTATGCGAAAGTGATCCTCTTCATTAATCATAATACTTAGTGATTCGTCTTCACTTAATAATACAGCACCTGCCTTTGATTCATCCGAAAGGTTAGGACTAATTAAATGCTTTTCAACAAGTACCCTTTTCTCATTTTGTTTCATATCTTCCATTTTCAATAACTCTAGGTCACCGAATTTGTGATGCGTTTTATTGGCAAATTTATCTTTAACTAATAATATATTTTCTTCTAATTTTTCCTTTGATGCTGTTATCGGAAAAGGGACATTACTCAAATTTCTTGCTAAACGTACTCTGCTGCTTAACACAATGTCAGAGTCAGGACCTTCATTTTTCATCCAAGGACTTATCGCTTTACTTATGAAATTTTGCAGAGACATAGTTACCCCTCCTTTTCGTCCTGTAAGCTTTTTTCTAAGGAACGGATTTGATCCCTAACTTCTGCTGCACTCTCGAATTCTTCTTCATTTATATATTTTTGCATATCTTGTTTTAGGCGTTCTATCTCTTTATGAACGTGGAGATCCTTCCCTTTTCTTCTCGGTATTTTCCCACCATGGACGGAGTTCCCACTATGAATTCTCCTTAAAATAGGATCTAATTTTTCGTTAAATGTATCATAACAAGCACTGCATCCAAATCTGCCTATATCAGCAAACTGTTGATATGTCATGCCACACTTTTCACATTTCAATTCTTTCTTAGGCGTGATTTGTGTGCCACTTGTAGTTGACAATGGTTTCTCTACATCTAACAAACCTGATAATAATTGGTGTATAGAAAAACTATTTGATCCCGGAAAATAATCACCTTTTTCCTTTGCACATGTATCACATATATGAAATTCTGTTTTTTCACCATTTATGATCTTCGTGAAGTGTAATGTCGCTTGGCGCTGTTGACATTCTTGACAGAGCATCACTTCTCCCTCCTATTCTTCATACTTTAAGGTTGAAATCATTGCTTTTAAAATCCTTGCCCTCATTTCATCACGTAGAGGTAATGTTAAGCTAATAATAGACCGATCAATAACACTCAACATTAGATTTGCTTCACGTTTTGTGATAACTTCTTCTTCATACAATCGAGATATAATGCTGATAGCTGAATGTTGAGATATTTGAGAGCCTGTAATTTCTACTAGCTTATCAATTAACTCATTTTTATCATTGAGCTTAACTTTTGATATACGGATATATCCACCGCCACCTCTTTTACTTTCCACCATATAACCTTTTTCTATAGTGAATCTAGTACTAATGACATAATTAATTTGAGATGGCACGCATTCAAACCTTTCAGCTAACTCACTTCGTTTAATCTCTATAAGTTCATTTTTACTATGTTCGATTATTTGTTTTAAATAATCTTCAATAATATCTGATATGTTCCGCATCTTACCCCTCCATTTTTAGAAAAGGCGATTTTTTTTATAGAAAAAGATTGATACGACCGACGAGGAGAGCATCTGCCTGAAAACAAACAATTATCTGTATTGATAATTAATACCCCATCCTAACCATGAAGAATCGTCAAAATTTGACTTTGACTATCTTTGACTATAATTATATTATATCGAAAAATTTAATCTCTGCAAGTAAAATGAATCTATATAATAGCCCAACCTTTATTAGTATATCCAAATATAGAAGCGATAATTCTACTTGGCATCAATGTTTATTTTACGAACGAATTCATAATTTTGAAGTGCTTCAACAAGAGCGTAGTACGTTTTTTCCTCCACTGTTGCCACATATAAACGATACTCAATTACGCTACTCTCTTTATATCCTTCTTGCCTTTCTGAACTAATTGCTTTAATCTGTATATCTAATTGTTCACATACACTGATGATACTCGTTAGTGTACTTTTGTTTTCGTCCACTGTAATATATATATTATTTTTTTGTGCTTTTGATAAAAAATTAAAGTCTATTTTACCTAATAAATAAAGGCTTAAAATAACAATTACCGTTGTAATAATTGCTGGCGTATAAAGCCCTGCACCTACTGTTAAACCAATTCCTGCTACAACCCAAATTGAAGCAGCAGTTGTCAATCCTCTTACTGTATACCCTTGAACTAATATTGTTCCAGCTCCTAAAAAACCAATACCACTAACTACATAAGCTGCTAAACGTGAAGGATCGAAATTAATGTAATTTTCGTTCTCACTCATATATGTTTGGAATCCATAAAATGCGAGTAACATAATTAAACAGGACCCCACACTTACTAGGAGATGTGTTCTAAACCCTGCAGGATGTTGGTGATACTCTCTTTCCACCCCAACTAAACCACCTAAAATGGCAGCTAAAACTAAACGAACTGTCATAATAAATGTATCATTTGCTAATATATCCAACACAATAGAGCCCCCCAATCTTATATTTTATTATTGTAGAAGGGCAATTCTTATAAGCATCGTACTTTTCTGTATGATTGAGATTAATAGTACGAATGTATCAACGTTATTATTTACCCTTATTTATTATTATATAAACTTGTCTCATTATATTTCCTAAATCATTAAAGATTCATGTAATATTATGGTTAGTTGTAGGGGGCTTCTATGATTATGTTTAGTTGTTGGAGTTTGCGGAATTTGGTTGGGGATTAGTCTTGGAGGTTGAGATGGTAATGCTCCTGGTATGAGAACTTTGTTGGATGCGGGTTTGGTTTTGGGGAGCATTGCTTGCTTATGGTGACCTTTGTTTAGTAAGTTTTCGTTTTTTGGTCAGCATTGGCTTCCTATGATGACCTTCGTTAGGTGAACTTTTGTTTTTGGGGCAGCATTGCTTGCTTATGATTACCTTCGTTGAGTGGTGGTTTAGTTTTGGGGTAGTATTGCTTGCGTATGATGACCTTCGTTGAGTGTGGGGTTGGTTTTGGGGGAGCATTGACTTCCTATGATGACCTTCGTTGAGTGCGGGGTTGGGTTTGGGGGAGCATTGCTTGCTTTATGATGACCTTTGTTGGGTGCGGTTTTGCTTTTGGGGTAGCATTGCTTGCTTATGGTGACCTTTGTTGAGTGTGAGTTTGGTTTTGGGGGAGCATTGCTTGCTTATGATGACCTTTGTTGGATGCGATTTTGCTTTTGGGGCAGCATTGACTTCCTATGATGACCTTCGTTCAGTGGGGATTTGGTTTTGGGGTAGCATTGGCGTCCTATGATGACCTTCGTTGAGTGTGGTTTTGGTTTTGGGGCAGCATTGCTTGCGTATGATACACCTTATTTTGTTTTTCTTAAGATTTCATGTTTCATTACTCTCGTATGACACACTTTATTTCATTCCCACTACTTTCTCGCGTGTCATTGGCCTCGTATGATACACTTTATTCCGTTCCTCCCACTTTTATATGCGTCATTGCCTTCGTATGATACACTTTATTCGTTTCCACATACTTTCTCACGTTTCATTGCACTTCTATGACACACTTTATCTCGGTCCAACTTCTTTCTCGTGTATCATTGCCTTCGTATGACACACTTTATTCCGTTCCTCCCACTTTCTTATGCATCATTGCCTTCGTATGATACACCTTATTCCTTTCCTCATACTTTCTCACGTGTCATTGCACTTCTATGACACACTTTATTTCATTCCCACTTCTTTCTAGCGTGTCATTGGCCTCGTATGATACACTTTATTCCGTTCCTTCCACTTTTCATTGCGCCATTGCACTTGTATAAAACACTTTATTCTATTTCCACCACTATTTCACGCATCATTGCGCTCCTCCCTAAAAGAACACTCCTCATTCATTTCACTACATTTATCAAATCAAACCCTACCTTCGGTTCACAAAAGTCCAAATCCTAAACAAATAAAAAAAGCCACTCTCTATTGAGAATGACTTTATCTGCCCAGCAACGTCCTACTTTCACAGGGGGAAACCCCCAACTATCATCGGCGCTGGAGAGCTTAACTACCGTGTTCGGCATGGGAACGGGTGTGACCTCTCCGCTATCGTCACTGGACTTTTTATGAGAGTTTATCCTCTCAAAACTAGATAACATTATCTGATTAAATGATCGTCTTAATAAAGTTTGGTTAAGCCCTCGATCGATTAGTATCTCTCAGCTTCACATGTCGCCATGCTTCCACATGAGACCTATCAACCTCATCATCTCTGAGGGATCTTACTCACTTACGTGATGGGAAATCTCATCTTGAGGGGGGCTTCATGCTTAGATGCTTTCAGCACTTATCCCTTCCACACGTAGCTACCCAGCTATGCTCCTGGCGGAACAACTGGTACACCAGCGGTGTGTCCATCCCGGTCCTCTCGTACTAAGGACAGCTCCTCTCAAATTTCCTACGCCTGCGACGGATAGGGACCGAACTGTCTCACGACGTTCTGAACCCAGCTCGCGTACCGCTTTAATGGGCGAACAGCCCAACCCTTGGGACCTACTTCAGCCCCAGGATGCGATGAGCCGACATCGAGGTGCCAAACCTCCCCGTCGATGTGGACTCTTGGGGGAGATTAGCCTGTTATCCCCAGGGTAGCTTTTATCCGTTGAGCGACGGCCCTTCCATACGGTGCCGCCGGATCACTAAGCCCGACTTTCGTCCCTGCTCGACCTGTATGTCTCGCAGTCAAGCTCCCTTATGCCTTTGCACTCTACGAATGATTTCCAACCATTCTGAGGGAACCTTTGGGCGCCTCCGTTACTTTTTAGGAGGCGACCGCCCCAGTCAAACTGCCCACCTGACACTGTCCCTGATCCGGATTACGGACCGAGGTTAGAATTCCAGTACAACCAGGGTAGTATCCCACCGACGCCTCCACCGAAGCTAGCGCTCCGGCTTCCAAGGCTCCTACCTATCCTGTACAAGTTGTACCAAAATCCAATATCAAGCTACAGTAAAGCTCCATGGGGTCTTTCCGTCCTGTCGCAGGTAACCTGCATCTTCACAGGTAATATAATTTCACCGGGTCTCTCGTTGAGACAGTGCCCAAATCGTTGCACCTTTCGTGCGGGTCGGAACTTACCCGACAAGGAATTTCGCTACCTTAGGACCGTTATAGTTACGGCCGCCGTTTACTGGGGCTTCAATTCAGAGCTTCTCCCGAAGGATAACCCCTCCTCTTAACCTTCCAGCACCGGGCAGGTGTCAGCCCCTATACTTCGCCTTACGGCTTGGCAGAGACCTGTGTTTTTGATAAACAGTCGTTTGGGCCTATTCACTGCGGCTCTCTCGGGCATACACCCTAATAGAGCACCCCTTCTCCCGAAGTTACGGGGTCATTTTGCCGAGTTCCTTAACGAGAGTTCTCCCGCGCGTCTTAGAATTCTCTTCCCGCCTACCTGTGTCGGTTTGCGGTACGGGCACCAGTCACCTCGCTAGAGGCTTTTCTTGGCAGTGTAGGATCAGGAACTTCGGTACTATAATTTCCCTCGCGATCACAGCTCAGCCTTATGACAAGCGGATTTGCCTACTTGTCAGCCTCACTGCTTCGACGCACATATCCATCAGTGCGCTTACCCTACCTTCCTGCGTCCCCCCGTTGCTCAAACGGTGACGTGGTGGTACAGGAATTTCAACCTGTTTGCCATCGCCTACGCCTTTCGGCCTCGGCTTAGGTCCCGACTTACCCTGAGCGGACGAGCCTTCCTCAGGAAACCTTAGGCTTTCGACGGAGGGGATTCTCACCCCTCTTTTCGCTACTCATACCGGCATTCTCACTTCCAAGCGCTCCACATGTCCTTCCGGTCATGCTTCAACGCCCTTGGAACGCTCCCCTACCACTGTCCGTAAGGACAATCCATAGCTTCGGTGATACGTTTAGCCCCGGTACATTTTCGGCGCAGAGTCACTCGACCAGTGAGCTATTACGCACTCTTTCAATGGTGGCTGCTTCTAAGCCAACATCCTGGTTGTCTAAGCAACTCCACATCCTTCTCCACTTAACGTATACTTTGGGACCTTAGCTGATGGTCTGGGCTGTTTCCCTCTTGACTACGGATCTTAGCACTCGCAGTCTGACTCCCGAGGATAAGTAAATGGCATTCGGAGTTTGACTGAATTCGGTAATCCTGTGGGGACCCCTAGTCCAATCAGTGCTCTACCTCCAATACTCTCACCTCGAGGCTAGCCCTAAAGCTATTTCGGGGAGAACCAGCTATTTCCGTGTTCGATTGGCATTTCACCCCTACCCACACCTCATCCCCGCACTTTTCAACGTGCGTGGGTTCGGGCCTCCATCCAGTGTTACCTGGACTTCACCCTGGACATGGGTAGATCACACGGTTTCGGGTCTACAACAACGTACTATGGCGCCCTATTCAGACTCGCTTTCGCTGCGGCTCCGTCTCTTCAACTTAACCTCGCACGTTATCGTAACTCGCCGGTTCATTCTACAAAAGGCACGCTGTCACCCATTAACGGGCTCCAACTACTTGTAGGCACACGGTTTCAGGATCTATTTCACTCCCCTCCCGGGGTGCTTTTCACCTTTCCCTCACGGTACTGGTTCACTATCGGTCACTAGGGAGTATTTAGCCTTGGGAGATGGTCCTCCCGGATTCCGACGGGGTTTCACGTGTCCCGCCGTACTCAGGATACACTCCGGAGGAAACAACGTTTCGGCTACAGGGCTGTTACCTTGTCTCGCAGACCTTTCCAGATCGCTTCACCTACGCTGTTTCTTTGTAACTCCGTATGGAGTGTCCTACAACCCCAAGAGGCAAGCCTCTTGGTTTGGGCTAATTCCGTTTCGCTCGCCGCTACTCAGGAAATCGCATTTGCTTTCTCTTCCTCTGGGTACTAAGATGTTTCAGTTCCCCAGGTCTGCCTTCTCATACCCTATGTATTCAGGTATGGATACCATCCCATTACGGATGGTGGGTTCCCCCATTCGGAAATCTCCGGATCAAAGCTTACTTACAGCTCCCCGAAGCATATCGGTGTTCGTCCCGTCCTTCGTCGGCTCCTAGTGCCAAGGCATTCACCGTGCGCCCTTTCTAGCTTAACCACTAAAAAGTGTGGCGTCTTACATTCGCCTTAACTAAGACACACAGTTGATTTCGTTAGAAGAATAGACTTCTATTGATATCTACTGGTGATCATTTAAATCAGTTTTTGTTATCTAGTTTTCAAAGGACAAATCGCACCACGCAAGTGTGCGATAATCAAGTAGTTGTGCTGTCTTTTGAGCTGATACGCGTTAGCGTTCAGCGAGCACAACGACTTTATTTTGAGAGTATGACCTCTCAAAACTAAACAAAAAGTCCAAAGCGAAGTTCGAAAGTAATGAGCTTTATGTTTCTACAGTTGTTGTAGAAAATAACTGCTCCTTAGAAAGGAGGTGATCCATCCCCACCTTCCGGTAGGGATACCTTGTTACGACTTCACCCCAATCATCTGTCCCACCTTCGGCGGCTGGCTCCAAAAGGTTACCTCACCGACTTCGGGTGTTACAAACTCTCGTGGTGTGACGGGCGGTGTGTACAAGGCCCGGGAACGTATTCACCGCGGCATGCTGATCCGCGATTACTAGCAATTCCGGCTTCATGCAGGCGAGTTGCAGCCTGCAATCCGAACTGAGAGTGGCTTTATGGGATTCGCTCGGCCTCGCGGCTTTGCTGCCCTTTGTACCACCCATTGTAGCACGTGTGTAGCCCAGGTCATAAGGGGCATGATGATTTGACGTCATCCCCACCTTCCTCCGGTTTGTCACCGGCAGTCACCTTAGAGTGCCCAACTGAATGCTGGCAACTAAGATCAAGGGTTGCGCTCGTTGCGGGACTTAACCCAACATCTCACGACACGAGCTGACGACAACCATGCACCACCTGTCACTCTGTCCCCCGAAGGGGAACGTCCTATCTCTAGGAGTGTCAGAGGATGTCAAGACCTGGTAAGGTTCTTCGCGTTGCTTCGAATTAAACCACATGCTCCACTGCTTGTGCGGGCCCCCGTCAATTCCTTTGAGTTTCAGCCTTGCGGCCGTACTCCCCAGGCGGAGTGCTTAATGTGTTAACTGCGGCACTAAGGGTATCGAAACCCCTAACACCTAGCACTCATCGTTTACGGCGTGGACTACCAGGGTATCTAATCCTGTTTGCTCCCCACGCTTTCGCGCCTCAGCGTCAGTTGTAGGCCAGAAAGTCGCCTTCGCCACTGGTGTTCCTCCACATATCTACGCATTTCACCGCTACACGTGGAATTCCACTTTCCTCTCCTACACTCAAGTCCCCCAGTTTCCAATGACCCTCCACGGTTGAGCCGTGGGCTTTCACATCAGACTTAAGAGACCGCCTGCGCGCGCTTTACGCCCAATAATTCCGGACAACGCTTGCCCCCTACGTATTACCGCGGCTGCTGGCACGTAGTTAGCCGGGGCTTTCTGGTTAGGTACCGTCAAGGTGCCAACCTATTTGAATGGCACTTGTTCTTCCCTAACAACAGAACTTTACAATCCGAAGACCTTCATCGTTCACGCGGCGTTGCACCGTCAGGCTTTCGCCCATTGCGGATGATTCCCTACTGCTGCCTCCCGTAGGAGTCTGGACCGTGTCTCAGTTCCAGTGTGGCCGATCACCCTCTCAGGTCGGCTACGCATCGTTGCCTTGGTGAGCCATTACCTCACCAACTAGCTAATGCGCCGCGGGCCCATCTCACAGTGTTAGGATTACTCCCAACTTTTACAATAGAACCATGCGGTTCCGTTGATCATCCGGTATTAGCTTCGGTTTCCCGGAGTTATCCCAGTCTGTAAGGCAGGTTGCCCACGTGTTACTCACCCGTCCGCCGCTAATCTCATAAGAGCAAGCTCTTATTTGATCCGCTCGACTTGCATGTATTAGGCACGCCGCCAGCGTTCGTCCTGAGCCAGGATCAAACTCTCCAAAAAATTGTTGAGTTCGATGTCTCTGACATCAAGCTAAATTTTGGCTAATTTATAAATCTTATTGACGGGATATCCTTTCATCAATCGTATATACGACTAATGTGTCTATCCCACTTCGCTTGGCTTTTTGTTTAGTTTTCAAAGATCAATAATATTGGTGGAGCCTAGCGGGATCGAACCGCTGACCTCCTGCGTGCAAGGCAGGCGCTCTCCCAGCTGAGCTAAGGCCCCAAAAAGATGGTCGGGAAGACAGGATTTGAACCTGCGACCCCCTGGTCCCAAACCAGGTGCTCTACCAAGCTGAGCCACTTCCCGTTATTTAAACTATCTACAAACACTATACTAAAGATAAAGGGATTAGTGCATGTATAATTTATTATGGCGCGCCCGAGAGGAGTCGAACCCCTAACCTTTTGATCCGTAGTCAAACGCTCTATCCAATTGAGCTACGGGCGCTTATGGTGCCGAGGGCCGGACTTGAACCGGCACGATAGTCACCTACCGCAGGATTTTAAGTCCTGTGTGTCTGCCAATTCCACCACCCCGGCTAGACGAATTACAAACTTAAATTACTGGAGCGGAAGACGAGATTCGAACTCGCGACCCCCACCTTGGCAAGGTGGTGTTCTACCACTGAACTACTCCCGCAAATAAATAAGTTAATAACGGACTAATTATATATTTTTTAAAATCGTTTGGTGCGGGTGAAGGGAGTCGAACCCCCACGCCCGAAGGCACTAGATCCTAAGTCTAGCGCGTCTGCCAGTTCCGCCACACCCGCAAACAATTTTAAAATGGTGAGCCATGAAGGACTCGAACCTTCGACCCTCTGATTAAAAGTCAGATGCTCTACCAACTGAGCTAATGGCTCCTATAAAAGGAATGAATATGGTGCTGGCCAGAGGACTTGAACCCCCAACCTACTGATTACAAGTCAGTTGCTCTACCAATTGAGCTAGGCCAGCATAAATGGTGGAGGATGACGGGATCGAACCGCCGACCCCCTGCTTGTAAGGCAGGTGCTCTCCCAGCTGAGCTAATCCTCCATTTACCTGCCCAGCAACGTCCTACTTTCACAGGGGGAAACCCCCAACTATCATCGGCGCTGGAGAGCTTAACTACCGTGTTCGGCATGGGAACGGGTGTGACCTCTCCGCTATCGTCACTGGACTTTTTATGAGAGTTTATCCTCTCAAAACTAGATAACATTATCTGATTAAATGATCGTCTTAATAAAGTTTGGTTAAGCCCTCGATCGATTAGTATCTCTCAGCTTCACATGTCGCCATGCTTCCACATGAGACCTATCAACCTCATCATCTCTGAGGGATCTTACTCACTTACGTGATGGGAAATCTCATCTTGAGGGGGGCTTCATGCTTAGATGCTTTCAGCACTTATCCCTTCCACACGTAGCTACCCAGCTATGCTCCTGGCGGAACAACTGGTACACCAGCGGTGTGTCCATCCCGGTCCTCTCGTACTAAGGACAGCTCCTCTCAAATTTCCTACGCCTGCGACGGATAGGGACCGAACTGTCTCACGACGTTCTGAACCCAGCTCGCGTACCGCTTTAATGGGCGAACAGCCCAACCCTTGGGACCTACTTCAGCCCCAGGATGCGATGAGCCGACATCGAGGTGCCAAACCTCCCCGTCGATGTGGACTCTTGGGGGAGATTAGCCTGTTATCCCCAGGGTAGCTTTTATCCGTTGAGCGACGGCCCTTCCATACGGTGCCGCCGGATCACTAAGCCCGACTTTCGTCCCTGCTCGACCTGTATGTCTCGCAGTCAAGCTCCCTTATGCCTTTGCACTCTACGAATGATTTCCAACCATTCTGAGGGAACCTTTGGGCGCCTCCGTTACTTTTTAGGAGGCGACCGCCCCAGTCAAACTGCCCACCTGACACTGTCCCTGATCCGGATTACGGACCGAGGTTAGAATTCCAGTACAACCAGGGTAGTATCCCACCGACGCCTCCACCGAAGCTAGCGCTCCGGCTTCCAAGGCTCCTACCTATCCTGTACAAGTTGTACCAAAATCCAATATCAAGCTACAGTAAAGCTCCATGGGGTCTTTCCGTCCTGTCGCAGGTAACCTGCATCTTCACAGGTAATATAATTTCACCGGGTCTCTCGTTGAGACAGTGCCCAAATCGTTGCACCTTTCGTGCGGGTCGGAACTTACCCGACAAGGAATTTCGCTACCTTAGGACCGTTATAGTTACGGCCGCCGTTTACTGGGGCTTCAATTCAGAGCTTCTCCCGAAGGATAACCCCTCCTCTTAACCTTCCAGCACCGGGCAGGTGTCAGCCCCTATACTTCGCCTTACGGCTTGGCAGAGACCTGTGTTTTTGATAAACAGTCGTTTGGGCCTATTCACTGCGGCTCTCTCGGGCATACACCCTAATAGAGCACCCCTTCTCCCGAAGTTACGGGGTCATTTTGCCGAGTTCCTTAACGAGAGTTCTCCCGCGCGTCTTAGAATTCTCTTCCCGCCTACCTGTGTCGGTTTGCGGTACGGGCACCAGTCACCTCGCTAGAGGCTTTTCTTGGCAGTGTAGGATCAGGAACTTCGGTACTATAATTTCCCTCGCGATCACAGCTCAGCCTTATGACAAGCGGATTTGCCTACTTGTCAGCCTCACTGCTTCGACGCACATATCCATCAGTGCGCTTACCCTACCTTCCTGCGTCCCCCCGTTGCTCAAACGGTGACGTGGTGGTACAGGAATTTCAACCTGTTTGCCATCGCCTACGCCTTTCGGCCTCGGCTTAGGTCCCGACTTACCCTGAGCGGACGAGCCTTCCTCAGGAAACCTTAGGCTTTCGACGGAGGGGATTCTCACCCCTCTTTTCGCTACTCATACCGGCATTCTCACTTCCAAGCGCTCCACATGTCCTTCCGGTCATGCTTCAACGCCCTTGGAACGCTCCCCTACCACTGTCCGTAAGGACAATCCATAGCTTCGGTGATACGTTTAGCCCCGGTACATTTTCGGCGCAGAGTCACTCGACCAGTGAGCTATTACGCACTCTTTCAATGGTGGCTGCTTCTAAGCCAACATCCTGGTTGTCTAAGCAACTCCACATCCTTCTCCACTTAACGTATACTTTGGGACCTTAGCTGATGGTCTGGGCTGTTTCCCTCTTGACTACGGATCTTAGCACTCGCAGTCTGACTCCCGAGGATAAGTAAATGGCATTCGGAGTTTGACTGAATTCGGTAATCCTGTGGGGACCCCTAGTCCAATCAGTGCTCTACCTCCAATACTCTCACCTCGAGGCTAGCCCTAAAGCTATTTCGGGGAGAACCAGCTATTTCCGTGTTCGATTGGCATTTCACCCCTACCCACACCTCATCCCCGCACTTTTCAACGTGCGTGGGTTCGGGCCTCCATCCAGTGTTACCTGGACTTCACCCTGGACATGGGTAGATCACACGGTTTCGGGTCTACAACAACGTACTATGGCGCCCTATTCAGACTCGCTTTCGCTGCGGCTCCGTCTCTTCAACTTAACCTCGCACGTTATCGTAACTCGCCGGTTCATTCTACAAAAGGCACGCTGTCACCCATTAACGGGCTCCAACTACTTGTAGGCACACGGTTTCAGGATCTATTTCACTCCCCTCCCGGGGTGCTTTTCACCTTTCCCTCACGGTACTGGTTCACTATCGGTCACTAGGGAGTATTTAGCCTTGGGAGATGGTCCTCCCGGATTCCGACGGGGTTTCACGTGTCCCGCCGTACTCAGGATACACTCCGGAGGAAACAACGTTTCGGCTACAGGGCTGTTACCTTGTCTCGCAGACCTTTCCAGATCGCTTCACCTACGCTGTTTCTTTGTAACTCCGTATGGAGTGTCCTACAACCCCAAGAGGCAAGCCTCTTGGTTTGGGCTAATTCCGTTTCGCTCGCCGCTACTCAGGAAATCGCATTTGCTTTCTCTTCCTCTGGGTACTAAGATGTTTCAGTTCCCCAGGTCTGCCTTCTCATACCCTATGTATTCAGGTATGGATACCATCCCATTACGGATGGTGGGTTCCCCCATTCGGAAATCTCCGGATCAAAGCTTACTTACAGCTCCCCGAAGCATATCGGTGTTCGTCCCGTCCTTCATCGGCTCCTAGTGCCAAGGCATTCACCGTGCGCCCTTTCTAGCTTAACCACTAAAAAGTGTGGCGTCTTACATTCGCCTTAACTAAGACACACAGTTGATTTCGTTAGAAGAATAGACTTCTATTGATATCTACTGGTGATCATTTAAATCAGTTTTTGTTATCTAGTTTTCAAAGGACAAACATAGTTAAAAACCCTATTCGTTATGTTCTTAAAACTACGTTAATAAATTGGTGGAGCCTAGCGGGATCGAACCGCTGACCTCCTGCGTGCAAGGCAGGCGCTCTCCCAGCTGAGCTAAGGCCCCAAATCCTTTATTATGGTGGGCCTGAGTGGACTCGAACCACCGACCTCACGCTTATCAGGCGTGCGCTCTAACCAGCTGAGCTACAGGCCCCTACAAAGGGGTATAAGAATATACAAATAAGATACTATTTATTAAGTTAATAACTTATACAGAGAGTATAATCTCTCAAAACTAAACAAAAAGTCCAAAGCGAAGTTCGAAAGTAATGAGCTTTATGTTTCTACAGTTGTTGTAGAAAATAACTGCTCCTTAGAAAGGAGGTGATCCATCCCCACCTTCCGGTAGGGATACCTTGTTACGACTTCACCCCAATCATCTGTCCCACCTTCGGCGGCTGGCTCCAAAAGGTTACCTCACCGACTTCGGGTGTTACAAACTCTCGTGGTGTGACGGGCGGTGTGTACAAGGCCCGGGAACGTATTCACCGCGGCATGCTGATCCGCGATTACTAGCAATTCCGGCTTCATGCAGGCGAGTTGCAGCCTGCAATCCGAACTGAGAGTGGCTTTATGGGATTCGCTCGGCCTCGCGGCTTTGCTGCCCTTTGTACCACCCATTGTAGCACGTGTGTAGCCCAGGTCATAAGGGGCATGATGATTTGACGTCATCCCCACCTTCCTCCGGTTTGTCACCGGCAGTCACCTTAGAGTGCCCAACTGAATGCTGGCAACTAAGATCAAGGGTTGCGCTCGTTGCGGGACTTAACCCAACATCTCACGACACGAGCTGACGACAACCATGCACCACCTGTCACTCTGTCCCCCGAAGGGGAACGTCCTATCTCTAGGAGTGTCAGAGGATGTCAAGACCTGGTAAGGTTCTTCGCGTTGCTTCGAATTAAACCACATGCTCCACTGCTTGTGCGGGCCCCCGTCAATTCCTTTGAGTTTCAGCCTTGCGGCCGTACTCCCCAGGCGGAGTGCTTAATGTGTTAACTGCGGCACTAAGGGTATCGAAACCCCTAACACCTAGCACTCATCGTTTACGGCGTGGACTACCAGGGTATCTAATCCTGTTTGCTCCCCACGCTTTCGCGCCTCAGCGTCAGTTGTAGGCCAGAAAGTCGCCTTCGCCACTGGTGTTCCTCCACATATCTACGCATTTCACCGCTACACGTGGAATTCCACTTTCCTCTCCTACACTCAAGTCCCCCAGTTTCCAATGACCCTCCACGGTTGAGCCGTGGGCTTTCACATCAGACTTAAGAGACCGCCTGCGCGCGCTTTACGCCCAATAATTCCGGACAACGCTTGCCCCCTACGTATTACCGCGGCTGCTGGCACGTAGTTAGCCGGGGCTTTCTGGTTAGGTACCGTCAAGGTGCCAACCTATTTGAATGGCACTTGTTCTTCCCTAACAACAGAACTTTACAATCCGAAGACCTTCATCGTTCACGCGGCGTTGCACCGTCAGGCTTTCGCCCATTGCGGATGATTCCCTACTGCTGCCTCCCGTAGGAGTCTGGACCGTGTCTCAGTTCCAGTGTGGCCGATCACCCTCTCAGGTCGGCTACGCATCGTTGCCTTGGTAAGCCATTACCTCACCAACTAGCTAATGCGCCGCGGGCCCATCTCACAGTGTTAGGATTACTCCCAACTTTTACAATAGAACCATGCGGTTCCGTTGATCATCCGGTATTAGCTTCGGTTTCCCGGAGTTATCCCAGTCTGTAAGGCAGGTTGCCCACGTGTTACTCACCCGTCCGCCGCTGATCTCATAAGAGCAAGCTCTTATTTGATCCGCTCGACTTGCATGTATTAGGCACGCCGCCAGCGTTCGTCCTGAGCCAGGATCAAACTCTCCAAAAAATTGTTGAGTTCGATGTCTCTGACATCAAGCCAAATTTTGGCTAATTTTTAAATCTTATTGACGGGATATCCTTTCATCAATCGTATAAACGATTAATGTGTCTATCCCACTTCGCTTGGCTTTTTGTTTAGTTTTCAAAGGTCAAAATATCTTTTAATTGTTCTCCACTGTCATGAATTGTCGTTTGACAGCGACTTAATTAATATAACATTTAGCTGATTTGTTGTCAACACTTTTTGATAATCTTTTTTGAATCATCTCGTGTTGTTTTCAGCGACAAAAAATAATATACCACGATAATAAAATCGATGCAACCCTTTTTTATAAAAAAATTACACTGTTAAATAATTTGTATTTGCTTAGGTAATGAAACAACAATTACAAGCTAGCTAAACAAATATGTAATGAAATAATTTAATATTCTTCTACAAAAAGAGCATTCCCTGCTTCAAAAAAAATTAAACAAAAAACTGCTTAAAAAGATATTCTTTTACAAGCAGTTTTTTTAGACATAAAAAGCGACCTCGTGCAGCACTAATTTTTTTTATTAATCTTGTCATGTTCTTCATTAACTTCACTCATTAAAAATGATGTTTAGGACTACATCATTTTTGACATTAAATGAAAGTGTTTAGTAATTACATACAGTTACAGAAGAATGCTCATTCTGTCCATCCCCAAAATATATACACACTAGCAATAAAAGAATTTATTATGGAGTGGACCCTAAGCTATTGAACGTTCCTTGCTCTAATACAATTATCATCAAATAGAAACTAAATAAAAATTACTTACATGTTTTTTCTGTAGCTCTATTGGTTGCAGATGAATTCAAGAACAAAATCAAGCTTATGAATCAACCTATCCTAGTCTTCAGCATCTCGATGACGCATTTGCGGGAATAGGAGCACATCTCTAATAGATTGAGAATTAGTTAATAGCATAACTAAACGGTCAATACCTATTCCTAATCCACCTGTAGGAGGCATACCATATTCTAACGCCTCAACGAAATCTTCATCCATCATATGCGCTTCATCATCACCTTGCTCACGCTCGACTAGTTGTGCCTCAAAACGCTCCCGTTGATCGATTGGGTCATTGAGTTCTGTAAATGCATTGGCATGTTCGCGCGCTACAATAAACAATTCAAAGCGATCTGTAAATCTTTCATCGTCTGCGTTTTTCTTCGCGAGTGGTGAAATATCTACAGGGTGACCATATATAAATGTAGGTTGTACTAATTTTTCCTCTACAAATGTTTCAAAGAATTCATTTACTACGTGTCCATATTTCATTGTATCTTTGACAGGGACGTTATGCTCCTTCGCTAACGCACGCGCTTCTTCATCTGTCATTTCTTCCCAGAAATCAACACCTGTATATTCTTTAATTGCATCTACCATGTGAACTCGTTTCCATCTAGGTTTTAAGTCTACATCTACACCATTGTAGTTGACAGTTGTTGTACCTAGCACTTCTTCAGCAATATGAGCAATTAAGTTTTCTGTTAATTCCATTATGTCATTATAATCAGCGTAAGCTTCATATAACTCTATCATTGTAAACTCTGGGTTATGGCGAGTAGAAATACCTTCATTTCTAAACACTCTACCTATTTCATATACTTTTTCTAACCCACCAACGATAAGTCGTTTTAAATGCAATTCAATAGCAATTCGCATGTAGAGCGTCATATCTAAAGCATTATGATGTGTTACGAAAGGACGTGCAGAAGCTCCCCCAGCAATAGCATGCATTGTAGGTGTCTCTACCTCTAAATACCCTTGATTGTCTAAATACCTTCTCATCGATTGAAGAATTTTACTTCTTAAAATAAATGTTTCACGAACCTCTGGATTAACAATTAAATCTACGTAGCGCTGACGATAGCGTTGTTCAACATCCTTTAATCCATGATATTTATCAGGTAGTGGTCTTAAAGCTTTCGTTAAGATTTGAAAATCTTTCACTTTAATTGAAAGCTCCCCAACCTTCGTTTTAAATACTTCTCCTGTAACACCTACTAAATCACCAATATCTATTCGGTTAAAAATATCGTATTGATCTTCTCCGACCTGATCTTTTCTCACATATAACTGAATTTGTCCTGTTAAATCTTGAATATGTGCAAAGCCAGCCTTCCCTTTTCCACGCTTTGTCATCACTCTACCAGCTAATGTTACCTCAATCGCTTTTTCCTCTAATTCTTCTTTTGACTCTTCCTCATAAAGCTCCTTTAAGTCTTGAGCTGAATGTGTACGTTCAAAACGTTGCCCAAATGGATCAATACCGAGATCTAACATATCTTTAAGCTTTTCTCGTCTCACCTTCAACTGATCATTAAGTTCTAGTTCTTGACTCACCCTTACCATCTCCTGTAAAACATATTTATTTTAACTCATGAAAAATTTTAAACGACATTATGTATATTATTAATACTTAACTGAAACAATCAAAATCAAACAACAAAACTGCCAGTTTCTTTGACTGGCAGTTTGTTTGTCTGAAAGGTATTATAGGAAACTTCATAGATGTTGTCAAATCAACGGCCTGCGACAGCGGGGGTTTCTTGTTGATTCTCAACAAAATCGTTTAATACAGCTGCCATGTCATCTCTTTTCGTTACACTATTAATTGCATTACGTAGTGTAGACGACCCCTTCATCCCTTTTATATACCAAGCTGCATGCTTACGCATTTCACGTACAGCTACTACTTCACCTTTAAGCGATACTAAACGATCCATATGGAGAATACATACGTCCATCTTTTCTTTATCACTAGGTTCAGGTTTATTCTCACCTGTTTGCAAATAATGAATAGTACGATACAACATCCAAGGGTTTCCTAAAGCAGCACGGCCGATCATGACTCCGTCAACACCTGTCGTATCGATCATACGCTTAGCATCCTCTGGTGTTTTAATATCTCCATTACCAATAACAGGGATATTAACAGCATTCTTAACATCTCTAATGATATCCCAATTTGCTTCTCCTTCATACATCTGCACTCTCGTACGACCGTGGACAGCAACAGCTTTACCACCTGCACGCTCTACCGCTTCGGCATTTTCAATAGCAAATATATGTTCTTCATCCCAACCGATACGCATTTTTACCGTAACAGGTTTATCGACAGCATCGACAACGTAGGATACCATTTCATAAATTTTATCCGGGTTTAACAACCAACGCGCCCCTGCATCACAGCTCGTAATTTTTGGTACTGGGCATCCCATATTAATATCGATGATGTCTGCATTCGTTTGCTTATCAACGACTTTTGCTGCTTCTACTAAAGTATCTTTATCACCACCAAAAATTTGTAGGCTTAATGGTTTCTCTCTATCATCAACGTATAACATTTTTAATGATCTTTGATTTTTATGAAGGATTGCTTTGTCACTGACCATTTCAGCACAAACAAGTCCAGTTCCAAACTCTTTTGCAATTAATCGAAACGCTGGATTGCATACACCAGCCATTGGTGCAAGAACGACTTGATTCTTCATTTCAATGTCCCCGATTTTTAACAATGACATTCACCTCACTTTTCATTTAATCGATTTTAATTCTTCAAGCGTAACGTTCAAAACTTCGGTGACACTCACTAGCAATTCATCTGACGGTACTCTACTACCGCGCTCAATTTCGCCCAATACAGATACAGATATACTAAGTTGTCGAGCGAATTCCTCCTGAGTAAAACCTTTTAGCTTTCGGAATGCTCTGATTCTCCTGCCCCAGATGAAATCTTCCATTGGCGTACACCTTCTTTGTCCGTTAATTGATCAATATATGATGCAATGGTTTTCCCATTGTTAAATACAATACTTGGTTCTATTTCAAAAAGTGGAACCAATACAAATGCTCGTTCATACATTCGTGGATGAGGTATTTGTAAATGTTCCAAGTTTATATTTTCTTTGTTAAAAAGCAAAATGTCAAGATCAATTGTCCTTGGTCCCCACCTTCGATCACGTGTTCTATTTCCTTGCTGCTCAATTTTTTGAAGCGCGATTAATAGGCTTGAAGGTGAATAACTCGTTGATATTTTAACAGCCATATTTAAAAAAGCTGCTTGGTTTATTACACCAATAGGTTCTGTTTCATAAATAGATGACTGTTTTACAATAGTGATGTTAGGGTTTTCCCGTAGTTTTTTCAAGGCGAATGTTAAGTAATCATAGCGACTTTCTATATTTGATCCTAATGAAAGATAGGCCACATGTTCATTATCCTTTTTCAACGTTATCTTTCCCTTCTTATTTCAACAGCAACGGATTCATAATGACCTTGAATAGGTGGGTTCGGTTTGACGACCTTCACCACTACCGCATGAACCATTGGAAAACTTAATAAGACTGCATGTGAAATACGTTCGGCAAGTGATTCAACTAAATTTACAGCTTGCCCTTCCATTATATTTTTAGTAATTTTATAAACTTCTCCATAATTAACCGTTTTATTTAAATCATCTGTAATTCCAGCTTCTCTCGTATTTACCTCCATTACAACGTCGACAAAAAATCTTTGGCCTAACTTATTTTCCTCGGCAAAAACACCATGGTAGCCATAAAAGTCCATTCCATTAACATAAATTTTGTCCATGATTTGCTCTCCTTTATACGTTTGGCAATTGTGCTTTCCCAATCATAACATCCATCATTTTTACCATTCTACTCATCTCTAGCACGTCATGTACCCTTACGATATTTGTCCCTTTTGTTATCCCTAAACACACTGTTGCACCAGTACCTTCGACGCGTTCATTAACAGGCAAGTCCAACGTTTTCGCAATTAACGATTTTCTTGATGTACCTAACAATACTGGATATCCCATTTCAGAGATTTTCTCTAGATGACGCATCACAAGTACATTTTGCTCATACGTTTTTGCAAAACCGACTCCAGGATCGAGTATGATTTTGCTATCAGATACACCAGCATTCAGACATAATGAAATACTCTCCTCTAAGTCTCTAATGACGTCTTCTATAAAGTTGTTGTAATCGGCTTTCTCGCGGTTGTGCGTAAGTATAATCGGAACATCATAATGAGCAGCAACAGCTGCCATGTTATCATCTGCCTTTGCTCCCCAAACATCATTGATGATACTTGCACCAGCCTGAATGGCTTTTTCTGCAACAGATGCTTTGTATGTATCAATAGAGATTGGAACTTGTACCACTTCGCTGACTGCTTTAATTGGGTCAAGCACACGGCGTAATTCCTCTTCTTCTGCTACTTTGCTTGCACCAGGTCGTGTAGACTCTCCCCCAACATCAATAATATCCGCTCCAGTTTCTATCATTGATAAAGCATGTTTTACTGCAAATGACTCTTCTCCATACTTTCCACCATCGGAAAAAGAGTCGGGGGTTACATTTAAAATACCCATTACATAAGTCTTTGTATTAAAATCTAGTCGATATCCTTGCCATTCCATTACTTTATTAAAAGTCATCCACTAGCCTCCTTTAACTTCCTCTCTAGAAAAAACAGTTGATGTATGTTTTTTGTAGTTGTTATGTAAAAAATGATAAACTTCACCTTTCATTCCTTTATAAACAGCGTCACCAATTTCCTTTATTGGGACTATTTCTTGAATGGAGTTTGTAACGAATACTTCATCAGCTTCTAACAAGGCTTCTTTCTTAAATTTCCCTTCTATTACATTAATACCACATTTATTTGCAATTGCTGCAACAAATTGTTTCGTAATGCCATCCAATGCACCACATTCTCGGTCAGGAGTATAAACTGTTTTATTTTTAGTCCAGAATACATTAGAAACGACTCCTTCACTTACAAAACCATCTTCTGTCAAAAATATCCCTTCCGTATGAGGGTTATTACCTGTCTCGCGCTTACCATATATATTATTTAAATAATGATGTGATTTTAGCCGATACTTTCCTTCCGGAGAATTCCTTCTTTGCGATAATAGTTGCCCGTTTTTCTCAGCGGCCTGCTGTGCAGGTAACGGTTTTACAAATACGATCGTATTCGGAGCAGAATACGGTGTTGTTGTTAACCCAATTTCCTCTTCACCGGCGGAAATATTCCAACGAAAGTAACCGTCTTTTAATTGATTTGCCTCTAGTAAATCGCGAATAACACCTTCTACTTTTTCCCGCTTATAAGTAGGTAGGATAATGCCCATTTCATCGGCGCTTTCTTGTAAACGATGAAAATGGTCATCCAATAAAAACGGATGACCATCATATGTTCGAAACGTTTCAAATAACCCTAAACCGTATAAAAAACCGTGGTCAAAAGGGGAAATAGACGCGTCTTCTTTATTTATAATAGAACCATTCATATAGAGGTACATTGCTTCTCAAACTCCTTATGATGATCTAAAAAATTATTTAATAACACTTTCCCTTCCCCTGTCATAATTGACTCTGGGTGAAATTGTACTCCTTCTATAGGCAATTCTTTATGCCTAATAGCCATAATTTCTCCCTCTTTTGTTTCTGCAGTAATGTCAAAGCAATCAGGAAGCGTTTCTTTCTTCACGATTAGGGAGTGATACCTTGTTGCTGTAAATGGGCTTGGTATATTCTTGAAGATGGTTTCCCCATTATGGTACATTTCTGACGTTTTCCCGTGCATTAAGCGCTCTGCTCTAATGACATCGCCGCCAAATACTTGGGCGATAGATTGATGGCCAAGACAAACGCCAAAAATAGGAATTTTACCAGCAAAATGCTCGATTACTTTTAAACTAATACCTGCTTCATTAGGGGTACACGGACCAGGTGAAACCATAATGTACTTAGGGTTTAATTCTTCAATTTCTTCAATTGTTATTTGATCATTTCTTTTCACTATTAGTTCTTGACCCATTTCACCTAAATATTGTACAAGGTTGTACGTAAAAGAATCATAGTTATCAATCATTAAAATCATTTTTTCTCCTCCTCAGCTAAACTAATTTTTGTTTTTGCTCTTCTTCACTCAGCTCTTTTGCTTTCCATAACGCTTTTGCTTTTTTTAATGATTCCTTATATTCTGCCATAGGATTGGAGTCTATGACAATACCTGCTCCTGCTTGAACGTGTACTTTACCTGATTTTGCGACCATAGTCCTAATTGTAATATTTAGCTCCATATCCCCGTTAAAGCCAATCCAACCAAGTGATCCGGTATAAACGCCTCGTCGAACGGGCTCTAGCTCTTCAATAATTTCCATCGTTCTAATTTTCGGTGCTCCGGTAATCGTTCCTCCAGGGAAAGTAGCTGCAATGACGTCCATTAAGTCATATTGGTCTGCTTTTTTTCCCCTTACATTTGAAACAATATGCATCACATGGGAGTATTTTTCAATGACCATTAACTCATTTACTTCAACAGTACCATATTTACATACTCGTCCAATATCATTTCTTTCAAGATCGACAAGCATCACGTGCTCCGCTCTTTCCTTTTCATTATTAATTAACGTATTCGCAAGCGCCTGATCTTCTTCTTCATTTTTGCCCCTTGAACGGGTTCCTGCAATCGGACGCGTACTTACCTCATCTCCACTTACTTTTACTAAAAGTTCTGGTGAACCTCCGACTAATTGCAATTCTGGTGTATGAAAATATCCCATATATGGAGACGGGTTAATTTTTCTCAAGCAATCATATATGTGAAGCGGATGTGTTTCTAACTGTCTCGTTTCTCTTACAGATAAGTTAACTTGAAAGACATCGCCAGCTGCTATATAATTTCGCGTCTTTTCCACCGCTTCAATAAATTTATCCTCAGTAAAAGACCGTTCCTCAACTGTCGGTTTAGATTGAAACTGGTGGTACCAAGGTTTCGCGCTCCCAGAATCATTCCGCCAAAGTTCTTCCATATGTTTTAATCGACATTCACCAGTTTGTTTATAATCGGTTAACGTAATAAACCATATCATTTCTTCCATATGGTCAATAACAACGATATCATCAAATGCCATAAAATGAACATCGTATGTTCCTAAGTCATCTTCCGTATCCTCAGGCAACCTTTCAATTTCTCGAATTAAATCATAACTAAACTGCCCAATAATGCCACCTTGAAAGTCAGGTAAGTCATCATTTGTTTCTATTTCATAAAAACTTAGCCATTCTCTTAACGATTCAAGTAAAGGACCTTTCTTCATTTCAGTTCCATCCTTTGTTTCAATCGTCATCTCTTTATTTTTCCCTTTAATAATCGCCCACGGCTTCATGCCTATAATGGAGTAGCGGCCACCTCTTCCACTCTCTAGTAAAACATGATTTTCTTCTTTTTCAACTAAAGCAGTATATGTTATAAACCAATTATTCGTAACGGAAGCTAAAGGTAATTTATTACCAATGGCTATTTTTTTCGTGCACATCAAAACACCCCACCTTTTGAAACCATTATTAATGGTACCTTTATCTCCACTATTATACTGTTGGATGTAGTGTGGTGCAACGGATCACGTTTTATGATACTTTTATCTGTTGAAATCTTATCTTTTCAAAAAAGCCCACTACAAGTTTTATAGTGGGCTCATCCATAACTTTAATTGCTTATAAAAGTTTTATTATTCTTCTTCAAACTGATAAAGTGGTGTACTTAAGTAGCGCTCACCATTACTTGGGATCACAGCAACTACCTTTTTCCCTTTTCCTAGCTTTTCAGCTACTTGAAGGGCACTATAAATCGCAGCTCCAGAAGAAATTCCACCTAAAATTCCCTCTTCTCTCGCTGCTCTACGTGCATATTCAAAAGCTTGCTCAGTAGATACAGTAACGACCTCATCATAAATTTCCGTGTTCAATATATCAGGAACAAACCCCGCACCAATTCCTTGTATTTTATGTGGTCCTTTCGCTCCACCAGATAAAACTGGTGAGTCACTTGGCTCAACCGCAACGACATGTAGCTCTGGGAATTTCTCTTTTAATAATTGTCCAGCTCCAGTAATCGTACCGCCTGTTCCAATTCCAGAAACGAAAGCATCTAACTGGTCTCCAACTTGCTCTAGTAGTTCCTTACCAGTCGTTTCACGATGGATTTTCGGATTTGCTTCATTTTCAAATTGCTGTGGCATGAAATAACCATGTTCTCTCTGTAGCTCTCTCGCTTTTTGAATCGCTCCACCCATTCCGTCTGGCCCTGGAGTGAGAACAAGCTCTGCACCATATGCACGAAGCAGGTTACGACGCTCTAAACTCATCGTTTCCGGCATCACGATTAAAGTGCGGTAGCCCTTTGCTGCAGCAACCATTGCTAAACCGATTCCTGTATTACCACTTGTCGGTTCAACAATTGTATCTCCAGGCTTTAAAATCCCTTTATCCTCTGCGTCTTCAATCATGGAAAGCGCAATTCTGTCTTTAACACTACTTCCAGGATTCATAAATTCAAGCTTTAAATATACATCTGCATGATTTTCAGATACTAAACGCTGTAACTTTACTAACGGAGTTTCACCTATAAGTTCTGTAATTGAATTGACTACTTTTGCCATTATTTGTTCCTCCCCTTAAATACCGAGTATGTCGGTTGGTTTTCTTGTTTTTAATATAGCAAAAAATAGAAAT
Source organism: Evansella cellulosilytica DSM 2522 (assembly GCF_000177235.2). Lineage (NCBI taxonomy): Bacteria > Bacillati > Bacillota > Bacilli > Caryophanales > Bacillaceae > Evansella > Evansella cellulosilytica. The sequence continues at coordinate 91,873 of NC_014829.1, read as the reverse complement.
AGTCGTCAATCATTTTCTTTCAATTATTTCATCTAATATGACTTGAAGTTCTTCCTCGGTGAATGTATATGTTTCGTTACAGAAATGACACTCTGTAACAGCTCCCTTATCTTCAGCAATCATTCCTTTTACTTCGTCCTCACCAAGACCTAAAATCGCTTGTGCGATCCTTTCCTTTGAGCAATGACATTGAAAAGCAACAGGGATGTTTTCTAAAATTTTTACATTCTTTTCTCCGAGTAAAAAGTATAAGATCTCTTCAGGAGATAATCCATCTTCAATTAGCTGAGATACTGGAGGTACTTCCTTCAATCTCGCTTCAATTTCGTCAATCGTTTTTTCTTTTACTCCTGGCATCATTTGCAGGATAAATCCTCCAGCTGACAAAACTAAATCATCTTTTCCTACGATAACGCCTAACGCAACAGAGGATGGTGTCTGTTCAGAAGAAGCAAAGTAATAAGTGAAGTCCTCAGCTAGCTCACCAGATATAAGCGGTACACTCCCTGTGAAATTCTCTTTCATTCCTAAATCCTTCACAACAGATAAAGAACCTTGCTCACCAACTGCTGCAGAAACATTTAATTTTCCCGATGGCTTTCTGTCGGGATCAACGTGGGGATTAGAAACATAGCCTCTCGCTTCACCTTTTGCATTCGCATCAATGATAATCGGACTAGCTGGACCAGTTCCTTCTATTTTTACAGTTAGCTTTTCTTCTCCTTTAAGCATAGCTCCCATCATCGTTCCTGCCGTTAACGCTCTACCAAGAGCTGCTGTTACCGTTCTCCATGTGTCATGCCTTCTTGCTGCTTCTCGGACCATCTCTGTTGATTGAATCGCATAAGCACGCACTGTCCCTTCATATGCTAAAGCTTTTACTAAATAATCTTTCACACTCTACACTCCTCTTCAAATTACCTACACGTTTTTCTTGTATATTAGTTGCAGTCCTTTTAAAGTCAAATATTCGTCAACAACATCAATCACATTCGTCTCCTCTGATATTAATTGCGCTATTCCACCAGTCGCCACTACTAGAGGGTTACAGTTTGCTTCTTTTTTCACACGGTTAATAATTCCCTCGACTTGACCTACGTAACCGAAAAATATACCAGCCTGCATCGCAGTAACTGTACTTTTTTCAATGATATGATCTGGCTTTACAATTTCTATCCTTGGTAGTTTAGAAGCTCTCGTATACAAAGCTTCTGTAGATATGCCAATCCCAGGTGCAATTGCACCTCCCATGTACTGTTTTTTATCGTTTATGTAACAAAATGTTGTAGCTGTGCCGAAGTCAATGACAATTAAAGGCGCACTGTACAACGAAATTCCTGCAACTGATTTACGATTCTATCAGCACCAACTTCTCTTGGATTGTCGTACTTTATGTTTAAGCCTGTTTTAATCCCCGGACCAATAACCATTGGATTGATACCAAAGTATTTTTTACACATCTTTTCGACTAAGTACATGATTGGCGGTACAACTGAAGAAATAATAATACCTTCAACACGTTCAAAACTCAATTGATGATGCTCGAATAATTGCTTCATTTCCATAGCATATTGATCATCGGACTTCCTTGTATCTGTTCCTAGCCTCCAATAATACTTTAATTCATCTCCGTTTTCGTAAACACCAATCGTAATATTAGTATTGCCTATATTCATTGCTAAAATCAACTATCGTCACCACCTATCTATTGTAATGTAATCATAAGAAAACCGTTATAAAGTAGTGGAATATAGCCGTATTCCTTAAAGTACTAGTAAGTACTTCTCTCGCTAGTACTGACGAAGGATAAATTCCACTTTATACTCCCTCATTTTAAGAAAAACTTATAACTAGCTTCGAGGCAAGTTATAAGTCTTTCCTGTAAGCGATGAAGAAGTTTTAACCAATGGACACTTTCTTATACAATCATAAAGGGTGACTCAATAGGTAAAAAATCAACCTTTTTGAGTCACCCTCCTTTTATTTATTCGTCTTTTTTGTTTTTCTCGTCGTTTTCTACTTCATTTTCTCCGCTAACATTCTCTTCTTTTTCTTCGGCATCTTCTGTGTCTGTATCGCTATCTATTTCAGATACCTCTTCTTTTGCTTGAATGTTAACTTTCACATCATTCTCATTATTATCTTCATCATCGTGGCCATTGATTTTTTTCGACATATGATGGTCTTCAGGTAATTTACCTTCTTCAATGAGAGATGTAATTTGTTCAGCATCCAGCGTTTCATGCTCAAGTAGCATCTCAGCTACAAGCTTTAGGCTGTCAATATTCTCTTCTAATATTTGACGACAACGCTCATAACACTCTTTTAGTATGCGTTGCACTTCTAAATCGATTTCATGAGCAATAGCATCACTATAGTTCTGTTCATTATTTATATCTCTTCCTAAGAAAACTTCACCTTGTGTGTTACCAAATTGAACGGGGCCTAGTTTATCACTCATACCAAATTCCATTACCATTTTACGAGCGATTCCTGTTGCACGTTGGAAATCATTATGAGCACCAGTACTTACTTCATTAAAGATAACTTCCTCTGCAACGCGTCCACCAAGTAGTCCAATAATTTTATCTAACAGCTCTGGTTTCGTCATAAAGTAACGATCTTCTTTTGGTAGCATCATCGCGTACCCACCAGCTTGACCACGAGGAACGATAGTTACCTTATGTACCATATCAGCACTTTCTAGCTTAACGCCGACAACAGTATGTCCGGCTTCATGGTGAGCAACAATATTTCGTTCTTTTTCAGAAATAACTCGGCTCTTCTTAGAAGTTCCAGCAATGACACGGTCAATCGCTTCTTCTACAGACTCCATATCAATTTTCTTTTTATTCGTTCGTGCTGCCACTAACGCAGCTTCATTTAATAAATTTTCTAATTCAGCACCCGAGAAGCCAGGTGTACGCTGAGCAATTGTTTTTAAATCTACATCTTCGGATAAAGGTTTATTTTTAGCATGTACCTTTAATACTTCTTCTCGTCCCTTTACATCAGGTCTTCCAACCGTAATTTGACGGTCGAAACGTCCAGGACGTAATAATGCCGGGTCAAGAATATCAGCACGGTTTGTAGCTGCAACTAATATAATTCCTTCATTAACACCAAAGCCATCCATCTCAACGAGTAATTGGTTCAGTGTTTGTTCACGCTCATCGTGACCTCCACCAAGTCCAGCTCCACGTCTTCGACCAACTGCATCGATCTCATCAATGAAGATAATACAAGGTGCGTTTTTCTTTGCATTTTCGAATAAATCACGGACACGAGATGCACCGACACCGACGAACATTTCTACGAAATCCGAACCACTGATAGAGAAGAATGGAACACCCGCCTCACCAGCAACAGCTCTCGCTAATAATGTTTTACCAGTACCTGGAGGTCCTACTAATAGTACCCCTTTTGGTATTCTTGCTCCAATTTCAGCGAATTTACGAGGGTCCTTTAAGAAATCAACAACCTCTACGAGCTCTTGTTTCTCTTCATCCGCCCCAGCTACATCCTTGAATCTTGCTTTTTTCTTATCTTCACTTACAAGCTTTGCCTTACTCTTACCAAAGTTCATGACGCGGCTACCGCCACCTTGTGCCTGACTAAGTAAGAAGAAGAACAATATGAAGATAATAACGAACGGTATAATTGCGGTAAAGAAATTGACCCAACCACTAGGCTCATCAGCTGGTATAAAGTTGAAGTCTTCATTCGTATCACTTGCGACAATTATTCCTTCAAGCACAGATGCTAGATCTGGTACGTTTACGGTGAAATTCTCATAATTATTGTCACCATCAGCTACTGTTTCTTCAAATTCACCTTCTATTACATATACATCCAACTTCGGCTGGATGTTCATGCTTTTAATATTTCCATCTTCCATTTGTTGTTGGAATTGATTAAAATCAAGGTGTTTCACAGTTTGTTGTGGGTTTTGGAACATACTAACGATCCCCACAATAACTAAGAATATTAATAAATAGAATAACGTATTACGAAAAATTCGATTCATTCTTTACCTCCTCCCACGGTCAAATGCGCTTAGATAATAGTATCATACAATGTTGTGTTATCACAATTAATCACCCCTGATAGATTTCAGGCTTTAAGATGCCTATATAAGGAAGGTTTCGATAACGCTCTGCATAATCTAATCCGTATCCTACGACAAATTCATCTGGAACAATAAAACCAGCTAAATCAGGAACAAGATCAACTTTTCTACCATCTGGTTTATCTAAAAGCGTTACTACCTTTACCGATTTCGCTTTTCGATATTGAAATAATTTAACCAAATAGCTTAAGGTTAATCCACTATCAATAATATCCTCTAAAATAAGAACGTCTCGTCCTTCAACGGATGTGTTCAAGTCCTTTACAATTTTCACCTCTCCAGATGAAACTGTTTCATTACCATAGCTTGAAACGTCCATCAAATCCATTTCCATATGGGTATCTATTTTTTGAATCAGGTCACCCATAAAAGGGAGGGAACCTTTTAAAACACCAACAACTAATGGAAATTTACCTTCATATTCTTCCGTTAACTTTTTTCCTAATTCACTTACTTTTTGCTGAATTTCCTCTTCAGAAATTAATATCTCTTGAATGTCTTCTCTCATGGCGTTTTCTAAACCTCCTATGTAATCAGAAAAGCAAAGCACAAGCCATTGACTTGTTAAATTCGGCCTACTATATAGAATGTAATAAAAGATCATTTTCATGATCAAAAACTATTTTTATAACCTGTTCTGTTGATTCACCAACTAAGGCGATGTTTGATCTCTTTAATAGTGGAACCCAAATGATTTTGTCATTTGAATCTGTTACAACAGGCCATTGATCACGTAAGTGCTTAGGTACCTTTTTTTCAATAAAAACCTCTTTAAGCTTTTTCGTACCATCAAGTCCATAAGGAGACAAACGATCTCCGTTCTTTCGTGATCGTACAAAGAGTGGTAAGGAAAGTTTTCCTATATCACCTATAAAGGTATCACTTTTAGCGTCAAAGCTTTTCCAATTTTTTAAGACAGTTGTATGTATTTTTCCCAACTTTAGCGGAACCATGCCTGGAATTGGAATCTTTGTAAATTGTATTGTTTCCGGACGTTCCTTATGTATATTTACCTTAAATAAACACTTATCATACACTTTTTCTACAAAAATACCTTTTGGTAAATGTAGCATTCCTGACGGTGACGCCTTTTTTATTAGTTCAATAATGGAATCGAAATGATGAACTGTTATTTCACGGCCACTATTTAAAGAAAGATAGTTTAATATTAGATGAAGCGCCCTTCTTTGTAAAGTGGTTGGCATTTGTAATAATCGCTGATTGCTTATGCAAATTTCACTTTCTTGATGATAGTCGATCGCTTTTTCAACTTCCATTTTAGCAAGTGATTGCAAGAATTCATTTTCTTCCGTTGAAATCTCGCTTTGTCTTTGAAACGTTTTATGAATAGATGGATTTTCTTCTTTCAAGAAAGGAAGGATGTACTTTCTAAATCGATTCCTTTTATAATTGTCCGAATCATTCGATTGGTCTATTCGATATTGAATATGATGCTCCTGACAATATTCAAGAATATCGCTTTTTTCTACACATAAAAATGGCCTTATTATCATTCCATTACCAAATTGCCGTTTAACTGGAATACCTTGTAGACTAACTACACTTCCGCGAACTTGCTTCATTAACACGGTTTCTACTTGATCATCCCCATGGTGTGCAAAAGCAAGCTTTGTAGCTTTATGTTCCTCCATAAGCTTTTCAAACCACTGGTAGCGACTAAATCTCGCCGCTTCTTGAGTAGAAAGCCCAAGTTCTTCTTTCATTGCCATGACATTAGGCTCATATAAGAAAAAATCTAGTTTGTTCTCTTCACAATACGATTTAACAAAATTACAGTCATTAACCGACTCTACTCCTCTAAGACCGTGTTCTACATGGGCAACGATTAATTGAAGATGATAGTCTCTTTTTACCATTTGTAAATAATGAAGGAGTGCCATGCTGTCAGGACCACCCGATACAGCTACAATAATACGGTCTTTTTCATAAATTAATTGATGATCTTTAATAAACTCATTAACGATTTGGTTCATAACGGTGTCCTGTTCCTTTCCCAAATGAAAAAATAACGAGGGCAAATACTAACCCTGCCGCTATAGCCCCAGCTCTTAGCATCGTTTCTACTCCATACTCAAGACCCGTAATGTAATCTCCCTCTACAAACGATAGCATCGTAAAATATGCGCGACTTCCTGGTACAAGAGGGAGTATACCGGGAATGGCTAACGTGGTTACTGGTATCCTAATTTTTTTAGCTAAAAAGTGCGCTGCTGTAGCTGCAGTTAATGATGCAAATGCAGTAGCAAAAACGTGAGATGTATTAAGTGATAGTCCAGTTTGGAACACGCCCCACGTTACCATTCCGATGGCACCGCCGATAAGAAGAGCCCTTTTAGGAACACTAAAAATGACCCCAAAAGCAACAGTTGCTATAAATGTTATGATGAGTTCTGCAATTAAATCCATTTTATAACTCTCCTATCATAAAAACACCGAAATGGTTAATGCGATACCGCTGGCAATTGATAATGATGTGAGTAATGCTTCTGCACCACGGCTCACCCCTGCTAATAAGTCTCCCGACATTAAATCACGTACAGCATTTGTTAATGGAACACCTGGAACTAATGGCATGAGCGAGCCAATAATAATTTGATCTAAGTTGCTCCCGATCCCTATTAGCACTAATAGAATAGCCGTAGTTCCCCCTGCAAATGCAGCCGTAAATTCAGCAGCAAACCTTACTTTTAAATGCCTTTCAAATTCTACTACTACAATACTAGAAACAACAGCTGCAATAAATGCTGGTATTAAATCGAACCAACCTCCACCAAATAAATAGGAAAATCCGCCCCCAGCTATTCCAGCAGCAATATGTATTAGCCATAACGGATATTGCATCGGCGCTTTTGCAATAGCGGTCAATTTTTCATGTGCTTCTTCAATCGTAATATCACCTGCAACAAACTGTCTAGACACTTGGTTGACGTCAGTAACTTTACCTAAATCCTGTAATCGGTCGTCTACCCGGACCATTTGCATTAAATCCTCTTTTTCTTTTTTTTCTTCAAAGGATAGAAAAATACCAGTTGTTGTTGCAAAGCAGTGAATATTAGAAAAAGAAGCTGATTTAGCCATCCGCTCTAATGTTTCTTCAACACGATATGTTTCAGCACCGTAAGTTAGCATGATTTGCCCCGCTAATAAGCAGATGTCCATCACATCATCTGCTTTTCCCATTATCTCACCCCATATCTTCATTCGCTTTCCATTACATGGTTTGTCCAAATAAGTATAAAATATATATAATGAGAAGAAAAGAGGCAACGAACATCGTTTCAAAAAAACCGATAAATCTTTTCTCCTTTCTACTTTTCTTGTTACGAGCACCACGTTTCTTTAAGCTATTATTACTATTATTCCCACGCGCATTTCCTTTCACTGAAAAGGAAGTATGCTGTAATAAATCTACCAAGTCCTTTTTCATTTCTTGTGCATGATGGTATTTTCCTTCTATCCCTTTTCGAAAAATAGATTCATATGGTGCTATAAGCTTCTTTTCTTTAAACTTCATTAGCAGTTTTGCAGGACCGACATCATTATCCTTCTCAAATCTTGACGGATACGCTCTATTTAAAAATAGCATGCATACCGAAAATAAGTCATAGCTTGGCTCTGCTTTTCTATTTCCTACTCCCCAATACCCACGATCGAAGAACTCTGTGTATTCTTTTATCCCCCTACCTTGCTTTGTCATTCCTCCAACATCTAACCACCTCACTCGAAACGGTTTTTTCGTCACTAGTAAGTTTTCTGGCTTTAAATCTCCAAATACCCATCCTGCCTTATGGAGATGATGTAAATCCCCTAGTAGCTGCACGACGAGTATTCCTAACCACTCTGCTCCTTTATCTCTTAAAAATGGAAGGAATGGTTCACCTTTAATGTATTCCATCGTATAAAATGGGAAAACCCCTTCCTTACATACATAATCGTCAGCTTCATAAAAAGAAGGTCCAAGGCTTGGCCCTTGGACCTTGGAAAATTGACGCATCACGTTTACTTCTGACGTAATGGACATCGAATCACTTGCAATTTTTAAAGCTACTAAGCCAGATTGACCTTCTGCTAAATAAACTGTACCTGTCGCTCCATAACCTAATTCTTTTATAATCCGATACGGATTCTTTTGCCATCTTCCAACAATCCTTTGATTGGGGAGAAGCTTACATGTCGACTTCTTCGAGATCGAATCTCTCATCATCATCTATCCCTCTCTTTTTCATTCTCTTTCTCACAATACGAATTGCCTCCTGTAATGCAGGGCCTGTTGGTGTAATCCCTGATAGAGACATTTTCTTAAATGCGCCCGAAAGAGAATCAAAATGAGGCGTCCATTGAATGAGCTTATCGATATCCTTTCTTTTCCCAGGAAATGCATAAAGTGCAAAATGGTTATCTCCTGTTCTTGACCGTAAACTAACAGATAAATCAATAAGTGCTTCTTGAACCATTGGCATTTTATTTTTCATACTTGCACTTGTATCGACTAAAATAAATATATCTAAATCCATCGTCTCCCCAAGCTCATCAACAACTTCCATTAATTGTCCTCGCTTCTCTGGTTCCAAATCCTCTAACTCTTTTTCTTCCCCAAGTATTTGGGTGATTTCTTTATTTACAACGCCATGAATCGTTTGTGTCATTGCTTTCCTTGTAACCATCTGTACCGTTTGAGATAGCTGCTTCGCATAGACAATTTGACTAATACCACCGCCAGCTTCCGCAATAGATTCTATTTCATCAATTCCTCTTTCACTCATTTCACCTTCACCGACAATGCCAATAACATTGACTGTCATGCCCTCTTCCTTTGCTAATGCTGCAATAGCAACTGGATCATCGCCAGAATTTGAACAACCATCTGTTAACAACAATATTTGCCTAAGTGTACCTTTACTCACGTTATTCCCTCCAATCTTCTAATTACTAACATCATTTACAAGATTGAGAGAGAATATACTAGTATTTGAATCAATTTCATAATTTACTTTCTAAAAAAACATCATACCCTCAAAAAATAACTTCCTCATAAAAAAATGCTTGTTAACTTAACTTTGATGTTGATTTTCACTTCAGGATACTCGCTTGTCTCTTCCTCTTCTAGTTTCGCTCTGAAGCTGCATCCGTGGAGACAGCTCGCAGCGTATTCAAGAAGTATATGCTCGGTGCGGCGGGCAAGGCCTCAGCTAATCGGGGGAACCCCACCCCGATGGATCTTCAGCTCACAACCTGTCTCTTCCTCTACATGCAACGCTCTGGAGTTGTATCCGTCGAGACAACTCGAAGCTTAATCGTGATGTAACGCTCGTCGCAGGCGTCTCGTACCCTTTCGATTCAATCAACAATACTTTATACAAACGGGGTAATTATGCTGCTACCGAATCCTAAATTAGACATTTTGGGAGGGACTCCTTTTTCATGATTCGAAACTCTTGGCCCATGAGGTCTGACATTTATGAAATTCATTCATTTGTTATAGTTTTTTTCTAATAGAATCTTTCTATGCTCTTTGCTCGTATGGAATGGAAATGGTTGCCCATTTTGGTGAATGATGATCTAGTTTCGCTACAACTACCGTCATATCGTCATGAATTTCATTACCGCTGTCCCGAATAACACGCTCCATTAATACATCTGCAATTTCTTGAGGGTCTTCCGTCTCAATTTCCTTTATCACTCTTTTCATCCAAACATCTTGATTCTCTACCATCATTGGCGCTTCATATATGCCATCGCTCATCATAATTAAAATATCTCCCGCTTTTAACTCCTCGGTTACGACATCAACATCCATATCTTGAATAATGCCGATTGGTAGATTTCCAGCCTCTACCGCTTTAACTGTACTGCCTCTCTTAATATAACTTGGTATCGAACCAACTTTTAAAAACTTTACCATTCCGTCTTGTAAATCTATCATTGCTAAGTCTAATGTTGAGAAAACCTCATCCTCTGACCGAAGCGACAATATCGAATTTATCGCTTTTATCGCTACTGTTTCCTCGATTCCAGAGCGTAAAATGTTTTTAAGTAATCCAATTGTTTCCTGACTTTCAATATGGGCTCTTGTACCATTACCCATGCCGTCACTAATCGCAATTGCATGTTTTCCTGCACCAATTTCCATTGTTGAGTAGCTATCACCTGATACGAGGCGACCACCTTTCGCTGCATGGGCTATTCCTTCCTCTACTATATAAGCTTTCGTTGAACCAAAGGTGATACGACTTTCTGTTCCAGTTAATGAAATAGTCTCGGCATGCTTTACGATAATCGTTTCATCTAATATTTCTGTTAGTATTGGTGCTACAATTTTTTCCGCTTCGTTATATGCATTACTTGGTAGTGTAATATCAATATCAATATTTCCTGTATCAAGACTATACACATCTACGACGTCAACCTCTAATCCTGCATGTTGAATCGACTCCATTATTTGAGCTTCTTGTTGTTCGTGTGCTTTCTTCTCCCTTTGTATATCTTTCGCAAAGTCTTCCATTACTTTTGATACACCTTTTAATTGATCAGCAACAAGTCTTCTACTTTCCACAAGCTGCTGCTTTAATTGCTTACTTGCATAATGTTGGTTTAGCTCCTTCTTCATTGCATCAATTACTCTCTCGTCGATGACACAATGCTCCTTCCAACTACGAATAAGCTGCTTATTTTTTACCTCGCCTTCCTTTTCACACTCCCCCATTAACTGCTCCATTAGACCATACGTTTCATTGAATTTCTTTGTCCAACAATGATGCTTTTTCATACAAGTTTGACATGTTTGCTCCGTTACTCTACTTAAAAACAAGTCTACTTCTCTTTCACGATTCGTTTTATCTCCATTTACCTCGAGTAAACTAAAGCTTTTAGATAAACTCAAAAATAAATTTGAAAACTGTTCTACTTTCCCAGCAGTAACATCTCTAATTTTACGCAAATATTGTTGCTGCTCTTGTGAATGCTCCATTGTTCCAGGAATGAACTTTGAAAGCTCCGTTGTCCACCTTTTAGGTGTCGCCATAAATAAAAAGACTGCTACTAAACTTTCATAAACCGACACTTGCATAGGTACTTGGTTATCTCCATACATAGCCATAAGCAGTGTTGCAATGATGAGACCTACCGCAACAGAGACCTTTTTTCCTTCCTTCATTAAACCACCTAACAAGCCCGAAAATGCGAGTAAACTCATATAAAATAAATTTGCGACATTTGCTAAACTCAAAATTAACCCTGTAACGACACCAACAGTAGAACCAATTGCAGCCCCACCTACAAAGGCAAAAATAAGGACGATATACCTTGAAACAATTTGTTCCACAGATAAACCAAATACGAGCCATCCAACCGTTCCAGTCATTAAAGATGCTAATAAAATAACAAGACAAACAATTTCTTCATGTTTTAAAGATATTTTTTTTCTTGTTTCAAGTAATAATGGGACACTCTGAAAAAAAATCATCGTTACGATCATCGCTAAGCCACCTTCAATCACAGCCGTTAGCAAATGATAGAAAGTCCCACCTTCTATTACAAGCAAACTAACGTACCGTGCAATAGCCACAGAGAAAAAAACAGTTACAGGAACTAATTGTCTCTCTTTCGCAACGGTTGTAATTCCCCTTTGTAAAACAAAATAAAGTAATAATGCTACCGCTATATGACCAGCAAAAGAAAAGCCAACAGTTGTGCCCCCAGCTAACACTGCTAGAGAAGCTAATAATGTACTACTTCGTCTCCATTTATAAATAACGGCAACAAATGGAATAACAAACGGTAATAATTCAAAAAGTATGACAGCTCTACCTAGTAAAAAGCCTAGCGCAACAATGATTAGTGGAATTCTAATCGATGAAGTTGTTGACTTTGTTGAATTTATTGCAGTTGAACGTTTCTCATGATTGATTTTTGGGGTTGCAATATCGTTCACTAAGGTTGCAGCTTGTCCACCAATCGCTTTTAAAGATACTCGATGTAACATTCCATGCACCACCTGTCCAATTATCGTGGTAACATTATAAACATGTTTTTTATAAAGATTTTGTCAAAACTACTTGTCTAAATAGAAAAAGTCTTCGACGAGAATCTCGGTTTAACGTCTGAGAATTAGTCGATATTACATGTATTTAACCGTTTTACAAAGTTTATTAATTAAGTAATATTAAAATAGGAAGTATTTTATTTGCAACAATGTCCTGTAAATCGTTGCTATAACAGCTATTCTAAAAATGACAAACAATTTTTTATTCAAATTGACGAAACACGTGAAAATGAATAAAAATGACGAACATCCTCGGACGATTTTTTGCATATTATAGTAACTTTAACTTTAAGTTTAAACGCTAACACTCTTTTATTAGTGTTTTTTATGTTTCATTTGCTTATTGGCACTTGTTGAAGTTGAGGGAAGCTGGGTTCACTTGTACCCGGGTTCACCTCTTCCCAGGTACTTCTTTCCCAGTTTCACTATTTCCCGGTTCAGTGAATGATACAACTCAACCATCATGCATAATAGAGAAAATAAGAAAACACTTGTCCAAAATAGACAAGTGTTAAATAAAACGATTTATGTTTAACTAGCAGCAAGATTATCCTCTTTTCGTGCTTCGACCCCCGCGTTTAGATTCTGTGTTACGCTTAAGTGAAGCTAAGCGCTCTTCACTATCCTTTAGGAATCTATTCATTTTGTCTTCAAAAGACATTGACCTTTGTGGTCTACCATGATCATCTTTACGCGGACCACGTTTTTGTGGACGTCGTTGCTCTGGTGAAGGCGGTGCTTCCTTTGCTTTACGAATAGAAAGCCCAATTTTACCGTCAGATTCCACATTTAATACTTTAACTTGTACTTCATCTCCAACTTTTAAGAACTCATTAATGTCCTTAACATAGTTATCTGCTACTTCACTAATGTGAACTAAACCAGTGGAACCTCCAGGTAACTCAACAAAAGCTCCGAAATTTGTAATTCCAGTTACTTTCCCTTGCAACTTGCTGCCTACTTCAATGGACATGAAAAAAATGCTCCTCCTTAAATGTTAAAAAAATTCATTTTATATTATTATACCGAGAGTAGAACTAGGATGTCAATCTGAAGAAGAGGAACGGGGTAGTTGGAATAACGTTTCACCCGGTTTTGTTAAATAAAAGTCTCTTCTTGCGATTTCCGCTATATAATCTGGATCGTGAAGAAGTTCTATTTCCTCTTTTAAATTCTGCTCTTCGTTTTCCAATTCCAGAAGCTTATCTTCAAGCTGCTGTTTCTCTAATTCCTGTTCATTGATTAACGTATGTTGATTGTACAGCGTAATACCAGTAAAAATGAAAAAGCCCATTATTAAACAACCAAAAAAAGTTAAACGTCTTATTAAACCTTTTCTACGCCTAAGCTTATGTTCGTGAAGCAGCGTTTGCTGTTCCATATATTCAGATGTTAATGTTCGAACATTGCCTCTTTTACTAGTACGCATACGTTGCCACCTCTTCTACTCGTCTCTTTTGTCAAATAAATTACTCCATGCTTTTAAGAGCTTGTGCTTAATTCTTTTAAATGCTTCTATTACCTTTTCGAATGGGTTGCCGAAAGCTTTTACATATTTGTCTATTAACCAACGGAATGGAGAAAGTAATAGCTTTAGAATAAAAGATATTATTTTCCAACATGCTGTTAATATAATAATACTTAAGCTTATGATGACTTGCAAGAGCCACTTTAAAGGGTTAATGATGAAGGCATTTATACAACGTATAATCGTCCGAAAAAGCTTTTGGAAAAAACGAATCAATTTTTCTAACAGTTGACGATACATGTTCTCCAATAATGCTCTATACATGGAATAACCTAAAAGTAGTGCAAAAAACATATAAATTCTTACTTCACCTTGGTTCACTTGAAGTAAGACATAGAAAAAGATTAACGATTGTAATAACCAGAATAAGAGGTCGTTGATGAGCAGCGTCCAGCGGAAGCTTTTGGAGCTTCCGACAAAGCGCTTATACGTATCAAAAGAAGCTCCAAACCATAGACCAGTAGCAGCACTTGCTACCATTGATAAAAACTGAACCTCTAACGTCACTTGAATAACTTCCCGAATAAGCCTTTAGATTTTTCACCGTGGTGCTCATCTAAATAAACGAGATCATCGACGCGTCCTGTTATTGATACTTTACCCTGGTCTACATCTAAATTCTTCATCTGAAGATGTTGTCCGCGTATTGATAAAAAACCAAGGATTGTTTCTAGGAGAAATTCTTCGTTATCAAAGCTCTCCACTTGTTTAACGCCGGTAATATCTAACGTTTTTCGCCCTCTCATAATAATCTGATGATCTTCTAATTTTCGGCCTTGTCCACCTTGTGTATATCCATAGGAATGTTCCATTGGCTATTTCCCTCCTCAAACACTTTGGTACATATGTATGAGGTTTTCAAATAGAATAGAACAAGCCATCATAAAAACTTTTATTCGTTTACTTTTTCTTCCTTCAACAGCGTATATAACGTAGCTGCCTCTTCTTTCCTTGTAGATTCTTCTAATCTGTCAACTCGTATCGTTACTTTCTTTTGACCGAATTGGATAACAACTTCGTCACCGATTTTGATATTCGCACCAGCCTTTGCAACTTGTCCATTTATTTGTATGCGCCCTTGCTCGGCTACTTCCTTTGCCATCGTTCTTCTCTTTATTAAACGGGATACTTTTAAATATTTATCTAATCTCATTGTTACTCTCCTTTGTACTCGCGTGTCTTCGCTTCATTCCATATCGCATCTAGTGCTTCTAGTGATTGTTCTTTTATGTTTTTCCCCTGAGACTTCAGTTTTTGTTCAATATATTGAAATCGCTGTGTAAATTTATCGTTCGTTTGTCGAAGGGCCTCTTCTGGATCAATACCGTGGAATCTAGCAATGTTTACAAAAGCAAATAGTACGTCTCCTAACTCTTTCGATGCATCTTGCTTTGTTCCTTCTTTTAATTCTTGAAACCATTCGGCTATTTCTTCTTGTAGCTTCATCCACATAGGCGCCTCATCTCCCCAATCAAAGCCAACCTTAGATACCTTTTTTTGAATGTTGAACGCTCTCAGGAGGCTCGGTAAAGATGATGGTACATTGGAAAGGATTGATTGTTCTTCCTCTTTTAATCCTTTCTTTTCTTTTTCTAATCGTTTAATCTCTTCCCACTGTGTCACGACATTATCAGCGTCATGTACTTCAGCTTGTCCAAAAACATGGGGATGTCTTCGAATCATTTTTTCCGTTAATGTCTCGATGACTTGATCAATGGAGAAAATGCCATTATCCTCTCCTATTTGTGAATGAAGAACTACTTGTAACAAAACGTCACCAAGCTCCTCCACTAAATCGTCTTCATTCCCTTTATCAATTGCATCTAGCACTTCGTATGCTTCTTCAATTAAATATTTTTTTAATGATTCATGCGTTTGTTCTTTATCCCATGGGCAACCATTTGGACCTCGAAGCTCTGCAAATACTTGTCTAAGCATATCAAAATCGCGATATAATAGTTCTCTTTTTGACACTGGTGGTACGTATACTGCCGTTAAGTTACTCAATGTCGTGACTCTATCGAGTTCATACAATGGAATGGTGAGCACCACTTCCTTCTCACTGCCCGCAGCGGTCACCACTTTGATTTCATAATCATCAGGAAGCTTTTCCATTAGTGTTAATTTTACTTCAGAGGCTACAAAGCTATCATACACTTGCGCAATGATGATATGCTGTCTAATTTGAAGTGTTTCTCTTCTAAAGTCCGTTCCATCTAATAGTTGGAACCCGTCAATTGGATCTATTCTAAGTGCAGAAAACATCGGATCAAGGAAACTTTGTCCACCTAACAATTGAAGCGTTACATTCCCTTCGTTTTCTTCTTCTACTAAACGCTTAACCGTTGCTTCGGCTACTAAAGGATGGCCTGGAACCGCGTACACGATTCTCTCCTTTTCTGCAGCGTGTAAAAGAGAGGAACATATGTCACGATAAACACTCTCAAAGTTATCGTGAGCTTCATATGTATCGTCAAAACTAATTAATTCTATCCCTTCGCCTTGTAGATGTTCAACGACAGGATGATCCATCGTCCGTATATATACCTTCTTGTATGCAACGAGACTTTTATAAATTCCTAGTGGCAATTGATTGATATCCCCCGCACCAAGACCGACTATTGTAATATGCTTATTCACATTATACCTCCACTCTTTATATGATTATTTATATGGTAGAATTTTTGATATTTTAGGTAAGCTATACCACTCAGCTCTATTGAACACTTTGAAAATCCAAATAAAAACGATAAAAATGATTGCTCCAATGAGTGATAAAGTGATAGCAAGCAAGGTATGTTCCCATCTCGCAACAATCCCTTCATGGAAATAGAAAGTCAATAATCCTTTTTCAAAGAGCTTTACAGCAAAAATCATCACGATGATGGCACATACAAATTTTATCATAAACGTCATTTCCAACCTATGTACCATGCGATGTCTTTTTAATAAGTAAAGCGCGCAGCATGCAATAATGAGAAAACTAATTGCTGACGATAAAGCAGCGCCTTCTATTCCTAAAACAGGGACAGCAATATTATTACCTATTATTTTTATAACGACACCCGCAGCTAAAAGTAACGCAGCATCCCTTGCTCTATTAATAGCATGTAGTAGTGCTGCTATTGTCATAAAGAGTGCTGCAAATAGCACAGTTGTCGATAAGATTTGTAATGCGATCACACCGGACTGATCTTTAAAAAGCATTGGATTTAAGTGAGGCAATACGACTATTAAGCCAAATGCAGCCGCGCCTCCAAATACAATGCATACTTTTATTGATTGCATCGTTAATTGGCGTAAATGCTCATATTCTTTTTTCACATACGCTGCTGTTAATGAAGGAATGAGCGCATAAGAGAATACAGTAGTGACTACAGCACCTAACTGTATCATTGGCCAGCCCCTATCATATATTCCTTTCATTGCCGCTACATCGTCCCATCCCCCAAAATGAAGCAAACGAATGATTGTAAAAGAATCGATAAATTGATAAATAATGAGGGCCATTGCACTGATTGATACGAGCAAACTCGAATAAAAAAATTGTCTTATATCTACTCTCCACACTTTTTTTATGCCATTTTTTGAAACACGAGGGAGCTTCTTCAACTTTTTTTCTCTCAATACATAAACAAACATCACTAATACACCACTAATACCCCCAACAAAGGCACCCACACCTGCCGATATTCCAGCTTTATATGGATCATTATACGCCATTGCTATTGTAGCTACCGATAAAATCACAACGATCCTTACTGTCTGTTCGACAACTTGGGATATAGAGGAGGGAACCATATTCCCTTGACTTTGAAAATATCCTCTTGCTAGTGAAAGAAAGGCAATGACGAAAAAGGGTAACCCTAAATAGCGAATCGCTATTGTCAGTTGTGGATCGCCCATTAATATCGCAATTGAGTTAGCGAAGATCATGAGAGCAGCGCCTATCATTCCATTAAAAATAAACATTGCTATAAATAAAACGACGATTCGATTGTATTTTTCTTCCACATTTGTAATGCTAATATCCATTTCTGCCAATGTTTTAGACAAAACAATTGGAAATCCGTATGTAGCTAAAACAAAGGCTATTCCGTAGAGCGGATATACTTGCTGATAAACATAGTAACCTACGTCACCTGTCATATTTTGATATGGAACTTTATAGAGGGCACTTAACACTTTCCCAACAAATGCCGCTAATGATAAGTATAATGCTCCTTTTAATAAAGAAACTTTGGCTTTGTTTTCCTTCACAATGGGTCCACTCCTGTTTCTTCAATATACGGTATTATAGCATAGGTAGCACTTGGAAAAAGAAAAGGTTGTCCCAAAAGGATAAAAGACCTTTTAAGACAACCTTTTTTTACAGTATACCGTTTTGGCGCATAAATAGCAGATGCATTAAGTTATTGCTCCATTTGTCTCGCTAAGAAGCCTGCGGCTGTTTCAGCAAGTTTTTTCTCAACATCACCCATTGTATTTCCTTCTTTTGAAATGAGTGTAACTGCGCCTATTGGATCACCGTTTGCTATAATTGGTGCAATACAGTATCCATTCACTTGCTCATTAGAATCACCAGCTAAATGATACTCTCCAGCTTGATCTTCAAGCATTGTTTTACGTTCACTCATTGCCGATTCAACTAGTTCACCAATACCTTTATTATGATATTCCTTCTTTGACCCTCCTGCTACCGCGATGTAGGAATCACGATCAGCAATTAAAACAATATGATTCAAACTGTCATAAAGTGCTTCTGCATATTCTTTTGCAAAATCACCTAATTCTGAGATTGGAGAATACTTCTTTAAAATAACCTCTCCATCACGATCCACAAAGATTTCTAATGGATCTCCTTCTCTAATTCTTAATGTGCGGCGGATTTCCTTTGGAATAACCACTCGCCCCAAATCATCAATTCGTCTAACAATTCCAGTTGCTTTCATACTTACGTTGCCTCACTTTCCATGTTGTATTCACGTCGATGCATGCGTGCAAGTATAACTTTTAAGTTAGCTGGATCTTGTCTTTATTATCCAACGAAAAAAAAGAACTATTCACCATTTGTTGAATAAATTTGTTTTGATTTCCTTACAAACCCAAATTTTTATAAGATTACCTTCATTTTTAAAGAGAGAAGGGAATGCCGTCACTTTTTATTGTAGCTATTGTTTAAACGACATTCCCACCGCCATATTAAGTTCGTTTCCTTCATTCTACTTGTTATATTGTCGCTTTTTTCTCTTTCGTTTCTTCTTTTGAGACCTCATCAAGTCTTGATAAAACTTCTTCTAATAAGTTTAAATAATCTCCATCTGACACGTTTTTTCTTTTTAAATGGATCGTAATTTGATTTCCTGTCATCGATAAGTTGAACTTACTTGATAGCTTGTTAACTAAAGTAAACAGTTTTGACCCATCAATAGTATCTGTCGTATGCTGACTTAAAATCACCTTACATTCTTTATTTTTTTCAATAATGGACTCCACACCGTTTTGAATACCATATTGCTTTATTTTTGATACTTGTGTTAAGTATTCTACTTCTTTAGGGAAATCTCCAAAACGATCAATCATTTCACTTTCTAAATCCAATATATCTTGATAGGAGCTTATCATTTTGAACTTTTTGTACATATCAATTTTTTGCTTCGAGTCTGGTATATACGTTTCAGGAATATAAGCGTCTACTTGTAGGTCAAACTCCATGCTTTTTTCTTCCACTTTCTTCTCATCCGTTGACATGTTGTCTTTACGCTCGTCAATAGCATCTTTCAACATCTGTGAGTACAAGTCGAAACCAACCGATGCGATAAATCCATGCTGTTCAGCACCTAGCAAGTTACCGGCCCCACGAATGGATAAGTCACGCATCGCAATTTTAAATCCTGAGCCAAGCTCTGTGAATTCTTTAATAGCTTGTAATCTCTTTTCGGCGACCTCTGTTAACACTTTATCTCTCTGATGAGTAAAGTAAGCATATGCTACTCTATTTGATCGACCAACACGCCCTCTTAATTGGTACAACTGTGAAAGCCCCATCTTATCAGCGTTA
The DNA here is from genome assembly GCF_000177235.2 of Evansella cellulosilytica DSM 2522. Lineage (NCBI taxonomy): Bacteria > Bacillati > Bacillota > Bacilli > Caryophanales > Bacillaceae > Evansella > Evansella cellulosilytica. The sequence continues at coordinate 72,093 of NC_014829.1, read as the reverse complement.
TCAATGATTAACGTATTTACATTCGGGATATCTACACCGGTCTCTATAATTGTTGTCGTGACCAATACGTCTACATTTCCATCAAGAAATTCGAGCATTACCGATTCTAACTCCGATTCTGTCATTCTTCCGTGAACAAAACGTACATTTGCTTCTGGAACTAACATGGAAATTTTGTCATTGACTACTTCAATATCATCGACGCGATTGTACAAGTAAAATACTTGACCACCGCGCGCTAATTCACGCTCTATCGCCTCTTTTACTAACCCCTCATTATATTCCACTACGTATGTTTGTACTGGAAATCTATTTTCTGGTGGTGTTTCAATGACCGATAAGTCTCTCACACCTAACATGGACATGTGAAGTGTCCTTGGAATAGGAGTCGCTGTCAAAGTTAACACATCGACGTTCGCCTTTAATTTCTTAATCTTCTCTTTATGAGTAACACCGAAGCGTTGCTCCTCATCAACGATTAATAATCCAAGGTTTTCAAATGTAATATCCTTTGATAATAATCTATGTGTTCCTACGACTATATCTACTGTCCCTTTGTTTAGTCCTTTCATTGTTTCTTGCTGTTCTTTTCTAGATCTAAAGCGATTTAATATACTCGTATTTACTGCGAAATCTTGAAATCGCTCTCGGATCGTCTCATAGTGCTGTTGTGCAAGGATTGTTGTTGGCACGAGGAAAGCCACTTGTTTACCATCCATGATTGCCTTAAATGCCGCACGTAAAGCAACTTCCGTTTTACCGTAGCCCACATCCCCACAGAGTAAACGATCCATTGGCCGTTCTAGCTCCATGTCCTTCTTTATTTCTTCAATTGCGCGAATCTGATCTTCTGTTTCTTGATATGGGAACGATGACTCAAATTCCCTCTGCTCTGGACCATCTTTAGAAAATGCAAATCCTTTACTTGCTTCCCTTTCAGCATAGAGCTTTATTAAATCATCCGCTATATCCTGGACGGATGATTTTACTTTTTTAGTAACCTTCTTCCAATCATTACCGCCTAGTGCATATAATTTAGGCTCTTTTTCTTCAGAGCCAACGTACTTTTGCACTTGGTCAATTTGATCTACCGGAACATATAACTTGTCGTTTCCAGCATATGTGATATGCATATAATCTTTATGAATACCCGCTACCTCTAACGTTTCAATCCCTAAGTATTTACCAATACCATGATTGATGTGTACGACCCAATCACCAACCTGTAGCTCAGAGTAGCTTTTAATTCGTTCTGCATTAGATAGCTTTTGACGTCTTTTCGGTCGCTTCGTTTTTTTAGTGAAAACTTCTTCTTCTGTAATGATAATCAGTCGCTGCATTGGCAATTCAAACCCTGACATAAGATGCCCAGTTATAATTTGAGTTTGTCCCAGAACAGGCGGACTATCATGTGATGTCACTACTGATTCGATGTCGTAATCTTCTAAAACACTTTTCATTCTATCTGCACGTTCATTGTCTGCACAGACGAACGTAATAGAATAATTGGCACCCTTCCATCTATCGACTTCATTTTTTAATAAATGGATTTGTCCATGGAAATTTTGCATTGTTTTCGTTTGAATACTCACTAAATTTTTAGGATTCGTAGAGGGCACATGCCGTAAAAATAAACTTAAATAAACCCTCGGTATAGTACAATGATGAAATAATTCATCCCATGACAAAGCTAAGGCGATATCAGAAACAGACGCTCCTTGCGATATCATTGTCGTATGCCAATCCGCTTCCTCTTTCTCTAAACTTTTCGCCATTTCTTGAACTCTACTCACTTCATCAATAAAAATTAACCCGTTGTTTGGCATATAGTCTAGTAATGTATATCTAGTATCGTAGAATAGAGACATATACTTATACATGGAGTCAAAGCTTGTTTTTTCTTTAAGTAAACGAATTTCATGGCCAACTTGTTCGGCCATCTTTTCCTTAACAGCCTTATTTTTTACTTTCTTTAAGCTTGTCGCAAGTGCTTGCTCTAAGCTACTAGCACCATGCTGATAGTGTTCTTCTTTCAATAGCACTTCTTTTGCAGGCCCAATGTTCACCACTTGAAGCTGCGTCTCCGAAAGCTGTGATTCAACGTTAAAAAAACGAATAGAATCTACTTCTGTATCAAATAATTCAATTCGGACTGGATTCTCTTCCGTTAATGGATAAATATCAATAATTCCTCCACGCACACTGAATTGACCTGGCGTTGAAACCATATCGACGCGCTGAAACCCCATATTAACTAATTGATTCAGTGTCGTATTTAATTCTATGTCCTTACCAACCTGGAATGATAACTGGAATTCAAACCATAATGATTTTGGTGGTAATAGTCTCCTAACACCGGCCATAGGAGCAATAACAATAGCATCTTTATTAGAAATCCATTGATTGAGAGCTTCCATTCTTTGTCCCTTCATTTCTGGACTCGCAACCGCTATTTCCGATGCTATCAATTCATTTACAGGGTATAAATATACTTGGTCCTCGCCTATTAAAGATGTTAAATCATCATATAATTTTTGTGCTTGAAAAAGATTATGAGTAATAACTAATTGTGAACGCTTCGTTTTTTCAAATATTGTCGCAAGTAAAAGGGACCTAGCCGAGCCTGCTAAGCCTGATACCATTTGTTCTGATATATTTGCTTCAACACCTTCTACTATACTTTTGACGTCATCCCCACGGTATAATGTTTCTATAAACCCTCTCACGGCTTTCCCCCCTCTATTAAAATTAATTTATATATAACTATTCAGCAAAAAATGCTTTGGTACAATGCACCAAAGCTTGTCGATTTTTGTTCTTTAATGGATAAATGATTCTTGAGCATGATAATCAGGGTTTTCCTGTAATGTTTTTTCGCAATCTTCACAAATCACTTTTACTTGCAAGTGACCTTGTGAGTTACATTCAATCATTTCTTGCTTTTCTTCATTTGTTAATTGATTGAATCCTAATTGTTCATCATTTGCTTGCCAATCACTTAGTGTTCCAACATTTTTAGAACAATGCCGACAATAATAATGAATTGCCATGGTGCTCCTCCTCTATACTATGCATTCCATACGATTTATAGTATGGACGGATAGAGGTCGCTCTATTCACATAATAATAGGCGCTAGTTAAATGTATTCATCACGTTAATAAATGAATCTTTTGTCCATGCATCAACGGCTTTAGCCGCTGTTTCAATTGACTCATCTACTGCATTTCGTTCTTCATTAGAAAAAGAGCCTAGTACGTAGTCTGGTACAGCATATCCTTTCGGTGGCCGTCCTATTCCTATTCGAATACGATTAAATTCCTCTGTACCAAGGTGGGAAATGATTGACTTCATCCCATTGTGCCCTCCTGCGCCACCTTTTTGCCGCAAACGAATCTTACCAGGGGCTAGATCGAGATCGTCATAAATAACGAGCAAGTCCTCCGTTGGTATTTTGAAATATTTCATTAAAGGGATGACAGATTCACCAGATAAATTCATGAAGGTTAAAGGCTTTAATAAAAATATTTTCTCCCCTTCAATTACTTTATAGCCATAAATCCCTTTAAATTTTGATTGATCTAAATCAAGTTGAAACAATTGTTGGCAGCGATCAATGACTTCAAAACCTACATTATGCCTTGTTCCATCATATTTACTGCCTGGATTCCCTAAACCAACAACTAATTTCATTGGTAAAGCCTCGCTTTCTGTTTTCCCTTGGCGTTGAAAGAGCTTTTTAAAAAACATCGTTATTCTCCTTTACACGAGTGAAAGAGGTATAACCTGGACGGTTATACCTCAATGTCCTTTATTAAATACTATTCTTCTTCGCCCTCTTTATTTCCTTCTTCATTTCCAACTAATTCGGGTTCTCCTTCTGGTTCTTCACCAACCTCAGGTTCATTCGGTTGTTCTGTTGGAGGAAGAATCGACAATACTGATTCCTCTGGATCATTATTTATTTCATATTTCCCTGATGTTTTTAAATCCTTCACTTGCAAAGAATCATTTACATCTAATTGAGAAACGTCGATTTCAATGCTATCTGGCAAATCATTCGGTAACGCTTTTACAGAAACCTCGTGTAACGATTGCTGTAATACTCCACCGTTTTTGACGCCGATTGCTTCTCCTACAGCTTGTACAGGTACGTCGGCATCCAATTCACTCTTCATGTCAGCAGCATAGAAATCTACATGTATAACTTCATTTTTTAATGGATCGACTTGAATGTCATATATCATAACATCCGTTTGTTGACCGTCAACGTCTAGTTTAAAAACACCGTTTCGACCGTTCTCGCGAATCATCTTCAGTAGCGATGACCCTTCTACAGTAACTGGTTTATTACCAATTGTTTTTCCATATATGACACCTGGAACATTTCCATCATTGCGAATCTTGTTAAGTCTCGATCCTCTTAAATCTTCTCGCGTATTTGCTTGTAAAGTTGCCATGTTTCAAACCACCTCATCCTTTTTTTGGTTCTTTTATTATGTTTTCCCAAAAATAAGTGTTTTGAAACGCCCGTCTTACTTTTTATGAAAAAAATGAATTTAATTAAACAATCGGCTTACAGATCGTTGCTCATGTACATGGATAATTGCTTTAGCTAACAACGGTCCTACAGATAATTGCGTAATCTTATCAATTTTTTTATCCTCTTGGAGCGGTATCGTATTTGTTACTACTAATTCCTTAATCTTTGAGTTTTGAATACGGTCAATAGCAGGCCCAGATAAAACTGGGTGTGTACAGCAAGCATACACTTCCTTCGCACCGTTTTCTATCATCGCATTTGCAGCTAAAGTAATGGTACCCGCAGTATCAATAATGTCGTCGATAAGAATGGCTGTCTTTCCCTCAATGTTCCCTACTATATTCATGACTTCAGCTACATTCGGTTTAGGGCGTCTTTTATCAACGATCGCAATAGGCGCTTTTAGTCTATCAGCCATTTTCCTTGCACGAACTACTCCTCCATGGTCTGGAGAAACGATAACGATATCATCTAGCTTTTGCGCTTCAAAATAGTCAGAAAGAATAGGAACACCAACTAATTGGTCAGTTGGAATATCAAAGAACCCTTGTATTTGTGTCGCATGTAAATCAAGTGTGATGACTCTTGATGCACCTGCTGTTTCTAACAAATTAGCTACTAATTTAGCTGTAATTGGTTCCCTAGATCTTGCTTTTCTATCTTGGCGTGCGTAACCATAGTATGGAATGACGACATTAATTGTTTGCGCTGACGCTCTTTTTAGTGCATCAATCATAATTAATAGCTCCATAATATGCTCGTTTGCTGGCGAACAAGTGGATTGTATAATAAAAATATCACATCCACGAATGCTCTCCTCAATATTTATTTGAACCTCACCATCACTAAATCTAGAAACAGAGCATTTCCCCATTTCAATACCTATGTTACTTGTAATTTCATGTGCAAGGCTTGGATTTGAGTTTAGTGTAAACACCTTTAAATTTTCATCTTTATATTGAGCCATCGTTGAACCTCCATTACTTTTCATCATTCTTTTTTACATAACCCTCTTTGTTTGTTTGACGCTGACGTGCTATTGCTAATGAATCACCTGGTACATCATCTGTAATGGTTGACCCTGCCGCTACAAATGCATTTTCTCCAACCGTAACTGGCGCAATTAAATTTGCATTACAGCCGATAAAGGCACCATCATTGATGATCGTTTTAAATTTATTCTTCCCGTCGTAATTCACGGTTATTGAACCACATCCAACGTTGACGTCTGATCCTATTTTAGCATCTCCTAAATAGCTAAGATGAGAGGCTTTACTGCCATCTCCCATAGACATTTTTTTCAGTTCAACAAAGTTACCAACACGAACATGATTGCCTAACTCAGTATCGGGTCTAATGTGTGAAAAAGGACCGACTGAGACAATATTTCCAAGTTTACTATCGTGGACAACCGATTGTTTTATCGTTGTTTCATTACCGATTGAACTATTAACGATTTCCGTGTGAGGTCCGATGTGACAGCGTTCACCAATTGTACTGCTCCCTTTAATTATCGTACCAGGGTGTAAAACAGTATCTCTTCCAATTGTAACATCTGCCGACACATATGTATTATTTGGATCGATAATCGTAACACCGGCTCTCATTAGCTTTTCATTCACACGCTGTTTCATATACATTTCTGCATGACTTAATGCCACTCTGTCATTAACACCTACCGTTTCATTAAAATCTGGTGTTTGATAGGCAGCAATCAATTCGCCTTGCTTTTCAAGTATTTCAATGACATCCGGTAAGTAATACTCACCTTGTACATTATCGTTTCCAACACTTTTCAGTGCACTAAATAAAAATTTATTATCAAAACAGTACGTTCCAGTATTAATTTCTTTTACAAGACGCTCGCTTTCGCTAGCATCTTTATGCTCGACAATTTTATTAACAACTCCGCTGCTATTCCGAATAATTCGTCCATAGCCTGTTGGGTCAGGAGCATGTGCTGTTAGTATCGTTGCTTTTGCACCTTTTGATTCATGTTCATTTATGAGTGCTGTAATTGTTTCTGAAGTCAATAGTGGTGTGTCTCCACATAAAACAACCGTTGTTCCTTCTTTATCCATTAACAACGGTTCCGTTTGCATTACTGCATGCCCTGTGCCTAACTGATCCTCTTGCAAAACATAAGTTACACGATCGCCTAGCTGGTCTTTTACTTTTTCAGCACCATGACCAACAACTGCAATCGTTTTTTTAACATTACATTTTTCGACTTCATCTACAACATGTTGAACCATCGGCTTATCACAAACAGGGTGAAGCACTTTATACAAATCAGATTTCATTCGAGTTCCTTTACCTGCAGCTAATATTACTGCATAACGGTTTTTCTCATTACTCATTAAACACCCTCCACGGCCTCATTTTCCCTTACGAATATATCTTATATTACAACTCTTTTCAAGTTAACTTATCATACGTTTCACGTTTAATAGGAAATTTCTTCACTTTTTAAATGGTAGTCAATATTCACTCTCTCCATAATATATAAAAACATAGTCTGTAGGCAATATGAAAAATCACATTTTGCTATTAGCATGTCGCTACCTGATTATAAAGTAATAGTGATTGCAGATGGCGCTATACGCACGGTACGACATCCATGGTACATTTATTCAAGTTGCAAATGATGCGTAAAGCCATTCTTTCGTACTTAAGGGGATTTGGGGAGGGTGTTGCACTGCGGAGCTTAAATTTATTGTTTTTTGGTTTGCTTAAGGACAGATGGCGCGGCCCCATCTTACCTTCATTCTCTTTTTTATTTGCTCAAGGGCAGATGGGAGCACGCGACCTTATCTTCATATCTTTTTTTCAATAGCAGTTAGGACATTCATTCACCCTACATCATCAACGAATGTAAATAACTCACCGGCTCCTTCCTCACCCCACACAAAAAAATAAACCTAGCCATCTAAAATTAAATTGGCTAGGTCCTTTTAAAAATTATGAAGCTCCAGCTTCTTCAAATTCCACTTCATCACCAGCACGCTCGTACTCAGCTAAAACTGCCGACTGGATCTTTTCACGGGTCTTTGAAGAAATCGGATGTGCAATATCCCTAAATTCTCCGTCGGGAGTACGCTTGCTAGGCATTGCTACAAACATTCCATTATTGCCGTCGATGACACGAATATCGTGTACTACAAATTCATCATCGATGGTAATAGATGCGATTGCAAGCATACGACCTTCCGTATTAACACGGCGAAGTCTCACATCTGTTACTTCCATATCTGCCACCACCTTTTTACAATAAATAGAATCTTGTAATTGTTTTCTACAAATATATTTAATTTCCTTCTTTTTGCAGAATCTTTTTTCATTTATTCTATTTTTTATTCAAAAACGTGACAGAAGCCATCATAAATAGATGGCCTCTGTCACTAATCTTCATATGAATAATCGAGAGAAAAAATGTTTCCTTGCTCGACTTTGATTTGTTTCGCTTTTAAATCTACCTCAGATAACTTTGTCAGTGACACATAATCACTTACTAGTTTTTCCTCATCATGTACGGCTTCCGTTAAGACACCAATACCAGCAATAGAAGATTGGAATTCGGAAACTAAGTCCATCATTCCTCTTATCGTACCTCCAGCCTTCATAAAGTCATCTATGATTAATACATTAGAGTTAGGTTTCAAACTTCTTCTCGCTAATGACATTGTTTGGATTCGTTTCTGAGAGCCAGAGACATAGTTAATACTTACTATCGAACCTTCTGTAATTCGATGTTGTGCACGGACAATACTTACTGGCACATTTAAATGCCCAGCAACTGCATATGCTAATGGAATCCCTTTTGTAGCCATTGTCATAACCGCGTCGACAGAAGCATCTCGGAACTTTGATGCAAAAACTCTTCCTAACTCCTGCATTAAATTCGGATCACCAATTATATCCATCATATATAAGTAGCCACCAGGCAATAAGCGTTCAGGTTCCTCTAATCTATCACATAAACGATCAATCAATTCCTCTGTTTGCTGCCTAGCAACTGTAGGGACAAAAGTAACGCCACCAGAGGCACCAGCAGTAGTACTAATTGTTCCAATATGTTTACTTTCAAATACCTCTTTTATAATTGAGATATCTTCACTAATTGAAGATTTGGCAGACTGATAAGCTTCAGAAAAATGTGTTAAAGGAATTTGTTGATGTGGATGCGATAAAAAATAATTTGTCATATCTACTAAACGACCACTTCTACGATATTTCATGACTACCTCCAATTATGGAACATATCCACTGTTAGATAAAAACCGAATATTTTAACAGTAATATACCATTTTTATACGTGTTTCACAAGTTTATCATAAAAATTAGTCGTGTTTAGTTCCGAGAAGCCGAACAACAAATACTTGATCCATAAAACCCTTTAAACTATTATAAAGCCTATCTGCTCGTGTCTCATTTTGTGTTAATGCAAAAACGGTAGGGCCACTGCCACTCATAACGACGCCATCTGCACCAAACTGAATCATACTATTCTTTACTCTCTCTACATCTTTATATAATTCAAAAGTTACTTTTTCCATCACGTTTTCTAGCCTAGAACAAATGCCGCTAAAATCTCCGTTATTAATAGATGCTATCATCCCTTGCGTGTCTGGATGTTCCATTTGATCAAGGTTAAGGCGTTGATAAATCTCTTTCGTAGAAACGCCCATTGGTGGTTTCACTAAGATTACCCAACAAGGAGGTGGCGTTGGTAAAAATTGAAGCGTCTCCCCTCTCCCTGTCGCTAAGGCAGTTCCTCCATGTACGCAAAAAGGCACATCAGAACCAATTTCTAATCCTAATTCGGCTAACTCATCTATTGATAAATTTAAATCCCATAGTTCATTTAATCCGCGTAATACAGCCGCTGCATCGGTACTCCCACCTGCCAAGCCTGCAGATATAGGAATTTGCTTATCAATAAAGATACGAACACCTTTTTTTACGTCCATTTTATCTTTTAAAAGCTTTGCTGCTTGATAGGCTAAATTTTTGTTATCACTCGGTACAAATCCGTGATTAACATCTACTTTAATTCGGTTCTCTTCTAAAGTTGTCAGCTCAATACGGTCGGCTAAATCAACAGTTGTCATCACCATCTCAACATCGTGATAGCCATCATCTCTTTTACGAATAACATCCAATGTTAAGTTAATCTTTGCTGGGGCTTTAATTATTTTATGAGTATGCATCAATCAATCACCTGCTTATTTTATCCGTTCAAATCCACTTTCGTTATTTTACCATTTGTTAAGGCCCTATACTACCTTTCTTTCTATTTTCGCAGTTAAATACACATTTCATTATAAAGGTAAAATCATATGTATTGACTTCAGTTCATTAAGAATACTGTAAAGCTTGAATCGACCGAGTGATGTAGGGAACGCCGAATATCAAAGCACTCGATGTTCATTAAAAGTATTGATAAGATGGCAGTTTATGCTAGATATAATTCAAAGTATCAATCTCTTTTGTGAAAAAGCTGGAGCGAATTGCCCCAGCTGTCACAGTAATTTATTGACTTGAACGATTCGATAGTTGTTGCTCAGCGAGCTCTATTGCGCGTTTCACCATGTTACCTGCATCCTTTGCACGAATGCCACCCCATCCTTCTTTTTGGACAGTGTCATAGAAGCCAAGTTCTTTTGCCAGTTCCTCTTTAAATTGATCTGACATTACACCTCGTCTTCGACCCACGCAAATCTACCCCTTTCATCAATACTGTGACAGTTATAATATGTCCTATTTTACGCATAAAAAATGTAGTAAATACTGCATCTTAGTTTACGCCATAGGCTGTAGATGCTAAGTAGCTTCCAAAGCGAAAAGCTTTAATACTTTCTTCTTTGTAAAATAAATAAGCGGTTATACGAAAAATAATCAATACTTATTAAGATAATAAGTAGATTACTTTTTGTATAACCGCTAAATATGTCTATGCGTTCTCCGCAGCTTCCAATTCCACATCAACTTCATCTGCTAAAGAGAGTTTAACTGTCTCTGTTAAGATATCTGTGTAGCTATACGACACTCTTTCAACAGCATATTCATCTTGATCTAACTTAATTGTAAATACAGATGGATATGTCCCCTCTAACAAACCAGATCTCTCAATCGTCTTACGTCGACCACCATTTGCTAGTATCGTAATTCTTTTACCTACATTCTCATCCAAAGACCGTTTAATCTCAATTAAAGTTTTTGCCATCCACCACACCTCACTTGTCCTAATTATAGCACACCGGTGTACACACGTCAAATAAAATTAAAATTATAACAATGTATCGTTCATGTGTCAATGCATTTCACTCAATTTCCGGTGCTATTTTTTATAATGTTCAATTTCGACAAAATTATGTAGATTATCTTTTTACTTGCAATAAATTTCTGAAAATAAAGCTTTACAAAATGTATCACAATACAACGAATAAAGGGAGGGAGCATTGTTTTTCAACGCATATGACGAGGGGGACTCCAGCGGTAAAACAAGAGGACAATGAAAAGTATAGAGTAACTTTTTCATACCATATAAATTCAATGGCAATGGCTACGTTCGTTTCGTGACTACTATGAGAAACTTCCACATAGCAGACTTTCAAAAGATTGCACCATTAATCTTCATTGCTTTGAGGGGCTGAAAAAGGTAATCCAACCTTTTTCAGCCCCTCTCTTCATCATTTATTCTTCTTCATCTTGATAGTTAGGCATTCCTCTTCGAAGTGCGCCGTTAGTTTCTACTCCACCCAATCCCTGTTTGCCGGTTAGGGAGGCTTTAAGTACATCCCATACCCCAACTCTTTCCATAAAAGGTGTTAAACTAACCTTTGAAACGACGTATACAGGGTCTAATGCATGTATATTAATTCTATCCGGGGAGCTAGCAAAGTTTGCCCCCGCTTTTAGTAGCGATTGAAAATTTGATTGGCAAGCACCAGCAAAAATGACGAGATGGTCCATATAAGGTACAATCTTCCTCGCTTCTTTCACAGTGTCCACAAAATGGCGTGAATTACGATAAGCCTTCATTTCATGCTCATCGCCTTTTGATTTACTATATGCATCGTGACCAGTAATAACTAATATATCTGGTCTAATCATTTCAATGAGTGACTTTACTTGTAGAGGCATCTCCTTCTCTTCTAAGTGCACACCATAAACAGGGACGCCAAGACGATCATATACTTGTGTACACTTTTTTAAATATAGTGAATCACCATCTAAATGTAGTACTTTTCCTGGAAGTTCAAAATACGTGTTTCTCTTTGTATATCCCGATGTAATCTCATACTCATTGCGTTCTCGAGTGAGCTTTCTATCTTGACGGAATAGTTGATAGCAGTTCTCTTCTTTTTGTCTTAACTTTTTAGCCCTTTTTTTACGATCCTTTTCTGTAATCGCTACTAAATCACTTACTGGGGCGTCTGCAACAATCCTCATGTCCTCCCCGTGCAACTCTACGAGGTCACCGTCTATATTGACTACTCGAAATAAGATATCACAATTATATGAAGCCCTACCTACAATATGGCCAACTTTAATATCTGACATGACACACGCCTCCTCACGACATAACTTATGCAAGGAGAATGTTCGTTGCCACTATGTACGGAATTTTTTTAATAAATTATCACTTAATACACCAAACTCTTCCATTGAGAGCGCCTCTCCACGCCTTCTCGGATCTATATTGATACTTTGTAGTATTTCTTCAATTGTTTGCTTTGATAATGTACTAAAATGGTGAGCTAAATTATTTAAAATAGTTTTTCTACGCTGAGCAAAGCTAGCTCGTATGATTTCAAAAAAGAAAGCTTCATCCTTTACTGTAATCGGTGGCTTTTCTCGTATTGACAGTCTTAATATTGCCGAGTCCACATTCGGTTGAGGAACAAAAACAGTTTTAGGTACTGTAAAAACAGTTTCAGCATCTGCATAATATTGGGCTGCAATTGATAATGACCCGTAATTTTTGGAGTTAGGTTTAGCTGCTATTCGCTCTGCTACTTCCTTTTGGATCATGACAACGATTGTTCTAACTGGTAGTTTTTCTTCTAACAGTTTCATTAATATTGGTGTTGTCACATAGTAAGGTAAGTTTGCTACAACTGCTAATTCCTCGTTTTCTTCAAATTCATCTTTAATTACTTTTTGGACATCGGCTTTCAATACGTCTTGGTGTATGATCTTTGTATGTTCATAGGCTGATAATGTCTCTTTTAAGATAGGTAACAAACGCTGGTCAATTTCAAAGGCAACAACCCTTTTTGCTTCTTTTGCTAATTGCTCAGTGAGAGCACCAATTCCAGGGCCAATTTCTATAACGCCTGTACTTTGACTAACATTCGCCGCTGCAACGATACGTTTTAACACATTTGTATCAATTAAGAAATTTTGTCCGAGACTTTTTTTGAAGGAAAACCCATACTTATCTAAAATTGCTTTTGTTTTTTTAGGTGTCGCAATATCTTTATCTATCATCATCTTCTCCTCTTTCTATATGACGTAAAGCATCGGCAAACTCATTTTTAGATATTTGAAACTGTTGAAGTCTCTTTAATAGCTGTTTCCCATTTGTGTATCCGATATTTAACTTTGTTCCAAGCGCTTCACGCCTCTCACGTGACCCGCTCCCTCCTATTAATTTTGCATGTAATAGATCCTCTTTTGTTATTTCACTAACTACCTCATATGATGATGACGGCTTCGCTTTCTCAATAGCTGAAAGGATACTTTCTTTATTAGCATGCTCTACTCCAACCTTTTTCTTTTGATAATCAATTGCACTTTCTTTACTTATAAAAGCATGCTTACAGCCTGGAACTTTTTCATTTATTATATGCCTAATTTTTTCGCCTGGATAATCAGGATCTGTAAATATAATGACACCTCTACGATCATTAGCTAACTTTATCCTTTTTATGACGTGGTCCTCGACTGCAGAACCGTTTGTCTCTATCGTATCGCATTCTAAAAAACGCTTTATTACGTTTGTATCACTTTTTCCTTCTACTACTATTACTTCTTTTATTATCGGCTTCATGTATGTGGAACAACCTTTCTAAATGACAATTTCAAACATAATTTATTTTCCCCTCTATTTTTGAAACTTTTTATTTTTGTATACGTCTAATATAACGAATAATTTAAGAAAAGAAAAACACAGAGGATTCACCCTCTGTGCAAAAATTAATCAAGTATTCGAAGTTCTACCGTTTGCCTACCAAATGACAAGGCACGATTATTTGTTGTTGCTCCGTTAGGATCAGGCATAAAAATATCTACTATTCTACCGTTAATTGCTCCTCCAGTATCAGCTGCTAAAAATGTACCCATCCCTTTAATTTCTACACGTGATCCTAATGGAATCACATTCGGGTCAACAGCAATAACATTTTTATCTGGATTAGCTCTTAAGTTTAAGCCTGTCGCTGTGTTTCCTGAACATCCATTACAGTATGCAGAATAAGCTGTAGCAGTAAAGGTCTGCCAATCGCCTGATGCTGAATCGGATGATGCGCTTCTTGAGACTGTTTGTTGAGGTGCTTTTGTACCTACGGCGACGATTCTATCTTCGCTGTCACGTACTTTCTCCTCTTTCACTAACTCTCGAGAAACTTCTTCTCCATCTTCAAAAATGACCTCATAGTGTTTTTCAATGCGACCTTCTTGACCATTTTGTACGACTTCTTCAGAGCCTTGCTCTAATGATGAATCGTTTCTTCTTACTGTGGCAAAGTCTACAGTTTCTTCCACAACATCGGTGACTTTTTCTACACGAACTACATTAAGTTCTACTTCCTCGTCGAGTTTTTCTTCTAAAGATGGCTCTACTCGGTCTAATTCACCTAAGGTGAAATTTTCTCTCTCTAAAAAGTCAGCGACCGTTGTCGAAGTTGTCCAAAATTCTTTTTCCTCACCGTCACTATGTACTATTACTTTAAATGCTTCTTCATAAGTAATAGTCATATTACTCGTAATAGCTTCATGTAACGATGGGCTGATGACATCGTGTTCATTCACTTCAACATCTAATTCGTCCAATAATTGTTTAACGTTACTAGCAATTGTCCATACTTCCTCTTCGTTTCCATCAATTGTGACAATCACTTGTTGTGCTGGTATATATACAATTTCTGTTGCGTCATTGATTACTGTATCTAGGGATGGTTCGATGTAATCGTGAACGCCTACTTCTATCCCGCGCTCCTTTAAAACCTCTCCAACTGTTGATGCATGAGTGTAAATCGTTTCTTGCTCATCATCTACCTCAACGGTAACTGATATTTTCGTAGCCTCATAGATAGCGAATACGAGAATTCCCATCAACGTTAGGAGGCCAACACTGGATATGGCAAATTTTCTCCATGAAAGACGAGAGAAAAATTGCTTCATCCATTGAGTCATGGTTGAACCCCTCCTTCAGAATCCAAATTATATGACAGAGCCACCATCTTGTCAACATAATTGTTGTGAATCATCCTTGCCATTATCTAGTATTTCCAAAAATATTGGTAGGGAAACTTCTCGACACAACTATTTTATGTTTTGTACATGCTATGTAGAACAATACATTTCCGTGATTATTTTAGACATTGTTATTTAATATCCGCTATCAATCTATGTCACTTTATTCCGAAAAGTTTTTTTGCATTTTCAGTTGTCATTTTTGCAAAATCGACTACATTTATTTCTTTTAGCTCAGCTATTTTTTCTGCTATTAGCTTTACATAAGCTGGTTCATTTCTTTTTCCTCTGTATGGGTGTGGCGCTAGATATGGTGCATCAGTTTCAACTAAAATACGATCCATTGGTATTTCTTTAGCAACATCCTTTGGAAGCTGGGCGTTTTTAAAAGTAACAGGTCCCCCAAAAGATATATGGAAACGTAAGTCTAGACACTGTTTCGCTATATGTAAATCACCACCGAAGCAGTGCATGATACCTCCTACTTCTTGTGCATCTTCCTCCTTCAATATATTTACAATATCTTGATGGGCTTCTCTATCATGAATAATAAGTGGCAACTTTACTTCTTTTGCTAATTGAATCTGCTTGCGAAAAACTTCTTTTTGTACGGACTTAGGTGATTTATCCCAATGATAATCTAAGCCTGTTTCACCAATAGCTACAACTTTTTCATGTGACGAAAGCTCTTTTAACCACTGTAAATGACGCTCTTCAAAGTCGATGGCGTCGACAGGATGCCATCCAACAGCCGCATATATAAAGTCATACGTTTCAGCTAACTGTATTGCTTTCGGTATCGTTTTCTCATCAAAGCCAACAACGACCATGTTTGTAACTTCGTTAGCCAAAGCTCGCTCTATCACTTCGTTTACATCTTCTTCATATTGATCTGCATTTAAGTGTACGTGTGTATCAAATAACATGTTTACTATGCTCCTTTTTCTATTTGTTATAGTAAGAAAGTGTCTCAAATGGTAATCATACCTTCTGAGACACTTTTCATTTCATTAGTAAAACTACTCCTTTATTTTACCTTCGCACCATTTGGTAATGACTCTCCTATTGTCGCTAAAGTAAGCTGATCTCCTTCAGATGCTGCAAGGATCATTCCTTGCGAAAGCTCCCCGCGAAGCTTTACCGGTTTAAGGTTTGTTACACATATTACTTTTTTACCTACCAAATTTTCTGGTGTATAATATTTTGCAATTCCAGAGACTACTTGTCGCTGCTCATAACCTAAATCTAGCTGGATTTTTAGTAGCTTATCTGCTTTTTTCACCTTTTCAGCTTTCATGACTTCCGCTACTCTTAATTCAACTTTTGTAAAGTCATCTATCGTAATCTCCTCGACTTCTGGAGCAGCTTTGTCTTGCTGTTTTTTATTTTTTTCCTCTTCTTCTGATATCACTTCTCCACCCATTGAAACGATGATGTGCTTTATTTCTTCCTTTACATCAAGTCGAGGGAAAAGCGGTTCTCCCTTTGTTACAACCTTTGTTCCACTTTCAGTTTTTCCAAAGTCCTGTAATGTGCTCCATACTGTTTGATCTTCTGTAATCCCTAACTGCTCCCAAATTTTCTTTGGTGCTTCTGTTAAGAACGGCTGAATCAAGATGGAAATATATCGAAGCGATTCTGCAAGATGATACATGACAGAACCTAATTGTTCTTTTGCTGTTTCGTCTCTCGCTATAATCCAAGGCTGTGTTTCATCTATATACTTGTTTGTACGACTTACAAGCTGCCAAATCGCTGTTAATGCAACGGAAAATTCCATGTCCTCCATGGCATCCTCAACCTTCTTTACTGTTGCATTGACGTGGTCGACTAATGATTCATCGTATGATGTTGCATTCTTAATATACTTTGGCATTTCTCCATCAAAATACTTATTGATCATCGCCACTGTACGATTTAATAAATTCCCTAAATCATTGGCCAAATCATAGTTCACTCGATCGACGAAGCCTTCTGGAGTAAATGTTCCATCTGAACCAAAAGGCACTTCTCTTAGTAGGTAGTAGCGTAGAGCATCAAGTCCATACCTTTCAATGAGTGGTACTGGATCGACTACATTGCCTTTGGATTTAGACATCTTACCGTCCTTCATTAATAGCCATCCGTGACCGAAAACTTTCTTTGGTAATGGTAAATCTAAAGCCATTAACATAATAGGCCAATAAATCGTATGGAAACGTACAATTTCCTTACCAACTAAGTGTACATCTGCTGGCCAATATTTTTTATACAATGTTTCATCATCACTGCCGTACCCTAACGCTGTAATATAGTTTGATAATGCATCAATCCACACGTATACAACATGCTCTGGGTTACTTTTAACGTTAATACCCCAATCAAATGACGTTCTTGAAACTGCTAAATCCTCTAATCCAGGCTTAATGAAATTGTTGATCATTTCATTTTTTCTCGACTCTGGTTGGATAAAGTCTGGGTTTTCTTCATAATACTTTAGTAATCGATCTGCATATTTACTCATGCGAAAGAAATACGACTCTTCTTGTACCTTTTCTACTGGACGACTACAATCTGGACATTTTCCATCCTTAGCTTGGTAATCTGTAAAAAAGGATTCGCACGGTGTACAATAAAGACCTTCATACTGATCTAAATAAATATCTCCTTGCTGCAATAGCTGGTCAAATATTTTTTGAACGACCTTCTTATGACGCTCCTCCGTCGTGCGAATAAAATCATCATAGGAAATATCTAGCTTAGACCATAGACTCTTAATCGTTTTAACAATATCATCAACAAATTGCTGTGGTGAAACACCTTTATCCTCTGCTTTACGTTCAATTTTTTGGCCGTGCTCATCAGTACCTGTTAAGAACATCACATCGTAACCACGTAACCTTTTATATCTGGCCATCGCATCCCCAGCCACAGTTGTATAAGCATGGCCGATATGTAGTTTATCACTCGGGTAATAAATTGGTGTTGTTAAATAAAACGTTTTCCTTGCTTCGCTCATATTCACATCCTCCTAACTTTTCCCTTTTACTAGTATTCCTGTTATTCAACACTTAAAAACAATAAAACATAAGATTTCCTGTAAATAACTTGTTAAAAATAAAAAAACTCTCATCCAACTTGGGACGAAAGTTACACTCACGTGGTACCACCCAGATTCACTGTCTACTTTATCCTTTGACAGCCTCTGAAGCTACACAATATAGTCGTAGCTAACTAAATAACGCTTAGATACGTTTCCCCCTTACAACCTAATTGCTCGAAGGAAAATTCCTCAAGGACCATATTCAAAAGTGCTTTTCATACCAGTTTTCAGCTACCCTGGCTCTCTGTCATGAAATACGACCTTTTACTCATCCTGTCATTGGACATATGATATGTAAATTTCATGGTTTATAAAATGCCATCTTACTCTACAAAATATACATAATCAACGTGTTCCATGTCAAGGTGTAACACGAGTTTTACTGCTTTAAAACTTCTTTTATGGAAAAATATGAAAAAAAAGGTTTTGCCTATGTAGTTTAGGGTATATAGTCAATACTCATTTTCCAAATTTACAGAAAGGAGTAAGTACTTTTTATAAAAGATTTTGTAATTCACATAAAAAAATAACATCTTTTTTATAATCTTTTGCGTATTCGACAAATATCTATTTAAATTTACAAATATAGAGTATTTTTCAATTGACTTCTTTTGGAAAACTTGGTATTCTAAGTTTAATAGAATTTTGTCGAAAAATGACATGATATGACAAATAACATCAAGATATATTAATTGAGAGGAGAATTTATTGTATGAAATCTACTGGAATTGTGCGTAAAGTTGACGAATTAGGGAGAGTTGTTATTCCAATTGAACTACGTCGTACACTTGATATTGCTGAAAAAGATGCTCTAGAAATATATGTAGACGATGAAAAAATCGTTTTGAAGAAATATAAGCCAAATATGACTTGTCAAGTAACTGGAGAAGTTTCTGACGACAACCTATCTATTGCAGATGGAAAAATTATTTTAAGCCCACAAGGTGCAAAAGAAATCATTCGTGAGCTTGAAAATTATTTAACTAAGCAAGACTAGAACTTTATTTATACTTAATAAGAAAAGACTAAAAACGAGCTTGACGAAGCTCGTTTTTAGTCTTTTCTTAGAAGCGATCAAGAAATGATGCTAGTCTTTAAAGTAGTATTGAGTGCTCTTCTCGCTAATACGCGTAGCATCATTTCCACCGCAAAATTTAAACATTCATATCCTTTATAAAGAGGGAGACTCAAAAGGTTGATTATCACCTAAAGAGTCTCCCTTTTTATTTAATTTTTCAGCCAATTATAGTTTCATTGGCTGAAAAATTTTAGGTCATCTACGCTAATACTAATCAATGCATCGTTAGTTTATATGATATTTCTGATAAACATCTCGTTTTTTTAACCCGCGGTCCTCTGCTGTTCGTTTTATTGCATCTTTAGATATCATCTCTTCATCATCAATATACGCTTGCACATGTTCTTTAATCGAGAGGGATTCCCACCAAGGAGCTTCCTGTAATTGCTCTATCTCTTCTTCTGTTGCGCCTGATAGTATAATTACACATTCTCCCTTTATACCTTCTTGCTCAATATGTGATAAAACCTCTTCGATTCTTCCTCGTACAAATGTTTCATACTGTTTCGTGATCTCACGGCATAATGCTATTTGTCTATTCCCTAATACTTCTCGTACCGCTTCTAAAGTTTCCTTTAATCTGTGCGGAGCCTCATATAAGATGAGGGTGCTCAATGATGCTTGCCATCTTTTTAGTGTTGTCTCTCTTTCTTTTTTCTTTCTATTTAAAAATCCTAAAAAAGTAAACTCATCTGTAGATAAGCCAGACGCAATTAATGCTGTTAATGCCGCATTTGCCCCAGGTAAAGCAATGACTGATAGCCCTTCAGCTGTAAACCTAGCAACAAGATCAGACCCCGGATCAGAAATAGCTGGCATACCAGCATCACTCACTAAAGCAATTTTCTCTCCTGACTTTACTCGCTCTACTAAATAGTTTTCTCGTTCTTTTTTATTATGTTCATGATAACTAATTAACGGGGTATCAATAGAAAACACATGGCATAACTTTTTTGTATGCCTTGTGTCTTCAGCTGCGATAACATTTACACCTTTTAATACATCCACTGCTCTATATGTCATATCTTGAAGATTTCCTATCGGTGTAGGAACAAGATATAAACAACCTGCCTCATCGTTACTCCGAAAGCTTTGCTGTATAAACATGATTGGTCTTCCCTTCTAAGCGCCATTTATTTTTCATGATAATATTTATTAAATTCCTCTGTAAATTCTTTCCCATCACCGTATACGATAAACGGAGGTAATGTCTTTATCCCTGGTTTTCCAGCTCGTGAACCTTCAATTAATACCATATTTGCTTCTCTATCCTTTTTTGGATGAACATACTGTATTCGTTTCGGTTCGAGTTGATATTTTGTCATTAACGTTATTATTTCCACTACACGTTCTGGACGATGCACCATCGCTAACCTTCCAGTTTGTTTTACTAACCTCGAAGAAATACGTATGACATCCTCTAAGTTACAGGCAATCTCATGACGAGCATAAGAGACTTTTTCATTATTATTTATTCGATCTAGCGCAATTACAGGGAAATAAGGGGGATTACATGTCACAAGATCATATGTGCCCCACTCCACCTCATCTTGTAAATGAAGAATATTTTTGTTTATTACGTTTATTTGTTCTTCTAAACCATTATAACTAACGCTTCTTTCAGCTAATGAACAAAGAATATCTTGAATTTCTACTGCGTCTATTTTCGCTTCTGTTCTGACGCTTAACATTAATGGGATTGCACCATTCCCTGAACAAAGGTCTATTACTTTTCCCTGCTCTTTAGGTACTTTTGCAAATTTTCCTAATAGTACAGCATCCATTGAAAATGAAAAAATGTCTTTCCTCTGATAAATATAACGTTGTTTACCTGGCATATAGTCTAATCTTTCCATCGGTTGCTCCTGCAATTTACATCACTCCATTAACAGTGTTCTCTCATGCTGTCTTAAAATATAGCGACTATGAAGAAAAAGCCTTTCCTATTAACTTAAGGAAAGACTTAAAGCCGCTTACACTTTATTTAAAAATGTTAAACAGAAAAGACAATCGCCCTCTTTACGAATACTTCCATAGTGCATATTACAAATATGAAAGCCTTCCTGATATAAGCGTGCAAGATTATCATAGCCTTCACGAAAATCAGTATGAGTACGACCTGCACTTTCTTGATCGCCTTTTGGAGACGGACTGGTGTTGTTTTTTGAATCGTTTTCTTTTTCTTTCATATCTTGATCTATACGATCACGCAAATGATCATTCTCTATTTGAAGGTGATGATTTTCTTCTAGTAATAGGGCAAGTTGTTCTTTTAAATCCTTTAATTCACTATGAAGTCCGCCAATGCTTTCCTCTAATTGACTGACACGAGCAAATATCTCATGTTTTTTCACGATTCCCACACCTCATTATTTCGTGGTTTCCGTGGCGATAGCTCCCTCTTCCATTAGCTCAGCCATTGTAAATTCAATGACACGACTTGACTCAAATAATTCGATTTGAACAAGTCTTTCTAGCATATTAAGTCCTACAACTTTTCCTTTTCCATAAGATGTCTTAATTTCTTCATTGAGGTCTGGAAGATCTTTCTTTGCTGTTTCATACATATCATTCTCATACTTTAAACAACACATGAGACGACCACATAAACCTGAAATTTTCGTTGGATTTAACGATAAATTTTGATCTTTGGCCATTTTTATTGAAACAGGTTCAAAGTCTCCTAGGAAAGTAGAGCAACAAAGCATACGTCCACAAGGTCCTATACCACCAAGCATTTTTGCTTCATCCCGAACGCCAATTTGTCGTAACTCAATTCTCGTTCGGAAAATTGATGCTAAATCTTTTACTAACTCCCGAAAATCAATACGCCCATCTGCTGTGAAATAGAAAAGAACTTTATTACGATCAAAAGTATACTCAACATCTACTAATTTCATGTCTAGATCGTGTTCATTAATCTTTTCAATACACACAGTAAATGCCTTTTGAGCTTCACTATGATTTTCTTCTACGATTAGTTTGTCTTTATCCGTTGCAAGGCGTAAAACGTTTTTTAAAGGTAATACAACATCATTTTCATGTACTTCCTTTATACCAATGACGACTTTACCAAACTCAATACCCCTTGCTGTTTCAACGATAACATAATCGTCTTCTTGTATATCTATATCCCCCGGTGAAAAATAATATATTTTACCGGCTTTCTTAAATCGAACACCTACTACTCGATGCACGTTATCCCTCCTGTAACCGAAGGAGCATTTGCTCCATTAATAGCTGGGGAGCGGCATTAGCACCCAATCGACGTTTTGCATCCATAACCGCCTGGAGGTTGGATCCCAGCTTTCTTTGTGATAATTTTAAAGCTTGTTCTTCAAGCTTATTCTCTTGATCTATATTAACGATTTGCTCTTTTTGATCTACTTGGATACGTAATACGTCTCGATACCAAATCATCAATAAATCCAATCCTAGCAGCATGTCCTCTTTTTCTTTAAAAAAGGACATCCATTGATCTTGTAATGTTATGAATACAAACTTTGGACGCAAATGTATCTCATCAACTAATTGTATCACTTTGCTTCTAGCCTGTGCAATCCAATTATCATGGCAAAACTGGATTGCTTCTTCCAAATCAAAGGTAATTTGAGAAACTGCCAATGCATCAGGTTTATTTATTCCTTTATCTATTAGCTTTTCTACTAATATTTGCTGTGACAAAGGCGCAAAGGACAATACTTGTGATCTCGAAACTATTGTTTTAATAATTTGTTGGTATTGCGTTGTCATTAAAACTGCTAATGCTTCTCCATCGGGTTCCTCTAAAAACTTTAAAATACTGTTAGCTGCACCAATCGTCATTTTCTCAGCATCTTCTACAAGATAAACCTTCTTCGTAGATTCCATACCTCTAAAGCTAAATTCTTTCTTTAAGTGACGAATTTGGTCAACTTTTATCGTTTGTCCTTCTGACTTTATTGTATGAACATCTGGATGATTACCAGAATCTATTCTTTTACAGTCGCTACAGTTATCACACGGCTCAAACCCTTGCTTTTGTTGACAAAAAAATGATTTAGTTAACGCATTAGCTACTTCTTTTTTTCCAGTACCACGTGGTCCTTCAAACAAGTAGGCATGACTTAATCGATTCTTCTTAATACTATTCGTTAACATTTTTACAACAATACTTTGGGTCGCTTTTAATTCTTCCCAAATCATCATATATCTCCGTCCTTAAAAGACACTATATAATTAAAATTTTTCAAAACGATCAACTGGTAAAATAAATACAGTAGCTCCACCTATTTGTACTTCAACAGGATATGGGACATAAGAGTCTGCGTTTCCACCCATAGGGGAAATCGGAGCCACTAACTGCTCCCGCGTTTTACAGTTCTCTTTTATAATCGATAAAACTTGCTCTACATTTTCATCGTCTGTTCCGATTAAAAAAGTAGTATTTCCTGCTTTTAAAAAGCCACCAGTACTCGCTAGCTTTGTTGCTCGAAAATCCTTTTCTATTAAAGCGTCTGACAACCTATTACTATCTTTATCTTGAACAACCGCCATGATTAGTTTCATCGTTATTCCCCCTATATCGAAGTTACTTTATTATATAGTGTATTATAACAAGAAACAAACGTTGCATATTACTTTTTTTCTTTAGCTTGTACAATGTCGAAAACTTTTGTCCAAGCAGCTTCTATAACTTCAGTTAAAGAAAGTGAAGCATCAACCATTTCAATACGATCTGGTTCTCTTCCTTGTAATTCGTGATACGCTTTCCTGACTATATAATGGAAGTCTAAAGCTTCTCGATCGAGTCGATTAAACTCTCTATTTCCGTGTTTTGCAATACGTTCTAAACCTATTTTAGGATCGATGTCAAAGAACAACGTTTTACTCGGCATAAATCCTCCAGTAGCAAAAAGGTTAATATTTAATACTTCTTCAATCCCTATTTTTCTAGCTACCCCTTGATAAACGAGGCTACTGTCTATAAATCGATCACAGAGAACAATATAACCTTTATCAAGATACGGAAAAACCTTTTCAACTAAATGCTGCCTTCTAGCAGCTGCGTATAATAATGCTTCTGTTCTTGCATCCATTTCTGTATGGTCTGGATTTAAAATAACATCACGAATTTTCTCGGCTATTATGCTGCCTCCTGGCTCTCTCGTCATCACTACTTTTTCATCAGAAGCTTCTAGTCTATCTTTTATTTCCTTTAGTACTGTCGTTTTTCCTGCACCTTCTCCACCTTCAAAAGTTATGAAAACTCCACTCACATGCCATTCTCCTTCTCTTTACGTACAATTAGTATTCCTAATCCCTTCCAATCATTTCCTGTTTGGAAGTAGCTATTATTATCTTTTAACTGCATTAATTTTAAAACATGATTTTTTGTTATTACCTCACCCTTCATTATAAATGGAACTCCTGGAGGATAAGGTGTTATTGTTTCAGCTGAAATTTTGCCAACTGCAGCCTCCAACTCCACACGCTCTTTTTGATACTTATCAACTTCATGTATAGAAAGTGCTGGACTAGAACTTTGATCATACTCATTCATTACTATTGGCGAAATTGGATCTGATTTACCTACTTCTTTAAGACCTTTTACTATCTTTTTTGCCCAATCACCTATAGGTAACGCTCCACTTGCTAATGGAAGCACTAATAATAAATGGTTAGGAGAAACCAACTCTGGATAAATATCTAGCTTCTCCAATTCACCTTGCCAACTCGAAGCAACCTTATTTTTTGAAATAAAAGCTACTTTTAACGGATCTTGCCTATAATGACCTATTAAACTCGGAGATAACATCCATGTTGGACCTTCTCCCAGTTTTTCTCTTAATGTTGAGATTTGCTTTAACAAAGCATTCGTTCCTTCATGAATAATATTAGCTAAATAAGCTCTTGCTACATCTAATGATGCCATTAGTGGATAAGAAGGACTACTCGATTGAAAAATTTTTAAATAGTATTTAAATTTATTAACGTCTACCAGCTTACTGTTTACGTGTACAAAAGAGCTCATTGTCATTGCTGGTAGCATCTTATGCGCAGAATGAACGATAATATCCGCTCCGGCAGCTATCGATGATGTAGGCCAATTTGAATCACCAATAATGAAGTGTGCACCATGTGCTTCATCAACACCGACAATCATATTTTTTTTATGTGCATGTTCTACGTGCTTTTTAAGACATTGGGCGTAGCCTTCATAAGTTGGACTCGTTAATACTAACATTTTTGCATCGCTATATTTTGTAACAGCCTCTTCGACCACCTTTTCGGAAATGCCGAGGGCTAGTCCAGTTTCATTATCAACCTCTGGCTCTAAATACACCGGTCTTGCTTTCGCTAGCTCTATTGCATGAAAAACTGATTGGTGACTATTCCTTTGGACAAGGATCGTATCTCCCTCACTAACGGAAGACATAATCATTGCTATATTGCCAACAGTCGTACCACCTACTAAGAAAAAACTATTTTTCACGCCGTAAAGAGCACTAGTTAACTGTTGTGCTTCTTTAATTACACCTGTAGGGTGATGCAAATCATCCAAATTTGTAATTTCCGTTAAGTCAATTTCTAAAATCGATTTATACGTACTTACCGCTTTTTCGTAAAAAAATAGCCCATTTTTATGACCAGGTACATGAAAGGATGTGGGCTTCTTTTTAGCATGTCTTATTACTTTATCAAATAGTGGGGTTCTATTTTGATTCATTTCTTTGCCTCTTTCTACAAATTGTACCTATTATTATACAGAAGTTTTTATTTAGTTTCATCGTTAGTTAATGTTCAAGTAGCTCATGTTTTTATTTTTGTGAAAAAACGGAGCAGTATCATCGCGCTAAGGTAAGGGTTGTCCATCTTAGAGGGGGGGGAGGTAAAATCTTCGACCGCTTAAAGGGAGGGCACTGAAAAAATTTGGTCTTTCACTTTTTCAGTGCGCTAAATAATGTGCGTAGCCGTCGTAATCGTTAAAAAGCTTGATAGGGTTAAGTTTCTCCTATCAGGCGAGCGACTGTAATACAATTAAAAGCCACTGAAAAAGTTGCTCTATACTTTTTCAATGGCCTCCTTAAAGGAGGAGGGACTTCTCATATCATTCTTTTCCGTGTAGATATTTTTTAAGAATTTCGAGATATATCGTAGAGACCTAATAATGTATTGCTCATAATAAAGCTGAACATCCTTCAATATCCTAACATTCTAAAGATAAACAAAAGGTTGACCCAAAAGTTTGTTTTTATCTTTTGAATCAACCTTTTAACAATGAAACGGGATCAGTTTCTAATAGTAGTTTAGCCATAGCAAAAAAATTTCTATAGCTTATATGAACCAACCTTGTTAACTATTCTTAATAATTACGAAATATATTATTGCTATACTAAAATTTTTTCATAATAATAATAATTATGCATTCTTTTCTGTTGACGGCATTAACGCTTCCTTCACTTTTTTAAGTCTATTTAAATAGTATCTATAACTACTATTATCTGTATCTGACGTAACGATGTCATGTTCACACTCAGTGCAAATAAAATAGTTTAATAAGTGTATTCCCTTACCTTTCTCTTCTTCACAAATTAAGCATTCTTTTAAACTCTCATACTTCTTTTCTTCTAATAAACTTTTCAATTTATCTCCACCTCCATTATTTATTATGGACTAGACTTCCTATTTTCATACATTTTTAATTTTATAAATAATCACAGTTCAACCTATGCTATCATCTTTGTATGTGTGATTATTACCTTATAAACTTCTAAATAAAATATTTTAATATAGTAACACAATAGTTTGTTAGTGAGCTCATTTGTAATGTTTTGCTTAGTCATTTTTACGTGTTGAGGTGTGCGGAGACGTTAGAAAATCTATTTTTAAGATCGTTAAACGAGCTATTTTTCAGAGGTTGCTCACCGGTATGATGTTTTTTGTGTTTCTTTGGGATTATTTTGTTAGTTTTTTTGGGGGATGCTTCTTTTGAATGGTGAATTGGCATGATTGAGCCACACTTGGTTATTGTTTGAGTTCTCGATAGTTTTTTGTGCTTGTTTAAAGGTTGAGGTTTGGGTTTTGGGACAGTATTGATTTCGTATGATGACCTTCGTTGGGTGTGGGTTGGCTTTTGGGGTAGCATTGGCTTCATATGGTGACCTTCGTTGGGAGCGGTTTTAGTTTTGGGGTAGCATTGGCTTCATATGATGACCTTCGTTGAGTGGGGATTCGTTTTTGGGGCAGCATTGCTTGCCTATGATTACCTTCGATGAGTGAGGATTAGCTTTTAGGGTAGCATTGCTTGCGTATGGCGACCATCGTTGAGTGAGGATTAGCTTTTGGGGTAGCATTGCTTGCGTATGATTACCTTCGATGAGTGAGGATTAGCTTTTAGGGTAGCATTGCTTGCGTATGATACACCTTATTTTGTTTTTCTTAAGATTTCATGTTTCATTACTCTCGTATGACACACTTTATTTCATTCCCACTACTTTCTCGCGTGTCATTGGCTTCGTATGATACACTTTATTCCGTTCCCACTTCTTTCTCGCGTGTCATTTGCCTCATATGACACACTTTATTTCGTTCCTCCCACTTTCTTATGCATCATTGCCTTCGTATGATACACTTTATTCGTTTCCACATACTTTTTCACGTGTCATTGCACTTCTATGACACACTTTATTTCGTTCCCACTACCTTCTCGCGTGTCATTGGCCTCGTATGATACACCTTATTCCGTTCCTCCCACTTTCTTATGCGTCATTGCCTTCGTATGATACACTTTATTCGTTTCCACATACTTTTTCACGTGTCATTGCACTTCTATGACACACTTTATCTCGTTCCCACTACCTTCTCGCGTGTCATTGGTCTCGTATGATACACCTTATTCCGTTCCTCCCACTTTTTCTTGCGTCATTACACTTGTATAAAACACTTTATTCTATTTCCACCATTATTTCCGCATCATTGCGCTCCTCCCTAAAAGAACACTCCTCATTCATTTCACCACATTTATCAAATAAAATCCTACCTTCGGTACACAAAAGTCCAAATCGTAAACAAATAAAAAAAGCCACTCTCTATTGAGAATGACTTTATCTGCCCAGCAACGTCCTACTTTCACAGGGGGAAACCCCCAACTATCATCGGCGCTGGAGAGCTTAACTACCGTGTTCGGCATGGGAACGGGTGTGACCTCTCCGCTATCGTCACTGGACTATTTATGAGAGTTTATCCTCTCAAAACTAGATAACATATTCTGATTAAATGATCGTCTTAGTAAAGTTTGGTTAAGCCCTCGATCGATTAGTATCTCTCAGCTTCACATGTCGCCATGCTTCCACATGAGACCTATCAACCTCATCATCTCTGAGGGATCTTACTCACTTACGTGATGGGAAATCTCATCTTGAGGGGGGCTTCATGCTTAGATGCTTTCAGCACTTATCCCTTCCACACGTAGCTACCCAGCTATGCTCCTGGCGGAACAACTGGTACACCAGCGGTGTGTCCATCCCGGTCCTCTCGTACTAAGGACAGCTCCTCTCAAATTTCCTACGCCTGCGACGGATAGGGACCGAACTGTCTCACGACGTTCTGAACCCAGCTCGCGTACCGCTTTAATGGGCGAACAGCCCAACCCTTGGGACCTACTTCAGCCCCAGGATGCGATGAGCCGACATCGAGGTGCCAAACCTCCCCGTCGATGTGGACTCTTGGGGGAGATTAGCCTGTTATCCCCAGGGTAGCTTTTATCCGTTGAGCGACGGCCCTTCCATACGGTGCCGCCGGATCACTAAGCCCGACTTTCGTCCCTGCTCGACCTGTATGTCTCGCAGTCAAGCTCCCTTATGCCTTTGCACTCTACGAATGATTTCCAACCATTCTGAGGGAACCTTTGGGCGCCTCCGTTACTTTTTAGGAGGCGACCGCCCCAGTCAAACTGCCCACCTGACACTGTCCCTGATCCGGATTACGGACCGAGGTTAGAATTCCAGTACAACCAGGGTAGTATCCCACCGACGCCTCCACCGAAGCTAGCGCTCCGGCTTCCAAGGCTCCTACCTATCCTGTACAAGTTGTACCAAAATCCAATATCAAGCTACAGTAAAGCTCCATGGGGTCTTTCCGTCCTGTCGCAGGTAACCTGCATCTTCACAGGTAATATAATTTCACCGGGTCTCTCGTTGAGACAGTGCCCAAATCGTTGCACCTTTCGTGCGGGTCGGAACTTACCCGACAAGGAATTTCGCTACCTTAGGACCGTTATAGTTACGGCCGCCGTTTACTGGGGCTTCAATTCAGAGCTTCTCCCGAAGGATAACCCCTCCTCTTAACCTTCCAGCACCGGGCAGGTGTCAGCCCCTATACTTCGCCTTACGGCTTGGCAGAGACCTGTGTTTTTGATAAACAGTCGTTTGGGCCTATTCACTGCGGCTCTCTCGGGCATACACCCTAATAGAGCACCCCTTCTCCCGAAGTTACGGGGTCATTTTGCCGAGTTCCTTAACGAGAGTTCTCCCGCGCGTCTTAGAATTCTCTTCCCGCCTACCTGTGTCGGTTTGCGGTACGGGCACCAGTCACCTCGCTAGAGGCTTTTCTTGGCAGTGTAGGATCAGGAACTTCGGTACTATAATTTCCCTCGCGATCACAGCTCAGCCTTATGACAAGCGGATTTGCCTACTTGTCAGCCTCACTGCTTCGACGCACATATCCATCAGTGCGCTTACCCTACCTTCCTGCGTCCCCCCGTTGCTCAAACGGTGACGTGGTGGTACAGGAATTTCAACCTGTTTGCCATCGCCTACGCCTTTCGGCCTCGGCTTAGGTCCCGACTTACCCTGAGCGGACGAGCCTTCCTCAGGAAACCTTAGGCTTTCGACGGAGGGGATTCTCACCCCTCTTTTCGCTACTCATACCGGCATTCTCACTTCCAAGCGCTCCACATGTCCTTCCGGTCATGCTTCAACGCCCTTGGAACGCTCCCCTACCACTGTCCGTAAGGACAATCCATAGCTTCGGTGATACGTTTAGCCCCGGTACATTTTCGGCGCAGAGTCACTCGACCAGTGAGCTATTACGCACTCTTTCAATGGTGGCTGCTTCTAAGCCAACATCCTGGTTGTCTAAGCAACTCCACATCCTTCTCCACTTAACGTATACTTTGGGACCTTAGCTGATGGTCTGGGCTGTTTCCCTCTTGACTACGGATCTTAGCACTCGCAGTCTGACTCCCGAGGATAAGTAAATGGCATTCGGAGTTTGACTGAATTCGGTAATCCTGTGGGGACCCCTAGTCCAATCAGTGCTCTACCTCCAATACTCTCACCTCGAGGCTAGCCCTAAAGCTATTTCGGGGAGAACCAGCTATTTCCGTGTTCGATTGGCATTTCACCCCTACCCACACCTCATCCCCGCACTTTTCAACGTGCGTGGGTTCGGGCCTCCATCCAGTGTTACCTGGACTTCACCCTGGACATGGGTAGATCACACGGTTTCGGGTCTACAACAACGTACTATGGCGCCCTATTCAGACTCGCTTTCGCTGCGGCTCCGTCTCTTCAACTTAACCTCGCACGTTATCGTAACTCGCCGGTTCATTCTACAAAAGGCACGCTGTCACCCATTAACGGGCTCCAACTACTTGTAGGCACACGGTTTCAGGATCTATTTCACTCCCCTCCCGGGGTGCTTTTCACCTTTCCCTCACGGTACTGGTTCACTATCGGTCACTAGGGAGTATTTAGCCTTGGGAGATGGTCCTCCCGGATTCCGACGGGGTTTCACGTGTCCCGCCGTACTCAGGATACACTCCGGAGGAAACAACGTTTCGGCTACAGGGCTGTTACCTTGTCTCGCAGACCTTTCCAGATCGCTTCACCTACGCTGTTTCTTTGTAACTCCGTATGGAGTGTCCTACAACCCCAAGAGGCAAGCCTCTTGGTTTGGGCTAATTCCGTTTCGCTCGCCGCTACTCAGGAAATCGCATTTGCTTTCTCTTCCTCTGGGTACTAAGATGTTTCAGTTCCCCAGGTCTGCCTTCTCATACCCTATGTATTCAGGTATGGATACCATCCCATTACGGATGGTGGGTTCCCCCATTCGGAAATCTCCGGATCAAAGCTTACTTACAGCTCCCCGAAGCATATCGGTGTTCGTCCCGTCCTTCGTCGGCTCCTAGTGCCAAGGCATTCACCGTGCGCCCTTTCTAGCTTAACCACTAAAAAGTGTGGCGTCTTACATTCGCCTTAACTAAGACACACAGTTGATTTCGTTAGAAGAATAGACTTCTATTGATATCTACTGGTGATCATTTAAATCAGTTTTTGTTATCTAGTTTTCAAAGGACAAATCGCACCACGCAAGTGTGCGATAATCAAGTAGTTGTGCTGTCTTTTGAGCTGATACGCGTTAGCGTTCAGCGAGCACAACGACTTTATTTTGAGAGTATGACCTCTCAAAACTAAACAAAAAGTCCAAAGCGAAGTTCGAAAGTAATGAGCTTTATGTTTCTACAGTTGTTGTAGAAAATAACTGCTCCTTAGAAAGGAGGTGATCCATCCCCACCTTCCGGTAGGGATACCTTGTTACGACTTCACCCCAATCATCTGTCCCACCTTCGGCGGCTGGCTCCAAAAGGTTACCTCACCGACTTCGGGTGTTACAAACTCTCGTGGTGTGACGGGCGGTGTGTACAAGGCCCGGGAACGTATTCACCGCGGCATGCTGATCCGCGATTACTAGCAATTCCGGCTTCATGCAGGCGAGTTGCAGCCTGCAATCCGAACTGAGAGTGGCTTTATGGGATTCGCTCGGCCTCGCGGCTTTGCTGCCCTTTGTACCACCCATTGTAGCACGTGTGTAGCCCAGGTCATAAGGGGCATGATGATTTGACGTCATCCCCACCTTCCTCCGGTTTGTCACCGGCAGTCACCTTAGAGTGCCCAACTGAATGCTGGCAACTAAGATCAAGGGTTGCGCTCGTTGCGGGACTTAACCCAACATCTCACGACACGAGCTGACGACAACCATGCACCACCTGTCACTCTGTCCCCCGAAGGGGAACGTCCTATCTCTAGGAGTGTCAGAGGATGTCAAGACCTGGTAAGGTTCTTCGCGTTGCTTCGAATTAAACCACATGCTCCACTGCTTGTGCGGGCCCCCGTCAATTCCTTTGAGTTTCAGCCTTGCGGCCGTACTCCCCAGGCGGAGTGCTTAATGTGTTAACTGCGGCACTAAGGGTATCGAAACCCCTAACACCTAGCACTCATCGTTTACGGCGTGGACTACCAGGGTATCTAATCCTGTTTGCTCCCCACGCTTTCGCGCCTCAGCGTCAGTTGTAGGCCAGAAAGTCGCCTTCGCCACTGGTGTTCCTCCACATATCTACGCATTTCACCGCTACACGTGGAATTCCACTTTCCTCTCCTACACTCAAGTCCCCCAGTTTCCAATGACCCTCCACGGTTGAGCCGTGGGCTTTCACATCAGACTTAAGAGACCGCCTGCGCGCGCTTTACGCCCAATAATTCCGGACAACGCTTGCCCCCTACGTATTACCGCGGCTGCTGGCACGTAGTTAGCCGGGGCTTTCTGGTTAGGTACCGTCAAGGTGCCAACCTATTTGAATGGCACTTGTTCTTCCCTAACAACAGAACTTTACAATCCGAAGACCTTCATCGTTCACGCGGCGTTGCACCGTCAGGCTTTCGCCCATTGCGGATGATTCCCTACTGCTGCCTCCCGTAGGAGTCTGGACCGTGTCTCAGTTCCAGTGTGGCCGATCACCCTCTCAGGTCGGCTACGCATCGTTGCCTTGGTGAGCCATTACCTCACCAACTAGCTAATGCGCCGCGGGCCCATCTCACAGTGTTAGGATTGCTCCCAACTTTTACAATAGAACCATGCGGTTCCATTGATCATCCGGTATTAGCTTCGGTTTCCCGGAGTTATCCCAGTCTGTAAGGCAGGTTGCCCACGTGTTACTCACCCGTCCGCCGCTGATCTCATAAGAGCAAGCTCTTAATTGATCCGCTCGACTTGCATGTATTAGGCACGCCGCCAGCGTTCGTCCTGAGCCAGGATCAAACTCTCCAAAAAATTGTTGAGTTCGATGTCTCTGACATCAAGCCAAATTTTGGCTAATTTTTAAATCTTATTGACGGGATATCCTTTCATCAATCGTATATACGACTAATGTGTCTATCCCACTTCGCTTGGCTTTTTGTTTAGTTTTCAAAGGTCAAAATTTGATGTTGTTGTTTTTGCAGCAACTCTTATACTATATCAGTAAAACAAATCACTGTCAACAACTTTTTTTATATTTTTGCCGCTCGTTTTGGCGACAAATAATAATATATCATTTACGCAAAACAAAGTCAACAGTTTTTATAAAATAAATAAAAGGCTGTTGACTATCATTTCTATTATGATATTAATAATAAATCAGCAAATACTAATGCTACTAGGCCAGGAATACCCAAAAAGCCTGAAACTGCAGCTGTAAATCCATTTATAGGTAAACTATAACCAAACATCGACCCGAAAGCATTTAAAAAGAATAACAGTAATGCACCTATTAATAATTTTACTGCCCCTTGACCTAGCCATCTTAACGGCTTCATTGGAGCACCTACTATTAATAGTAAAAAAATCAAAGCGCCTAATAACGATATGATAACGACTGGTTCCAACTGAACACCCCCTACATGTTTGCTAGACAGCGAATGGCCCCTATATTTATTTCCATTTTAATTCTGTACAAGCTTACTATGAATGTATGTCCAATTGTTTGAAAATATAACCTTTTACTTATTTCTCATTTTTGTTTTTCTTATACGCGCTTCTTTAAGTAAAAATAAGTATTTTGCTTTTTCAGTTAGCGCTTGGTAAATGACTTGGTTGTTTTGATCGACACTATTATTTATTAAAGCTTCTCTTTGATTCAAACTTTTTTTCAACTTAGCTAAATGCCATAAAAGATTAGCGTCCTCTTTTTCTCTCACTTTACCCTTTTTACTAAAGAACACAGCTTTCCCTCCAGTTCGTTAGATTTCTCTTCTACCCTCTATCGCCTTGGATAACGTTACTTCATCTGCATACTCGAGGTCTCCCCCTACAGGTAAACCATGCGCAATTCTCGTTACCTTTAATCCGGTTGGCTTTATTAACCTTGAAATATACATTGCCGTAGCTTCACCTTCAATGTTGGGGTTTGTTGCAATAATTACTTCTTGAATCGTATCATCTTGTAGTCTTTTCAATAAGTCAGGAATGTAAATATCTTCTGGTCCTATTCCATCAACTGGAGATATACAGCCATGTAGCACATGATATAAACCAGTATATTCCTTCATTTTTTCCATCGCGATAACATCTTTCGATTCCTGTACAACGCATAGCACCGTTTGATCTCGTCCATTATCCTCACATATTCTACACGGGTCTATGTCTGTAATATGATGGCAAACGGAACAATAAGTTAATTGTCGCTTCGCATTAACTAATGCTTTTGCAAAGTCTAATACGTCGTCTTCTCTCATATCTAATACATAAAACGCTAGCCTAGCAGCTGTTTTAGGACCAATTCCAGGTAATCGCATAAACCCTTCTATTAACTTCGATATCGGTTGAGGGTACTGCATGTCGACATCTTCCCTTCAATTTCTAAATGTAAAAACACTTATTAGTGCATTATATTATTGATAAAGATACAATTTTATTGTTCATAGAAAAGACTTGGTTTACACCAAGTCTTTTAAATTCTTTTAAATTATAATTAAAACAATCCAGGTATGTTCATACCTTTCGTAAATTTACCCATTTTTTCATTAACAAGCTCATCTACTTTTACTAATGCCTCATTTGTAGCTGCTAAAACTAAATCTTGGAGCATTTCAACGTCATCTGGGTCAACTACTTCTTCTTTAATTTGAATGTCTAATATTTTTTTCTCACCGCTAGCGATAACAGTAACCATACCGCCGCCAGCAGATGCTTCTACAGTTTCCTCTTTCAATTGCTCCTGTGCCTTTGCCATATCTTTTTGCATTTTCTGCATTTGCTTCATCATATTACCCATATTTTTCATATTAGTATAGCCTCTCTTCCTCTTTTTAATTTACTCTTTAATTTCTACCAAGTCTTCGCCAACTAACTTTAAAGCTTCATCAATAAGGGGGCTTTCCTCTTTATTACTTGCAGGCGCCTCACCATTATCAGCATCCAATTGATTTTGTTCCTTTAAAAATGCATCCTTCGTTTCTTCCCAGTGTGTTGATAATAGCGCTATTAAAGTAACGGATCGGTTCAGAAACGTCGCTAACGTTTTTTCTACCATATCTCTAAATTTATTATCAATCATATCACGATGCATTTCATTTTTGAAAGATAAAACTATTTCTTTTTCTGAGCAAGCTACTGGCTTACAATCGTTTAACCACGCTGATGCAGGAACACTTTGTTCCTTTATTTGTTCCATCACTTGTGGCCAAAACCCTTGAATAGACTGAAGGTGCTGTTTTGTCGCTTTTTGCAACATTCCTTTAGCACGACTTATTTGTGCCCTACTTTTCCCACTAGATTGTAACGGCTTTGGGCGAGAACGTGCTACTTCTTTTGTCTGTGTATTGTCTGCCTGTGCAGCAACTTGCCCATTTGCTATTTTTTTAAGCTCGCTCTCTAATTCAGTTACACGATTCAGTAACGCTTTTATTGTGTCGTTCTGGTCTAGCTCAGTAGATGAAGATGCATTTACAGGCGTTTTTAGTTGACATGCCTTTACTATAAACATCTCTAAAAATACTCTCGGATGATTAGACCATTTCATTTCTTGCTGAAAGTGATTCAATTGCTCCATAACGTTATAGATCCAGGCGGCTTCTAATTTTTCAACTATTTCCTTAAAACGTTCGTCGGTTAATAGCCTCTCTTTACTCTCCTCGAGTTGAGGCGCAGCTTTAAACATCAGAACGTCACGATAAAAAAAGATTAGATCTTCTAAAAAACGATTAGGATCTTTTCCTTCTTTAATAATGAGATCAACTGCTTCCAATCCTCCCGCAACATGACCTTCATTAAGTGCAAGTGCGACATCATAAAGAAGTTGCTGAGATACAGCTCCTATTATGGATAGTACATCATCCTCTGTTACAGATTCATCTGCATAGGAGATAGCTTGATCTAACAAACTCAAGGCATCTCGCATCCCACCTTCAGATGCTCGCGCAATTAATGATAAAGCAGCTTCCTCTACATGTACATGACTAGCTTCAATAATTTCTCGCATACGATCGATCATTGCTTGTGCACTAATTCGTTTAAAGTCGAATCGTTGACAGCGAGAAATAATGGTCAACGGTATTTTATGAGGTTCCGTCGTTGCTAATATAAAAATAACGTGCTTTGGCGGTTCTTCTAACGTTTTTAGCAATGCGTTAAAGGCTCCTGTAGAAAGCATGTGAACCTCATCAATAATATATACTTTATATTTTACTGCACTAGGAGCAAACTTCACTTTATCACGAATATCACGTATTTCATCAACGCCATTATTACTTGCCGCATCAATTTCCATTACATCAACGATCGTACCGTCTGAAATACCTTTACACGCAGCACATTCGTTACAAGGCTCAGTAACAGGTGCGTGTTCACAGTTTATCGCTTTCGAAATAATCTTTGCTGCACTTGTTTTACCAGTTCCTCGAGGCCCAGTAAATAAATAGGCATGGGAAAGCTTTTCTTCGATAAGTGCATTCTTTAAAGTTTTCGTGATATGCTCTTGGCCAACTACATCTGATAAACATGTCGGTCGCCAAACTCGATATAGTGCTTGATAGCTCATAAAGCGTACCCTTCCCTTCCTTATTACCGAAAACCTCTTTAATTTTTTTAAAAGTAATCGTTTCTACTCTTTCTCATTATACCGATTAACGTGTCCTTTTTCAAAATGAATCTCTCTTATAACATGATAAAGAAGACTGACAACTAGCTTCACAAGTTACCAGTCTATATTTGAACCATTGAAGAAGTTTGAAAGCTTTTCTCGCTACTAAGTGTGGTTATATTGCACCATCTAATTATAAAAAGTAAAAAGCTATCTGGAATACCAGATAGCTTCATTCATTATTATTAAAATGCCATGCACCTTCTGTCGATAATAGTATCATAAGCGTTACCTAAGCAGTTAGCTCGGATCAGGCGACTCTACGGCACACGGAAATGACTGCTTACTGCTGCTTCCTTCCGGACCTGACAGGGTTCACAGGTTTCCGTTGCGTAGAACCCAATCGTCAACACCACTTACTTAGGTCAGACCTTACAATACTAAAACCTCGAGAAGGGGTTCGGCCTCGCTATAGCGGATTGCGAGTACAGGGCACCGCTACCTCCCCGCTTAGCATGGCAAAGTTTATAACGTTGTTAGGCACCAGTTTTTGTGGTGCAAATAATAGTATAGAGGTTTTTTAGCTAATTTGCAATAGATGACGCCATTCAGTTTATGGAAGCTATGGTTAACTATTCCTTACCCTCATTCGTCTTTGCCGCTTCCTCTTCTACTTTCTTCAGCTTAGCAACTAATATATGGGGTGGTGTATGCATGACATGTTCAATGGGCATTTTTAGTTTCTCTGAAAACATTTTTGCCGTTTCAAGTGATATTTGGTTCGGTTTCATTATTACACCTCCAATGCTTATTCATACACTAGTCGGTCCCTTTCTTTTTCTGACGGAGCTTTTTAAAAAAATCTTTAAGTAGACGTGACGATTCCTCTTCATAAAGTCCACTCGTTACATATACTTGGTGATTAAGACGAGGCTCATCCAATAAATTCATTAATGAACCACAGCAACCAGCTTTCGGATCTGCTGCACCATACACGACTCTCTTCATACGAGATTGTACTATTGCACCTGCACACATTGGACACGGTTCTAACGTCACATATAATGTACAATCCTCTAATCGCCAGCTTCCAACTTCTTCACATGCTTTTTGTATGGCAATCAGTTCTGCGTGGTTTGTCACCATTTGCTGCTGTTCACGCAAATTGTGCCCTCTGGCAATAATCACATTATCACGAACAATGATAGCACCAATCGGGACCTCACCGATTTCCATTGCTTTTTCAGCTTCTACTAAGGCTTGTTCCATAAAAAATATATCTTCTTTACTTTGTTTTAAGCTCATACTCTCATCCTTATTCCATCATAACATATTTAGGTAAGGCTTTGTCTTATACATCATATACGATATAACTGAAAAAGAAAAACTCGTGCTTATGCACGAGTTTTAGTTTGAACTTTTTGGATCAAATGCGTCACGTAAGCCATCCCCAATGAAGTTAATAGCTAATACTGTTAGTAAAATAGCTAGACCTGCAGGTAACCACGCTTCCCAGTTATTTTCTAACATACGTAAACTGTTACCTTCTGTAATCATATTACCCCAAGTTGGTGTCGGTTGAGGTATACCAAAACCGATAAAGCTTAGTCCTGATTCGATAATAATCATCGTTGCCATCATTAACGTTGCGTTTACGATAATTGGACCAACCGCATTCGGTAAAAAGTGTTTAAATATAATTCTAAAATCCGAAGCCCCTATCGACCTCGCTCCGAGTATATATTCCTTCTCTCTTAAAGAAAGAAAAGTTGCTCGAATGAGCCTCGTTAATGTTGGCCAGGCGGTAAGTGCAATTACAGCAATAAAAATCACTATTGTGGTCCTTTCGAGTATTGCAACTACCGTTAAAACTAAGAGCATAAATGGCATGATCATCATTAAATCAGTAATCCTCATAATAATGCCATCTATTTTCCCTCCATAGAAACCTGCAATAGAACCTAATATGACTCCAATAACTACCGTAAAGAACATCGCAAAAAATCCAATTGTTAAAGAAACTCTTGAACCATGAACGAGCCTAGAAAAGTTATCTCTTCCGGAGCTATCTGTCCCTAGCCAGTTTTCACTACTTGCCTTCGCTTCTACATTATATCTTTCACTAGCCCTCGGATCGTGTGTCGCAATTTGATCTGCGAATATAGCAACGATAACGAAAAATAATAATATAAATATTCCAGCTATGGCTAATTTATTTTTTAGAAAACGACGCATCGCTAACTGAAAAGGACTTAAGCTTTTTTCAGGCTGTTCATTTACCTCAGGTGTTGGATCCATTTTGTTTTGTATTTGTGTTTGCATTAGCTCTCACCTCAATCGTAACGAATGCGCGGATCTACAATGGCGTAGAAAATGTCCGCTAATAAATTTCCAACAAGAATTGTTACCGCAAGAATTAAGTTAATGGCCATTATTACGGGGTAATCCCGATTCGTAATGGCGTTTAGAAACAATGTACCTAAACCAGGATAATTAAAAATTCGTTCTGTAATGATTGCACCACTTAATAACGTACCGAACTCTAAACCAAGTAAAGTTATGATTGGTATAAGAGCATTTCTCAATGTATGTTTATAAAGAACCGATTCATTACTAAGCCCTTTTGCTTTGGCTGTCCGTATAAAGTCACTACCTTTGACTTCTAATACTTCCGTTCGCATATACCTCATATATGCAGCTGTACTGGCTAGTCCCAACGTTAAACCAGGTAATACAAGGTGTCTTAATTTGTCAATGAAGAGCTCAAACCCGCTCAAGCCAATAGCCGATGTTGTACCTTGCGCAGGGAACCATCCCAAGGTCAAGGCAAATACATAGATCGCTAACAACCCTGCAAAAAAGTTGGGTGTTGCCAGACCTAAAAAGGC
The DNA here is from genome assembly GCF_000177235.2 of Evansella cellulosilytica DSM 2522. Classification (NCBI taxonomy): domain Bacteria; kingdom Bacillati; phylum Bacillota; class Bacilli; order Caryophanales; family Bacillaceae; genus Evansella; species Evansella cellulosilytica. The sequence continues at coordinate 32,144 of NC_014829.1, read as the reverse complement.
AAAGGTCGTAGCTCCATAATCAAAAAGTGAATATTTTCTATTCGCGGAATAAATACCTATCGGGATAGCTATTGCCAAGGTTACAGCTAAAGCGAATATTGAGAGGTAAAACGTATTCCATATTCTAGCCTGTATCAATTCCATTACACTTCTACCAGTATACTGTAGTGAATCTCCAAAATTTCCTTGTGCAACTGAAGTCAACCATCTCCAATACTGTACAGGAATAGGATCATTCAAACCAAGCGCTTCTCTTCTTTCCTCATAGACAGCTGGGTCAATATTCGGGTCAACTCTTTCACCCGACAACGGGTCACCTGGTGCCGCCATAGCAAGTGCAAACACTAAAACAGTGACAAGAAATAGCATTGGAATGAATTGAAGTATACGCCGCGCTATATATTTATGCATTCATCATTCCTCCTAAAAAATAAAAACAAGTGCACGGCACATACCGTGCACTGTTTTCACCTTATTACGACATTAGTTTTATTCTGCTAATTCCCATAAATAAGAATCAGTGTAAATACCTGCAGGGTACTCTTTTACATTTTGTAACGCTGCATTGTAAGCATAAATATTATCATTTGAATACAAGAATACTTGTGGAACTTGCTCAGACATATGAGCTGCCCAATCAGAATACGCTTGTTTTCTATAGTCTTGGTCAAATGCTTCTGGTGCTTGGATACCTGCTCTGATTAACTCATCACTTACAGGATCATTCCAACGAGTGTAGTTATATGGTGCAGTTGATAACCATAGTGCAGATGGATCTGGGTCAGCTGCCGATAAACTCCATCCAGCTAAATATAAATCCCAATCGTGATCATCTTCCTCAACTAAGTCGAAGTGAGGACCAGCTTCACGTGGCTGTCTTAAGTTAACTTTAATACCTACAGCTTCTAAGTCTTCTTGAATAATCGGTGCAGAACGCTCACGAATTTGGTTACCAGTAGGGTAGTCAAGATTTAATACCCACTCGTTTCCGTCTGGATCTTCACGGAATCCGTCACCAGTTACATCAACGTATCCAGCTTCATCTAATAATGCTTCTGCAGTTTCAGGGCTATACTCATAAGGGTTTACAGCACTTTCGTCAAATGCCCAAGATGCTTCTGGGAAGTTTGCATTTAACACTGTACCCATTCCGTGTAATAAACCTTCTACAATACCTTCACGATCAATTGCATAAACGACTGCTTGACGTACACGTACATCAGCTACTTTTTCATTTTCAATCCAGTTATCTGGGTCAATAACTCCGTTTTCTACATCCTCAGATGTTCTGTGGTGTAATTTAAAGCCCATATATTGATATCCAAAATCTTGGAACACATAAGTGTTAATATGATCTAACGCATCAACTGAACCAAAGTCTGCTGGCGGAACACCATTAGGTGCAGCGATCATATCGATATCACCATTTCCAAGTAAACCTGGCATTACTGACTGCTCGATAACTCTCCAAGTAATACTAGCAAGACCTGGCTCACCTTTCCAGTAGTCATCATAAGCTGTTAAAACGTATTGCTCTCCTTCAAGCATATCTGTTAATTGGAAAGGACCAGTACCGATGATTTCACCTGCATTTCTAGATGCAGAGTAATCAGGCATTTCTAAAACTGGAACATCGCCAAATACGTGCTCAGGAACGATAATAAATGCAGCATCAAAAACAGCGTTAATGTTTGTATCTGTATAAGTAAATTTAACTGTAAGTGGGTCTATAGCTTCAACTGACTCAAGGTCAGATACGTAGTTTGTACGTACACCACCTGCAGCAACATAATCCTCATCCATTAGTGTTTCATAAGTGAATACAACGTCAGCAGAAGTAAATGGTTCACCATCATGCCAAGTCACACCATCATTTAAAGTAAATGTAATTTCAGTGTAATCGTCGTTAATTTCCCAGCTCTCTGCTAAAGATGGCTCCCAATCTAGGTTTTCATCTAATCTAGCTAGTGCTTCATGTGTGAAATCTAAGATATTTGCTTCATATGCATCAGAATAAAATAATGGGTTAAACTGATGCCCAGGAGCAGAATACATACCTGCTACAATTGAGCCTCTCTCACCAGAATCTTCTGTAGCATCGTCTCCATTTTCATCTACCTCTTCTGTTTCATCATCAACATCTCCACCTGCTTCATCGTCGCTTCCGCAAGCTGCTATTACTAGCATGAATGCTAAAGATACAATTAGCATAAGCCAAAATTTACTGAATTTCATTGTTCATTTACCCCCTTAGTTTGTTGGAAAATTCTAAAAATAATAATTATGCAAGATTACGGTTCCCTTTCCCGCCCTCACCTCCTTAAAAGTGATTGTTTTAACCTACTTTTCTGTTGTATATAAGTGGCAAGCCACATACTGCCCATTACCTTGTTCAGTTAACTCTGGTAATTCTACCTTACATCGATCATGGACCTCTGGACATCTCGTATGGAAAGGACAACCTGAAGGTGGATTCGAAGGACTTGGCAACTCACCTTTTAACGTAATCTTCTCACGTTTCCTTTGTACATCTGGAATTGGTACTGCAGATAAAAGCGCCTGTGTATAAGGATGCAACGGTTTTGCAAACAAATCATCCTTAGGTGAAATTTCAGCGATTTTCCCTAAATACATAACAGCTATCCGGTCACTTATGTGCTTAACAACACTTAGATCATGCGCAATAAATAAATAAGTCAAATTAAAGTCATCTTGTAAATCTTCCATTAAATTCAATACTTGAGATTGTACTGACACGTCTAATGCAGAAACGGGTTCATCACCAATAATGAGCTTTGGATTTAATGTTAATGATCTTGCAATACCAATCCTTTGCCTTTGTCCTCCTGAAAACTCATGTGGGTATTTATTTCTCGCTTCAGGTGGCAACCCTACTTTTTCAAGTAAATCTAGCACTTTTTCTTTTCTCTCCGCACTATTTAAGATTTTCTGAACGATCATTGGCTCTTCAATGATTTCGCCAACGCTCATTCTCGGATTAAGTGAAGCAAAGGGATCTTGGAAAACCATTTGCATATCTTTTCGGTAAGGCCTCATTTTGCGATTACTAAGTTTGGAAATATCATCTCCTTCAAAAATGATGTTTCCTTCTGTTGGATCTAATAGTCGCAAAATTGTTCTACCTAAAGTAGATTTACCAGATCCGGACTCACCTACAATTCCTAATGTTTCCCCTTTATATAAATCAAAAGAGACATCGTCTACAGCTTTTACATGACCGATCGTTCGCTGCAGAACACCACCTTTTATAGGAAAATATTTTTTTAGATTTTGTACTTCTAGTAATTTTTCTCTCTCAGCCAACTAAGACCCCTCCTTAATCCTCATAGAGATAACATCTGACTTTATGATTAGCTTCCGTCTCTAAGAGATCAGGATTTGCTTCATTGCATTTGTCCATAACATGTTTACATCTTTGAGCAAATCGACAACCCTTTGGAAAACGATGTGCAGGTAAAACCGAACCTGGAATTGATTCTAGTCTTTCTACATCTGAATCTATATTTGGAATACTAGCTAATAGACCATTTGTATAAGGATGCTTTGGATTAGTAAATAACTCTTGAACCGTTGCTTCCTCAACAACCTGACCACCATACATAACTAATACTCTATCTGATACTTCTGCTACTACGCCTAAATCGTGTGTAATAAGTAGTATGGAAGACTCAAACTTTTCTTTCATTTCAACCATTAAATCTAGGATTTGTGCTTGTATCGTAACATCTAACGCTGTTGTTGGTTCATCTGCAATAAGTAGTTTTGGATCACACGACATTGCTATTGCAATCATGACTCGTTGTCTCATACCACCTGACAATTGATGCGGGTACTCATGAACAATTTCTTCAGCTCTAGCAAAACCAACAAGCTTTAGCAGATCAATAGACTTCTTTAATGCTTCCTTCTTCTTCATTTTCTTATGTTTCATTAGTGTTTCAGAGATTTGATTACCAATCGTAAAAACAGGATTTAATGAAGTCATCGGTTCTTGGAATATCATTCCAATGTCATTCCCTCTAACTTTTCTCATTTCTTTATCAGAGAGCTTTAATAGATCTTTTCCATCAAGCTCAATAGATCCTTCTACGATTTTTCCAGGAGGTGATGGAATTAACCTCATAATAGATAATGAAGTAATACTTTTTCCACTTCCTGATTCACCTACTATTGCAAGAGTTTCACCCTTTTTTACAGAGAAGTCTACACCATCTACAGCTTTGGCAACTTTATTACCTTCCATGTAAAAGTATGTTTTTAAACCCTTTACCTCTAAAAGTTGTTGTTCGTTTGTTTTTTGCTTAACTTCACTTTTAAGATCTTGCTCTTGCATTCTGCCACCCCATTTATTCTCAAAATCATCTGAAAATTTTATATTCGGAAAATACTTTTAATTTTCTTTGATAATTTATACATTAATGAGTAATTGAAATTTTATTTTACAATCTCTCACTAGTATTCAGTGATTTTTCTCTCAGTTTTATAAAAAATAATTTACCATAGAATAAATAATAAGTATATAGTTTTCTAAAAATTATTTCTTTTTAAAAAACTTCGCAATCCGAAACTTTCTGAAAACTTTTAATATTTATTCATTGGTATTGTACTATTTTTAAATAATACACGTTATTTATGCATTTATATTCATTTTTACTTATAAAAAATGAATATAAATAAATCAAAATTGTCAGAATTTCTCACAGAGATTTTTTAAAGTCTTTTGACAAAAGGTTTTTACCTTTTTTCATTATCTATTTTTCTATAATAGTAGACATTTTTTTGAAAGCGTTTACTTTTTGTTATGTATTTCACATGCAAAAAAAACAGTCTCACTATAAAATATAGTTTGACTGTTTTTTTATTATTATTTTGAAATTACTTCTTTTCCACCCATATATGGTTTTAATACGTCTGGTATTTTTACACTCCCATCTGGTTGCTGATAGTTTTCTAAAATTGCAGCAACTGTACGACCGATCGCTAATCCAGAACCATTTAATGTATGAACAAACTCTGCTTTTCCTTTAATATCACGCTTAAATCGGATATTCGCTCGTCTTGCTTGAAATGCCTCAAAGTTACTACAAGAAGAAATTTCACGATAAGCATTATTACTAGGGATCCATACTTCTATGTCATACTTTTTAGCTGCAGTAAATCCTAAATCACCTGTACACATGTTTAATACACGATATGGTAGTTTTAATAGTTGTAGAACCTTTTCTGCTTGAGATGTTAATTGTTCTAATTGCTCATATGATTCCTCTGGCTTTACAAAACGCACAAGCTCCACTTTATTAAACTGGTGCTGTCGGATAAGCCCTCTTGTATCTCTTCCAGCAGATCCTGCTTCAGATCTAAAACAAGCACTAAATGCCGTATACGCTTTTGGGAGTTCTTCAGCCTGCATAATTTCATCACGATGTAGATTCGTTACTGGCACCTCAGCTGTCGGTATTAAGAAATACTCTTCTTCACGGATTTTAAATGCATCCTCTTCAAACTTTGGCAATTGTCCGGTCCCGGTCATACTATCTCTGTTGACCATATAAGGAGGTAATATTTCTTCATAGCCATGTTCATCTTGGTGTAAATCCATCATAAAATTAATTAATGCTCTTTCTAAACGAGCACCTAACCCTTTATAAAAAACAAATCTACTTCCCGTCACTTTTGCGGCTCTCTCAAAATCAAGAATTCCTAAATTAGTAGCGATATCCCAATGTGCTTGATGTTCAAAATCAAACGCTGGTACCTCTCCCCATTTTCTAACTTCCTCATTTTCATCCTCAGTTGCACCAATTGGGGCACTTTCATGAGGTATATTTGGAATGGAGAGTAATATTTGTGACAATGTGCTATCTACTTCTCTTAGCTTGTCATCTAACTCCTTTACCTTTGTTGATACATCCTTCATTTCCTTAATTAAGTCATCTGCATTCTTTTTTTCTCTTTTTAACTGAGATATTTCTTGCGAGACCGTATTTCTCCTATTTTTTAAATCTTCTACTTCCTGAATAAGCTGTCTACGTGTCTCATCTAATTCACCAAAGCGATCTAACTCAGATATATCCTCATTGCGATGCTCTAGCTTTGCCTTCACTTCATCAAAACTAGAACGAAGTAGTTTTACATCCAACATTTGTAAATTCCTCCTTAAAATTTATGTAAAAATATAAAAAACTCCCGTCCCCATATAAGGGACGAGAGTTAACCCGCGTTGCCACCCTAGTTAAAGTATATATCATATACCTTCACTTTAAATCGGATAACGGCCGATTACCGAAATTGCCTACTAGTTGTTCAACAATTTGCTCTAGGATGGATTCACAAATATGTCCTACCGATTCACAGCACCCATCGGCTCTCTGAAAGCACAGTACTTGTTACTATTTCCTGTCATCACTCGTATATGATAAAATGTATTACTTATTTTAACCGAACTTACAAAAGATAATCAAGTAGGAACAACAATATTTCTCACCATATTAACGAAGTATTGATGCATACGAACATCGTCCGTTAATTCTGGATGATAGGAGCAAGCCAGAAATGGGCCTTGTCTAGCTGCCACAATTTCGCCTTCGTACTCAGCAAGTACTTCGACATCTTTACCTACTTCAACAATAATTGGTGCACGAATGAATACACCTTGTACATCATCGCCAATGCCTTTTACCTTTAATAAAGCCTCGAAACTTTCACGCTGTCTACCAAATGCATTTCTTTCCACTTTCATATCCATTAATGCAATATGTGGTTCTGCATGTCCAACAAGCTCTTTAGCCATAAGGATAGCACCTGCACAAGTTCCGAAAATAGGCTTTCCATTTTTACCGAAATCTTTTAGTGGCTCATAAAAACCATATTTATTTATAAGCCTTCGCATCGTTGTGCTTTCGCCACCAGGGAAAACAAGGCCATCTATATCCTCTAACTGTTCTACTTTTTTTACGATAACAACATTGACATCATTAGCTTCAATAGCCTGTACATGCTCTCTTACTGCCCCTTGTAGGGCTAAAACTCCTATGTTTATCATGGTGTGTTACTCCTCTCCATGCAATATCAGATCAGAAATTACCAACCACGCTCTTGCATACGATCTTTTTGTTCTAAAGTAGAAATTTCAATTCCCTTCATAGCTGTTCCTAAATTTTTCGAAAGTTCAGCAATGAGCGCATAGTCTTCGTAATGTGTTGTTGCTTCTACAATTGCTCTTGCAAACTTAGCTGGGTTATCGGACTTGAATATACCAGAACCAACAAATACACCATCAGCACCTAGTTGCATCATTAATGCAGCATCAGCAGGAGTCGCTACTCCACCAGCAGCAAAGTTAACTACAGGGAGCTTACCATTTTCTTTAATGTTTAATAGTACTTCAAATGGAGAACCTGTATTTTTAGCATATGTCATAATTTCGTCTACTGACATGTTAATTACTTCTTTAATTTGAGACTGCATCATACGCATATGACGTACAGCTTCTACGATATTCCCTGTACCAGGCTCACCTTTTGTACGAATCATCGATGCACCTTCTGCAATTCTACGAGAAGCTTCACCAATATCACGCGCACCACATACGAACGGTACTGTGTAGTCACGCTTATATAAATGATATACTTCATCTGCAGGTGTTAAAACTTCACTTTCATCAATGTAGTCTACACCCATAGCTTCTAATACACGTGCTTCAACAATATGACCAATACGTGCTTTTGCCATTACTGGAATTGTCACTGCATTTTGTACTTCTTCAACAATTGTAGGGTCAGCCATCCGTGCAACTCCTCCAGCAGCACGGATATCAGAAGGAACACGTTCTAGTGCCATTACTGCCACTGCGCCAGCTTCTTCTGCAATTTTAGCTTGTTCTGCATTAACAACGTCCATAATAACGCCGCCTTTTTGCATTTCAGCCATACCACGTTTTACTCGATCAGTACCAACTTGCTTTTCCATTATATAAATCCCCCTTAGGTATTCTTTTGGATGTTTTATGAATATCCAATATAATTTTGATTCCTTACTTATTATAACGTTAATTTCTAGTATTTCGATAGGAATCTTCACTGATTAGCAAAAATTTTCGATTTTTTATTGCATACATGTTTTATTTTATTCCAATTATAAGAAAAATAAAGATGATTGTTATAATAAAAATTTTTTCGTAATGTCTTAGATATTCTTCCTATATTTCTACCTTTTAAAAAAAGTGGAGAATGTCTCCACTTTCATCCTTATTCAGAACCGCCACCTAACGCGTTAACAATTGAATTCCATAAGCCTGAAAAGAAGTCTCCTATCCCTCTCATCGTTAATGAAAACCAACCAGCTTTTTCTACAGCTTCATTCGTTACGATGTCTACTGTTCGTGCAGAAGCTCCATTACCAAGTAAATATTCTTCCTCACCATCACCGACATATTCAACAACCAATTGACCGATGACAGTATTAGCTTCTATCGGCGCTATTAAACGACCTTCACTGTCAAAAAGTTCATCATCTTCATTAAATACAACAGAGTATTGATAAGATTCCTCATCGTTTCGATGAACGAATGCCGATACTGCATCTGTTGTTGAGATACTAACTACATCTTCTTTTCCTTTTACAACAGGGATTTCTTCAAATCCTTCAATTGTCATATTCTCAGGATATAACTCAACTCTTGAGAAGTTATTAAAACCATATTCCATTAACTTTCTCGTTTCATCATACCTTGCTAAATCGTCTTCGGGTCTTGATGTTAAAGGTCGAGGTAACCCCATAACAACAGTAATTAAACGTCGACCATTTTTTACTGCAGTTCCTGTAAAACATGCTCCAGCAGCAGTTGTAGTACCTGTTTTTAATCCATCAGCGTACTCGTAAAAATGACCTCGTCCCTCAAGCATCTTATTCCAGTTTGGCATGACAATCGCATCTTCCGTACCCTCTTTAAAAGTCATCTCTGGAATACTTGCCGTTTCTAACACCTCAGGATAATCATTTAATAAGTGGTATGCCAACGTTGCTGTTGCTCTTGCAGACATAAAGTTATCATCATCGATTTCTGTTCCACTTGGCCGATTTTCCAATAAAACTGAGTTCGGTAATCCGGTAGAGTTAACAAATTGAAAATCTCCTAAATTTGCTTCCGCAATCTCATTAAGGTTAGATATTCCATGTTTTTCTCCTTCTTCTCGGAGAAGATTCCCCATCCCGAGTTCCTTCCCCTTTTCATTCATCATCTCAACAAAGCTTCCTTCTGAACCTGCTATATGCTCAGCTACAGCCATCATCGAAGCATTAGCAGAGTATATTGCTATCGACTCATATAATTCTCTAACAGTATAATCCTCATCTTTACGTAATGGTACGTTAGAAAGATTGATTTGTTTCGATAAATCATTCACTAAATAGTCATTAATATAGACGATATCGTCCCAAGAAATATCCCCTTTTTCAATAGATTCATGAATTAAATATATACTCATCATTTTTACCATACTTGCTGGAGGTAATGGTTGATCAATATTTCGTCCATAAAGAATCTTTCCTGTATCAGCGTCAACTAATATACCAGTCTCTAACAAGTCTGACTCATAGTCTGCCTTTGTCGTTGTTACTCCAGTAAGTAAACTCGTAAATGTAAATATAATTAGTAGACCTATCATACCCATTCTTTTCAACAACATTACCCTCTCCTATCAACCTCGATTTATTAAATATTTATTGATTTAACTTTTCAATCTAGTATTTTTTTTTGATATGAACAAACGTCATTTTACCATATAAATATAAAAAAAAATAGATAGGGAGTGACCCTATCTATTGGAAATTTATTGTTGTTTATTCCCATTAAAGAGAATAGTTAGGAGCTTCCTTCGTAATTTGGACATCATGTGGATGGCTCTCTTTTAATCCCGCATTTGTAATTCTAACAAATTTTGATTCATCTCTTAGTACCACTAGATCCTTCGTGCCACAATAGCCCATTCCTGCTCGTACACCACCTACAAGCTGATGTATCGTATCCTTTAAAGGCCCCTTAAATGGCGTACGACCTTCAATTCCCTCAGGAACTAACTTTTGATTTCCTTCTTGGAAATACCTATCCTTACTCCCTTTTTCCATTGCACCTAACGACCCCATACCTCTGTATACTTTAAATTGGCGACCTTGGAAAATCTCAGTTTCTCCAGGGCTTTCTGAAACGCCAGCGAGTAGACTACCTAACATGACAGTATGAGCACCGGCAGCTAATGCTTTTACGATATCACCTGAATATTTTATACCTCCATCAGCAATGATAGGAATACCATGTTTACGCGCTTCTGTTGCACAGTCATATACTGCTGTCATTTGAGGTACGCCAATTCCTGCAACAATACGTGTTGTACAGATAGATCCAGGTCCAATACCTACTTTAATAATATTTGCACCTGCTTCAATTAAATCTCTTGTTGCTTCAGCAGTTGCAACATTTCCTGCAATAATATTGAGGTCAGGATACTTATTTCTTACTTCGCGAACTTTATTTAATACACCTTGCGAATGTCCGTGTGCTGTATCAATAACTAAAACATCGATTCCTGCATTTACTAGCGCATCCGTTCTTGTATCGGAATCTCCACCGACGCCTACAGCAGCACCTACAACAAGTCGTCCTTGTGTATCTTTTGCTGAATTAGGGAACTCAATGGCTTTTTCAATATCTTTAATTGTAATGAGGCCTTTTAACACACCGTTATCATCGACAAGTGGGAGTTTTTCTATTTTATACTTTTGTAACACCTTTTGCGCTTCAGCTAATGTCGTACCAACTGGTGCAGTTACTAATCCTTCTTTTGTCATAACATCTTTAATTGGGATAGAGTAATCTTCAATGAATCGTAAATCTCTATTAGTAATGATACCGACTAACTTCTGATTTTCATCTGCTATTGGTACACCTGAAATACGATATTTCGACATTAAGTGCTCTGCATCAAATACTTGGTGATTTTCTGATAAGAAAAATGGATTTGTAATAACACCACTTTCTGATCTTTTAACACGGTCAACTTGTTCTGCTTGTTCTTCAATCGACATATTTTTATGAATGATACCTAGTCCGCCTTCACGTGCAATAGCAATAGCCATCTTTGCTTCTGTTACAGTATCCATTCCAGCACTAATAATTGGAATATTTAATTGAAGTGTATCAGATAGCTTAGTTTTTACACTAACATCCTTTGGAAGTACCTCTGATCTAGCCGGAACTAATAGAACATCATCAAAGGTTAATCCTTCCTTTGCAAATTTATTCTCCCACATACCGTATTCCCCTTTCAATTTCTTCGCAAAATATTATTAGTAGCTTATCAAGAGGACAAACTACTGTCAAGGTAGGGGAAAATGTCTTATTTATTTGAATACACAAACTATTCGCAATTTTATTGGAGTGATAATCAATGTATAATGACATTTCATTTATAACGTTATTTAAATCGGTTGAATATGTAAAAAAATATTTATATGAACGATATAAAGAAGCTGGGTTTTCATCCCCCAAAGAGTTAGCATTTCAAAATAGCTATTCTTTTGTATATTATATTGAACTTGGTCAATCTTATTTTGAACAAGGAAAAAAAGCACCCTTATCCATAAAGCCTGTACTATTTTTTTACGGACTAAGCCATTGGCTAAAAGGAGCATTACTTACTATTGATCCAAATTACCCTGCAACAACGCAAGTGTTAGCACACGGTGTCTCGACAAGAAAACGAAAGAAACAAGGATACAGATTTCTAACAGATGAAATAAAAATACAAAAGGAAGGCTTTTATCCATATGTATCAAAATCACTGTTTAACATAAAAGAGCTAACAGGGGAAAAATATAAAATGCGTCATTTAATCATGTCGATCCCTGAATTAGCTTTTTTAATTGAAAAGTTTGAAGGAGAATCGATTTTAATACAAGTTAATAAAGTTCAAAATAAAGTTTATGCCCCATTAAGTTTGCTTAAAAAAATGAAAATAACACCTAGAAGATTTGAGTTAATGATAAAAGAAAAAACAAATACTATTGTGCAATGTATTGAAAAGGAGGAAAATCTGATTATTTCATATAGCGGTAACAACGATAAAAACAATTTTCCTCTATATTATAATTTAAATGATAAGAAATACTATTTACCATCTGTCCCTCATTTGTATTTGAAAATACCGGAAATACTTTCTCATTTCTTATTATTATACAATTTAAGTATGATTTGCCGTTATGAAACAGAGTGGTGGGGTGAACTACTTTATTCCTTCTCATCAAATGATCGTCCATATATACAATCCTTTTTAGATTGCACAGAACGAAAGACCCCTTATTTAATGGAGTCGTTGTTTAAGGCGAAGTGAATTGGTTTGGAGTCAGAAATTGAGTTGGAGTTAAAGTTGTTAAATGAGTGTTGGTGAGCGGAATTGGTGATATAGTTTTTTTCTCAATAATTATTGCTATTGGTAGTAGTGATCTCTATGGGAGCAGTGCTTTTGTTAGTTGGCCTTCGTTAGGTGAGGGTTCGGGGGTTCGGGGGTTCGGGGGTCGGGCTGTTTTGATTGCCTATGTTGACCTTCGTTGAGTGAGGATTGGTTTTGGGGGCGGCATGCTTGGGTATGATGACCTTCGTTGAGTGCTGGTTTGGTTTTGGGGCAGCATTGCTTGCTTTTGGTGACCTTTGTTGAGTGCGGGTTTGGTTTTGGGGTGGCATTGGCTTACTATGATTACCTTCGTTGAGTGGTGGTTTAGTTTTGGGGTAGTATTGCTTGCTTATGATTACCTTTGTTGGGTGCGGTTTGGTTTTTGGGGTAGCATTGGCTTACTATGATTACCTTCGTTGAGTGTGAGTTGGCTTTTGGGGCAGCATTGGCCGCCTATGATTACCTTCGTTAGGTGAGTTTTTGTTTTTGGGGTAGCATTGGCTTACTATGATTACCTTCGTTGAGTGCGGTTTGGTTTTTGGGGTAGCATTGGCTTACTATGATTACCTTCGTTGAGTGCGGTTTGGTTTTTGGGGTAGCATTGGCTTACTATGATTACCTTCGTTGAGTGCGGGGTTGGTTTTGGGGTAGCATTGGCTTACTATGATTACCTTCGTTGAGTGCGGGGTTGGTTTTGGGGTAGCATTGCTTGATTATGATTACCTTCGTTGAGTGCGGGGTTGGTTTTGGGGTAGCATTGCTTGATTATGATGACCTTCGTTGAGTGCGGGGTTGGTTTTGGGGTAGCATTGCTTGATTATGATACACCTTATTTTATTTTACTTAAGATTTCATGTTTCATTACTCTCGTATGACACACTTTATTTCATTCTCACTACTTTCTCGCGTGTCATTGGCCTCGTATGATACACTTTGTTCCGTTCCTCCCACTTTTATATGTGTCATTGCCTTCGTATGATACACTTTATCCGTTTCCACCTAAATTCTCACGTGTCATTGCACTTCTATGACACACTTTATCTCGTTCCTACTACTTTCTCGCGTGTCATTGGCCTCGTATGATACACCTTATTCCGTTCCTCCCACTTTTATATGCGTCATTGCCTTCGTATGACACACTTTATTTCATTCCCACTTCTTTCTCGCGTGTCATTGGTCTCGTATGATACACTTTATCTCGTTCCCACTACCTTCTCGCGTATCATTGGCCTCGTATGATACACTTTATTCTATTTCCACCATTATTTCCGCATCATTGCGCTCCTCCCTAAAAGAACACTCCTCATTCATTTCACTACATTTATCAAATCAAACCCTACCTTCGGTACACAAAAGTCCAAATCGTAAACAAATAAAAAAAGCCACTCTCTATTGAGAATGACTTTATCTGCCCAGCAACGTCCTACTTTCACAGGGGGAAACCCCCAACTATCATCGGCGCTGGAGAGCTTAACTACCGTGTTCGGCATGGGAACGGGTGTGACCTCTCCGCTATCGTCACTGGACTTTTTATGAGAGTTTATCCTCTCAAAACTAGATAACATATTCTGATTAAATGATCGTCTTAGTAAAGTTTGGTTAAGCCCTCGATCGATTAGTATCTCTCAGCTTCACATGTCGCCATGCTTCCACATGAGACCTATCAACCTCATCATCTCTGAGGGATCTTACTCACTTACGTGATGGGAAATCTCATCTTGAGGGGGGCTTCATGCTTAGATGCTTTCAGCACTTATCCCTTCCACACGTAGCTACCCAGCTATGCTCCTGGCGGAACAACTGGTACACCAGCGGTGTGTCCATCCCGGTCCTCTCGTACTAAGGACAGCTCCTCTCAAATTTCCTACGCCTGCGACGGATAGGGACCGAACTGTCTCACGACGTTCTGAACCCAGCTCGCGTACCGCTTTAATGGGCGAACAGCCCAACCCTTGGGACCTACTTCAGCCCCAGGATGCGATGAGCCGACATCGAGGTGCCAAACCTCCCCGTCGATGTGGACTCTTGGGGGAGATTAGCCTGTTATCCCCAGGGTAGCTTTTATCCGTTGAGCGACGGCCCTTCCATACGGTGCCGCCGGATCACTAAGCCCGACTTTCGTCCCTGCTCGACCTGTATGTCTCGCAGTCAAGCTCCCTTATGCCTTTGCACTCTACGAATGATTTCCAACCATTCTGAGGGAACCTTTGGGCGCCTCCGTTACTTTTTAGGAGGCGACCGCCCCAGTCAAACTGCCCACCTGACACTGTCCCTGATCCGGATTACGGACCGAGGTTAGAATTCCAGTACAACCAGGGTAGTATCCCACCGACGCCTCCACCGAAGCTAGCGCTCCGGCTTCCAAGGCTCCTACCTATCCTGTACAAGTTGTACCAAAATCCAATATCAAGCTACAGTAAAGCTCCATGGGGTCTTTCCGTCCTGTCGCAGGTAACCTGCATCTTCACAGGTAATATAATTTCACCGGGTCTCTCGTTGAGACAGTGCCCAAATCGTTGCACCTTTCGTGCGGGTCGGAACTTACCCGACAAGGAATTTCGCTACCTTAGGACCGTTATAGTTACGGCCGCCGTTTACTGGGGCTTCAATTCAGAGCTTCTCCCGAAGGATAACCCCTCCTCTTAACCTTCCAGCACCGGGCAGGTGTCAGCCCCTATACTTCGCCTTACGGCTTGGCAGAGACCTGTGTTTTTGATAAACAGTCGTTTGGGCCTATTCACTGCGGCTCTCTCGGGCATACACCCTAATAGAGCACCCCTTCTCCCGAAGTTACGGGGTCATTTTGCCGAGTTCCTTAACGAGAGTTCTCCCGCGCGTCTTAGAATTCTCTTCCCGCCTACCTGTGTCGGTTTGCGGTACGGGCACCAGTCACCTCGCTAGAGGCTTTTCTTGGCAGTGTAGGATCAGGAACTTCGGTACTATAATTTCCCTCGCGATCACAGCTCAGCCTTATGACAAGCGGATTTGCCTACTTGTCAGCCTCACTGCTTCGACGCACATATCCATCAGTGCGCTTACCCTACCTTCCTGCGTCCCCCCGTTGCTCAAACGGTGACGTGGTGGTACAGGAATTTCAACCTGTTTGCCATCGCCTACGCCTTTCGGCCTCGGCTTAGGTCCCGACTTACCCTGAGCGGACGAGCCTTCCTCAGGAAACCTTAGGCTTTCGACGGAGGGGATTCTCACCCCTCTTTTCGCTACTCATACCGGCATTCTCACTTCCAAGCGCTCCACATGTCCTTCCGGTCATGCTTCAACGCCCTTGGAACGCTCCCCTACCACTGTCCGTAAGGACAATCCATAGCTTCGGTGATACGTTTAGCCCCGGTACATTTTCGGCGCAGAGTCACTCGACCAGTGAGCTATTACGCACTCTTTCAATGGTGGCTGCTTCTAAGCCAACATCCTGGTTGTCTAAGCAACTCCACATCCTTCTCCACTTAACGTATACTTTGGGACCTTAGCTGATGGTCTGGGCTGTTTCCCTCTTGACTACGGATCTTAGCACTCGCAGTCTGACTCCCGAGGATAAGTAAATGGCATTCGGAGTTTGACTGAATTCGGTAATCCTGTGGGGACCCCTAGTCCAATCAGTGCTCTACCTCCAATACTCTCACCTCGAGGCTAGCCCTAAAGCTATTTCGGGGAGAACCAGCTATTTCCGTGTTCGATTGGCATTTCACCCCTACCCACACCTCATCCCCGCACTTTTCAACGTGCGTGGGTTCGGGCCTCCATCCAGTGTTACCTGGACTTCACCCTGGACATGGGTAGATCACACGGTTTCGGGTCTACAACAACGTACTATGGCGCCCTATTCAGACTCGCTTTCGCTGCGGCTCCGTCTCTTCAACTTAACCTCGCACGTTATCGTAACTCGCCGGTTCATTCTACAAAAGGCACGCTGTCACCCATTAACGGGCTCCAACTACTTGTAGGCACACGGTTTCAGGATCTATTTCACTCCCCTCCCGGGGTGCTTTTCACCTTTCCCTCACGGTACTGGTTCACTATCGGTCACTAGGGAGTATTTAGCCTTGGGAGATGGTCCTCCCGGATTCCGACGGGGTTTCACGTGTCCCGCCGTACTCAGGATACACTCCGGAGGAAACAACGTTTCGGCTACAGGGCTGTTACCTTGTCTCGCAGACCTTTCCAGATCGCTTCACCTACGCTGTTTCTTTGTAACTCCGTATGGAGTGTCCTACAACCCCAAGAGGCAAGCCTCTTGGTTTGGGCTAATTCCGTTTCGCTCGCCGCTACTCAGGAAATCGCATTTGCTTTCTCTTCCTCTGGGTACTAAGATGTTTCAGTTCCCCAGGTCTGCCTTCTCATACCCTATGTATTCAGGTATGGATACCATCCCATTACGGATGGTGGGTTCCCCCATTCGGAAATCTCCGGATCAAAGCTTACTTACAGCTCCCCGAAGCATATCGGTGTTCGTCCCGTCCTTCGTCGGCTCCTAGTGCCAAGGCATTCACCGTGCGCCCTTTCTAGCTTAACCACTAAAAAGTGTGGCGTCTTACATTCGCCTTAACTAAGACACACAGTTGATTTCGTTAGAAGAATAGACTTCTATTGATATCTACTGGTGATCATTTAAATCAGTTTTTGTTATCTAGTTTTCAAAGGACAAATCGCACCACGCAAGTGTGCGATAATCAAGTAGTTGTGCTGTCTTTTGAGCTGATACGCGTTAGCGTTCAGCGAGCACAACGACTTCATTTTGAGAGTATGACCTCTCAAAACTAAACAAAAAGTCCAAAGCGAAGTTCAAAAGTAATGAGCTTTATGTTTCTACAGTTGTTGTAGAAAATAACTGCTCCTTAGAAAGGAGGTGATCCATCCCCACCTTCCGGTAGGGATACCTTGTTACGACTTCACCCCAATCATCTGTCCCACCTTCGGCGGCTGGCTCCAAAAGGTTACCTCACCGACTTCGGGTGTTACAAACTCTCGTGGTGTGACGGGCGGTGTGTACAAGGCCCGGGAACGTATTCACCGCGGCATGCTGATCCGCGATTACTAGCAATTCCGGCTTCATGCAGGCGAGTTGCAGCCTGCAATCCGAACTGAGAGTGGCTTTATGGGATTCGCTCGGCCTCGCGGCTTTGCTGCCCTTTGTACCACCCATTGTAGCACGTGTGTAGCCCAGGTCATAAGGGGCATGATGATTTGACGTCATCCCCACCTTCCTCCGGTTTGTCACCGGCAGTCACCTTAGAGTGCCCAACTGAATGCTGGCAACTAAGATCAAGGGTTGCGCTCGTTGCGGGACTTAACCCAACATCTCACGACACGAGCTGACGACAACCATGCACCACCTGTCACTCTGTCCCCCGAAGGGGAACGTCCTATCTCTAGGAGTGTCAGAGGATGTCAAGACCTGGTAAGGTTCTTCGCGTTGCTTCGAATTAAACCACATGCTCCACTGCTTGTGCGGGCCCCCGTCAATTCCTTTGAGTTTCAGCCTTGCGGCCGTACTCCCCAGGCGGAGTGCTTAATGTGTTAACTGCGGCACTAAGGGTATCGAAACCCCTAACACCTAGCACTCATCGTTTACGGCGTGGACTACCAGGGTATCTAATCCTGTTTGCTCCCCACGCTTTCGCGCCTCAGCGTCAGTTGTAGGCCAGAAAGTCGCCTTCGCCACTGGTGTTCCTCCACATATCTACGCATTTCACCGCTACACGTGGAATTCCACTTTCCTCTCCTACACTCAAGTCCCCCAGTTTCCAATGACCCTCCACGGTTGAGCCGTGGGCTTTCACATCAGACTTAAGAGACCGCCTGCGCGCGCTTTACGCCCAATAATTCCGGACAACGCTTGCCCCCTACGTATTACCGCGGCTGCTGGCACGTAGTTAGCCGGGGCTTTCTGGTTAGGTACCGTCAAGGTGCCAACCTATTTGAATGGCACTTGTTCTTCCCTAACAACAGAACTTTACAATCCGAAGACCTTCATCGTTCACGCGGCGTTGCACCGTCAGGCTTTCGCCCATTGCGGATGATTCCCTACTGCTGCCTCCCGTAGGAGTCTGGACCGTGTCTCAGTTCCAGTGTGGCCGATCACCCTCTCAGGTCGGCTACGCATCGTTGCCTTGGTGAGCCATTACCTCACCAACTAGCTAATGCGCCGCGGGCCCATCTCACAGTGTTAGGATTGCTCCCAACTTTTACAATAGAACCATGCGGTTCCATTGATCATCCGGTATTAGCTTCGGTTTCCCGGAGTTATCCCAGTCTGTAAGGCAGGTTGCCCACGTGTTACTCACCCGTCCGCCGCTGATCTCATAAGAGCAAGCTCTTAATTGATCCGCTCGACTTGCATGTATTAGGCACGCCGCCAGCGTTCGTCCTGAGCCAGGATCAAACTCTCCAAAAAATTGTTGAGTTCGATGTCTCTGACATCAAGCCAAATTTTGGCTAATTTTTAAATCTTATTGACGGGATATCCTTTCATCAATCGTATATACGACTAATGTGTCTATCCCACTTCGCTTGGCTTTTTGTTTAGTTTTCAAAGGTCAAATTATTAGTACTGTTTTTTCGACAGCTATAATAGCTTATCATTTTGCACTCATAAAGTCAATAACTTTTTTACGAAAGAATATTGTGTTCATGAGCGACTTTTTCTATTATAACTAGATAGATTGTACAAGTCAATAATTTATTTATTATTATTCCAATAGTTGTTCCTCTACATAAACATCATGGTGAGATGTTAACTCAAAAAGGTTTCCGTTTTCTAATTTAATAGTTGGTCTAGTTGGTTCTTTTTCATCTAGAAAAACTATTTCGCCTATATCATTTGAACTCAATCTTACTTTTGTTCCTATCGATAAATCGAGTATAACTTGAGTAAAATGATGGAGAACAATGTGATCTATTTTACCAAAGTGCTCTTTTCTTAAAGATTCTATTACTTTATAAGGTGATTTTTTCGTTCTATAGTGTCTTTCTGAAGTCATCGCATGGTAAATATCACAGATAGATATTATTTTTGCGAATAAGTGGATTTTATTACTTTTTAATTTATATTGATATCCACTGCCATCCTCTCTTTCATGATGTTGAAGGACACCTAATAACGCTTCTTTTGTAAAACCTGCGACATCCTCTAGCATGCGATATCCAAATAAAGGGTGAGTTTTAACTTGCTCATATTCATCTATTGTTAGAGCACCTTTTTTTTCAAACACATTAAACGGTAACTTTGCCATACCACAATCAGATAGTAAGCCTGATAATCCTAATTGAATTACTTCACCGTTCGATAGCCCCATTTTTCTACCTACTAAAGACGATAGAACACTTACTGCCACGGAATGAAAATATATATATTCATTTTTGTTACTATAGTGGTGTAATTGTATTAAATCTTCCTTCTTAGGGGTCTTATTATATAAAGGGAGAAACACTTTCCTTACTGCAAATGCATCAACTTTCGTGCCACCTTGCCAGTGATTAAATAGTTTTTTAAATTGTTGAACTGCAAATAAATATCGGTCTATAAAAGGGTCTTCAATAGTATCTTTTCGCTTTGCATCTTCTACAATGACACTATTTGCTTTAAACAAACTACCATTCTCAAGCTTATTTTCAATAGTAACAGAAGGAACCATAAATATTTTAAGAATATTAATAAGCTCATTAGTTAACACTGTTTTTTTCTTCATAATTGGTGTATTTGTTTTTTTATAAATATCTTCAGCCAGTATAGTTCCTGGTATTAAGTATTCTATTTTAACTTTCATTACTATTCTCCCCTTAGACCTTTAAGCTTTTGCTATTTTATCTATTATCCTTATTTATGTATAAAAATCTTAAGCTATTATGTCAAATTAAGTCAAATATACTTTATATAAAGTTTAACATAATGTTCAACCGAATATAATTTCATCTTTTTATATTTTTTGAGTTTTTATAAATTACAACGTTAAGAGATTCGTTCATCAGAAAATATATTCCCTGAAAATAATTAATAAGACGGTTTCATATAAGTTAATAAAAGCCCCTGTAAATCACTACTTTTGCCGAGCGTAAACGATAATTAATCCAATTAAAGTAGGCTTTTAAGTGGAAAAGTTGCTCTGTATTTTTTCAGAGACCTCTCCCGATGTGAGCTGCCCCAAGCTAAGGCGGCTCGCATCTTTCTTGAAAATAATCTTTAACAAATCCTATAAAAAAAGAGGAAGGCACAAAAAGGAATTGCTCCTTTTCTACCTTCCTCATACTCTTCTTAATAAGGGTCAGAAGGATGTCCAAGCTTTTCTGCTTGTTCAACCGCTTCATCCGCTTCCGCGTTTCCAATCGGATTTCTATGTGATGTATTTTCATCTTCCATTTTACTTATGCCATCTGCTACTCTTTGTCCATATTCTTTATCGCATTTCATAAACATGTCTATCATTGTTTGTTTAATTTCTTTACGACATGGGGTTAAAGTGGTCACTAGATTTTTTATTAAGTCATCTCGCTCCCAATCGGATAGACGACGGTATGTTTCTCCAGCTTGTTCAAAGTTATTTTGGCGATCAATTGTTTCTCTTTTTAGTTCACCTTCTACATATGGAGTATGTTCTTTTCCTTTTTGATTTGCCTCTTTTAGTCCGCCGATAATAGAAGGCTCATAGTTAACATGTGGATTTTGCGTCTTCCCTTTATCCACTACATATTCCATTTGACCACCACGTTGGTTTGTCGCAACATCTTTTTTTGGTGCATTAATTGGCAATTTCAAGTAATTTGTCCCAACACGATAACGTTGTGTATCTGAATACGAGAACGTTCTCCCTTGTAACAATTTATCGTCGGAAAAATCTAATCCATCCACTAATACTCCTGTTCCAAATGCAGCTTGTTCAACTTCGGCAAAATAGTCTTCTGGATTTTTATTTAATACCATTTTTCCTACTGGCTGCCATGGTATGTCATCCTTGTACCAAAGTTTTGTTGGATCTAATGGATCATAATTCAATTCTGGATGTTCATCATCACTAATGATTTGTACAAATAATTCCCATTCAGGGTAATCACCATTTTCAATTGCTTCATAAAGATCTTGTGTTGCATGGTTAAAGTTCTTGCCTTGTATTTTTTCCGCTTCATCTTGTGTTAAATTCTTTATACCTTGTTTTGGCTCCCAGTGATATTTTACTAAGTGTCCTTTGCCTTCCTCATTTACCCATTTATATGTATTCACTCCTGATCCTTGCATGAGACGATAGTTTGCAGGTATTCCCCATGGTGAAAAAAGGAAAGTAATCATATGCATGGCTTCCGGAGTTTGCGATATAAAATCAAAAATTCTCTCTCCATCTTGTAAATTTGTTACAGGGTCAGGCTTAAATGCATGTACTAAATCAGGAAATTTTAGAGGATCACGAATAAAAAAGATCTTTAAATTATTCCCTACTAAATCCCAGTTTCCATCTTCTGTATAAAATTTTACTGCAAATCCTCTAGGGTCTCTTAATGTTTCTGGAGAGTGACCACCGTGAACGACAGAAGAGAAACGCACAAAAACAGGCGTTTGTTTCCCTTTTTCTTGAAATAGCTTTGCTCTAGTATATTTAGATATTGGCTCATCTCCTACAGTACCATATGCTTCAAAATAACCATGTGCACCTGCACCTCTCGCATGGACGACGCGTTCAGGAATTCTTTCTCGATCGAAATGACTAATTTTTTCTAGAAAGTCGTAGTTTTCTAATGTTGTTGGACCGCGATTACCAACTGTTCTGACGTTTTGATTGTTTGTTACGGGATGACCTTGCCGATTCGTTAGTTCATCATGTTGAGCAGATGTATGTTCATTCGTCTCTTTACTCAATTTCTACACCTCAAATACATTTGAAATTTAAAATACAGTAGTATTATTTTCCAAAAATAGCGATTTATACTATAAAAAAACTGCACGGTCGATTATTAGAAACAATTCTAATAATGATCGTACAGTTTTTTAAAATGAAGCTATGCTAAAATTTTTTAATGACAATGCTCCGTTTGATGTACGGAGAGAGCTAAATAAGTGAAAGAGAGACACCATTTCAATACAACACTAGAAAATGAAGTATTACTCTTCTTCTTTATTTACATCCGCTTCTGCTACTTCGTTTTCTTCACTATTATTTAAGTCACTGTCTTCCATTGATTCTTCTTGCTCATCTATTATTTCCTCATCATCATCAATGTTTACACGTGCAACGGTTGAAACGTGTTCTTCATCACCAACACGGATGAGACGAACTCCTTGTGTATTACGTCCAGTCGTTGATATTTCCTCAACGTGCATTCTAATAATAACACCAGAGTTTGTAATAATCATTAAATCATGATCATCGGAAACGACTTTCAATGAAATTAACGGACCATTTTTATCGGTAATATTGCATGTTTTAATCCCTTTACCTCCACGTGTTTGAATGCGGTACTCACTCACTGGTGTACGCTTTCCAAACCCTTTTTCGGTAACAATTAATACAGCCTGGTCTTCTTCAATTGTGTCCATACCAACTACTTGATCATTTTCCTGCAGTGTTACACCTTTTACTCCGGTTGCAGTACGTCCCATTAAACGGACATCATTTTCGTGGAAACGAATAGACATCCCTTTTCTTGTTCCCGCGATAATTTCTTTAGTACCATCTGTTAATCTAACACCGTGTAGTGCATCGCCTTCACGGAGGTTGATCGCAAACAAACCACCTCGACGAATGTTAGAAAAGACTTTTAATGCAGTACGCTTTGCGATACCGTCTTTCGTCATAAAGAATAAATATCTTTCTTCATCAAACTCATCAACTGGAATAACCGTACTTACATACTCATCTTTTTCGATTTGTAATAAATTGATGATAGGAATTCCTTTAGCTGTTCTATTAAATGACGGTATTTCATAGCCTTTTAATCGATATACTTTCCCTTTGTTTGTAAAGAAAAGTAAGTGGTCATGGGAATTTGTTATGAATAGATGTTGTACAAAATCATCATCATGTGTTCCCATTCCTTGGACACCACGTCCACCACGTTTTTGGCTTCGATAAGTAGAAAGTGGAATTCGTTTAATGTAACCGTTATGTGAAAGGGTAATAACGACATTTTGGCGTGGAATGAGATCTTCGTCTTCCATACTATCTTCACCAAACGTAATGATCGTTCTTCTTTCATCGTTATAGCGGTCACGAATATCTGTTAATTCTTCACGAATGATTGCAAGTACTTTTTCGTCATCAGCTAAAATAGCCTTTAGTTCTTTAATTTTTTCCACAAGCTCTTGATATTCTGCTTCAATTTTATCGCGCTCTAAGCCCGTTAAGCGTTGAAGTCGCATGTCTAAAATTGCTTGGGCTTGGTCATGACTTAAAGAGAAGTTTTCCATTAACCCTTGTCTAGCAATTTCTGTTGTTTGAGAGCCTCTAATTAATGCAATAATTTCATCAATATGGTCAAGCGCAATACGCAATCCTTCTAAAATATGTGCTCTTGCTTCTGCCTTCTTTAATTCGAATTCAGTACGTCGACGAATGACTACTCGTTGGTGCTCGAGGTAGTGGTAGAGTACTTCTTTTATAGATAATACTTTAGGTCTTCCATCAACGAGGGCAAGCATGTTAATACCAAAGCTCGATTGTAGTGCTGTTTGCTTATACAAATTATTTAACAAAACATTTGCATTCACATCTCTACGAAGCTCTATAACAATTCGCATTCCTGTTCTGTCGGACTCGTCGCGTAAATCTGTAATTCCATCTAGCTTTTTATCTCTTACTAGTTCAGCAATTTTTTCAATTAAACGAGCTTTATTAACTTGGTAAGGAATCTCTGTAACAATGATTCTCGGTTTACCATTATTGTCTTCAATCTCAGCTTTTGCTCGAATAGTAATAGAACCTTTTCCTGTTTCATAGGCACGACGAATACCCGAGACACCTACAATTTCCGCTCCCGTCGGAAAGTCTGGCCCTGGAATATATTCCATAAGCTCTGTGCTAGTGATCGTAGGGTTTTCACTTAACGCAAGTACTCCATCAATGACTTCGCCTAAGTTATGAGGCGGAATATTAGTAGCCATTCCAACCGCAATTCCAGACGTTCCATTCACTAGTAAATTAGGAAAGCGTGCTGGGAGAACAATTGGCTCTGTCTCAGAACCATCATAGTTTTCTTGATAATCTATCGTATCTTTATTAATATCTCGAACAAGCTCCATAGATATTTTGGACATCCTTGCTTCTGTATAACGCATCGCTGCGGCTGCATCACCATCGACAGAACCAAAGTTTCCATGCCCATCAACAAGCATATATCGATAACTAAAATCTTGTGCCATTCTTACCATAGTTTCATAAACTGCAGAGTCACCATGTGGATGGTATTTACCAATTACTTCCCCTACAATACGTGCGGACTTCTTATAAGCTTTATCTGAAGTCATTCCTAACTCATTCATCGCATATAGTATTCGACGGTGAACTGGCTTTAATCCATCTCGAACATCAGGTAATGCACGGCTTACGATAACACTCATCGCATAGTCCATGAAGGATGTTTTCATTTCCTGACTGATATTAATTTCTTTGACTCTTGATTGATCTTGTTCCGACATTCTAGTACCTCCGTTCACCTATTTACAAAACGAACTTTCTTTTCCATTCTATTATTCATTATACCCTACATAAACGTACATCAACCATGCAGCCCTATTGCTGCATGGCCTTGATGTTTATCTCAATCGAAATGTAACGATATGAGGATGTTTATGATAAACGCATCGAGTGATTATATATCTAAGTTTTTCACATATTGGGCATTTGCTTGAATAAACTCTCTTCTCGGTTCTACTTTGTCACCCATTAGTGTTTCAAATGTTTCATCAGCAACCATTGCATCCTCTAAAGTAACTTGTAGCGTTGTACGTGTACTTGGATCCATCGTTGTTTCCCACAGTTGAGTTGGGTTCATCTCTCCAAGACCTTTATATCTTTGTAAACCAGGTTTCGGTGTTTCTGCGAGTTCTTTTATAATACGTTCCATCTCTTTTTCGTTATATGCATATTGTACTGTCTTTCCTTGTTGAATTTTAAATAAAGGAGGCTGTGCAATGTAAACATAACCTTCTTCTAGCAAAGGCCTCATATAACGGTAAAAGAATGTTAACAGTAATGTACGAATATGCGCGCCATCAACATCAGCATCTGTCATAATAATAATTTTATGGTAACGTGCTTTTGAAATATCAAAGTCGCCACCAATTCCAGTTCCTAATGCTGTAATGATCGCCCTTACTTCGTTATTCGATAAAATTTTATCTAGTCT
Source organism: Evansella cellulosilytica DSM 2522 (assembly GCF_000177235.2). Classification (NCBI taxonomy): domain Bacteria; kingdom Bacillati; phylum Bacillota; class Bacilli; order Caryophanales; family Bacillaceae; genus Evansella; species Evansella cellulosilytica. Next base: position 6,333 of record NC_014829.1, on the reverse strand, counting down.
TGATTTTTCTACGTTAAGAATTTTACCTCGAAGTGGTAGTATTGCTTGGAAATGTCTGTCCCGTCCTTGCTTTGCAGATCCCCCTGCAGAGTCACCCTCTACGATATACAATTCGCTAATTGTCGCATCTTTTGAAGAGCAATCTGCGAGTTTTCCAGGAAGAGAGCTCACTTCTAAAGCTGATTTTCTTCGTGTTAACTCTCGTGCTTTTTTCGCAGCGTCACGTGCTCTTGAAGCCATAATTCCTTTTTCAACAATTTTTCTTGCTACGTTAGGGTTTTCAGCCATATACTTTGCCATATGCTCTGAAAATAAGGAATCTGTTATTGTTCTAGCTTCACTGTTTCCTAACTTAGTCTTCGTTTGTCCTTCAAATTGTGGATCAGGTATTTTAACAGAAATAATCGCAGTTAGTCCTTCACGAACGTCATCACCAATTAAATTAGGATCTGTTTCCTTAAATAAACTATTTTTCCTAGCATAATCATTTATGACACGTGTTAAGGCCGTTTTAAAACCTGATTCATGTGTACCACCTTCGTGGGTATTAATATTATTTGCAAAGGAATATAAATTGCTGGCAAAACTATCGTTGTACTGCATTGCTATTTCAACTGAAATGCCATCTTTTTCACTTTCAATAAAAACAGGTGGCTCATGAATAGGCTCTTTCGTACGATTTAAGTGTTCTACAAATGAGGAGATACCACCTTCATAGAAATACTCTGCTTTTTTTCCATCATTTCTTTTATCTGAAATTAAAATACGTAAGCCTCTATTTAAAAAGGCTAATTCTCGCAGTCTATTTGCAAGTGTATCATAGTCGTACTCTGTCGTTTCAGTAAAAATTTCATTATCTGGCTTAAACTTAATAATCGTACCAGTTTTATCTGTTTCTCCAATCACTTTCAGATCAGCTGATGGAACACCTCGTTCAAACATTTGATAATGTACTTTTCCATCAAGATGTACCTCTACTTCCAATTTGGTAGAGAGGGCATTAACAACTGATGCACCAACACCGTGGAGACCACCTGAAACTTTATATCCACCGCCTCCAAACTTACCACCTGCGTGAAGGACAGTCATAATAACCTCAACAGCTGGACGTCCCATTTTTTCATGAATACCTACTGGAATTCCACGTCCATTATCTTCAACGGTTATACTATTATCTTCCTCAATTGTGACCGTAATCGTATCACAATAGCCTGCCATTGCCTCGTCAATACTATTGTCGACGATTTCCCAAACGAGGTGATGAAGCCCACGACCACTCGTAGAACCAATATACATACCCGGTCGCTTACGAACTGCTTCTAAACCTTCTAATACTTGAATTTGACTTTCATCATAGGATTGTTGTTCCATTGTCAATTTCTTCACCTACACTTTTCCGTACAGTAGCCATTTAACTGCAACGATTTAATATCTATTTTAAAGTAATGTTGATTAAAAGTTTTAAAACAAAAGAATAATAACTACATCATTTCTTCTTCATCAAGAATTGTAACCGTCTCTGCACGTCTTTTCAGTGTTTGAGAGGATATAGGGGATAAATAAACTTCTTTATCCGTAACAACGATAGATTTAGGATTGTCATCATCTGTAATAGCTACCGTCTTTTTATTTTTTATCTGATAATCAATAAAATCTAAATTATCTTGGGATAAATCTTTAGATTGATGATCTAATATAGCAATAATTTTATTTGCTCTTATTACCATATCTGCACCTAAGTGTATGAACATTACAGTCACCTCATTTTTTTACTTCAATCTTTCCTTCTTGTACATAGAACATGTCAGCATTACGGAGTGTAGCATGTTCAATTCCATCTACACTAGTCGTGGTTACAAATGTTTGTACTTTACCTTGAATTGTATTAAGTAAATGGGACTGCCGGTGATCATCTAGCTCTGAAAGTACATCATCCAATAGTAAGATCGGATATTCTCCTACTTTTTCATGGATTAGTTCAAGCTCTGCTAATTTAACAGAAAGTGCTGTTGTTCGCTGCTGACCTTGTGAACCAAATGTTTGAATATCTCTTCCGTTTACTAAAAACTGCAAATCATCACGGTGAGGTCCAATTAAAGTGATACCACGTCGTAATTCATTATCCTTTAACCTATCGAACTCCTCTTTTAGTACTGTTAACAGTGTCGACAAGTCCATGTCTTCTGATACGTTAATTGAGGGAACATAGTTAATCTCTAGGCTTTCTAGACCACGACTTATATCATGATGTATAGGTGCTGCCCATTTTTGTAATTTTTTTATAAAATCATACCTTTTTTCAATTACATGACCAGCAGAAATAATCAGCTGGTCTGTCATGACGTCCAACATCGTTGCGTCAGGCTTTTGTTTTTTTTGTAATACATCTTTAAGCCATTGGTTTCTTTGTTTGAGCTGTTTATGATATTGCGATAAATAATATAAATAAACAGGGTGTATTTGTCCCATTTCCATATCTAAAAAGCGTCGTCGAATTTGTGGACTACCTTTTACTAGTGATAGATCTTCAGGCGCAAACATAACAATGTTACACGAACCAATATATTCACTTAGTCTTTTTTTCTCCAAATGGTTGATCTTTACTTTTTTACCTTTAGTTGAAAATATCACTTCCATCTGTAAAGGACCATTTTTATTATTTATCTGACCTTCGACTTTAGCAAAAGGTTGATCCCATCTAATGAGCTCTTTATCCTTTGTCGTACGATGTGATTTAGCCATTGCAAGAACGTATATGGATTCCATTAAATTTGTTTTTCCTTGTGCATTTTCTCCAATGATCACATTAATTTTATTATTAAATGGGAGCGTTAAGTGGTCATAGTTTCGATAATCTCTAATCGTTATTTGCTTTATATACAACGTTTACGATTCCTTCTCGATTAAAATAGATCCAAAGTCATCGATAACAATAACGTCCCCAGCATACAACTTTTTTCCTCGACGATTTTCATTCTCCTCGTTTACGACTACTAGTGTATCTTGTAAAAACCATTTCGCTTGACCACCAGTGCTAATTAGACCTACTTCTTTTAAAAGTTGACCTAAAGTAATGTAATCATCATGGATCGTTACTTTTTGTTCCAAATTTTCCACGCTCGCTTCCGTTTAATTAAAAGCAATTTTGACACGACAAAAATACCTCACCCTTTATTGTACTAAAAGTTCTTAAAATAAGCCAATCGCGCTTAAAAAGATGACAACATATACAAAAAAAGGTTTAGGATTCTATTTATTAAGGCAAATACTACCGAGGAAAAATCCCTCGGTAGTAGTATTAACAATGGGTCACAAAAAGTGATCAATAAGTTCTAACTGGTGAGAATAGATGGAGCATATTTTCGTGTTCTGTAGGCTTAATTACAAATGGACTCATAGCTCCTGTAAAATCAATAGTCACTTCTGTAGAATCAATCACTCTTAATGCGTCAATAATATTTTTCCCATTAAAAGAAATACGGAGTTCTTCTCCATTAAAGTCGAGAGTAGCGACATCTTCTGTAACTTTACCTACTTCAGGAGTGACAGAAGTGATTTCTAGATGTGTATTACTTAATGTTTTTAAATTAACGACATTATTTTTCCCATCTCTTGATAATAGAAGGGCTCTTTCTATCGCTTGCATAAACTTTTTCGTCTCAAGCTTCACGTTCGTTTTAGAATTAGTTGGAATCATATTGTTCGTGGCAGGATAATTACCATCTAATAATCTTGAGAAAAAGAGTAAGTTCTTTGCTTTAAATAAAATTTGATTTTCTGTAACAATGATATCCACCCATTCTTCGTTATCGTCAAGAATTTTACTTAACTCATTTAAGCTTTTTCCTGGAATAACAACGTTAGAAAATGATAGATCATTTGTATTCGTTTCTGCTTTCGCATTTCTCATCGCTAAACGATGACTATCAGTAGCTGTACATGCTAATGTTCCTTCTTCAATAGCCCAATGTACCCCTGTTAAAATAGGTCTTGTTTCTACAGTGGAAACTGCAAATACTGTTTGTCTAATAATATTTTTTAGTAAATCAGTTTTTAATTTAAAAACATTGTCTTCCTCAATTTCAGGGAGACGAGGGTATTCATTTGGATCTAAACCGTTAAGATTGAAAACAGAAGAACCAGACTTTAATGTTGTCACAAATTGCTCAGAAACAGATAGCTCAATCGTATCCTCAGGTAATTTTTTTACTATTTCTGCAAAAAATCGTGCTGGTAATACGATACTCCCTGGTTGCTCTAATTCTACATTTTGTATTTCTTCATCTTCCAAAGGAATAAATGACTCTATTGAAATATCGGAATCACTTCCTGTTAATGTAACCCCATCAAAAGAAGCTTCGATTTTTATCCCAGTTAAAACAGGAATGGTTGTTCTTGGTGAAATGGCTTTTGATACATGTTGTACACTTTGAACAAATTGATCACGGTTAATCGAAAATTTCATTTAAAATTTCCTCACTTTCATATATTTATGAACAGCTATTTTTTTTTAGATTAAGAATGTATAAAACTTGGCATTGGGATTTTTCCACCGTGTGTACTAGCTAGTACTTTATCAGATACGGTAAAATTTCAACGCTTTAAAGAAAAAAATATTAATAACAGATTCGTGAAGTTTTTTCTTACGTTTTATTTAATTTCTAAAAGTAAAAAAGATAGTCATAATATATTATTTTTATTTATAAAATATAGAAGTAATAGTAATATAGCTTGTTAACATGTGGATAATATATCGCCACCTCAATGGTATCATAGTTATTCACATGTGGATAATGTGTTGATAAGTGCGTACCAGTTATTCACAGTAATCACATTCCATTATTTCAGCTGATCTTTAATTTCTTGTATTTGTTTCTGTAAATCAGAATCAGTAGAAAATAATTTTGTTATTTTTTCATGAGCATGAATGACTGTTGTATGATCTCTTCCACCAAATTCAGTACCTATTTTTGGTAACGAATTATCAGTAAGTTCACGGGACAAGTACATAGCAATTTGTCTAGGGTATGCAACGTTTTTTGTTCTTTTCTTCGCTTTTAATTCTTCCACTCGAATCTGGAATGTCTCCGCGACTGTTTTTTGAATGTCCTTGATTGTAATTGTTTTAGGCTTCGCATTCGGGATAATATCCTTTAATGCAACAGCAGCTAAATCAGCATTCATATCTTGATTAATTAAGGAAGAGTAGGCGACCACCCTTATTAAAGCTCCCTCTAACTCACGAATATTAGTATCGATTTGATTCGCAATATAAAGCATGACTTCATTTGGTATGTCGAGATTTTCAGCCTTTGCTTTCTTTCTTAAAATAGCAATTCTCGTTTCAAGATCTGGAGGAGTAATGTCAGTAATTAAGCCCCATTCAAATCGAGAACGCAAACGGTCCTCTAAAGTTGGAATTTCTTTAGGTGGACGATCACTAGATATCACAATTTGCTTTCTTTCTTCATGAAGTGCATTAAAAGTATGGAAAAATTCTTCTTGTGTCTGTTCTTTTCCAGCAAGAAATTGAATATCATCAATTAAAAGTACATCAACATTACGATATTTATTTCTAAAATTGACTGCTTTGTTGTCACGAATAGAATTGATGAATTCATTAGTAAATTTTTCAGAAGATAAATAAACAACTTTTGCATTTGGCTTATGATCGATAACGTAATGACCAATAGCGTGCATCAAATGGGTTTTGCCTAGTCCAACGCCTCCGTAAATAAATAACGGGTTATAAGCTTTAGCAGGTGCTTCTGCAACCGCTAAAGAAGCTGCATGTGCAAAACGGTTGCCACTACCGATTACAAATGTATCAAACGTATATTTAGGGTTAAGCATATGCTTAGGTTTTTCATCATTTGTAGTAACAGGTGCTTTACTAGGGGATTTTACTTTTTCTAGTAATTCAATATCATCATTTTTATCTTCTTTAGGAAGAATGAAGCGAGCTTCTAATTCAGCACCAGTCAATTCATTTAACGTTTCTGTAATAATTGCAAAATAACGATTTTCTAACCAATCACGAGCAAATTCGTTTGGAGCAATGACTGTTATCGTATTCGTACTCTGATCAATGGAATCAGCCTTTGTAAATTTAAACCATGTATCAAAACTTGGTTTACTAACTTTTTCTTCTATTTTCTTTAGTGCTTGATCCCAAAGGTCGTTTAAGTTTTCCAAGCTATTAACCCTCCTTTACGAAATTATATTTTTTCTTTAACTGCGTTAAAGCACGTTTAATTTACAAAACTTTACTAAATATGCAACGTGTATAAGTTTTGTTTAACGCACTGAATATAGATGTATAAATATAAAAAA